>CAZWUR010000001.1:0-110004 GCA_964637205.1 uncultured Rubrivivax sp.
TCTTAGCTCAGTTGGTAGAGCAGCGGACTCTTAATCCGTAGGTCGAGTGTTCGAGTCACTCAGGGCCCACCAACACGGCAAGGGACCCGGCACAGCAGTGCCGGGTCCCTTTCTCGTTGTGCGTCGGCCGTGATGCTGCCAGCGGCCGCCGGTGCAGGCCGATTCATGGCCGCGCCAGGCGCGTGACGTTCACTTGTGCAGGCTTCTGATGTAGGCGATCACCTTGAGGATTTCGTCCTGCGTGATCTCGCGCTTCGCGAAGGGCTGCATGGCACCCCCCGCACCGCCGTAGATCACCGCAAACATGCCCACATCGGTGGCCGATTGTGGGTAGGTGAACTTGTCGCCGACCAGGGACGGGCCCATCTTGCCTGTGCCATCGGCGTTGTGGCACACCTGACACCACTGCTCGTAGAGTTCCTTGCCGGCCGCCGTGGCCTTTGGATCGTTGCGGTAGCCATTCACGCCGGTGGCCTTGAAGCTCTGCAACGCCGCCGTGTCCGCCTCGCCGTCCTTGAGCGGCGTCGCGATCGGCTGGCCGTCGAAGGGATGCTTGAACAGCGCGGGCTGCGCCCCAGCGGACAACGCCGTACACAGCAATGCAACCATGGCCGGCAGCGCACCGACACCTTGTGTCGCACTGAATCGCTTGAAGGAAGCCAGCATTGGGATCATCTCTTGGAGTTCCAGGCTCGACCTGCATTGAACGGTTGAACGAAAACGGGGCGCGCACCCGAACTCTGGTGCGCGCCCCGCCGATGAAGAACGGCTCGACGCTCAGCGCATGCGCGCCACTTCGGCGCCTGCCGGTACCTTGTCGGCGGGCAGAATACGCCACAGCGCGCCCTTCGGATTGGCCACCGGGCCTTTGTCGTCGGTATAGAAGCAGTAGCAGTTGACGGCCAGCACGGTGCCGTCGGCATCCAGGTTGCCCGAGGTGAACTGCAGCGTCGTCTGGCCGAACTCGTGCAGGTTCCACTTCTTGGCACTGCTGTCCCATGCCACGCCGAACAGCCGACCCGAACACCAGTCGCCGGTCAGGTAGGTGTCCTGCAGGCCGCCATAGTTGGCAACGCCCAGACCCTGCACCGAGCAGCCCGATCCGGCCGCTGACTTCGGTGCGCCCGGGTAGGCCTCTTCGTGCGGGTACTCCGCAACGGGCAGCGTGCCGACGATCGGGCATTTTTCGCCCGGGCCGGTGGTCGGGTGGCAATGCGAACCCTGGTTGTGCTTCCAGCCATAGTTCTCGCCACCTTTGGACGAAGCCGGCTGCCAGTCGATCTCTTCCCAATGGTTCTGGCCCACGTCGGCGATGAACAGGTCCTTGGTGCGCGGGTTGAAGTGGAAGCTGTAGGGGTTGCGCAGGCCGTAGGCCCACATCTCGGGTCGGGATCCGATCTGATTGGCGGTGAAGCCCTGCTCGGTGATGCCGAACAAGGACATCAGCTGGGTCCGGTCGGCCTTGGCCAGGGGGTTGTCCTTCGGAATCGTATAGGCCACGTCGTCGGGCGTGTCGACATCGATCCGCAGGATCTTGGCCAACATGCTGTTCAGGTCCTGGCCGACGTTCAGCGGGTCACCTTCCCAGCCGCCGTCACCCTTGCCGATGTACAGGTAGCCGTCCGGGCCGAAGGTGATCATCCCGCCGTAGTGGTTGTAGTACGGCTGGGGGATGTTCATGATGCCCTTGGCCGACTTGGTCAGTTGTTCCTTGGTGATGATGTTGGGGCTGGCCTTGTCCACCGTGAAACGCATGATCAGCGACGCCCCGTTGAAGGGCAGCGACGAGTAGTGCACGAAGACGAAGCCGTTGTCCTTGAACTTCGGATGCAGGGCAATCGACCACAGACCCTGTTCGACGAAACCGGTGGCCACGTCGGTGCCCAGCGGGTTGAAGTTGGTCAGGTCGAGCAAGGGCTCCTTGCGTACGCTGCCGTCCTTGTTGACGACGCGCACGCGCCCGACCCGCTCGACGACGAAGATCCGGCCGGACCCGTCGTTGGCGGCCGTGACACCCACCGGATCGTTGAATCCGTCAGCCACCTTGACCAGCGCAAGCTTCGGCGCGCCCGGGATCTTGCCCCCGGGTCGGGCCACCTCGGCAGGCGTTTGCGGCACGGTCTGCGCCAGCGCCATCGGCGTGGCCGCCACCGCCAGGACCGCGAGCATCATGCGTATCGACATAGATTCCCCATTTCTTCAAGGTGTGTCCTGCATGCGCCCTGGCCGCCCGGCCTTGAGGGCATGCGCGCTTGTCAGCAACCCGCACATGGCGGGTGCTCGAGCCCTGGGGATACTACGTCGGTGCGTTGACGGCCTCCAGCCAACCCGCGGCAATGCTCGGGGGCAAACTAGGGGGGGCTGCGCCGCTAGAAGCTGACGCGCATGCCGATCCGCAGACGTCGCTCCTGCCCTGGAAAGCCGACGAACTGCTCGAAACTTCGGTCGAGCAGATTGTCGATGGCGAGCGTGGCTTGTAGCGGCCCGGACTTGAAGGTGTAGCCCACATCCAGCAGGCTGTACGAGCCCAGCGTGATGTCTCCGGTGGGGTTGGACCGGTCGAGGAAGTGGCCCGTGTAGTTCAGCGCCGCGAACACCGACGAGGACTTGTCGACCTTGTACTCGGCACCGGCCGAGGCCGTTTTCGTCGGTCGGTTGCGCAGCGCCGCCAGGCCGTCCTGGGTGCTGACATCGAGGTAGGTCAGGCCGATTCTCAGCTTCAGGTCGTCGCTCACCTGCCAGTCCAGCTTCGGCTCGATGCCCTTGACGACGATGAGGCCGCGGTTGACGTTCAGCGGTGCGAAGGTGACGGGGTCGACCACAAAATCGACCAGGTTCCGGTAGTCGATCCGGTAGGCACTGATCTGCAGCAGCGAACCCCTGGCATCCAGGCGCTGCGCCCAGATCAGTTCGACGTTGCGGCTGGTTTCCGGCTCCAGATCGGGATTGGCACCGATCGGAAAACCCAGCGCAAAGAAGCTCGGTGCCTTGAAGCCTTCGCTGTAGCTGGCCTTGAACGTCGTGCTGCGGTTCGGCAGCGGCCATACAGATCCAAGGTGCCAGGTGGTCACGCCGTCGATGCCGGTGATCTTGTCGCGGCGCACGCCAAGCTGCAAGGATGGCCCGGACATGATCCGGGCGTAGCCCTCGGCAAACACCGAGGTCGTGCTGCGTGTGAGCGCGAAGCTGAGATCGTCGACCTTGCCGTCGAAGTCGAAGTCGCCCAGACTGGAGAGCGCGCCCTCTTCCTTCTGGTACTCCGCACCCGCGACCAGGCTGAACTCGGGGCCCCATTCACGGGTGCCGGTGATGCGCAGCGCACGACGGCGGAAATCGGTGTCGCTGAGGAAAGCCGGCACCGGGAAGCGAATGCCCGCGTCGACGGCCGCATTGTCGGCATGTTCGCTGCGGTCCTGGACGGTCGCCACGCCGCTCAGCCGCACGGTCCGCAACTCGCCCCACCCCAGTTGCACGCCGTAGACGCTGTCGGTGGACTCGCGCAGGGTCTTGTCACGGAGCACCGCCAGACGCGGCCCGCCGCTGTCGTCGGGATAGGCCTCGCTCTTGCGCGTGTCGCGATGGCCGAAGACCCGCGCATCGATGGCCGACCCGGGCGCCAGGCCGATCGCCGCCGACACCGTGTGCAGCTTCAACATGGAATCACTGCTGCGGCTGCCATCGTCGCTGGTTCCCGCGCTGACCTGGCCCGTCAGGGCCGGGTTGCCGAAGCTCGCGGCGGCGCCGATCTTGCGGTAGTCGCCCTGGCCCCACGCGGCGTAACCGCTGCCTTGAACACCCGCGCCGTCGGGCTTCTTCATGATGATGTTGAGCACGCCGGCCAGCGCCTCGCCGCCGTAGATGGCCGATGCCGGCCCGCGCAGCAACTCGATGCGTTCGACCTGGGCGATGTCGATCGACGACAGATCGTAGGCACTGCCGCGCGTGGTCGTCGGGTCGTTCATCTTCACGCCGTCGACCATGATCAGCAGGTGGCTGTTCTCGGCGCCGCGCAAATAGAGCGATGAGTAGCCTCCTCTGCCGGCCTGGTCGACGTAGACACCTTCGGTGCGCGCCAGGACGTCTTCAAGCCGCGCCGGATTGCCCGCGCGGATCTGCTGCCGGTCGATGATCGTGAAGTTCTGCGCCAGACCGCTGGGCGTCACGGGCAGGCGCGAACCGATCACGAGCACGCTGTTTTCGGGAGCTGCCTGTTGCGCCTGTTGCGCCTGCGCAGCGCTGCCGGCCAGCGCCAGGCCGACAGCCAGGCAACTGGATGCACGCAAGGGCGAAACCGACCCGGGACGAGGTTCTGCCGAGATTGACCGATTCAACACTGCCTCCATGAAAACCGCGCGATGGTACGCGCCTGACGCGCAGCCATCGACCGGGTGCTGACCGGGAGCCTAGGCGTTCAGGGCTCCAGACGCCCACCGGCGTGCGCGGCCAGTCCGCGCGCCGCGCTCAGCTGCTGCCGCGCTGCACCAGCGGGCAGTCCAGGGCCACGCGCCGCGGCGGCTCGCCGTCGTCCCGGGGGGCCAGCAGCAGCGCCGCCGTGCGCTCGCCGATCTCGCGCCGCGGCGGGGCCAGGGTCGTCAGCCCGGGCGCCAGATGCGCGGCGAGTTCGAAGTCGCCGAATCCGACCAGGGCCAGTTGCCCGGGCACGGCGATGCCGGTGGCCTGCGCCCCGAGCAGGGCGCCACTGGCCAGGTGGTCGTTGGCCAGGGCGCAGCCGTCCGGCCGGTCGCCGGACTGCCACAGGGCGTCGATCACCGCCCGGCCGGCCGCGATCGGCTCGCCCTCGGGCGCGCCCAGGCGCCGCACGGCCGCACCGGCGGCCTGCGCCGTGGCCACGAACCCGTCGCCGCGCTCGCGTGCCCGCTGGTCGCCGGTCACCGCACTGTCCACATAGACCAGGCGCCGCCGGCCACGCGCCAGAAGATGTTCGGCCATCGTGCGTCCGGCGGCGCGGTGGTTGAAACCGACCTGGGCAAAACCGCTGCGCCCACGCGGACGCAGGTCCCACATCTCGACCACCGTGCAGCCGCCGGCATGCGCGTCGTGCAGCAGCTTCAAGGCACCCGGCGTGTGGTGGTGGCCGGTGATCACCAGCGCGCGCGGCGCCCAGCCGAGCAGCGCACGGATCTGCGCTTCCTCGCGCTCGACGCTGTAGCCCGAGGCTGCCACCAGCAGTTCCAGCCCTGCGGCCTCCAGCGCCCGCGCCAGGCCCTGCAGGGTCTCGGCGAAGATCGAATGCGCCAGATTGGGCACCAGCGCCGCCACGATGCTGCCGCGCCCGCTGGCCAGCACGCCGGCCTGCTTGTTGGGCACATAGCCGGTGGCCGACAGCGCGTCACGGATGGCCGCTGCCGTGGCCGGCGCGACCACGCCGGGCTGGCGCAGATAGCGCGAGACGGTGATCGCCGTCACCCCGGCCGCCGCGGCCACATCGCGCAGCGTGGCCCGGCCGTGGCCTCGGCGCTGCCGCGGCGCATTGCACTCGTCATCGATGGGGGGCACGGGTTTTCCCTCTGGTCGCAGTGTCATCTGTCCGTTAATGTTACCGCTAACATGAATGACGAGGCCCCGGACTTTCCCCCACTGCGCAGCCAGCGCTGGTTCGCCGATCGCGGCATGCGCGGCTTCGCGCACCGCCAGCGCATGCAGCAGATGGGCCTGCGCCGCGAGGACGTTCTGACGCGTCCGTGCATCGCCATCATCAACACCTGGAGCGATCTGTCGCCCTGCCACGCGCATCTGCGCGAGCGCGCCGAGAGCGTCAAGCGCGGCGTGCTGATGGCCGGCGGCACGCCCTTCGAGCTGCCTGCGCTGAGCCTGGGCGAGGTCATGGTCAAGCCGACCACGATGCTCTACCGCAACCTGCTGGCGCTGGAGGTCGAGGAGCTGCTGCGCTCGCACCCGGTGGACGGCGTGGTGCTGCTCGCGGGTTGCGACAAGACCACGCCCGCGACGGTGATGGGCGCCATCAGCGCCGGCCTGCCTGCGATCTTCTGCGCCGCCGGCCCGATGCTCAACGACCGCCATCTGCGGCGCACGCCGCTGGGCTGCGAGGCGCGCACGGTGGGTGCCGGCACCCACACCAAGGTCTTCTGGGACGACTACCAGGCCGGCAAGATCGATGAAGCCGAGTGGGTGCAGCTGGAATCGCGCATGACGCGCAGCCCCGGCACCTGCAACACCATGGGCACCGCCAGCACGCTGACGACGATGGTCGAGGCCCTGGGCCTGGCCCTGCCCGGCAGCACCTCGGTGCCGGCGATGGACGCGCAGAACGTGCGCAACGCGGTCAGCGCCGGCGAGCGCATCGTCGGCATGGTGCACGCAGGTCTGACCCCGCAGAAGCTGCTCACGCGCGGCGCCTTCCTCAATGCGGCCACGGTGCAGATGGCACTCGGCGGCTCGACGAATGCCGTCATCCACATCCTGGCGATGGCCGGCCGCGCCGGCGTGGCGCTGAGCCTGGACGACCTCGACCGCCTGGGCCGCGAGGTGCCGGTGCTGGCCAATCTGTTCCCCAGCGGCGACCGGCTGATGGAAGACTTCCACTACGCCGGCGGCGCGCCGGCCCTGATGCACCGGCTGCGCGACCGGCTGCATCTGGACGAGCTTGTGGTCACCGGCCGCAGCTGGCGCGAAGAACTCGAAGGCCGCGAGCCGCTGGACGACGAGGTCATCCGCCCGCTGGACCGACCGGTCAGTGCCAGCGGCACGCTGGCCGTGCTGCGCGGCAACCTGTGTCCGGACGGTGCGGTGATGAAACCTTCGGCCGCCAGCCCGCGCTACTTCCGCCACCGCGGCCGCGCGATCGTCTTCGACGGCCCGGCCGACATGATGGCGCGCATCCACGACCCGGCGTTGCCGGTGGACGAGGACAGCGTGCTCGTGCTGCGCGGCGGCGGCCCGGTGGGCGCGCCCGGCATGCCCGAATGGGGCAATCTGCCGATCCCGAAGAAGCTGCTCGACGCCGGTGTGCGCGACCTGCTGCGCATCAGCGACGCGCGCATGAGCGGCACCCACTACGGCAGCTGCGTGCTGCATGTCAGCCCGGAAAGCGCCGTCGGTGGTGCGCTGGCCCTGGTGCAGGACGGTGACCAGATCGCGCTCGACCTCGAGGCGCGCAGCCTGACCCTGTGTGTCGACGAAGCCGAGCTGGCCCGCCGCCGTGCCGCGTGGACGCCGCCCGCATCACGCTATGCGCGCGGCTTCACCGCGCTGTACGAGCAGCATGTGACGCAGGCCCATGCGGGCTGCGACTTCGATTTCCTGATGGGCACGGCGCCCACGCCCGAACCGGACATCTTCTGATGAAACCCTTCGACCAACTGTTCGACCGCGTCGGCGTGTCCGGCGTCCCACTGGGCACCTGGACCATGTCGGCCAGCCCGATGCTCACCGAAGCCACCGGCCACGCCGGCTTCGACTGGGCGGTGCTCGACATGGAGCACACACCGCTCGACCTGGGGTCGCTGGTCAGCCTGCTGCAGGCCAGTCTCGGCAGCCCGATGCTGCCCATCGTGCGCGTGCCCTGGAACGACGCCGTGATCATCAAGCGTGTGCTCGACTGCGGCGCCCACACCCTGCTCGTTCCCTTCGTGCAGGATGCGGCCGAGGCCGCCGCCGCCGTGGCGGCCACGCGCTATCCGCCCGAAGGCCTGCGCGGCATGGCGGCGATGAGCCGGGCCTCGAAGTTCGGCACCGTGCCCGACCACTTCAAGCACGCCAATACGCAGGTCGGCGTGATCCTGCAGATCGAGACACCCACCGCGCTGGCCAATCTGGAAGCCATCGCCGCGGTGCCCGGCGTCGACGCCCTGTTCCTCGGCCCCGGCGACCTGAGCGGCACGATGGGCCTGCCCGGCCAGGTCGGACACCCGGACGTCGTCGCTGCGATGCACGACGCGGCAAGACGCGCGCGCGCCGTCGGCATGCGCATCGGCACCGTGATGGGCCAGGTGGAACAGGTGCAGCAGATGCGCGACGCGGGTTATGACTTCGTCGGCCTGGCGTCGGACCTGGGCCTGTACATGCGCGCCTGCACCGCGGCGCTGAAGTCGCTGCGCGCCAGCGCGCCGACGATCCAGGGCAATTACTAGGCCCGCGCCATGGCGAACGTCGAACTGCAGGCCATCCGCAAGCGCTACGGCAGCGTCGAGGTCGTGCATGGCATCGACCTCGAAGTCAGGCACGGCGAGTTCGTGGTCTTCGTCGGGCCCTCGGGCTGCGGCAAGAGCACCCTGCTGCGCATGGTGGCCGGGCTCGAAGGCATCAGCGACGGCGAGATCCGCATCGCCGGCCAGCGTGTCAACGACCTGCCGCCGCGCCAGCGCGACATCGCGATGGTCTTCCAGGACTACGCGCTGTACCCGCACAAGACCCTGTTCGAGAACATGGCCTTCGGGCTGCGCCTGCGCAAGACCGCCGAGGCCGAGATCCAGCGCCGGGTGATGGACGCGGCCCGGCTGCTGAAGATCGAGCACATGCTCGAACGCCGCCCGGCGGCGCTGTCGGGCGGCCAGCGCCAGCGGGTGGCCATCGGCCGCGCCATCGTGCGCCAGCCCAAGGTCTTTCTCTTCGACGAGCCGCTGTCCAACCTCGACGCCCAGTTGCGCCACGAGATGCGCAGCGAGATCAAGCGCCTGCACCAGCGCCTGGGTGCGACCATCATCTACGTCACCCACGACCAGGTCGAGGCGATGACGATGGCCGACCGCATCGCCGTGTTGTCGGCCGGGCGGCTGATGCAGTACGACACGCCGGACGCGATCTACAACCGCCCGGCGGCGCTTTTCGTCGCCGGCTTCACCGGCGCGCCGCCGATGAACCTGATCGACGTCACGCTGATCGACGGCCAGGCCGACCTGCAGGGCCTGCGCCTGCCGCTGCCGCGCGAACTCGCCGCGCGCGCGCCGACTGCGCCGCTCAAGCTTGGTGTGCGGCCGGAAAACCTGCGCCTGGCACGCGCCAGCGAGCACGACCTGGCATTGCCGGCCGAGGTGGTGCTGCTCGAACCCCTGGGCGCCGAAACCCTGGTCACGCTGAAGGTCGGCGGCAGCGAGCTGATCGCCCGCCTGGCCGCCGATTTCCGCCAGCCGGCGGGCAGCCCCGTCACGCTGCACCTGCACCCGCAGCATCTGCACCTGTTCAACGCCGAGACCGGGTCGGCCGTCTGACGCATTCCCGGCAACCAAGGAGACCTTCGATGCACCGTCGCACCACCCTCGCCGCCCTGGCACTCGTCGCCGCGCTGGCGGCCGGCCCCGCGCTGGCCGACACCACGTTGCGCGTGTTTTCCGGCGGCTCCGGCCAGCGTCCGGACCTGATGCGCCAGCTTTTCGACCAGTACCAGGCGAAGAATCCCGGCGTGAAGATCGAGATCGAGACCGGCGGCGCGACCAGTGAACTGCAGCGCCAGTACCTCTCGACCGTGCTCAATGCCAAGGACTCGGCGATCGACGCCTTCCTGATCGACGTCGTCAACCCGGCGCAGTACTACGGCTCGGGCTGGGTCGAACCGCTGAATGCCTACCTCGGCGAGCCGACCCAGGTGCTGGCGCCCTATCTGCCGGTGTACGCCAGCGCCAACGTCGTCGACGGCAAGATCGCCGCGCTGCCGGCCTTTGCCGACAGCATGTTCATGTACTACCGCCGAGACCTGCTCGCCAAGCACGGCGTGGCCGAGCCGAAGACCTGGGACGAACTGGCTGCAGCGAGCAAGAAGATCCTCGCCGCCGAAGGCAAGCCGAACCTGCAGGGCCTGTCGATCCAGGGGGCACCGATCGAAGGTGCGGTCTGCACCTTCCTGCTGCCCTACTGGAGCCAGGGCAAGGCCTTCAATGACGCCGCCGGCAAGATGACGCTGGACAAGGCCGCCGCCGCCAAGGGCCTGCAGACCTGGCTCGGCCTCGTCGACCAGGGCGTGATGAAGAAGAACATCGCCGAGGTCAAGACCGGCGACACGGTCAACGAATTCGAGGCCGGGCAGGTCGTCTTCGCGATCAACTGGGGCTTCGCCTGGAACCGCTTCCAGACCGACAAGGAAAGCACCGTCGTCGGAAAGGTCGGCGTGATGCCGCTGCCGGCGATGGCCGGCGGCAAGAGCGCCACCTGCATCGGCGGCTGGCAATGGGCGGTCAGCGCCTTCAGCAAGAACAAGGCCGAGGCCGCCAAGCTGCTGCGCTTCATGAGCAGCCCCGAGGCCAGCAAGTTCCTCGCCATCCAGGGTTCGCTGCTGCCGGTGTACCCGCAGGTCTATGCCGACGCCGATGTCGTCAAGGCCGTGCCCTGGTTCAAGGACGCCGCCGCCGTCGTCATCGCCGGCCAGGCGCGGCCCAAGAGCGAGCGCTACGGTGAGGTCAGCGACGTCATCCGCACCACCACCAGCGCCGTGCTGGCGCGCACCAAGACCCCGGCCGAAGGCGTGGACGAGATCGAAAACCGTCTGCGCCGCGTGATGCGCTAGCCCTGTACTGCCGCCCTGCCGTCCTGCCATGTTTCAGAAACTGCGCGACCCCTCCGACCGCACGCTGGCGATCGCGCTGCTGCTGCCGGCCTTCGCGCTGCTGGCCCTGATCGTGGTCTACCCGATCGGCCGGCTGATGTGGGCCAGCCTGCACGACCTGCGCCTGCAGGGCGGCGGCAAGGCGGTCTTCGTCGGTCTCGAGAACTACGCCCTGGTCTGGCAGGACAAGGACTTCCGCAAGGCGGCCTGGAACACGCTGTTGATCACGATCGTCACCGTGCCCGGCTCGCTGCTGGTGGGCCTGGGCCTGGCCTTGCTGGCCAACCTGCCCTTCAAGCGGCGCTGGCCGGTGCGCCTGGCCCTGCTGCTGCCCTGGGCGCTGCCGCTGTCGTTCGCGGGGCTGATCTTCGCGTGGTTCTTCCACACCGAGTACGGCTTCGTCAACGACCTGCTGCGCCATGTCGAGCCGGAGCCGACGATGTGGCTGCTGCGCCCGGGCTGGGCGATGGCGGCGATCTGCCTGACCATCATCTGGAAGAGCAGTTCCTTCATGGCCCTGATCCTGCTGGCCGGGCTGCAGATGATCCCGTCGTCGCTGTACGAAGCGGCCGAGGTCGACGGCGCCAGCAAATGGCAGCAGTTCTGGCAGGTGACGCTGCCGATGCTGATCCCGTCCATCGTGGTGGCGATGATCTTTCGCACCATCACGGCGCTGCAGACCTTCGACATCCCCTACACGATGACGCGCGGCGGCCCCGGCAACGCCACCGAAACCCTGGCCATGCTGATCCACAAGAACGCGCTCGAATACGGTGACATCGGCTACAGCGCCACGCTGGCGATGTTCATGTTCTTCATCTCGATCGCCATCACCGCGCTGTACCTGCGGCGCATCGGGCGCAGCGCGTAGGGCAGCCTCATGACGACACGCAACGACGGCATCTGGAGCAGCGGCAGGCTGCGTTTCGCCGCGGCGGCCCTGGTCGTGATCAACGGCTTCTTCCCGGCACTGTGGATCCTGCTGACCTCACTGAAAACCGAGACCGAACTCGTCGCGCGGCCGATCACCTACTGGCCGCACCGGCCGACGCTGGACAACTACATCCGCGCCTTCGAGGACCAGCCGCTGCTGCGTTTCCTGGGCAACAGCGTGGCCGTGGCCGGGCTGTCGACGATCCTGACCCTGCTCGTCTCGGCCTGCGCGGCCTATGCCATCGCACGCCTGAACCTGAAGCGCCGCGACTGGATCCTGACCACCATCGTCGCGTCCAGCATGTTCCCGCTGATCACGCTGCTGGTGCCGATCTTCGAGACCATGCGCGCGCTCGGCCTGCTCAATACCTACATCGCCCTGGTGCTGCCCTACACGGTGCTCAGCCTGCCGGTGTGCACCCTGGTGCTGGTGAGCTTCTTCCAGAGCATCCCGCGCGACCTGGAGAACGCCGCCATGATCGACGGCTGCACCCGTTTCGGCGCCCTGTGGCGGGTGGTCGTGCCGCTCGCCGCGCCGGGTGTCTTCACCGCCGGCATCCTGGCCTTCGTCAATGCCTGGGACGAGTTCCTGCTCGCACTGAGCCTGAACGCCAACCCGTCGATGCGCACGCTGCCGGTGGGCATCACCCTGTACCAGACCGAATTCGCCTTCCCCTGGCCGCTGATTTCGGCGGCACTGATCGTCGCCATCGTGCCGATCGCGGTGCTGATCGCCGTCTTCCAGGAACGGGTGGTCGGTGGCCTGACGCAGGGGGGATTGAAGGGGTGAGACTGATGTCGGCCATCGGCACGGAGCGGCCCGCGCGAGCCGGTCGGCCGGGAGGCCGACTCGTCGAACAAGCTGGAGTCCCCCTCCTGGAGGGGGGCTGGCGGGGAGCCGTCGGACACGCTGGAGCCCCTTCCCGGAGGGGGCTCGGGGGAGCCGCATGCAGGGCCTTGCGGCCCGGAGCGGCCAATGGCCGCTGCGGGCCGAAAGGAGACTTCTGAATGAACACCATCCGCTGGGGCATCATCGGCTGCGGCAGCATGGGCCGTGAGCACATCCTGAACCTGGCCGCACTCGGCGGCGCCGAGGTCACGGCGATCGCCGACCCGGATGCGAACAGCCGCGCGCAGGCCGACGCCACGGCCCACGCTGCGCGCTTCACGCCCGCGATGTTCGACGACCACCGCGCGCTGCTGGACAGTGGCCGCTGCGACGCGGTGATCGTCGCCTCGCCCAACTTCACCCATGCCGCCGTGCTGCGCGACGTGCTCGCCACCGACCTGCATCTGCTGGCCGAAAAGCCGCTGGTGACGCGCATGGAAGACGGCCTGGCGCTGCTGAAGCAGGCCGCCGGGCGCCGCGCGCTGACCTGGGTGGCGCAGGAATACCGCTACATGCCGCCGGTGGCCGAGGCGATCCGCATGGCACATGGCGGCGAGGTCGGGCGCATCCATCAGGTGGCGATCCGCGAACACCGCGAACCGTTCTATCCCAAGGTCGGCGACTGGAACCGCTTCAGCGCCAACACCGGCGGCACCCTGGTCGAAAAATGCTGCCACTACTTCAACCTGATGGACCTGATCGTCGGCGAACCTGCGGCACGCGTGTTCGCCAGCGGCGGCCAGAGCGTGAACCACCTCGACGAGTCCTACCCCGGCCCCGATGGCCCGAGGACGCCCGACATCCTGGACAACGCCTACGTGATCGTCGAGTACCCGGGCGGCGCACGCGCCTGCCTGGATCTGTGCATGTTTGCCGAGGGATCCACCGACAACGAACATCTGGTCATCGTCGGCGACGAGGGCAAGCTCGAATCGCTGCTGCCCTCGCTTGCCCTGCGCCACAGCCGGCGCGAGGACTGGGGCCGGCGCGCCGTCTGGGGCGAGAAATCCGGCAGCGGGCGCGGCGTCTCGGTGCGCCGGGTGTGGGACACGAACATCCGCTATGCCGGCGCCCATTTCGGCGCCTCCTTCATCGAGCACCAGCATTTTGCCGCCGCGCTGCGCGAGGGCCGGCCGGCCGAGATCGGCCTCGAAGAAGGCCTGCGCAGCGTGGCCACCGGCATCGCCGCTCACCGAAGCATCGCCGAGCGGCGGATGGTCGACATCTCGGAGGTCTGGCCGTCATGAACGTGTACGCCACCTACCCTTCGCTGCGGGGCCGCGTGATCTTCATCTCCGGTGGCAGTTCCGGCATCGGCGCCGAGCTGGTGCGCAGCTTTGCGGCCCAGGGCGCGCGCGTTGCCTTCTGCGGCACGCGCGAAGGCGGCGGCGATGCGCTGATCGCGCAATGCAGTGCCGCCGGCCACCCTGCGCCCTGGTACGCCGCCTGCGACGTGCGCGACGTGGCCGCCTACCAGGCGCTGCTGGCGCGCGTCGCGGCCGAAGTCGGCGTGGTGCGCGTGCTGGTCAACAACGCCGGCCGCGACGACCGCCATGCGATGGAGGACGTGACCCCGGACTTCTGGGACGAGCGCCTGGCACTCAATCTGAGGCACTACTTCTTCGCCATCCAGTCCGTAGCCCCCGGCATGGCCGCGGCCGGCGGCGGCAACGTGATCAACATGGGCTCGGTGAGCTGGATGCGCGGCCGGCCCGACCTGGCCGGCTACACCACCGCCAAGGCCGGCATCCTGGGCCTGACGCGCACGCTGGCGCGCGAGCTGGGGGCGCGCAAGATCCGCGTCAACGCCATCGTGCCCGGCGCCATCGTCACCGAACGCCAGAGCACCCTGCACCGCGACCCGGCGGCCGACCAGGCCTTCCTGGACGCGCAGTGTCTGAAGATCCGCCTCGACCCGGGCCATGTCGCGCGGCCGACCCTGTTTCTGGCCGCCGACGACAGCGACGGCATGACCGGCCAGCATGTGCTGGTCGACGCGGGCATTGCGCAGCAGTCGGTGCTGACCTGAGCCAGCCTGGCGCGCACAATGTGCGCATGATCCGTCCCGTCTCCCTGATCGGCGCGCCGACCGACATCGGCGCCGGCGCCCGCGGGGCCAGCATGGGCCCCGAGGCCCTGCGTGTGGCCGGCCTGCAGGCCGCGCTCGAAGGCCATGGCCTCGAGGTGCTCGACCGCGGCAACCTCGCCGGCCCACCCAACCCCTGGCAGCCACCGGTCTACGGTTACCGCCACCTGGCCGAGGTCGTGGCGTGGAACCAGGCGGTGCACGAGGCCGTGCACGGCGAACTCACTGAAGGGCGATTGCCGATCCTGCTCGGTGGCGACCACTGCCTGGGCATCGGCAGCATCAGCGCCGTCGCCCGCCACTGCCGCGCAGCGGGCAAGAAGCTGCGCCTGCTGTGGCTGGACGCACACGCCGACTTCAACACCAGCGTGCTCACGCCCAGCGGCAACATCCACGGCATGCCGGTCGCCTGCCTGTGCGGCCACGGCCCGCAAGCCCTCATCGAAATCGGCGGCACGGTGCCGGCGCTCAACCCCAAGTCCGTGCGCCAGATCGGCATCCGCAGCGTCGACGCCGGCGAAAAGCGGCTCGTGCACCAGGTGGGGCTGGAGGTTTTCGACATGCGCTACATCGACGAGATGGGCATGCGCCACACGATGGAGCTGGCGCTGGCGACGATGGATGCCCACACCCATCTGCATGTGAGCTTCGACGTCGACTTCCTCGACCCCGAGATCGCCCCCGGCGTCGGCACCACCATCCCCGGCGGGCCGACCTACCGCGAGGCGCAGCTGTGCATGGAGATGATTGCCGACAGCGGCCGGCTCGCGAGCCTGGACATCATGGAGCTGAACCCGGCACTCGACGTGCGCAACAAGACCGCCGCGCTGGCGGTGGACCTGGTGGAAAGCCTGTTCGGCAAGAGCACCCTGATGCGCGACGGGCGCTGAAGGCGGCGCGGCGCGATGCACACCGAGGTCGCCATCGTCGGCGCCGGCATCGCCGGAGCGGCGCTGGCCTGGGCACTCGCACCGCGGGCGCAGGTGCTGCTGCTCGAGCGCGAGGACCAGCCCGGCGTGCACAGCACCGGCCGCAGCGCCGCGATGTTCATGGAAAGCTACGGCCCGCCGCAGGCGCGGGCCCTGACGCGCGCCAGCCGCGCCTTCTACGCCAGGCCGCCCGCGGATTTTGTCGAGACCCCGATCCTGTCGCCACGCGGCGCGCTCTACGTCGCGTGGTCAGCGCACGCGGCGCAACTCGACGCCACCGAACGCAGCCTGCGCGCCACCGGCACGCTGATCGAACACCTGTCGCCGGCCGACACGCTGGCCCGGGTGCCTGTGCTGCGCCGCACCGATCTGCTCGGCGCCCTGTGGGAAGCGGATGCGATGGACGTCGACGTGCATGCGCTGCATCAGGGTTATCTGCGCGGCGCGAGACGCCATGGTGCCCTGCTGCACTGCGGCGCCGAGCTGGCCTCGGCGCGCCGCGAGCGCGGCGCCTGGACCCTGGTGCTGACTGACGGCCGCAGGCTGCGCGCCGAACGCCTGGTCAACGCCGCCGGCGCCTGGGCCGACAGCGTGGCGCAGCGTTGCGGCAGCCCGCCGCAGGGACTTCAACCCAAGCGCCGCAGCGCCTTCACCTTCGACCCGCCGGTCGACCTGACCTGGCGCGACTGGCCGGTGACGGCCGCCATCGACGAGCGCTGGTACTTCAAGCCCGACGCCGGCCAGTTGCTCGGCAGCCCGGCCAATGCCGACCCGGTGCCGGCGCACGACGTGATGCCCGAAGAACTCGACATCGCCACCGCGATCCACGAGATCGGCCAGGACACCAGCTTGCAGATCCGCCGCCCGCGGCGCAGCTGGGCCGGCCTGCGCACCTTCTCGCCCGACGGCGAGTTGGTCATCGGCGCCGATGCGCAGGGCCTGTTCTGGCTTGCCGGACAGGGCGGTTATGGCATCCAGAGCGCCCACGCCGCGGCGATGCTGGCCGCGGGGATCCTGTGTGGCGAGGCGCTGGCCGACGGGCTGCGCGCGCAGGGGGTGGATGCGGCGGTGATGGTGCCGCGGGTCGTGGGCTGATCTGGCGGGGCGCGCGCGTTCGGTCACGCGCAGGCCGCGCAATTGCACGCCGGCCTGAGGCGGCACCGGACCCGAGGCACGATGGGCCGGTGTGCCTTGTTGGGCGCTGGTCTTTGAGCTGCGGCTGACGCCGATCGGCCAGGTGCGGACACCTGCCGAGTGCCGCTTGCCGGCAGTTCAACGCCCAGTCGCACACCCAGGGCGAGCGCCGGGGCGTCAGCGTCGCCGCACCCGCGCGCGGCCGCGTCCCGGTGCAGGCGCGGCATCGGCCAGCAGGGTGTCGATGAGCACATGGCGCGAGCGCGCGAAGGCTTCCAAGGTCCAGCCCCGTTCGACGCCCAGGTAGCGCCACGCCGACGGCACCAGCAGGGTCAGGCACAGGTCGGCCAGGCTCGACGGGCTCTGGTCGGCGCGCAGGCCGCCGCCTGCCACCATCTGGCCGAGGATTCGGTCCAGCCCCATGCGCACCCCTTGGCTGAAGATGCGGTCCTGCCAGGCGGCATTGGCGTCGGGATCGGACAGCGAGTGCGTCTCCAGCTGGATCGCCACCGGGTAGACCACGGGCAGATAGTCCAGCCATGCGTCCACGAAGGCGTGCAAGGCCACGGCGTCGCGCCCGGTGGCGGCGATCTGCCGCATGCGCGGCACGTGGTCGCTCTGCATGTCCCGGTGCCGCGCCATCGCCACCAGCACCCCGGCCCGGTTGCCGAAGGCCAGGAACAGGGTCTGCCGGGAGACCCCGGCTGCGGCCGCGATTTCGGCCATGCCGGCGTCCAGCCGACCCTGCTCGGCCATCAGGTCCCAGGCACTTTCAAGGATCGCGGCCCGGGTGTCGTCGCTGATCTTCGTCATTGCTTTACGCGCGTAAATCTTTGTGCTATTTTACGCTCGTAAACTTCCAGTGAGGTCGGCATGCGGTTCGATCATGCGCTCTGGGCCCACATCGGTGTTGGCAGCCTGGCGATGGCGCTATTCTGGGGCACCTTCCTCAGCGTCAAGGGCAGCGAGCGACATCGACGCACCGGCCGGCCCTTCTTCCTGGCCATGCTGGCCACGGTGCTGACCGTGCCGCCGGTGGTGCTGATGCGGCCGGTGCCCTTCGATCCGGGCTGGGTCGTCTCGCTGGTCTACCTGTCGGCGTGCGTGGGCGCCGTGGTCACCGTGGCCTGGACCGCGATCCGCTGGAAGGATCAGCCGGAGCGCTTCCGGGGCGTGCATTTCCGCGTGCTGGGGCCGCTGATCGCGGTGCTCGGCGCCGTCGTGCTGGCCGCCGGGCTGGTCAAAGGCGACCCGGTGGCCAGCGTGCTGTCGTGGGTCGGCCTGGCCTACGGCAGCGCGATGATCCACTTCGCCTGGTCGCGTGCGCCGTTGCAGCCCCGGTGGTGGCTCAGCTGGCATGTGAATGCCGTCCTCGGCCTCTTCACCGCGGTCCATGGCACGCTTGGCTTCGTGACCTGGCGCGCGCTGGTGGATCCTGCGGCCACGCGCGCCGACGCTGCGGCATGGCACGCCGGGGTGCTGGTCGTCGCGCTGCTGATGCGGGCCGTGATCGGGAGGCGGCGCCGATTGACCTGGGGCTTCTTTGAGCGCCCCGCTCCGGCGCGCCCCGTGCCACATCTCGTCGGCGACTGACAAGCTCCTTGTCGACGTCCGCCGTGCCGCAAGAATCTCGGCCGGCGCTCATTGCAGGCACCCCGGGCCAGACAGCCCCTATGCAGCGAGGGGGCTTGTCGAACGCCACGCAGACCTGAGCGCTCAGCCTCCAGTTGACGGTGGGCGTCCGCTGCAGGTCAAGGTGTTGGCGGTCCGATCTGGCCGGTTTGGGGTCGGTTCCAGCCGGCCAACTTGGCCAACAAGCTGCCATCGACCAGTCATCGAGCGTTGGACCTGCGCTCGGCGCGATCCTGATGCCGTCAGTTCGAGGTGAACTCGTCGCCCAAGATCGCGGCGATGTTCTGACGCTCGCCCAACAGCCGGACTACATCCAGCTGGTCTGCGCGTTCGAAGTAGCACCAGAGCAGCGGGAACTTCGCCACCCGCCAGGTCCGAAGCCCCGGAATGCCGAGGAGCTTGCCGAGTGTCGGTGAGCCGATGCCAGGATCGAGTTCGATCTGGTCAAGCGCGGCGTTGGTGGCGTTGGCCAGCTTCACTGCCACACGGGTGCCACCCTCCTTGCGGTAGTACCTGACCTCGCCCTGCTGATCGCGCAGCGCCTGCGGGCGCAGGACTGCCGGCTTCAATCGATCTTGCCGCGAGCGATCGCCAGCAGTTCCTTCTCGTCCGCCTTGGTGCGACGCCGACCAGGCCCGGATGCCAGCCCTTCTTCGATGAGATCGCGAAGCCGCTTCTTGGCCTGCTCTTCCTGATCTCGGCGGACCAGTTCGCGGATGTACTCGCTGGTGTTGCCGTAGTTGCCGGCGGCGACCCGGCTGTCGATGTACTCGCGCATCGACTCCGGCAAGGCAAAGCTCATGGTTTGGCGGCTCATGCAGGCATCTTGTTCGGCTTGACAACAGTTGTCAAGCCGGCTGCAGGAAACACGTCCAGATCCGGGAATGCTGCCGCAGGCCGCGCCACGAACCCACCCGTCAGGTGCGTGGGTGGTGATCTGACCGGCGGCTTTGCCGCGACGAAATCAGGGCGGCCGATCACGGCTCCGGGTCGACTCGAGCCGGCCAAGCCTTGCGGAAGCAGTCGGCCGGGTAGGCCGTACAGCGGAAGGAGGTTCCCGGCGACCGCGGGGTACTGGCAGTCCCGGCCATCCCTGGTTGCTCTCGGACGGCGGCTTTGAAGTCGTCCGGAGTTCTTTAGGAAAGCAACTCCACAGGCGGCGCTAGTGCGAGACCCTTTGCTCGCTTCGCGAGTCGTTGGTCGAATGTCGCGAATCCGGATGCACGCGAACTGCGTGCCAGGTGCAGCGCATCGGCGAAATCGAGACCCTTGTCGAACGCATCGACCGCCACCAGTACCGCGTCGCGATCTTCGAGCGTGACGTGCTCGATGCTCGCCAGCGCTCGCAACACTCTGGAAATGTCCCTCGTGGGCAGCCCATAGAACCCACGCATGACCCACTCCAGTTCCAGCACCACGGTCACCGAGACGAACGATCGTTCGGAGAGCGCGGCGACGGCGGCAGGACGTTGTTTGGCGGCGTGTGCGTCGTCCGCATCATCGACGAAGAAGCGGGCCAGGACGTTCGTATCCAGGGCCCTCATGACTTGCCACGCCGCGAACGGGTCAGCACAGAAGCCGGATCGAAGTCTTCCAGGCGACGTGGAACGCCGCGCGCCGGCGCCTTGACCATGCCCACCATCCCAGTCATGTCGGCCGTCGCGACCGACCGCACGACGCGCAGCTTCAGCCCGTCCGATTCCTCAAGCACTTCGATCCTGGCGCCTGCACCCATACCGAGCCGGCGCCGCAATGCGGCGGGCAACACGATCTGGCCCTTTGAGGAGACTAGGAGCGTCGACATGTTGAATTCCAGACGAAGCGATAGAACTTCATTATAGGGCGGCTTACGTAGTAAGTCGATGGCCAGTCACCCTCCCGATGTGTCGGCAACCCTGCGCCGAACTCGAACCACGGCGGTCCGCCTGGCAAGACGTGCGAGATCACCGATCAAGATCGCCCTGCCGCCGTCCACTTTGAGGCCCCGAGTTGGATGGATCGAAGTTCCGCAGAGGGTCGAAGGCCATCATGCGCTGCGATCCCGGCCCGGACAACGCTCGGCAGGCGCCCGCCCCGCTCACACCCTTACCGTCTTCCACCGCCCGCGCGTGAACAGCCACAGCGTGAACAGCCCCACCGAGGTCTCGGACACGAACACGGCCCAGAAGACGCCGCTGGCCTGCAGGCCCAGCTGCAGCGCCAGCCCCCAGGCCAGCGGAATCTGGATCAGCCAGAAGAACACCAGGTTGATCTTGGTCGGCGCCACGGTGTCGCCGGCGCCGTTGAAGGCCTGCACCGCCACCATCCACCAGCCGTAGACGAAGTACGAGTACGACAGGATTTGCAGCCACTCGGCGCCGATGTCGACCACGGCGCGCTCGTCGGTGAACAGGCGCATCAGCTCGTGCGGGAAGAGATAGAAGAGCACCGACACGCCGGCGGTGAGCACCATGTTCATCCAGCCGATGCGCCACACCGACGCCTCGGCACGCCCGGGCTCGCCGGCGCCGAGGTTCTGTCCCACCAGGGTGGCCGCGGCGTTGGACATGCCCCAGGCCGGCATCAGGGTGAACATCATGATGCGGATGGCGATCGTCGCGCCGGCCACCGCGTCACGACCGACGCTGGCCAGGATGCGCATCAGGAAGATCCACGCCGTCATCGCCACGATCATCTGGCCGATGCCGCCGAGCGAGGTGCGCACGATGTGCCAGAAGATGCCCGCGTCGAGCCCCATCTGCGCCGCGACGATGCGGATGTGCCGGCCGCCGCGCAACAGGATCCACAGCTGCATCGCCACGCCGCTGCCGCGGCCGATGACGGTGGCGATGGCCGCGCCCTCGACGCCCAGCGCCGGGATCGGCCCGAGCCCGAAGATCAGGATCGGGTCGAGCACGATGTTCAGGGCATTGGCCACCCACAGCACGCGCATCGCGGCCGCCGCGTCGCCGGCACCGCGGAAGACCGCATTGCCCACGAAAAGCAGCATGATGACGAGGTTGCTGCCCAGCATCCACTGCAGGTAGCGCGCGCCGTGCGTCAGCGTCCACACATCGGCACCCATCAGCTGCAGCAGCTCGCGCGCGAAGAAGATGCCGGCGGCCGCAAAAGGCAGCGACGCCAGCACCGCGATCCAGATCGCCTGCACGGCGCTGACGGCGGCCGCGGCACGGTCGCCTTCGCCGGTGCGCCGCGCGACGACCGCCGTCACGGCCATCGCCAGGCCGATGCCGATGGCGTAGAGCAGGAACAGGAAGGTCTCGGTCAGCCCGACCGTCGCCACCGCCGAGGCGCCGAGCCGGGCGACGAACCAGATGTCGACGACCGCAAACGTCGACTCGAGCACCAGCTCCAGCACCATCGGCACCGCAAGCAGGAACACGGCCCGGCGCAGCGGGATCTTCGTTTAGTCCGCGCCGGTGCCGCGAATCGCGTCGCCTAGCACCTGCCACAGCGAGCGCTCAGGCGTCGGGGGCGCAGCGGCCGCGGTGGCGAGGTTGGGCGGGTCGGTGGGGTGCATCGGGATGCCATCGGATGAAGATGCGGCGGGTGCCGCATAGGGCTAAGACGTTTCGCGCGGGCGCGATTCGACATCCCTCGCACGCCGCCTGAAACCGATCACACCGATCAGCCCCGCCCCGCAATCGTGACGCCGCTCTTTGCGCCCAGGTGCATGCCGCCGTCGAGCATCAGCAGCTCGCCGGTGACGCAGCGTGCGCCGTCGACCAGCCAGACCACGGCTTCGGCCACGTCGTCGGCGCTGCAGGCGCGGCCGAGCGGCGCGCGCGCTTCGTAGGACGCCTTGACCTTGTCGAAGGCCGCCTGGCCCAGGCCGTCGACGAACCAGCGCGTCGTGATCATCCCCGGGCAGACGGCGTTGACGCGCACCTCGGGTGCCAGCGCGCGCGCAAAGTACAGGGTCATCGCGTTCAGCGCGCCCTTGCTTGCGATATAGGCCACCGACGAGCCGATGCCCAGCGCACCGGCGATCGAGCTGACGTTGACCACGCTGCCCGCTGCCGCCTTGAGCTGCGGGGCGGCGGCGCGGATCATCTGCAAGCTGCCGAGCGCGTTGACGCCGACGATGTGCTGGAAGGTCTCGGCGTCGATCGCGTCCCAGTTGGCCGCACCGGCAAAACGGGTGACGCCGGCGTTGTTGACCAGGGCGTCGATGCGGCCCCAGCGCGCGGCGGTGGCCTCGACCAGCGCGCGGCAGTCGGCGTCCTGCGCCACGTCGCCCTGCAGCAGCAGGGTCTCGGCACCCTGCGCCGCGGCCGCGTCGCAGGCGGCCTGACTGGCGCGCGCCTCGGCTTCGCTCCTGGCGTAGTGGATCACCACATGCCAGCCGCGGGCCGCCAGGGCCAGGGCGCTGGCCGCGCCGACACCGGTGCCCGAGCCGGTGATCAGGGCCACTTTGTTGATCGTCATGCGCCAGTGTCGCCGAACCGGCGCCGGCACGCCGTCACCAGCTCAGCGGGTCCACGCCGTAGTAGGTCGACAGCTCGCGGTACAGCGCCGGGTGCACTGCCTGCAAGGCATCCGGGCATTCGAAGAAGCGTTCGCTGGCGACGGCGAAGAACTCCGCCGGCGCGCTGGCACCGTAGGCGCCGATCAGGGTGCGTTCACCCTGCGCCTCACGCTGGCGCACCTCGGCATAGGCGGCACCAAAGGCCGCGGCCCAGGCCGGGTAGCGGTCGCGGTGGCCGAGAAAGGGCGCACCGCTGGCCGTGCCGCGCTGCTGGTCGAGCTGGTGCGCAAATTCGTGGATCACGACGTTGTCGCCGTCGGTCGGGTCGGCGGCGCCGCGCAGCACGTCGTCCCAGGACAGGATCACCTGCCCGCGCTGCCAGGACTCGCCGGCGTGCACGCGCCGCTGATCGCGCTGCAGGCCGGCCTCGTCGGGCAGCGTGCGGTCGACGACGAAGGCGCCGGGATAGACCAGCACCTCGCGCAAGTTTGCGAAGCCGCCCTTGTCGCCGCCGAGCAGGAGCAGCGCGGCCTGGGCCGCGATCAGCACGCGCATCTCGTCGCTGATCTGCAGCCCGGCGCAGCCGATGAAGGGTTTTTCGGCCAGCAGCAGCTGCGCCTGGCGCCGCAGGCGTTTCTGCAGGTCGGCCGGCATGCGGGCGTAGTAGGGCATGCGGCGACGCAGGATGCGGCGCCAGGTGGCCGGGAAGGGTTGCCGCAGCAGCCGCGCGCGGCGCATCCTGCGCCAGACGGCCGGGCCGGTCAGGGCGGCAAGGGCCAGCAGCAGCAGCAGGCCGACGGCGAACCAGGGGGACAAGGGCAGTGGGGCGAAGCCGTCGAAGATCCGCAGGTGCGGCCCCGGTGGGCGACTTCAAGGCCCGCGCGCGCCAGCCTAGCGCAGGCGCACCGCCAGGCTCTGCGTGGCGCGGCCGATCAGGCCCTGTTCGTCGTACAGCGCCGATTCGGCCAGCCCGCAGCCGTTGCCGCCGAGCGCGGTGCGCGCCTGCAGGCAGACCCACTCGCCCAGCGGGCGGCGCATCAGGTTGATCGTCAGGTCGCAGTTGACGAAGCTGTAGCGCGCGAAGTCCAGCGACGCGCTGACGCCATTGCCCGAGTCGGCGGCCACGGCCACGCGCTGGTAGGGGCTCGGCGTCTCGCCGTCGACCAGCGGGTGGCGCAGGCGGAACCAGATGCTGCACGGCCCGCGGAAGAAGCGGCCCTCGGCGACCCGGTTCTCGACCAGGTCGCCGTAGCCGCGCTGTTTGCCGGCGAAGGGCATGAAGACGGTCTCGCAGTCGGCCGGCGCGCGTGGCGCCACGGGCAGCGGATGGCCGGGCGTGCCCTCGGGCACCGGCACCGCGTCCTCGCGCTGCATCAGCGCGGTAAAGCGCGCGACCTCCTTGTCGCCGGCGATCAGGCGGGCCGAGAAGTGGCCGGCGTTGCGGCCCACGTAGTCCTCGGCAACCTCGATGGTCAGCGCGCCGATCGGCACCGGCCGCAGCAGGTTGCCGGTGAAGCGGCCCAGATGCGTCAGGCCGTGCGGCGCGGCGGCGGCCTCGATCGCCCGGCAGACCAGGGCCGACGGCGGACCGGCATGCTGATGTGCCGGGTGCCAGGGGCCGCGCGTGAGTTCGCTGGCGTGGAAGGTGCCGTCCGCGGCGCCGGCATAAGCTGCGTTCATGCTGCCATTGTCCGTCGCGCTCATCGATCGTGCTGGTACTCGGGCAGGGGCGCGCCGCAGTCGCGGCAAAAACGTGCGTTGGGCAGATGCCCTTCGCTCAGGCATTCGTGGCAGCTGCGGGTGGTGGTTTCGCGCTGCACGCGCGCGGCCGTGAACTCGGCGCTGACGATGCCGGTGGGCACGGCCAGCGTGCCCCAGCCGATCAGCATCATCAGCGAGGCGATGGCGCGGCCGAGGTCGGTCTTGGGCGTGATGTCGCCGAAGCCCACGGTGGTCATCGTCGTGATCGCCCAGTACACGCTGAGCGGGATGTTGGCGAATCCGTTGTCCGGCCCCTCGACCACGTACATCAGGGTGCCCATCACCAGTACCACCATCGCGACGAAGGACAGGAAGATCAGGATCTTGCGCCGCGACGCCGCCAGCGCCAGGCTCAGCGCGCGGAATTCGCGCACATAGTGGCCCAGCTTGAGCAGCCTGAAGATGCGCAGCAGGCGCAGCACCCGCACGTTGATCAGCGCGTTGGCGCCGGGCACCAGGACGACCAGATAGCTCGGCAGGATGGCCAGCAGGTCGATGATGCCGAAGGCGCTGCGCGCGTAGCGCATCGGGCGCCGCACGCAGGCCAGGCGGGCCAGGTACTCGACCGTGAAGGCGATCGTGAAGACCCACTCCAGCACTCCGAGCAGGGTGCCGTGGCGGGCATGCACCGCGGCCACGCTGTCGGCGACGACGACGGCGACACTGGCGACGATGCAGCCGATCAGGGCCAGGTCGAAGGCATGGCCGGCCCGCGTGTCGGCCTCGAAGATGATGGTGTACAGGCGCAGCCGCCAGCCCGACACCGGCCGGCCCAGCCGTTCGGCGTCGGTATCGGGCATCAGCAGCGGCGCCATCGCGCGTTAGTCCAGCGGCAAAGGCGAGGCCCGCAGGCCCTGGGCGCTTGCGCCGAGGCTGATCATGTTTTCCTGCCCGCGGGTTTGGCGACCTTGGCCGCTTTGGCGCCGCCGGGCTGGTAGGCGCACTCCCTGAAGATGCGCGCCGTGCAGGTTCGGCAGATCTCGGGGTCAAGCCGCGGGACGATCGTCCCCAGGGCCAGCGGCTTGCTGTCGAAGAGATGGTCGCGCCCCAGGCGCTCGAGGAAGCCGCTGCGCAGCCACATGTCCACCACCGGCTCGCGCGGCCGGTGGAAGTAGAGGTCGCCGCCCAGGGACAGGCGGCGGATGCGCTCGGCCTCCCAGAGGTCGGCGCCGGCGATGTCGATCGAGCTCATGCTCTTGGCCATCACCAGCAGATGCTTCTGCGGCTGCGCCTCGGCGCGCAACCGGTGCAGGTGGTCGCCCACATGCGCCACGGCGCCGAAATAGACCGAGCCTTCCATGCGCAGCAGCTTGAGCTGCGGGCATTCCGGCAGCGCACCGGGCGGGTTGTCGTCGAGCACGATGAAGGGCCGGCTACCGGGTTGGCCCTGGTCGGCCGAGGTCGGCTTGTCGAAACCCATCGTGCGCAGCGCCGGGCGTGCACTGCGGTACAGATAGGTGATCATCGAGGCGATCATGCCGCCGAGGATCGCGACCTCCAGCGAGACGAGTACCGTGCCGACGGCGGTGCCGCCGGCGATCGCGGTCTCGACGCGGTCGATCCTGAGCACGCGGCGCCAGTGGGCGCGGTCGACCAGGCCCCAGGCCACCGGCAGCAGCGAAGCCGCGATCGCCGACATCGGCAGATGCTGGATCACCGGCCCGCCGACAAGCACCAGCAGGGCCACGATCAGGGCCGAGAAGACGCCGGCCAGCGGGGTGCGCGCGCCGACCTGCTCGTTGACGATGCTGCGGTTGAGCGAACCACAGGAGACGAAACACGAGAAGAACGAGCCCACAAGGTTCGACGCCCCCTGCGCCACGCATTCGCGGTTCGGGTCGAAGAGCTCGCCGCGGCGACCGGCCTGGGCCTTGCCGACGGCCATCGTCTGCCCCAGCGAGACCACCGCCAGCGCCAGCGCGACGCCGCCGACATGGCGCAGGTCGGTGAGGCTCAGCGACGGTGCCTGCAGCGTGGGCAGGGCACGCGCGATGCGGCCCACCGTGGTCGGGTCCCAGCCGCCCCATTCCAGCGCCCAGCCGGCCAGGCCGCCGCAGATCAGGCCGATCAGCATGTGCTGGCCGCCGCGCAGCCAGCGCTGCGCCGCCAGCGTGGCGCCCAGGGTGACGGCGCCGATGGCGAGTTCGACCCAGCCGGTGGAAAGATCACGCAGGGCATGTTCGGCGATCAGCAGCGCCGCCCCGCTGGTGAAGCCGAGCAGCACCGAGGGCGAGACGAAATTGGCCAGCATGCCCAGGCGCACCAGGCCGAGCACCGCCTGCACCAGGCCGAGCGCGAAGGTGGCCACCAGGGCCAGCTTCAGGTAGGCCGGCGATCCGGCCACGGCCAGCGGCGCCAGCATCGCCGCCAGGGCCAGCGAGGTGGCATTCGTCGGGCCGGACACCATCAGCCGGGTCGATCCCATCAGCGCCGCGATGATGCAGGGCACGATGCTGGTGTACAGGCCCCAGGTCGGCGGCAGCCCGGCCAGGGCGGCAAACGCGATGCCCTGCGGCAGCACGATCAGCGAGCCCACCAGGGCCGCCATGCCGTCGGCGCGCATCGAGTTGCGGTCGACCTCGCCGACCCAGTCACCGAACCAGCGCGTCGCCTGGGCGGTGACGGCGGGCGGTACGGTCGGCAGTTGCATGCACCCGACGTTATCAGGCTCCTTACACTGTCTCGCCATGTCAAGCAAGAAGCGCCCGCCGTCTCCGGCCGCCCTGTCGGCCAGGCTGATGTCCACATTGTCGGCCGCGCTGCTGGCGCTGCTGCTGGCCTTGCCGGCGGCGCCGGCCCAGGCCCGGACCCTGCGCATTGCCAGCGCCTTCGACCCGCAGACCCAGGACCCGCATGCGCTGGCCCTGCTCTACCACTCGCGCGTGGCTTACCAGGTGCACGAGTCCCTGGTCGGCCGCGACGCGGACTTCCGGCTCGAACCGGCGCTGGCCCTGTCCTGGCAGCAGCTGGCGCCGACACGCTGGCGCTTCAAACTGCGCCCCGAGGTGCACTTCCACGACGGCAGCCTCATGCATGCCGACGACGTGGTGTTCTCGATCGGCCGGGCGCTGGGCCGCACCTCGCAGCGTGCCTTCCAGCTCAAGGGCGTGACGCAGGCGCTGAAGGTGGATGCGCTGACGGTGGACCTGCTGCTCGACGCGCCCGACGCGGTGCTGCCGGAAAAGCTGCAGTACATCAGCATCATGAGCCGCGCCTGGAGCGAGGCGCATGGCGTGCCGCAGGCGCAGGACTACAACGCCAAGCAGGAAACCTTTGCCGTGCGCAACGCCAACGGCACCGGGCCGTTCAAGCTGCTGCGCTACGAGCCCGACGTGGTCACCGTGCTGCAGCGCCACGACGCCTGGTGGGGGCGCGGGGATGCGCGCAACGGCAACGTCGCCGAAGTGCGCTTCATCGTCATCAAGAGCGATGCGACACGGCTGGCCGCGCTGGCCTCGGGCGAGGTCGACCTGGTGCTCGACCCACCGTTCCAGGACATCGCGCGGCTGCAGCGCCAGCCCAGGATCAAGGTCACGGCGGTGGCCGAGCTGGGTCAGCAGTACTTCACCTTCGACCAGGCGCGCGACACCCTCGAATTCGCCGATGTGAAGGGCCTGCCGGGCCGCAACCCGTTCAAGGACCGGCGCGTGCGCCAGGCCGTGGCGCATGCACTGAACATCGAACTCATCATCGACAAGGTGCTGCGCGGCCAGGCCGAACCGGCGGTCGGTTTCCTGTCGCCCCTGGTCGACGGCGCCGACCCGGCGCTCGGCCGGCGCCTGGCCTACGACCCGGCGCGCGCCAGGGCCCTGCTGGCCGAGGCCGGCTACGCCCAGGGTTTCGGCGTGACCCTGGACTGCGTCAACGTGAGCTGGCGGCAGAACGTCTGCCAGGCCGCGGCGGCGATGCTGTCCCAGGTCGGCATCCGCACCACGCTGCGCGTGAGCACGCCCAACCTGTTCTTCCCCAAGCTGACGCAGGCCAGCGCCAGCTTCGTCGAGTTCGGCTGGACCGCGAGCCCCGACGCCTGGGGCTCGCTGAACGGCCTGTTCCGCAGCCACGAGGGCAACGGTCTGGGCAGTTTCAACGCCGGGCGCTACAGCAACCCGAAGCTCGACGCGGTGATCGACGCGATCCGCATCGAGCCCGACCTCGCCCGGCGCCGGGCCATGGTCGGCCAGGCGCTGACGATGATCGCCGCCGACCTGCCCTATGTGCCGCTGTACAGGCGCCGGCTGAACTGGGCGATGGCCGACGGCGTGGGCCTGGTGCAATGGCCCAACGACACGCTGGAACTGCGCTGGGTGACGCTGAAGTGACTCATCGGCCGCACCACTGCCGCTCGCAGGGCACGCCGTCGCGGTTGCCGTCCATCTTCACGCCCGGGCAATGCGCGAGAAAGTACTCCGCCTCGGCGCAAGACCGCATCTGCGAACAATGGGTACGCCCGTCGCAGCGCAAACCGGGCGCCGCGACCGATGGCACGGGCGGCTGCGACACGGGGGCCACGATCGCCGCCGCTTGCGCCGCGGGCGGCTGCGGGCTGCCGCAGCGGCCATGGCGGCGCCTGAAGTCCCAGGGCTGGATGGCCCCGGGCGTGGCGTGCAGCCCGCGCTTGAGCGCCATCGCCACCTTTTCCTGTTTGACGTAGACGCCCTGGTTGGAGCGGCCGCGCAGGCTCCAGGCATGGCCCTCGGCCACCAGGCGCTGGTTGACGAGCATGCCGTCGACCTTCAACTCGCCCAGGGTGCGGCCGTAGCTGTCCTTGCCCAGCGTGACCAGGGTGGCCGGCTTGTCGTGCACGAACTCGCGCAGGTACTCGCGCGCCTCGGGCCCGCCGTCCTGGCAGCCCTCGGGAGCGTCGATGCCCTTCAGCCGCACCTCCAGGGCAGCGCCGCCCGCATCCGGCCGGAAGACCAGGCTGTCGCCGTCGATGACCTTCTCGACGCGGCCCGGCAGGGTGGCCGCAGCGGCGCCGAGCGCCGCCAGCAACACCAGGCCGGTGCACAGGCGGCGCATGAAGGTGGCGGCATGGGTGGGCGGCATGGGCGTCTCCGGTCAGGGGGCGATGGTGCCATGCGCGAAGGAGCCCAAGCGCGCCGGGCCACCGGCGCCAGTCTCCAGCGCCGCGGACCGATCTTCGGGATTCACGCCGGCAGCGGCAGGTCCACACTCGCAGCCGATGGCCGAAAGTGACGACCTCAACCTGACGCAGTGGAGCGCGCTCGTCGCCCTGCTGATCCTGTTCCTGGTGCCCCTGGCGGTGGCCGGCGCGGCCTGGGTACGGCGGCGCTACGTCCGCCGCCTGCCCGAGTTGCAGGCGGCGCTGGCGCAGGGTGACGGTCTGGTGCAACTGCACCGCCCGACCGCGCCGCCGAACCGCCTGCCGCTGGAGATCCGCCTGCGCGCGGCCGACAGCATCGGCACGCACGGCGCGTTCGAGCCGGCGCGCCGGCTGCGTCGGCGTGTGCTCGGCGTGCAGTTCGTGGCCGGGTTGCTGTACTGGTGGCTGCTGCTCGCCGTGCTCGTGCTCGCCGGCGTGGTCTGGTGGCAGATGGCCGGTGAACCCGCCGGCGACGACAGCCCGGTGGACACCCTGAGCTCGCACCTGGTGCTGTGGCCGCTGCTCGTGCTGCCGGCGGTGCTGGGCTGGGCCTTCCAGGCCGGCCTGCCGGAGAACCGGGTCTGGATCGGCGCCGGCCTGACGATGTCGGCCTTCGCTGCCGGCCTGGTGGGCGCCGGCGCCGGGCTCGGTCCGGGCCTCGCGCTGGCGGCGCTGGCCGCCCTGCTGGCGGCCATGCTGGCCGCCTTTCTGCGCCCGGCGGTGCGCGGCGCCGGGCCGCCCCTGGTGGCGGCGCTGTCGGTGGGCATGGTGGTGTTTGCGCTCGGCATTGCCCTGGCGGCCGGCTTCGGTGGCGACGAGGACGAAGTGGTCGCCGCGGCCGACTGGCTCTGGGCCGGGCTGTACCTGCTCGTCCTGCTCGGTGCGGCGGCGGCGGCAGCCTGGCGCATGTTGCTGCGCCTGGCGCAGCGCTACGACGAGCGCCGCTTCAGCGACCAGCAGATGGCGCTGCATGCCTACTGGGCCCTGGTCACGGCCTACTGCGGTGGACTGGTGCTGGCGATCTCCTTCGATGAACGCACCCGACATGCGATGGAGTGGATGGCGGCGGTGGTCCTGGTGGCCTGGACCGGCTGGCGGGCATTGGAGCGCGTGGCACTGTGGTGGGCGCGGCGCAGGGCGCCGGCACCCAGCGCCGCCTTGCTGATGCTGCGCGTGTTCAAGCCGAGTGCACGCAGCGAGGCCTTCACCGACCGCTTCCTGGCGCGCTGGCGCTTCGCCGGTCCGACCTGGATGATCGCCGGCCCCGACCTCGCCGGCGGCAACCTCGAACCCGACGAGTTCTTCGCCTTCCTGCGCGGCCGGCTGCGCGATCGTTTCATCGTCGCCGACGACGAGATCCCGGCGCGTGTGCAGGCCCTGGCCGCCGACCGCGACCCCGACGGGCGCTGCCGGGTGCACGAGCTTTTCTGCAGCAATGCCACCTGGCGCGCCACCGTGCTGGCCCTGATGGACCATGCCGGCGTCGTGCTGCTGGACCTGCGCGAATACCACCCGGGCCGCCTGGGCACCCGCTTCGAGCTCGAGGCGGTGCTGCAGCGCGTGCCGCTGTCGCGCTTGATCGTGCTCATCGGTGCCGGCGACGACCCGGCGCCGGTGCAGGCCCAGATCGCCGACGCCTGGCGGCTGGTGGACCCGCGCCAGCGCCAGGACATTGCAGGGCAGCTGAACCTGCTGGCCGTGGGCGCCGGCAGCAGCGCCGAGATGCATGGCCTGATGGCCGCGGCGGCGGCCGCGGCGGCGGACTGATCAGGCAGCGGCCAGCACCGGAGGCGCCACCGCGCCAGGCGCCCGCCAGGGCCAGCGCAGGACGCCGGGGCTCAGCGGATCGCCCAGGATGTCCAGCGCATAGCCGCGGCCGCGCACACCCTCGATGCTGACCCCGTCCACACGCGCCTCGCGCAGCCGGCGGCGCAGGCGTGCGACATAGACGTCGACACTGCGCAGATGCAGGGCGCGGCCGCCACCCACGGCCGTCGCCAGCACGTCGCGCGAGACGACGTGCCCGGCCCGCTCGGCTAGGCAGCGCAGCAGGCTGGCCTGCAGCGCCGTCAGGTCCACGCTGCGCTCCTGGCACGCCAGGCGCAGGCTGTCCGCGTCCAGGGTCCAGCCGCCCAGCGCCAGGCTGTCGCCCCCGCCCGCGGCCGCGTCGTCGCGCGGCCGCAGCAGGGCCAGCAGGTGGGCACGCAGTCGGCGTGCCGTCAACGGTCCGGCGAGCCAGGCATCGGCGCCGAGTTCCAGCGCGATGACCTCGTCGACTTCGTCGGCGGACTCGGCAACCACCAGGATCGGGCAGCCGAGCGCCTGGCGCAGGGGTTCGATGGTGCGCGGCGGCGAGCCGCCCTCACTTTCGGCGCGCAGCACGACGGCATCGAAGCGCGCGTGGCCGGCGGCGCGCTGGGCGGCATCGGCATCGGCCAGCCACAGACAGCGCCAGCCGCTGCGCGCCAGCGTCGCCGCCACCTCGGACTCGCCGGCCGTCGCGGCGCCGACGAAGAGCAGCAGGCGCCGGAGCGGGCCGGCGGCGGGGGTTTCGAAGGCGCTGTCGGGGTTCACGCGCCCATGATCGGCGCGCCGCCGCCCGCCGCGCAAGGTCCATTGTGTCGGCCACGAGCGGGCCAATGCCGCAGCCTCGCCGCTCGTCATCGCAGGCGGCATTTCATCCCGACGTTGCCGCCATCCGTCACCCGGACCCTCGACCCGGGGCGCGTCGCCGCGCAGCATGCCACTGTGGCCGAAGCCACGCAGGAGCAGATGACTTGACCAAACGCGCCCAGGGCGCCTTGCTGACGACGATGGCCGACGACGCGCATCAGCTGCGCGGGCGCCGGGCGCAGGTCTATCACACGGTGATCGAGCAGATCCGTGCCGGCGTGCTCGCGCCGGGTGCGCGCCTGCCCTCGGCGCGCCAGCTTGCGCGCGAGTGGCAGGTCGCGCGCGGCGTGGTCGACGAGGCCTTTGCGCAGCTGCAGGCCGACGGCCTGGTGCAGCGGCGGGTCGGCGACGGCAGCTATGTCTGCCAGGACGTGCCGGTGGCGCAGATCCGTCCCGCTGCCGGCACGGCGCCCGAGGCCAACGAAGCGGCACGCCGACGGCTCGAACAGTTCCAGCCCTACATGGCGCTGGCGCGCGCCTTCGAACTGCCGCGCCAGCAGTTCCACCCGCCGGTGCTGCACCCGCGCGCCTGGCCCGAGGCCGAGTTCCCGCTCGACCGCTGGCGCCGGCTGATGACGGCGGCGCTGCAGGAAGAATGGCGCGACCACCTCGGCTACGGCCCGACGGCCGGCCTGCCGACCCTGCGTTCGGCGATCGCGCGCCACCTCGCACTCAGCCGCGGCCTGCCCTGCAGCGCCGAGCAGGTGATCGTCGTCAACGGGCCGCTGCAGGCCATCGAGACCGTGGCCCGGGTGCTGCTCAAGCCCGGCGACACGGTCTGGGTCGAGGACCCGAGCCACCCGAGCCTGCCCCTGCTGCTGGAGATGCTGCACGGCCGCGTGGTCGGTGTGCCGCTGGACGACGAGGGCTTCGACGTCGAGATGGCGATGACGCTGGCGCCCGAGGCCAGGCTGGCCTATCTGCACCCGCTGGCGCAGTACCCGCTCGGCACGCCGACCTCGCGCGCACGCGGCGACGCGCTGCTCGCCTGGGCCGCCGGCGCGCAGCGCTGGATCGTCGAGGGCAATTTCAATGACGAGATCGTGCACCGTGCGCCGGCGCCGGTGGCCCTGATGGCGCGCGACGCGGCCGAGCGCGTGATCCTGATGGGAACCTTCGAGGGCATCATGTTCCCGTCGCTGCGCATCGGCTACCTGGTCGTGCCCGAGCGCCTGGCCGATGTCTTCATCACCGCGCGCGGGCCGCTCGGCGACCACACGCCGGTGGCGCAGCAGCTGGCCCTGGAGGCCTTCATCGACGGCGGTCACCTGAGCGCGCATCTGCGCACGCTGCGCGATGTCCTGGGCACGCGGCGCGAAGCCTTTCGCCGGGCCGTCCGGCGCTGGCTTGCGGCCGACGTGATCCTGGGCCGCACCGACACCGCCTGGCATGCCTGCCTGCACCTGCCGGCGCACTGGCGTGATGTCGAAGTGGTGAAGCTGCTGCACCGGCGCGGCATCGGCGCCGAGGCCCTGTCGACGCGCTGCTGGCAGGCGACGCGGTTCAACGGCCTGGTCGTCGCCTATGCCTCCTGGAGCGCGGCGCAGATCGACGCCGCGGTCTGCGGCATCGCCGAGGTCCTGGCCACGCTGCCCCAGGTGCAGGCCGGCACCTGAGCGCAGGGCGCGATTGCTCGCGCGCGCGGTCGGCAGCGCGAGGGCGCGCCCGCCGCCGCCGCAGCGGCAGCGGGCTGCCACCTCAGAACGCGTACTTCGCGCTCACATAGCCGAAGCGGCCGCGTGCCGAATAGATCTCGGCGAAACCCATCTGGGTGTAGGTGTTGTCGGATGCGTTCTGCACGCTGAAGGGCGGCGCCTTGTCGAGCAGGTTCTTCATGCCGGCGGTGAATTCCCAGCCCTTCAGTCCACCGTACTGGATCTGCAGATCGAGTTCCTCGTGGTTGTGCACGCGCCGCGTGCCGTCGGGCAGAGGGAAGCCGCGGTCGCTGTCCCAGAAGCCGCCCACCGTGCGCCAGGCGCCGAAGACGGTCCAGGCGCCGACCTCGCTGGTCACGGTGAAGGCATTGCGAAAGCGCGGCGTGGCATAGGTGCCGTTGAACTCGACCCAGGGATCGCTGCTGCTGTCCTTGGTCTTGTTGGTGTCGTACCAGGTCAGCAGGTTGCGAAAGCTCAGGTTGCCCACCGGCGTGCCCTTGACCCGGTAGCGCGCGTCGACGTCCACGCCCGAGGTCTCGCGCTCGGCGATGTTCTGCAGATTGGTGAAGATGTTCACGCGCGCACCCTCACGGGTCCAGCGTCCGGCCTCGATGGCGCTGGCCAGGGTCGGTGTCGTGATGTTGTCGCGCATCGTGATCTGCCACCAGTCGACGCTGGCGCTGAAGCCCGCGCCGACGTCGAGGATCACGCCGAGGTTGAAGGTCTTGCCCTTCTCGGGTCTCAGGTCGGCGTTGGCCCCGTTGACCTGGAAGGCGTTGACGACGCAGGTCTCGACGCCGTCCTCGATGACGATCGGTGCCCCCAGGATGCGGCACAGGTCCGGGTCGGTCACCGTCGCGGCGCCCTGTTCGCTGGCGCCGTAGAGCTGCTTGAGCACCGGCGCACGGAAGCTCTCGGTGTATGAAGCGCGCAGGGCGAGTGATGCCGTCGGCGTGTACTTCAGGCCGATCTTCGGGCTGACCTCGCTGCTGCCCGGGTAGCGGTCGTAGCGCAGTGCAAGCTGGCCCTCCAGGTTCTTCAGCACCGGCACCTGGAGTTCGCCGAAGATGGCGCTCGAGTTGCGCGAGGCACTCACCGCCGACTGCTGGATGCTGCCGACGACATCGCCGGCCTGGGTCAGCGCGTCGGGGGTGTCCTTCAGCGACTCCTTGTTCCAGGCCAGGCCGACCGCGTACTTCAGCATGCCGGCCGGCATCTTCAGCAGGTCGCCGCTGACCAGGCCGTTGAAGGTCGTGAGCTTGGACTCGCCCACACGCTGCGGCCTGACCTTCAGCGAATCCACCAGGGCCTGGTCATTGGTCAGCAGGGTCGGGTTGATCGAGCCGTTGCCGGTGGCCTCGGCCCAGAGGTCGGCGTCGAAGTAGTTGCTGTCGGCGTTCTTCACCTTGCTCACGCCATGGCTGACCGAGAGCTTCCAGTCCAGGCCGCCGGTATAACCCTCGACGCCGGTGGCCAGGTTCAGGAAGTCCGACTTGCGCTGCGTCGTGCGCGGCCCGCCCTGCAGGAAGCGCCCGGCGATGTAGATCGTGTCGGTGCCGCCGCCCTCGCCGTCCAGGATCTCGTAGGGGCGCTGCGCTTCGTCGGTGATCGGCACGATGAAGAAGTCGGGCACCGGATGCGACTCGAAAGTGTCCTTGGCGGTCGAGAAGGTGGCCTCGGCAAAGGCGCGGATGTCGGGCGTGATCGCGACATTGCCCACGAGCAGTGCGCTGACGCGGTCGGCGCCGTTGTACGAGGTCAGGATGCTCTTGTTGAAGTCGTAGCGGCAGATGTTGCCCGCACCCAGGCTGTCCGCCGGGCAGGCGGTGTAGGGCATGCCGACGAAGCCGCCGGTGTTCGGGTCGACCACGTTGCCGAAGGGCGAGAAGCTGCTGCGCCGGTCGCCGGCGCCGAGCTCGCGGAAGTCCACCGAATCGGTCAGGTCGCGGTCCTTGCGGTAGATCGGCTCGCGCTTGAAGACGTCCAGGCCCACCAGCAGGTTGTAGCGGTCCTTGGTCAGGTCGCCGAAACCGAAGGCCAGGCCGACGCGCTTTTCCTGCCCGTCGCTGCGGCTGCTGCTGCCGTAGCTGGCGGTCAGCTCCAGGCCCTGGTAGTCGGTGCGGGTGATGAAGTTGATGACGCCCGAGACGGCGTCGGCGCCGTAGATCGCCGAGGCCCCGTCCTTCAGGATCTCGACCCGTTCGATCGCACCGACCGGCAGCGAGTTGACGTCGAAGGCGGCACCGGCGCCGGAGGAATCGTAGAGCGCGTTCACGGGCACGCGCCGGCCGTTGAGCAGAACCAGGGTCTGGCTGTCGCTCAGGCCGCGCAGGCGCACGCTGGCGGTGCCCGAGCCGGCCGGCGAGTTGGACGCCAGCTCGCCCTGGTCGAAGATGTCGATCGACGGAATCGTACGCAGCAGCTCGTTCAGGTTCGACGCACCACTGCGCGCGATGTCTTCGCGGGTCACGATCTCGACCGGCGCCGGGCCTTCGGCCGATGTGCGCTTGATCGCCGAGCCGGTGATCTCGATGCGCTGCGTGGGCTGCGCCTGCTGGGCCAGCGCCGCGGCGCCACTCGTGGCCAGCATCGCGGCCAGGGCAATGCGCGAGGTTCTGAAGTGCATGTCCAGGGTCTCCGACGGTGAATGAATGAGTCGGAGCAGTCTCGACGCGTGACAGGCTGTCACGCAGATGCCGGCGTCGGCAAGTCGATGCCGCCGGGGACGCGCTGTCGCGTGCCGGCGACATGCCGGCACAGCGTGACGCTTGCGTGACTGCGGCCATCGGCCGGACACGCCCGCCCGCCGACCCGTCTGCAGGCGAGCGCCGACACGACTAGGGATGGCGGCCCTTCGGCACAGGTCTAGGATCACCCGGCCTGGAGGGTTCAGCATGTCGTTGCTTGAGCGTTTCCTGCCTGCGGCGGCCTCGTGCCTGGTCATGCTTGGCGGCTGCTCGACACCCACGGCCACGAATTCGCTGGTGGCCGCCACCGGCACCCTGGTGCTCGGGCACGCTCCGACGACGAACATCGTCCAGACCTACTACCTGGGCGTCTTCGACCCACGCGAACAACTGCCGCCGACGATCTACCGGGTGCGAGTCCAGGGTCAGTCCAGCGCACTGAACTGGACGAAGTTTGCCTCCGGCTGGGTCCGTTCAGACCTGATCGACTCGCTTTCCGGCAGCGTCGACATCAACAAGGAGGGTGTCAGCGTGCGCGCCAACGGGGCTGGCGTTCAACTGCAGGAGGACAAGGGGCAGCTCAACCGGCGGCTGGTGATGTTCGGCCCGGAGGGGTTTCGCGAGGCGCCCAAGGACCACCGCCTGGTGGTCGTGATGGGCTCCAACCCCGAAGGCTTCTTCTCCGCCGTCGACCGCGCATTGGGCGTGGTCGCGGGCGTCACCCAGCCGAGCCTGGGCGGGCCCGACGTCGTGCGCGCCCTCTGGTCCGACATGTCCAGGCTGCGTGAACAGCGCCAGGCGCTGCAGACCCTGCTCGACCTCGAGCGCCAGCCATGACGCCGCGTGCCGCCCTGGTTGCCGCGGCCCTGCTGCTCGGCGGCTGCTCTGCTCTGCAGGTGGACGTGGACGTCTACAAGGGGGCGCTGCTGAACCAGAAGGAGGTGCAGCAGCGACAGTACGCCTACCTTGCCGTTTCGGCCAAGCCCCTGATCGTGCGCATCCGCGATCGCGTGGAGGAACGGCTGCTGGCCTGTCCGGTCTGCCCGGAACGGCAGGCGCTGAAGGACGCGCACGACAACCTCGAATCGCTGCTGGCGGTCTACACCGGCGACGAGAGCGGCCTCAAGGTGCAACTGCGCGGCGGCGCCAAAGGGATCGACGCCCTCACCGACGAGCTTGGCAAGGCCTACAACCTGCCGGCCGACACTGACGACGAGCGCAAGGTCCGCGAACGCAGCGTGGCCGGTGCCTTCGGCAGACTGAACGAGGCCCTGATCTTCTTTGCCGAGAGGATCCTGTTCGTCGTCAACAACGAGTCCCTGTTCAGCGATCTGAGTCCGAGCGCCGGGGGCTCGCTGAAGTCCAACCGCTCGGTGCTGCAGTCACTGGCCAACACCCTGCTCGTGCATGCCAACGACCTGCAGCGCCGGCATGAGCGCGATGCGGAGCAGAAACGCCAGGCGCGGGTCGAGAATGCAGCCATCGAGCGCGCCTTCCGGCTGCCGCCGGCCCTGGCCTTCGACCAGATCGTGGCCGCCCTCACCCGCCCGGCCGCACCCCGCGCCAGCGCGCCGGGCCAGGAGGCCGCGCCCGACCTGGCGGCCGACGACAAGGCGCGTCTGCGCGCACTGGGCACCGAACGCGAGGCGGCGCGCAAGGCGGTGGACGGCTACGTGCTGGCGATGGCGAGCCTGGCCGCCGCGGTGCAGACCCTGGTCGGCGACGCGCACAAGCTGATGCCGGGCCTGGCGCCGCCGCTGTCGGCCACCGAGCACAGGGCCGCCGCACAGGACCGCGCCGCGGTGACGGCGCTCTACCCGGGGGTGCCGATCGCCGAGGGCGAACCGGGCGAAGCCGGCGCGCTGGCGCCGCTGCGCGCCTGGCTGGAGCGCGAGTCCGACGCCGGGATCGTGCCCGAGCGGCAGCAGCGGCTGAGAGCGACCTCGCGCCATGTGGAGGCCGAAAAAGCGCGTTTGCTGGCCGGTCTGGGCGAGCCTCAGTCCAAGGCCGACCTGTTGCAGGCGATCCGCATGCGGCTGCGGCAGGACGCGGCACTCGCGGCAGGTCAGCACATCGACCTGGCTGCCCGCGTGGCCACGCTTGACCGGCAGATCAAGGCCCTCGAACAGCAGATCGCACGTGCCGGCGAGACGGCCCGCCAGGTGCGTGACGCACAGGCCCTGGCGCAGACCCGGGCCGACGACGCCGCACGCATGCGCGCGGTGGTGCTGCCGCTGCGTGACGAGGTGCTGGCGCTGGCCGACGCCGCCCGGGTCACCGACGCCGCCGGCGTGGCGGCGCTGCTGAAGAGCCGCCTGGCGGCGCTGGCCCGCAAGGCGCAAGCCAACGGACCTCCGGTGGCCGACCTCGAGCTCGCACTCGACCGCGTCGGCCGCCTGCCATTTGCGCAGCGCAGCAGTTGCAGCGGCTTGCTGCTGCGCGAAGCGCTGGCGCCGGCAGACGGCCAGGGTCAGCCAGCGCCCGACACCGACGCCTGCGCCGCGATGGACCAGCTCGAGGTCGTCGACGGGCTCATCGCCAGCCTGCGTGCACAGCGTGTCCAGGCCTTGTCCGCCGGCGACGCCGAGGCCGCCGCCAGCATGATGGCGGCGATCAACGCGGCCTACGACCAGCGCACCGCGATGATCTACCTGCGCCCTGCCAGCGACTACCTGCGCAGCGCACATTCCGCGTCCGAACTCCAGGAAGCCTCCGAGCCGCAGTACCGCAGCATGCTCAATGACTGGTGGAAGTACCTGCTCCCGAACTGGCTGACCGACCGCGGCAGCGAGGAGGCGCGGCGCCGCGTCGAGCTCGACAAGCTCTACTGGCAGAACATCAACCGCGTCTCCCTCGGCGGCGGCGGCGCGACGAATTTTGTGCTCGCCAAGGACGACATCGGCAACTGGTACGTCAAGGCCTACAGCGCCGATCCTGCGGAGATCCTGAATTCGGCGACCCAGCTTGCGCTGTTCAACGCCGGCCAGCGCCTGAACACCAACCTGCTGCAGCGCCACGACCTGCATAAGCGCCTGGACGCCAGCACCGACAGCGACGAACGCGACCGCCTGAGCTCACGCCTCGACCGGCTGGACAGCCAGGACGGACGACCACTGCTGGCGCTGCAGGCGCGCTATGCCAGGCAGTACGCGCTGGCCACCCACGACGACGCCAGGCGCCTGTTCCAGGCGCTGTCGGAGATCGACGCCCAGGTGCGGCGCAGCGTCGCCAGCTCGGTCACCGGCAAGCCCGAGGGCTGTCAGCTGGAGCTTTTGTTGCAGGGCCTGGACGGGATCGGATCGACCCAGCTCGAACCCGTGCGCAGCCAGCTCGGCAACCTGCTCGACGACCCCGGCGCCACCGGACCTGAGTCGCTGGTGCAGTCCCATGAGGCGGTGGTCCAGGCCGGCCTGATCGCCCTGCAACGTTATTCGGGCCGGGTGTTCCAGGCTCTGGACGAGTCGCAGGCACCGAACTGCGCCCCCACCTGGCTGCGCCCGGTGGCCCAGCGCGCACGCGAACTGCCGCGCAGCCGCATGCTGGAGCTGGCCCATCGCCGGCGCGACACGGTGCAACGCTACGAGGACGTGCTCGTGAACCTCACCGAAGTTGCGGCGCAACGCTGACGGCGCCGGCGATCCAGCCCTCCACCGGGTCCACCGCCGCCGGCAGGCCATGCCGCGGCTGCTGCACGGCCCAGGCCGCCTGCACCAGGCAGAGCACCGCGTCGAGCCGGTCGCCGCTGGCGTCGGCGAGCAGGGAGGCCTGCAGGGTCGGGTTCAACACCAGCCGCGGCGCGCCGGCATAAGCGCCGCCGGCACCGCCACGCAGCAGGGCATCGACGATGTTGCGGCGGGCGATCAGGCGGTCGGGTGTGTCGCTGTTCTTGTACGAGCGCCGGCCGATCAGCGCGAAGGCCAGCGCACCGGGGTAGCCTTCCAGCGCCACGCGCGGCTCGTCCTCAGGTGCCGGGCGCCGGGTGTCGTCGCCCTGCAGTCCGGGCAGGTGCAGACCCGCGGCCAGCAGACGCGGCAGGCCCTCGAACCACATGAAACCCACCGGCACGTAGCGCGTCTGCAGCGGGCTCGTCGAGCGCAGACCCTGGCCCAGCGCGAGGTCGGTGGCGCGGTGCGCTAGCGGGCCGGCGCGGCCGGCGCCCCAGGCATCGACGAGGGCCCGGAAGTCCATGCGCGTGGCGCAGCGCGCCTGCACGGCGGCACGCACCTCGGCCGCGTTGCCGCCCAGCGCCAGCGCGTCGACGAAGGCCCGCGGCAGGCCGAACGGGAAGTCGAAGGCGCCCGTCCAGGGGCCGGGTTCGGCGAGCACGGCCTCGAAGGCGGCAAAGCTGGCGCAGCTGTCCAGCCGGTGCAGGCGCAGCCGGCCCTGCAGCAGGCTGCCGCGCGCCACCGTGATGGGCTTGCGTGGCGAGGGTGCGCTGGTGAAATCGACGCCGATGAGCGTGCCGGACATGGGGTTGTGATGCGGCGCCGTCGCCGCGCCAGGACAGATCGCGGCACGCAGGCTAAGCTCGGCGCACCATGCATGAAATCCTGCAACGCTACACCGAACAACTCCCGACCCTGCTGACCAGCTGGGGCATCAACATCATCGGCGCCCTGCTGACCCTGATCGTCGGCTTCACCGTCGCCGGCTGGGCCGCCCGCCTGGCCACCCGGGCGATGCGCCGCACCGAACACATCGATCCGGTCTTTCTCCCGCTGCCGGGCAAGATCCTGCGCGTCGTGATCATGGTCTTCACCGTGATCGCGGTGCTCAACCGCTTCGGCGTGCAGACCACCAGCCTGATCGCCGTCGTCGGCGCTGCCGGCCTGGCCATCGGCCTGGCGCTGCAGGGCACGCTGAGCAATGTGGCCGCCGGCGTGATGCTGCTGGTGTTCCGCCCGTTCAAGATCGGCGACGCGGTGAAGATCGGCGGCGATGTCTACGTCATCGACAGCATCGGCTTCTTCGCCTGCCGTGCGCACCTGCCCGACGGGCCGCGCGCCTTCCTGCCGAATGCCGAGATCTGGGGCAAGAGCCTGGTCAATCTGTCGGAGTCGGACAAAGACATCCGGCGCATCGACCAGACCTATGGCATCGGCTACGGCGACGACATCGACGTCGCGCTGGCCATCCTGCAGCGTGTGGCCGCCGACGAGCCGCGGGTGCTGCAGGACCCGGCACCGCTGATCAAGGTGCAGGGCCTGGGAGAGAGTTCGGTCGACATCCTGTTTCGCGTCTGGACGGCGCGCGCCGACTGGTGGGACACCCAGCTCGACCTGCTCAAGCTGAACAAGCAGGCGCTCGAAGCCGGCGGCGTCAGCATCCCCTTCCCGCAGCGCGACATGCACATCATCCAGATGCCGCCGGCCCCGGCGGCCTCGTCCTGATCAGGCCGAGGCCAGCAGGGCCACGCCGCCGGCGATGCAGACTGCGCCGGCCAGGCGCAGCCAGCGCTCGCCTTCGCCGAGCAGACGGCCGCCGATGAGGGCCGCGAACAGCATCGACACCTCGCGCGCCGGCGAGACCAGGGACATCGGCGCCATCGTCAGCGCGTACAGCACCATCACATAGCCCATCGGCGCCAGCAGCGCCCCGACCAGGGCGTAGCGCCATTGCGTGCGCCAGGTCTGCGCCAGCGCGGCGCGGTCGCGGCGCCAGTCGCGCCAGTGGCCGGGCAGCAGGAAGGGCAGGCGCAGCACATTCGTCAGCCAGTCGAGCAGGATCGGCGAGATCAGCATCACCTTGACCGCATAGCCGTCGAGCACCGAATAGCCGGCGATGAAGAGCCCCGTCAGCCCACCCCAGCGCAGGCCGGCGTGCAGCCGCGCATCAGCGTGGGCGCGCAGCAGGCGCGGGCCGCCGGCGAGCACGAAGACGCCGCCGCAGACCGCGGCCACGCCCAGCGCACCGAGCCAGCCGGGCCGCTCGCCGAGCAGGGGCACGGCGACGAGCACCGTGATCAGCGGGCCGGTGCCGCGTGCCACCGGGTAGACCACCGTCAGGTCGGCCTCGCGATAGCCGGTGAGCAGGGTCCGGTAGTAGCCCAGGTGCACCAGGGTGGTGGCAAGCACGAAGCCCCATTGCGCCAGGCCCAGCGCCAGCATCTCATGCCAGGTCAGCCAGAACACCAGCGGCGCCCAGAGCACACCGACCATCAGAGCGCCCATGACCATGAAGGCATCGCCGCCGCCGGCCTTCTTGGCCGCGATGTTCCAGGTGGCGTGCAGCAGCGCGGCACAGAGCACCAGGGCCAGGGCGGTGGTGGACATCGACGCATTGTCGCGGCGCGGCGCGGCGCGGCGCTACAGTCACGCGCATGACATCGAACCCGGTCCTGGCCGAAGCCCTTCGCGGCGGCATCGTCGAGTCCTTCCACCGCGGCGCCCTGGCCGTCGTCGACGCCGCCGGCACCGTGCACACCGCGCTTGGCGAAATCGAGCGGCCGATCTTCCCGCGCTCGGCCGTCAAGCTGCTGCAGGCCCTGCCCCTGGTGGCCAGCGGCGCCGCCGACGCCCTGGGGCTGGGTGACGAAGAACTCGCCCTGGCCTGCGCCTCGCATGGCGGCGAGGCGGCGCATGTGCGCACCGCTGCCGGCATGCTGGCCAAGTCCGGGCTCGACATCGCTGCGCTGGAATGCGGCGCCCACTGGCCATCCAACGAAGCGGCGATGCACGCCCTGGTGCGCGCCGACGCCGCGCCCGGTGCGCTGCACAACAACTGCTCGGGCAAACACGCCGGCTTCGTCTGTCTGGGCTGCGCAATGCGCGGCAGGCAGGACGCCGCGGACTTCGTGCGCGGCTACGTGCACCCCGACCACCCGGTGATGCGCGAGGTCGGCGCGGCCCTGCAGGCCACGACCGGGTTCGACCTCGCCAGTGCCGCACGCGGCACCGACGGCTGTTCGATTCCGACCTACGCGATTCCGCTGCGCCATCTGGCGCAGGCCTTCGCCCGGGTGGCGACCGGCGAGGGCCTGTCGAGCGAACATGCGCGGGCCGCAGCCCGGCTGCGCCGTGCGATCGCCGCCGCGCCCTTCATGGTCGGCGGCAGCGCACGCCTGGACACGCGGCTGATGCAGCATTTCGGCGACCGGGTGTGCTGCAAGGTGGGTGCCGAAGGTGTCTACTGCGCCGCGCTGCCCACGCTCGGCCTGGGCCTGGCGATGAAGATGGACGACGGCAACAACGCGCGCGCTGTCGAGGTCGTGCTGGCGGCCCTGCTGCATCAGCTGTTGCGTGCCGAGGGCGCGGACGCCGAGTTCCTGCGCGGCGTGTGCGACGCGCCGCTGCGCAACTGGAACGGCATCGAGGTCGGCCGGCTGCGCGCGACGGCGCCCTGGCGCACCGCCTGAGCGCGCCGCGGGCCGCGGCTCAGGCCCAGGCCATCACATGGCCGTCGCGGGCATCACCCCGCCCCTGCAGCACCAGACCGTGCAACCCGGCCAGACCCGCGGGCGCCGCATGGCGCCGCACGCGCAGCCAGGGTGTCGGGCCGGCGGTGGCCTGGTGCAGGAAGGCCTGCCAGGCCTCGACCAGGCGCTGCTGGAAAACCGGGCCGCCCCAGTCGGCAATGCGTTTCTTCACCTGCGCCGGCGCGAAGAACAGGGTCGGCCGTGGCCCGGGCAGCGTGCCGGCAGGGCCGAGCTGGTCGACATGCGTGCCGCCCACCGAGCAGCTGTAGCTGAGCTGCGTCAGGTGGCCGTGCACGCGCCGGCGCAGCGCGGCATTGCCCGCGAAGTCGACGTAAACCGCCGGCCCGGCGGGGTCGAGGCGCTCGAGCTCGTCATAGGCCAGCACCCGGTGGTACAGGCCCAGGCTCTCGCAGAAGGCCCGGTGGCGTGGCGAGGTCAGCCCGATCAGTTCGATGCCCTGACGCCGATGCGCCGTTGCCGCCGCCGCGATCGCGGTCTTGCTGCTCGCCGAGGACAGCAGTACGCGGACCGGCCCGGCATCGAGCAGGCCCTGATCGGCCAGGAAGTCGTCGATCAGCCAGGAGGTGGTGAACAGCGGGCGCAGCAGGCACTGCAGGTCCTCGGTGTGCGCCGAATAGAGCGGGTCGGCAGGGCAGCGGCTGTACTGGTTGTACACGGCGTGCAGCGCGGCGCGGTGCGCAGCGCCGTCGACGAAGCCGGCCGGCGTGATGCGCGTCGGCACGAGCCGCGCATGGCTGGCCGTCGGCCAGAAGCCGTACAGCCGCTCGCCCGGGTCCAGTCCGGCGCAGCGCGACTCGACGATGTCGCCGAAACCCCAGACCGGGATGCAGCCCCAGTCGTCATCGGTGGCGCCATAGGGCGCAAAGAAGGCCCAGTACTGCATCGCGTCGCCGAAGGCGGCATAGGTGATGTTGTTGGCGGTATAGGCGCAGAGGCCGAGGCGCACGCGCAGTTCGCCCTCGGCCAGCGCCGGCGCGGGCCGCTGCACCCGACGCGTCTGCTGCAGCGCCTGCTTGCGCACCTGGAACTGGGTCTCCAGCATCGTCATCCATGTTTCCTGGTGGTCCCGGTGGTGCCATCCTGAGCCCGATCCGCTGCAGGCGCCATCGGTGCTCTCACGCACCGGCGGCGGGATCTCACCCGCAGCTCAGTCCCCCGCCGCCTGGCCCTCGCGGCGCGGATCCACGCCGCCCTGCCAGCCGCCCGGCACACGCAGGATCGTGGCCGCACCGCTGGTCATCGGCGTGCGAACCACCTGGTGCCCGCGTGCGCGCAGGGCAGCGTCGAGCGACCCCGCGTCAGCGCCGTGCGGATGTTCGCTGCCGAGCACCGTCGTTGGCGTGTTGAAGGCCCCGAAGTTGGGCAGCGCCGCCGCGGCCTGGGCGTCCAGCCCCCAGTCCAGCAGGGCCACGAGGTTCTTCACGACGAAGGGGATGATGGCGGCGCCGCCGGGGGAGCCCGTGACCGCGAGCAGCGGGCCGCGGCCGCCGTCGGCGGCACGCGCGAAGACCAGGGTCGGCGCCATCGAACTGCGCGGGCGCTTGCCACCTTGCAGCCGGTTCGCGACCGGCCCGTCGGCATCCGCCGGCAGGGGCGAAAAATCGGTGAGCTGGTTGTTGAGCACGAAGCCGCCCACCACACGCCAGGCGCCCAGGCTGCCTTCCACCGTGCTCGTCATCGACAGCGCATGGCCCCATCGGTCGACGATCGAGACCTGCGTGGTGCCCTGCTCGGGCTCGGCGCTGGCGCCGCGCGCCTCGGCGTCGAAACGCCCGGCCGGGGCCACGCCCAGGCTGCGCTGGTCGTGAATCACCGCCGCACGGCTGCGCAGATAGGCCGGGTCGAGCAGGGAGGCCGCGCCGCGCGCCGGCAGGGGCACAAAGGCCGGATCGGCGACGTAGCGGTTGCGGTCGGCAAAAGCCAGGCGCTCGGCCTCGACGATGCGGTGCACCGCGTCGGCGCCGAAGTCCGGCAGCGGCGCGCCCGCCAGCATGCCCAGCACCTGGGCCACCGCGATGCCGCCCGACGAAGGCGGCGCCATGCCGCAGACCACCCAGCGCCGGTAGTCGGCGCAGACCGGGTCGCGTTCGATCGCCCGGTAGGCGGCGAGGTCGTCCGGCGTCATGCGGCCCGGGGTCAGCGGCCCGGGCGCCGCGCGGCCCGCGCGGTCGCGCCGGACCTCGGCCACCACCGCGTCGGCGATCGGCCCGCGGTAGAAGGCCGCCGCGCCCTCGGCGGCCAGGGTGCGCAGCGTGGCGGCGTAAGCCGGGTTGCGCAGCAGGCTGCCGGCGGCGCGCGGCCTGAGTTCGGGATCCAGGAACAAGGCCGCCGCGTCCGGGTCGCGCAACAACTGCGCCCGATGCGAGGCGATCGCCCCGGCCATGCGCCGCGGCAGCGCGAAGCCGCTTTCGGCGAGGTCGGTCGCGGCGTCGAAACCGCGCGCCCAGGGCAGGCGGCCATGCTCGCGATGCAAGGCCTCGAGTGCACGCAGGACACCCGGCACGCCGATGCTGCGGCCGCTGGCGCGCGGGTCGGGCTGCGGCGGCCGGCGGTCGTCGTCGTCGATCCAGCGCAGATCGTTTTTCCGCGCCGCAGCGGCCGCGGTCTCGCGTCCGTCCCAGCTCTGCAGCCGCCCGCGGGCCGGGTCGAAATGCAGGATGAAGGCACCGCCGCCGAGGCCCGAGCTCTGCGGCTCGACGAGCCCCAGCACCATCTGCACCGCCAGCGCGGCGTCGGCCGCCGAGCCGCCGGCGCGCAGCGCGGCCAGGCCGGCCTGCGTGGCCAGCGGGTGGGCGCTCACCACCATCTGCCGCTGGGCCAGCACCGGCTGCAACCCGCTGCGCCAGCCGGAGCCGCGCTCCGGCGCCGCGGGCAGGTCGGGTGCAGCGGGTGCGGCGGGCGCATGTGGCGCCGCGCCGCAGGCCGCCAGCAGCGCGGCGGCGAACAGCGCGGCCAGCGCCTGCATGGTGCGGTCAGGTCTCGCCGGACGGCTTGTCGAGCAGCGGGATCGAGCCGCCGGCACCGCGCAGCAGGCCGGTGGCGCTGTAGATGCCGAGCTTGTGGCGCGTGTCCTGGATGTCGAGGTTGCGCATCGTCAGCTGGCCGATGCGGTCGGCCTGCGAGAAGGCGGCGTCTTCCACCTTCTCCATGCTCAGTCTCTCGGGTGCATAGGTCAGGTTCGGGCTCTCGGTGTCGAGCAGGCTGTAGTCGTTGCCGCGGCGCAGTTCCAGCGTCACGGTGCCGGTGATGGCGCGCGCCACCCAGCGCTGCGCGGTTTCGCGCAGCATCAGGCATTGCGGGTCGAACCAGCGGCCCTGGTAGAGCAGTCGGCCCAGGCGCATGCCGTTGATGCGGTACTGCTCGATCGTGTCCTCGTTGTGGATGCCGGTGACGAGGCGCTCGTAGGCCGTGTGCAGCAGGGCCATGCCGGGGGCTTCGTAGATGCCGCGACTCTTGGCCTCGATGATGCGGTTCTCGATCTGGTCGCACATGCCCAGGCCGTGGCGACCGCCGATGCGGTTGGCTTCCATGAAGAGCTCCACCGGGTCGTCGATCTCGTGGCCGTTGAGCGCCACGGGACGGCCTTCGTCGAAGGTGACGCTGACCTCCTCGGCCTTCACGGGCACCTCGTCCTTCCAGAAGGCGACGCCCATGATGGGGCTGACGATGCGCATCGAGCTGTTCAGGAACTCCAGGTCCTTGGCCTCGTGCGTCGCGCCCAGCATGTTGCTGTCGGTGCTGTAGGCCTTCTCGACGCTCATCTTGTAGTCGAAGCCGGCCGCCTGCAGGTACTCACTCATCTCCTTGCGGCCGCCCAGCTCGTCGATGAAGGCCTGGTCCAGCCAGGGCTTGTAGATCCTCAGGTCCGGGTTGGCCAGCAGGCCGTAGCGGTAGAAGCGCTCGATGTCGTTGCCCTTGTAGGTGCTGCCGTCGCCCCAGATGTTGACGCCGTCGTCGCGCATCGCCACCACCAGGGCGGTGCCGGTGACGGCGCGGCCCAGCGGCGTGGTGTTGTAGTAGGTGGCGCCGCCGGTCTTGATGTGAAAGGCGTTGCATTGGATGGCGGCGATGCCCTCGGCGACCAGCTGCGCGCGGCAGTCCACCAGGCGCGCCAGCTCGGCGCCGTAGGCCAGCGCCTTCTTCGGGATTGCCTCGTAGTCGCTCTCGTCGGGTTGGCCCAGATGGGCGGTGTAGGCGCAGGGGACGGCGCCCTTGGCGCGCATCCAGTGCACCGCGGCCGAAGTGTCCAGGCCGCCGGAAAAGGCGATGCCGACACGCTGGCCGGCGGGCAGGGTTTGCAGGATATGGCTCATGCGGCGATTGTCGCAGCGTCGCTATACTGGCCCGATGATATGGGTACCCACATGAAGACCACCATCGATATTGCCGACCCGCTGTTCCTTGAGGCCAAGCGCGCCGCCGAGCGCCAGGGCACGACACTCAAAGCCCTGGTCGAGCGCGGCCTGCGCCAGGTGCTGGCCGAGTCGGCAGAAGGCGGCCAGGTCTTTCACCTGCGCCGCGCCAGCTTCAAGGGCCAGGGCCTGCAGCCAGCGCTGAAGGATGCGTCCTGGGACCGCCTGCGCGAACTGGCCTATGAAGGCCACGGCACGTGATCGCGCTCGACACCAATCTGCTCGTTTACGCGCACCGCGAGGACTCGCCCTTCCACGCCGCGGCGTCGGACTGCGTAACGGCCTGCGCCGAGGGTCGCGCATCCTGGGCCCTGCCCTGGCCCTGTCTGCACGAGTTCTTCGCCATCGTCAGCCACCCGCGGATTTACGCGCCGCCGACGCCGCCGGCCAAAGTGCTGGATCAGATCGATGCCTGGCTCGAAAGCCCGAGCCTGGTGCTGCTGGCCGAATCGGACCGGCATTGGCCAGCGCTGCGCGGCTTGCTGCACCGCGCCCGGCTGGCCGGCCCGGCGGTGCACGACGCGCGCATCGCCGCACTGTGCCTGCAGCATGGCGTGCGCGAACTGTGGACCGCGGACCGCGACTTCGGCCGCTTCGCCGAACTGAGGACGCGCAATCCCCTGGTCAGCCGCTGATCGGGGTCAGCCGCATACCGCGACGATGAACAGGCGCCGGAACGGGAACACCGTGCGCCCGTCGGCCAGCGGCGGGTAGGCAGCGCGCAGGCGCTCGGCATAGTCGGCCTCGAAGGCCTGGGCCTGCTCCGCCGGCAGCGCCTGCAGGAAACGCTGCAGCCAGCTTCCTTTGGTGAACTCCTTCACCGGGTCAGGGCCACTCAGGATCTGCTGGTACTCGGTTTCCCAGACCTCCAGCGACGCCACCTGCGGCGCCAACCGCTCGATGTACCAGGCCGGTTCGGCCACCGGCGGCGGCGTGAGCAGGGGCGCCAGCCGCGCGCGCCACGGGCCATGGCGCGCCGTCTCGTGCATCAGGGTGTGCGACGGCGCGCCGAAGTTGCGCGGCATCTGGACCGCCAGCACTCCGCCGGGCGCGAGTTGCGCCAGCAGGGCCGGCAACAGCCTGGCATGGTCAGGCAGCCAATGCAGCGCGGCGTTGGAGAAGATCAGCGCCGCCGGATGCGTCGCGCGCCAGCGGCCGATGTCGGCCTGCTGCCAGCGCAGGCGCGACCCCGCGGGCGCCTGGAGCGCCGCCTGAGCCAGCATGTCGGCGCTGCCGTCGACGCCGACCACCTCGGCTCGCGGCCAGCGCGCGGCGATCAGCCGGGTGGCGCTGCCGCTGCCACAGCCCAGGTCCACGGCCAGGGTCGGGTTCAGATCGGCCGGCACGTGGGCCAGCAGGTCGAGCGCCGGCTGCAGCCGCGGAGCGGCGAATTTCAGGTACTGGGCGGCGTTCCAGCTCATGCGGAGCTCCTGCGGCCCGGTGGGGTATCACGCCGGCCGGCGATGCGCCCGCCGCTGCTGTGCTGTCGGACACCTTGACAGGACGCGCGCCGGGCCGCGGTCCGCCGCCGCTCCGGACGCGCTAACACCTTGTCAATCAATGCATTTGACCCAATGAAGCCCCCATGGTCCGGATATTGCACTCCATGAAACTAGGGATAGACACCCTGCGAATATCAACTTCTGAAAAGGGATAAATGCTGATGTCGACCATCTTTCGCAAATCGGCCCTGGCGGGCGCCGCGCTCTGCGCGCTGACCTTCGCCGGCCAGGCCAGCGCTGCGGCCATGCTCGTCGACCGGGGTCTGCCCGTCGACAACCTCAACAACGCCGCCGGCGCCAACCGCTCGAACGTGTCCTGGGCCTTCACCCAGTACACCTCGGCCGACTACTGGATGGTCGGCGACACCTTCACGAACAACACGGCAAACGCCTGGGTGATCGACACCATCCGCCTGTGGACCGTCGGCCAGACCGACTCCGCAGTCCTGCGCGGTGGCCTGGTCGGCGACACCGTCGGCGTGATCTCGGGAACGACCTACGGCGACGCGATGACGAGCAACTACCAGGGCTCGAGCGGTTCGATGATCGCCATGTACCAGGTCGACTTCGCCGTCAACGTCGTGCTCGCCGCCGGGCAGACCTTCAACTTCTTCCTCGACGGCACGGGTTCCGCGGCCGCGGGCCAGGACACCGAGGTCCCCTTCGCGCATGCCTCCAATGCAGCGCTCAGCGGCTCGCCGCAGGACGGCGCCGACGGCTCGATGCTCTACGCCAACGTGGTCAACGGCGTCGTCGACTTCCTGAGCGTGGACAACTGGTCCTCGGCCGATCCAGGTTGGGGCTGGGACAAGGCCTCGGACGTCAACGTGCAGGTCTTCGGCAACGCGGTGCCCGAGCCGGGCAGCTTCGCGCTCGCCGGCCTGGCCCTGCTGGGCCTGGCCGTCGCGGGCCGTCGCCGGGCCTGAACTCGCCGGGTCGCAGCGCGCCGAAGGGACTGATCGTTCCTTGGGCGCGGTGGGCGACCCGGCCGCCACCTCGGGTCAGCACCTTGGCGCGCGGCTTACCTGTCTTCAGGCCGCGATGACGCCGGCCCGCGCGCAGGGTCCGGACTGTCCTCAGGCCGCCGCAGCCTGCGCGGCCAGCACCTCGGCGCGCACCGCCTCGGTGAGTTCGGCCTTCAGCGCGACGAAGGCCGGCGTCGTCTTCATCGCGTAATGCCGCGGGTGCGCCAGATTCACCGGGAGGTCGAGCTTGATGCGGCCCGGGCGCGCGCTCATCACGACCACGCGGCTGGCCATGAAGACCGCCTCGTCGATGTCGTGGGTGACGAAAAGCACGGTGGTCTGGTCGGCTTCCCAGATGCCGAGCAGCAGTTCCTGCATCAGTTCGCGGGTCTGGTGATCCAGCGCGCCGAAGGGTTCGTCCATCAGCAACATGCGCGGCCGGTTGGCCAGCGCGCGCGCCAGCGCCGTGCGCTGCTGCATGCCGCCGCTGAGCTGCTTGGGAAAGTGCTGCTCAAATCCCTGCAGCCCGACCTGGGCGATGAAGCGCTTCGCGCTGGCCACCTGCTCGGCGCGCGGCTGGCCACGCTCGCGCAGGCCGAAGCAGACGTTGTCGAGCACGGTCAGCCACGGAAACAGGGTGTAGCTCTGGAACACCATGCCGCGGTCGGCACCCGGGCCCGCGATGCGCCCGCCGTCGAGCTGCACCGTGCCGGCGGTCGGGTGATCCAGGCCGGCAACGATGCGCAGCAGGGTGCTCTTGCCGCAGCCGCTGGGGCCGAGGATGGTGATGAACTCGTTCTCCGCGACGTCGAGGTCGGTGGCCTGCAGCGCCAGCGTGATGTCGAAGCGGCGCTCGACGCCGCGAACCTGCAACATCGTCATCGCCCCAGTTGCGCCCACGGATACAGGCGTCGGTTGCCCCACTTGAAGGCGAAATCGCTGACCAGGCCGATGAGCCCGATGACGATGATGCCGAAGATGATCTGGTCGGTGGCGAGCAGGGCCTGGCTGTCGGTGATCATGTGGCCGATGCCCGAACTGGCGCCGATGAGCTCGGCGACGATGACATAGGTCCAGGCCCAGCCGAGCACCATGCGCAGGGTCTCGGCGATCTCCGGCGCCGCGCCCGGGATCAGCACCCGGCGCACCAGGCTGGCGTCGCTGCTGCCCAGGGTGTAGGCCGCCTCGACCAGATCACGCCGCGTGTTGCCCACGGTGACGGCAATCATCAGCACCAGCTGGAAAAAGCTGCCGATGAAGATCACGGCCAGCTTCTGCGCCTCGCCGATGCCGGCCCACAGGATCAGCAGCGGGATGAAGGCACTCGCCGGCAGATAGCGCGCGAAGCTGACGAAGGGCTCGAAGAAGGCCTCCACCGGCTTGTAGGCCCCCATCGCGACGCCCAGCGGCAGGGCCAGCAGGGCGGCGAGCGCGAAGCCGCCGAGCACGCGCCACACCGTCATGCCGATGTCGTAGCCGAAGTTCATCTCCGTCAGCAGGGTCCAGCCCGAGCGCAGCATCTTCAGCGGGTCGGCCAGGAACAGCGGGTCGACCCAGCCGCTGAAGGTGGCCGCCGACCAGACGGCCACGAAGAGCACGAAGAAGCTCACCCCGAGCGCGATGCGCGCACCCGGGGCCACCGGCACCAGCGGTTTCATGTCAGGCGCACGGTCAACGGATGAATTGCGTGTCGGCCAGCCTGGACAGGTCAGGGATCGCCTTGATGATCCCGGCTTCGAGCAGCAGTTCGGCCGCTTCCTTGCTGAACGCGGCGTGTTCACCGGCGAAGAACTTCTGGTTCGCCGCGCGGTCCTGCCAGCGCAGGTACTTCTGGCTGGCCTCGAACTTCTCGCCCGTCTGCTTCACGTCGGCGCCCATGATCTCGAAGGCCTTCTGCGGCTCGGCCTGGATCATCGCCACGGCGTCGAAGTAGCCGTCGGCCAGGGCCTTGGCCACCTTCGGGTTCGCGGCCAGGAACTTCGGCGTGCAGCCGACGGTGTCCATGATCATCGGGTAGTCCAGCGTGGTGGCGATGATGGCGCCGGCCTCGGGTTTGGCGCGCACCGCCGAGAGATAGGGTTCATAGGTCATCGCCGCGTCGAGCCCGGAAGTGCCGGCGATCATCGCGTTGGCCGCGGCCTGCGGTTCGAGGTTGACGACGCTCACGTCCTTCACCGACAGGCCGTTCTTCTTCAGGAACCAGGCCAGGGTGAAGTACGGCGCCGTGCCCGGCGCGCTGGCGGCCACGGTCTTGCCCTTCAGATCGGCGATCTTCGTGATGCCGGGCCGCACCACCATGCCGTCGGCGCCGTAGCTCTTGTCGAGTTGGAAGATCTGCGTCGCGGCGATGCCGTTGGCGTTCCAGACCACCCAGGTCTCGACGGTTGTGGCCGCGCACTGGATGTCGCCGCTGGCCAGCGCCAGATGGCGGTCCTTCTGCGGGATCTTCAGGATCTTCACGTCCAGGCCATGCTTCTTGAACAGGCCGGCCTCCTTGGCCAGGGTCAGCGGCGCAAAACCGGTCCAGCCTGACATGCCGATGGCCACGGCGGTCTGGGCCTGGGCAGACGAGGCGAGCGCGCTCAGCGCGAGCAGGGCAAGGGACTTCTTCATGCAGGACTCTCCGGTCGGGGGTGAAGGGGGCGGAAGGGTCGAAAAAATGCGGATGAAGGACTCAGGCCGGTACCCACAGCGCCGGCACCTCGGGCAGCGCGCGCAACAGGGGCGACAGCGCACCTTCGCGCACCAGGGCCGCTGCCGCTTCGAGGTCCGGCGCCAGGTGGCGGTCGACCTCCACCGACGGGCAGCGTGCACGCAGCAGGGCAAACGCCTGCTCGAGCGACTCGCTGCTCGCCAGCGGGCGCAGGAACTGGATGCCCTGCGCCGCAGCCAGCCACTCGATGCCCAGGATGTAGGCCACGTTGGCGATCATCGGCTGCAGCCGGCGCGCCGCGAAGGTGGCCATGCTGACGTGATCTTCCTGGTTGGCACTGGTGGGCAGCGAGTCGACGCTGGCCGGGTGCGCCAGGCTCTTGTTTTCGCTGGCCAGCGCGGCGGCCGTGACATGCGCGATCATGAAACCGCTGTTCAGCCCCGGCTCGGCGGTCAGAAAGGGCGGCAGGCGCGAGACATTGCTGTCGATCAGCATCGCGATGCGGCGCTCGGCGATCGCCCCCACCTCGGCGATGGCACAGGCCATCGCATCGGCGGCCAGCGCCACCGGCTCGGCGTGGAAGTTGCCGCCGCTGAGGATGACACCGCCCAGTCCGGCCGCCGCGGCGTTGTGTGGTTCGCCGTCATCGTCGGGAAACACCAGCGGGTTGTCGGTGACGGCATTCGCCTCGCGCACCAGGACCAGGGCGGCATGGCGCAACTGGTCGAGCGCGGCGCCCACCACCTGCGGCTGGCAGCGCAGGCAGTAAGGATCCTGCACGCGGTCGTCGTTCTCTGAATGTGATGCGCGGATCGCGCTGCCCGCCAGCAGCAGCCGGTAGTACATCGCGACGTCGATCTGCCCCGGCTGGCCGCGCAGGGCATGGATGCGCGGGTCGAAGGGGCCGTCGCTGCCGCGCGCCGCGTCCACCGTCAGCGCACCGATCACGACCGCACTTTCCAGCACCGGCTCGAAGCTGAGCAGCGCATGCAGGGCCAATGCGGTGCTGGTCTGCGTGCCGTTGATCAGGGCCAGGCCCTCCTTGGCCTGCAGCGCCAGCGGGGCGATGCCGCGTGCGGCCAGGACCTCGGCGGCCGGCACCCGTGCACCGCCCACATTGAATTCGCCCTCACCCATCAGGGCCAGGGTCATGTGCGACAGCGGCGCCAGGTCGCCCGAGGCACCCACCGAACCCTGGGCCGGCACCCAGGGCACGAGGCCGGCGTTGTGCACGGCGAGCAGGGTGTCGATGACCACCGGCCGCACACCGGAGTAGCCGCGCCCCAGGCTCGCCGCCTTCAGCGCCAGCATCAGACGCAACACCGGCGGCGACAGCGGCGCGCCGACGCCCACGCTGTGGCTGCGGATCAGGTTGCGCTGCAGCGCGGCCAGATCCTCGGCGTCGATGCGCGTGCTGGCCAGCTTGCCGAAGCCGGTGTTGACCCCGTAGACCGCGTCGCTGCCCGCCGCGGCGCGCTGCACCAGCGCGGCACTGGCCAGCACCGATGGCAGGGCCAGCGGGTCGAGCAGCAGGCGATGACCGCCGGCATGGATGACCTGCAGTTCGTCCAGCGTCAGCTCACCCGGGCGCAGCAGCATCAGCGCGGGTCCCGGCCGAGCATCGGCAGCTTCAGGCCCTGCTCCTGCGCGCAGGCGATGGCGTCGGCATAACCGGCATCGGCATGCCGCATGACGCCGGTGGCCGGGTCGTTCCAGAGCACACGTTCGATGCGCCGTGCCGCCGCGTCGCTGCCGTCGCAGACGATGACGACGCCGGCATGCTGGCTGTAGCCCATGCCGACACCCCCGCCATGGTGCAGGCTGACCCAGGTGGCCCCGCCGGCGGTGTTGAGCAGGGCGTTGAGCAGCGGCCAGTCGCTGACCGCATCCGAGCCGTCGCGCATGGCCTCGGTCTCGCGGTTCGGGCTGGCGACACTGCCGCTGTCCAGATGGTCGCGGCCGATCACGATCGGCGCCTTCAGCTCGCCCGACCTGACCATCTCGTTGAAGGCCAGGCCGGCGCGCTCGCGTTCGCCCAGGCCGATCCAGCAGATGCGTGCCGGCAGGCCCTGGAAGGCGATGCGTTCGCCGGCCATGTCCAGCCAGCGGTGCAGATGCGCGTCCTCGGGGAAGAGCGCCTTCATCTTCGCGTCGGTCCTGCGGATGTCGTCCGGGTCGCCCGACAGCGCAACCCAGCGGAACGGCCCCCTGCCGCGGCAGAACAGCGGCCGGATGTAGGCCGGCACGAAGCCGGGAAAGTCGAAGGCCTGCTTCACGCCTTCGTCGAAGGCGACCTGGCGGATGTTGTTGCCGTAGTCCACCGTCGCCACGCCCATCGCCTGGAAGTCAAGCATGGCCTGGACATGCAGCGCACAGCCGGCGGCGGCGGCGTCGCGCAGGCGGCCATGCTGCGTCTCGTCATGCTGCGCGGTCTGCCACTGCGCCAGCGTCCAGCCCGGCGGCAGGTAGCCGTGGATCAGGTCGTGGGCACTGGTCTGGTCGGTGACGAGATCCGGCTTGACACCACGTTTGACCAGCTGCGGCAGGATTTCGGCGGCATTGCCGAGCAGGGCGATGCTGACCGCCTTCTTCTGTGCCGTGTACCTGGCGATGCGGGCCAGCGCGTCGTCCAGATCGGCGGCCTGCTCGTCGACGTAGCGGCTGCGCAGGCGAAAATCGATGCGGCTCTGCTGGCACTCGATGTTCAGGCTGCAGAAGCCCGCGAAGCTGGCGGCCAGCGGCTGCGCGCCGCCCATGCCGCCGAGGCCGGCCGTCAGGATCCAGCGGCCCAGTCCTGGAGCCCCTCGGCCGCCGGGTACGGCGGCCGATCCCCCGAGGGGATCGCGCCCGGCTTGGGGCGGCCCGGCGCTCGGGCGCGCAACACCCTCGAAATGCTGGCGCGCGGCTTCGACGAAGGTCTCGTAGGTGCCCTGCACGATGCCCTGGCTGCCGATGTAGATCCAGCTGCCGGCCGTCATCTGCCCGTACATCATCAGGCCCTTGCGGTCGAGCTCGTGGAAATGCTCCCAGGTGGCCCACTTGGGCACCAGGTTGGAGTTGGCGATGAGCACGCGCGGCGCGTCTTCATGGGTGCGGAACACGCCCACCGGCTTGCCCGACTGCACCAGCAGGGTTTCATCGGGCTGCAGCGCCTTCAGGCTGGCGAGCATGGCCTCGAAACAGTCCCAGTCGCGCGCCGCCTTGCCGATGCCGCCGTAGACGACCAGGGCGTCGGGGTTCTCGGCGACCTCGGGGTCGAGGTTGTTCTGCAGCATCCGGTAGGCGGCCTCGATCAGCCAGTTGGCACAGCTGATCTTGCTGCCGCGCGGGGCGCGCACCGGGCGCGGGCCGGCGGTCCGGTGGATGCGGGACAGATCGGTCATGGCGGCGGCTCCGGGAATCGACGATCGGCGCAATGTACTTGTCTAGACAAGTCTGCGCAAGTAGGATCGATGCCATGGCGGCAACGGCTCCCTTCCTGCGTGTCAAGCACTGGCTGAAGGACGGTCTGGCGCGCGGGCGCTGGCCTGCCGGTGCGCGCATGCCCTCGGAGGCCGAGCTCGTGCAGCGATTTGGCGTCAGCCGGATGACGGCCGGCCGCGCGCTGAAAGAGCTGCAGTCCGAAGGCCTGGTCGAGCGCCGGCAGGGCCTGGGCAGCTTCGCCGCGCCGCGCCAGCGCGTCGCGGCCAAGCTGCAGATCCGCGACCTGCACGCCGAGATCCAGGACGGCGGCCATGCCCACCAGGCCCGCGTGCATCTGGCGCAGGCCGAGCCGGCCGGCACCGAGCTCGCGGCCCGCCTGGGCCTGCAGGCGGGCGACGCGGTGTTCCACACCCTGATCGTGCACAGCCGCGACGGCGAGCCGCTGCAATGCGAGGACCGCTACGTCAATCCGGCCGCCGCACCCGACTACCTGGGCGTGGACTTCACGCGCACCACGCCCACCCACTACCTGCTGCAGGTCGCGCCCTTCTGGGAGGCCGAGTACCACATCGAGGCGGCGAACCCCACGCCGCAGGAGGCCAGGCTGCTGGGCATCGGGCTGCGTGAACCCTGTCTGGTGGTGGTGCGGCGCACGCTCGACCGCAGGCGGCCGATCACGCTGGCGCGCCTGGTGCACCCCGGCAGCCGCTACACGCTGGAAGGCCGCTTCAAGCCATGATCATCGACGCCGACGCTGTGCCACCCCGGCCCTGGAAAAACGGTGGTGGCGTCACGCGCGAACTGCTGCGCTGGCCGACGTCCGGTGATTGGCGCTTGCGCCTGAGCCTGGCCGACATCGATCTGGACGGGCCGTTCTCCGCCTTTCCCGGTGTGACCCGCTGGTTCGTGGTGCTCGACGGCGCCGGCGTGGTGCTGAGCCTGGATGGCCACGACCACACCCTTCGCCCCGGCGACGCACCGCTGCGCTTCGACGGCGCCGCAGCACCGGCTTGCCGCCTGCTGGCCGGCCCCACGCGCGACCTGAACCTGATGCTGCAGGGCCTGGGCGGCGAGCTGCGCGCAGCGCTGCCGGGTGATGCCGCACCGGACTGGGCGCGCCTGGGTTTCTTCGCGTCCGCCGCGCGCCGCCTGCACTGGCCCGCCGCTGCCGGCAGCGCCCCGGCGGCGGGTTTCTGGATCGGAGCGGCCGCATGAAGACCCTCTGGCGCCACGCACGCATCGCCACCTTCGCCGACGATGACTGGGGGCTGATCGAGCGCGGCGCCCTGCTCGCCGACGGCGAGCACATCGCCTGGGTCGGCGCCGAGGCCGACCTGCCCGCCGGGCTCGAGGTGCATGCGGCGCACGACCTCGGCGGCGCGCTGCTGACGCCGGGCCTGATCGACGCGCATACCCATCTGGTCTATGCCGGTGACCGCACCCAGGAGTTCGACCTGCGCCTGCAGGGTGCCAGCTACGAGCAGATCGCGCGTGCCGGCGGCGGCATCCGCAGCACCGTGGCCGCCACCCGCGCCGCCGACGAGCCGACGCTGCTCGCGCTGGCCCTGCCGCGCGCCCTGGCGCTGCGCGCCGGCGGCGTGAGCACGCTCGAGATCAAGAGCGGCTACGGCCTGGCGCTCGAACACGAAGCGCGCTGCCTGCGCGTGGCCCGACGCATCGGTGCGGCCACCGGCCAGACCGTGCGCACGACCTGTCTGGCCGCACATGCCCTGCCGCCGGAGTTCGACGGCCGGCCCGACGCCTACATCGACGCCGTGATCGGCTGGCTGCCCGCGCTGCAGGCCCAGGGCCTGGTCGACGCGGTCGACGCCTTCTGCGACACCATCGGCTTCACGCCGGCCCAGACGCGGCGTGTCTTCGCCGCGGCGCGCGCGCTGGGCCTGCCGGTCAAGCTGCATGCCGAGCAGCTCAGCGACCAGGGCGGCGCGGCGCTGGCGGCAAGTTACCAGGCACTGAGTGCCGATCATCTGGAGTGGCTGTCGGACGCGGGCATCGCCGCGATGAAGGCTGCCGGTACGGTGGCCATGCTCCTGCCCGGGGCCTACTATCATCTGCGCGAGACCAGGCTGCCGCCGGTGGCCGCGCTGCGTGTCGCGGGTGTTCCGATGGCCCTGGCCACCGACCACAATCCAGGCTCCTCGCCCACCCTGTCGCTGCCGCTGATGATGAACATGGCCTGCACCCTGTTTCGCCTGACGCCGCTGGAGGCCTGGCTCGGCGCCACGGTGCATGCGGCGCGCGCCCTGGGCCTGAACGACCGTGGCCGGCTCGTCGCCGGCCGACGCGCCGACCTGGCGGTCTGGTCGCTCGACCATCCGCGCGAACTGGCCGCGCGTTTCGGCAACGCGCCCTGTACCGCCGTCGTGCTCGGCGGCGTACCCTGCGGCGCATGACCTACACCCTGCACCCGGGCAGCACGCCGCTGCTCATCAGCATGCCGCATGTCGGCACGCAGATTCCCGACGACCAGCGCGCGCGCTATACCGAGCGTGCCCTGCAGGTCGAGGACACCGACTGGTACCTGGACCGCCTGTATGCCTTTGCCGGGGATCTCGGCGCCGGCCTGATCGTGCCGCGCTTGAGCCGCTATCTGATCGACCTCAACCGGCCGAGCGAAAACCAGCCGATGTACCCGGGCGCCAACAACACCGAGCTGTGTCCGACGCGGCACTTCACCGGCGAGCCGATCTACCGCGAGGGCCAGGCGCCCGACGCGGCCGAGATCGCGCGCCGCGTCGAGGTCTACTGGCGGCCCTACCGCAGCGCGATCGCCGCCGAACTGGCGCGCCTGAAGTCGGCGCATGGCCATGCCCTGCTCTTCGACGCGCACAGCATCAAGAGCGAGCTGCCCTGGCTGTTCGAGGGCATGCTGCCGCACCTGAACCTGGGCACCGCCGACGGCGCCGCCTGCGCGCCGGCGCTGCGCGACGCGCTGGCCGCGGTCTTCGCGGCGCAGAGCCGTTACACCCATGTCGTCGACGGCCGCTTCAAGGGTGGCCACATCACGCGCCAGTACGGACGGCCGGCCGACGGCGTGCACGCGGTGCAGCTCGAGATGTGCTGGCGCGCCTATATGGACGAAACGCCGGCACGCTGGAACGAGGCCCGCGCCGCCGAGGTGACGCCGCTGCTGACGCAGCTGGTGACCACGCTGCGGGACTGGCGGCCATGAGCCCGCCCGGCCGTCCGAAGGGCGAATCCCTGCAACGAAGTGGAAGGGTAGTCCGGTGAGCGTGCTTTGGGCGCCGCGCGCCTGGATCGGCGGCGCCTGGGCCGATCGTGTACTGCTGCGCATCGGTGCCGATGGCTGCTGGGCCGAAGTCACGCCCGGGGTCGCCGCACCCGACGGTGCGCTGGTCCTGCCCGGCCCGGTGCTGCCCGGCCTCGTCAACGCGCACAGCCATGCCTTCCAGCGCGCCTTTGCCGGCCTCGCCGAAGGCCTGAACCCGGCCCTGGGGGCGCAGGACGATTTCTGGAGCTGGCGCGAGCGCATGTACCGCGTCGCCCTCGCCATCTCGCCGGACCAGCTGCGCGCGGTGGCCGCGCAGCTCTACCGCGAGCTGCTGCGCGGCGGCTATACCCAGGTCTGCGAGTTCCACTATCTGCAGCACCGGCCCGACGGCCTGCCCTATGCCGACCCGCTGGCCCTGTCGTGGGCACTGGCCGACGCAGCCGCCGACGCCGGCATCGGCCTGACCCTGCTGCCGGTGCTCTACGAACGCGCCGGCTTCACGCAGCCGGCGCTGCGCGACGAGCAGCGCCGTTTCCGCACCGACGCCGATGCCGTCATCGCGCTGGCGCGCGGCATTCAGCGTGCCGCCAGGCCGGGCGTGAAGGCGGGCCTGGCGGTGCATTCGCTGCGCGCCGCGGCGCCGGCGTCCATCCACCGCCTGCGCGCCCTGGCCGCCGACCTCGACGGCCCGCTGCATGTGCACGTGGCCGAGCAGACCGCCGAGGTCGATGACTGCCTGGCCGCCAGCGGCCGCCGCCCGATCGAATGGCTGGCCACCGAGGGCCTGCTCGACGCGCGCTGGCAGCTGGTGCACGCCACGCATGCGCTGCCGGCGGAGATCGAGGCCGTGGCCACCAGCGGCGCCGGCATCGTGATCTGCCCGAGCACCGAGGCCAATCTGGGCGACGGCGTGCCCGACCTGCCCGGCTGGCTGGCCGCCGGTGTGCCCGTGGCCATCGGCTCCGACAGCCAGATGGGCCGCGACTGGCGCGAAGAACTGCGCTGGCTCGAGTACGCGCAGCGCCTGCTGCGCCGCCAGCGCAACGTCGCGGCGACGCTGCAGCAACCCGCCACGGCCGCGCGGCTGTTCGAAGCCGCGCTGGGCGCCGGCGGCACGGCGGCCGGCTTCGCGCGCTGGGGCCTGCTGCCCGGCGCGCGCGCCGACCTGCTGCTGCCCGACCCGGCCGACCCGCTGAGCGCCGGCCTGCCGGCGGCGCATCTGCTGGATGCCCTGGTCTTCAGCGGCCCGGCGCGACCCTTCCTGCGCACCCTGGTGGGCGGGCGCTGGGTGGCGGACGATGACGCTGCGATCGCCGCGGGTTGCGCCACCGCTCTACAGGCCCTGCACGCACCCTGACGCGCCAGGGCGGGCGACGGCGGGCCCCCGCCACAGCCGCCTCTACACTGCACCGCCAATGGATGCCTCCCTGATCTGGCCGGCCTGCGCGCCGGCCCACCTGCACACCGATGCCCAGGGCTGGCTGCACCCGGCCCCCGGCTGGTGGCAGGCCCTGCTGCAGCGCCCCGAACTGGCCCCCGTGGACGAGAGCTGCCACGCCGAACGTCGTCTGCACGCCGCGCTTTGCGCCGACCCGCTGCAGCCGGTGGACGCGGCGCGCCTGGCCAAGGTCCAGGATGCCGACGCGCGCGCAAACTACGAGCACTTCCTGGCCTTTCGCGACGCGGTGCAGCGCGCCGGCACGCTCGAAGGCTGGCTGCTCGGCCTGTTCCGCAGCGGCCGCATCAGCCTGCCGCCGGTGTTCATCGACCTGGCGGTACAGGCCGTGTGCTGGCGGCTGCTGGCCGACGACGGCCATGCCCTGCACTGGCGCGCCGCGGAACTGCTGTTCCGTCCGCAGCGCGTGACGCAGCACGAAGGCCGCGTCCTGCTGGGCGACCGCGAGACCCTGGACCTGGGCCGCGATACGCAGGGCTTCGGCGACCTCGGCCGCCTGCTCGCCGAGGCCCAGGCGCCGCTGAAGCGGCTGGACATGAGCGTGCTGACCCCCGAGCAAGGCGCCGCCTATTTCGCGCGCGCGGCCCGGCCCGAGCCGGGCACGCCCTTCCTGCTCGACCTGACGCACAACCTGGACCACGACCTCGGCCATGGCCTGCACTTCGCCCTGGTGCACCAGCACAGCGGGCTGGGCGCGCTGGCCCGCGTGCTGGCGCGCTGGGTGCGGCATCTGCTGGGCGCGACGGTACACATCGAACCGCTGCAGCGCGTGGACGATGCGAACTGGCGCTGGCACCTGGGACTGGACGCCGAATCCAGCGCGCTGCTGAACGATCTCTACGCAGGCCGCGAGGTGGACACGGCGCGTCAGGCCAGGCTGCTGAGCCTGTTTCGCCTGCGCTTCGACGACCCGGCCGAGATGCGCGCCGACGTCGCCGGAGCCCCGGTCTGGCTGGGCTTGATGGGCGATCCGCAAGGTGGGGTCAAACTCAAGCCGCAGAACCTGCTGCTGAACCTGCCGCTGGCGCGCAGCACCTGAGCGCAGATGTCCCCATCCCGCGCACCCCGGGATGACCCTGAGAGCAAACGACGGACGGTCCACGTACACCCCGCACAGGCACGGGATCCCCGGGCCTGGCCCTGAACCGAAGGAGAAGTCCATGCCCCGTTCCCTGCCGCTGCGGCTTGCCGCCATGTTCGGCCTCACGGTCAGCCTGGTGGTCGGTCTGACCGCCGGCGCCACACCGCCCGCCAGCGGCCCGATGGGCTTCTTCGTCACCAGCGCGGGCAGCGGCAAGGGCGGCGACCTCGGCGGTCTCGCCGGCGCCGACGCCCATTGCCAGGCCCTGGCCACGGCTGCCGGCGCCGGCGCGCGCAGCTGGCGCGCCTACCTCAGCCTGCCCGGGCGCTTCGCGCAGGGCGGCAACCCGGCCGTTCCTTCGGTGCATGCGCGCGAACGCATCGGCGCCGGCCCCTGGTACAACGCCAAGGGCGAGCTGGTGGCCCGCGACCTCGCGCAGTTGCACGCGGACAATGCGATCGGCAAGGCCACGGCCCTCGACGAACGTGGCCGCCTGGTCAACGGCCGCGGCGACCAGCCCAACGAACACGACATGCTCACCGGCAGCCGCGCCGACGGCACCGCCTTCGCGCCGCAAGGCGACAGCACTTGCAAGGGCTGGACGAGCAGCGGCGAAGGCTCGGCCATCGTCGGCCACCATGACCGCAACGGCCCCCTGCCCGAGGTCTGGGCCCGCTCCTGGAACTTCTCGCATCCGAGCGCGGGCTGCAGCCAGGAGGCCCTGGTGCGCACCGGCGGCGCGGGGCGCTTCTACTGCTTCGCCGCGGACGCCAAGTAAGGCCCTGCGCGCGGGAAGCTCAGCCAACCGCGCGCAGCAGGGGGCCGAGCAGGGCCCGCGCGCGGGCGCCGGCGCCGCGCGGCAGGCTGCCGGCCAGGGCTGCCGCGGCACCGGCGTCGAGCGCCTGCCGGAAGCCCGCGCTGATCCGGTCGGCGCTCAGGTCCATGGCCCGCGCCAGGCGCTCGGCCGGGTCGCGCACCCGGCCCAGGGCCAGCAGGTCGAGCACCGCGGCCTCGAGCAGACGCCCCGGGCGCTCCTGCCCACGCGCCAGGCGCAGCGCGAACTGCTGCTGCGCACGCTCCAGGTCGACCGGGTCCACGGCCTGCGCCTGGCGCTGCAGCAGGGCCGTGACCGCGGCCACCACCTCGTCGAGCCTGTCGTCGCCGAACGAGGCCTCGACCACCAGCTCACCGGCGATGTCGAGCAGGTCGGCAGCACAGGCGGCGTAGTAGACCAGGCCACGCTGCTCGCGCAGCTCATGCATCAGCGGCGAGCTCATGCCCTCGCCGAAGGCCAGGGCCATCAGCTCGCCCACCGGATCGTCGGCGGCGAGTGACGGCAGCGGGAAACCCAGCACCAGATGCGCCTGCTGGCCGGCGTCGATGTGCTTGCTCTTCAGGCCGCCGCGCCAGACCGGCGCTTCGGCGGCGCGCGGCGTGCCCGGTGCCATGCCGGCGAAGGCCGCGTCCACCGCGGCGAAGAAGTCGTCGGCATCGATCGGCCCGGCCGCGGCCACCACGCTGTTGGCGGCGGTGAACTGTCTTGCCGTCCATGCCGCGAGATCGTCGCGTGCGAAGCGCTCGATGTTCGCGCGCCGGCCGATCGCCGGCTGCGCCAGCGGGTGCAGGCCATAGCAGGCGCTGTCGAAAAGCCGGTAGGCCGTGGCCATCGGGTCGTCTTCGTCCTCGGCGTACTCCTGCAGCAGCACCTGGCGTTCGCGCTCCAGCTCATCGGCCGGAAAGGTGGGCTGCAGCAGCAGCTCGGCCAGCATCGGCACGAAGCTCAGCGCATGCGGGGGCAGGCCGCGCATGTGGAAGGCGCTGTGGTCCTTGTCGGTGTGGGCGTTGACCTCGGCGCCGCGGCGCTCGGCGTCGAGGTTGATGCGGTGCGCGCTGCGCTGGCGCGTGCCCTTGAAGACCATGTGCTCGACGACATGGCCGATGCCGCTGAACGCGCGCGGCTCGTGCACGCTGCCGCTCTTGACGAAGACGCTGACGCTGGCGGTGACGGCCTGCGGCAGCGGCAACAGCAGGGCCTGCAGGCCGGAAGGGAAACGGTGGATCAGGGGGGTGGACATCGGCCGCGAGTATCGCCGCCGCGGCGCAGCTCGGGTGGCGGCCGAAGGCCTGGCAGCGTAGGCTTGCGGCCTTGGCCGCCGCGGCGGCCGGATCGCCCTCATCCGGAGCCCCGTCGATGCGCCTGCCCGCCCTGTCCCTGCTGCTGTCCCCGCTGCTGTCCCTGCTGCTGCCCCTGCTGCTCGCCGCACCGGCCCTGGCGCTGCCCGCCGGCCCTTACGACGAGACCGCCGACGCGCCGGCGCAGGTCCGCGCCACCTTGGCCGAGGCGCAACGCGCCGGCCTGCCGGTGCTGGTGGTCTTCGGCGCCAACTGGTGCGGCGACTGCCGGGCGCTGGACCTGGCCTTCCACGAAGGCCGCACGGCGGCGCTGATCGCGCAGCGCTACCGCGTCGTGAAGGTCGACGTGGGCCGTTTCGACCGCAACACCGCGCTCGCCGAAACGTACGGCGTGCCGCTGAAGAAGGGCATCCCGGCAGTGGCCGTGCTGGCGAGCGACGGCCGGCTGCGCTACGCCACCACCGGCGGCGAACTGGCCGACGCGCGCAGGATGGGCGACGCAGGCATCTACGCATTCTTCTCGAAGCTGGCGGCGAACTGACACCTTGATCCGCGCCCGGTCCTTGACCATGGGCGGCGTGCATCGGCAGCGGCGAACCCAGGAGATCCGAGTGATGCAGCTGATCTGGCCCGCGGCCGAACACCTGCCGGGCTACATTGCCGCGCTGCAGGGTGGCTGGTCGGCCGACAACCTGCGCGGTGCTGCGGCCGCGGCCGAGGAACTGGCGCGCATCCACCAGGACGCCGCCGGTTTCATCGCCGCCCAGGTCGACCGTGAAGCGAAGGGCGGCCCGGTGATCCTGCCCGACGGCAGCGTCGCGCGCCGCCTGCCGGGATTGCGGCGCTGGATGTGGGACGAGGACACCTTCTGCGGCGTGATCGGCTTTCGCTGGCAACCCGGCACCGAGGCCCTGCCACCGCACTGCCTGGGCCATGTCGGCTACGCGGTGGTCCCCACGCAGCGCAACCGCGGTCATGCCAGGCAGGCACTGGCCCAGACCCTGCCGCTGGCGCGCGCCGAGGGCCTGCGCTGGATCGAGCTGACCACCGACGAGGGCAACCTGGCGTCGATCCGCACCATCGAGGCCAACGGCGGCCTGCTGGTGCAGCGTTTCACCAAGCCCGAGGCCTACGGCAGCACGCCTGGCTTGCGCTACCGCATCACGCTGGTCTGACCCCGGAGCGGGGCGGTCACGACACGGCCCCAGCGCCGTAGCGCCCGGTCAGCAACCGCCCTTCGCTGAAGCGCTGCAGCGCATAAGGCGTCAGCGACAGGTCGGTCGGCACACCCAGCGCCGCCTGCGCGATCAACCGACCCACGGCCGGCGACAGCTTGAAGCCATGGCCGCTGAAGCCGAAGGCCAGCAGCAGGCCGGCCAGCCCCGGCACCGGGCCGAGCACCGGATTCCAGTCGGGCGTGACGTCGTAGACGCCGGTCCAGGACGATGCCATCCCGGCTTCCTCCCAGCCCGGGAATCGGTCGGCGACCTGCTCGGCGACCTCGATCAGCGCATCCATCGGGATGTCGCCCTGTTCGATTTCCGGCGTGGCCAGCAGCTCGCCGGCCGTGCCTTCGCTGGCCAGCATCTGCCGGCCGCCGTAGCTGCGGCAGTACAGCATGCCCGGCGAGGCGAGGTCCTTGTAGACCGGCATCGCGTTCGTATACGGCGCCGGGCCCTCGAAAGCGAAGACGCGGTGGCGCTCCGGCTTCACCGGCAGCACGAGGCCGCTGTCGCGTTCGAGTTCGGGGGTCCAGATGTTCTGCGCGCTGATCACGAGGCCGGCACTGAACTGGCCACGCTCAGTCTCGACACCGGTCACACGGCCCTCGTCGTGCACCAGGCCCTGCACGGCCACGCCCTCGAGGAAGCGCACACCGCGCCGACGCGCGCCGCGCGCAAAGCCGGTGGCCACCAGGTAGGCGTCTGCAAAACCAGCCTCGGGCTCGAAGCCGATCAGCGCCGCGTCGTCAAAACGCGCCAACGGCAGCAGCGCAGCGGCCTGCGCCGCGTCCAGGCGCTGCAGCGGGATGCCCATCGCCTGCTGCTGGTCGAGCGAGGCCGACAGGGCCTCCAGGCGCGGCCCTTGCGGCGCGGCGATCAGGTAGCCGCATTTCACCAGGCCCGAGGCCGCCTCGTCGTCGCCGACATAGGCCGCGAAGTCGGCAAAGGCGGCGAACGAACGGCGCGCCAGCTCGACGTTCTCCGGCACCGAATAATGCGTTCGCAGGATGCCGCTGCTCTGCGCGCTGGTGCCGTTGCCGATGCCCAGGCGGTCGATGACGAGCACGTCGCGCGCGCCCAGCGCGGCCAGGTGGAAGGCGATCGAACAGCCGACCACACCGGCGCCGATGACGATCACGTCATGAGATTGCTGCATGCCCGAAGTCTGCCAGCTCCGCGCGGCAGCGGCCGCGGCCGCAACGGGGCATGCCCTAGATCGTTGGCTCGCCGGTGCGCGCTACAGTGCCGGTCTCGCGTGTTCGACCCCATAGAGGAGCCCCCGATGAAATTCAACTGGAAGCACGCAGCCGCCGCTGCCGCCTTCACCGCCGCCGCTGTCGTCGCCACCGGCGCCCTGGCCCAGCAGCGCATGTTCTTCGGCATCGCCACGGGCGGCACCGGGGGCACCTACTACCCACTGGGCGGCATGCTCGCCCAGTTGATCAGCAACAAGGCCGTGGTCGACGGCAAGAAGATCAGCGCCACCGCCGAAGCCGCGGGTGCCTCGGTGGCCAACGTCAAGCTGCTCGGCAACAAGGACATCGAATCGGCCTTCGTCGCCGCCGACATCCTCGACGCGGCCTACGCCGGCCAGGGCCAGTTCCAGGGCGCGCCGATCAAGAACCTGCGCGCGCTCGGCGCGCTCTACCCGGAAACGGTGCAACTCATCACGCGCGCCGATTCGGGCATCAACAGCGTGAAGGACCTGAAGGGCAAGAGCATCTCCTCGGGCTCGCCCGGCTCGGGCCAGTACCAGCTGCTGACCGATCTGCTGAAGGTCTACGGCATGAGCCGCGCCGACATCAAGGAAGACCTGTCGTCGTTCACGCAGGCGGTGGACAAGATCAAGGACGGCAACCTCGACGCCACCCTGATCACCGCCGGCGTGCCGACCGCCGCCGTCACCGACTTCGCGCAGAGCCATGCGCTGAAGGTGATCCCGCTGGCCGGCAACGAGATCGCCGAACTGCAGAAGCAGCAGCCCTTCTACGCCAGCGTGCAATTGCCGGCCAACAGCTACAAGGGCCAGACCGAGGCGGTCAACACCCTGGCCGTGATGGCCGTGTGGACCTCGCACGACGGCGTGCCCGACAACGTGGCCTACGAGGTCACCAAGGCGTTGTACGAGAACGTGGCCATCATGGGCCAGGTGCATGTGCAGGGCAAGAACATCAGCCTGAAGACGGCCACCGCGGTCGGCAACGCGCCGATCCACCCCGGTGCGCTGAAGTACTACAAGGAAAAGGGCATCGTCAAGTGATCGTGGCGCGGCGTGCGGTGCTGATCGCCGCCGCCGCGCTGCTGCCCGCTGGCGTCGGTGCCTGCACGCTGGTGCTCACCGAGCACCGCAGCGCACGCGCGCTGGCGCGCTTGCCGCTGGACCCGGCGGCGCCGGCACTGCGTGTGGCCTTCACGCATTCGGTGCTCGGCACGCCGGTCGAGGACCGCTACATCTTCCGCCACGGCGCGGCCGGTTGGCGGGCGGTGTTGGTCGAAGAGCGCTGGCAGGGTGAAGGCTACGGCCTGCCGATCGCCGCCGGCCCCGGCGAGACCCTGGTGCGTGATGGCGCCGGCTGGCGCTTGACGCTGCGGCGCGAGGTGCAGCCGCTGGTCGTGCTGGCCCTGCCGGCGCAGCGCATGCGGGTGCTGATCGACGGCCAGCCGCCGCTGCTGCTCGGCAGCCTGGGCCCGCCGCCACCGGTGTCGGTGGCGATGACGGTCGAAGGCTGCCCTGTGCCCCCTGTTCCCCCCGGCTCCAGCAAGGAACCCGCGTGAGTGCTGCCCACCAAGCCGAGATCGACCGCCTGATCGAGCAGTTCGATCCCGAGTCCAGCTTTCGCCGCCTGGCCGGCCTGTCGGCGCGCATCGTCACCGTGCTCGCGGTGGGGCTGTCGGCCTGGCACTACTACACCGCCGGCTTCGGCCTCGAAAACGAGATCGCGCATCGGGCCATCCACCTCACCGTGGTGCTCGGCCTGTGTTTCCTGGTCTTCCCGCGGCCCAAACGCCTGGGCGGGCCCTGGGAGTGGATCGTCTCCATCGGCCTGGTGGTCTTCTACCTGCTGCTCGGCCTCGGGCTGCTGCGCGAGCTGAACGACCCGGTGTCGCCCACCGCGCAGGCGCTGTTCATCGGCGTGCTGCTCGCCGTGGCCGGCCTGTCGCTGCCGCTGAAGGCCTTCGACGGCAGCCACACCCACATCCCCTGGCGCGACTGGATCTTCGCCTTCACCGCCGCCGGCTTCTCGCTGTACCTGCTGATCTTCTTCGACGAGATCTTCCTGCAGCGGCCGGGTGAACATACCCCGGCCGACCTGATGATGGGCGTGATCGCGATCGTGATGGTGATCGAGGCCACGCGGCGCACGATGGGCATCTTCCTGCCCCTGCTGGCGATCGCCACCGTGCTCTACGGCATCTTCGGCCCCTATCTGCCCGGCGACCTGGCGCACCGCGGCTACAACGTGCCGCGCGTGGTGGCGCATCTGTACAAGGGCACCGAAGGCATCTACGGCATTCCGGTCGGCGTGGTGGCCACCTTCGTCTTCCACTTCGTGCTCTTCGGCATCATGGCCCAGCTGACCGGGTTGGGGCAGCTCTTCGTCAACCTGGCAACGATCGCCGCCGGGCGTTTTGCCGGTGGACCGGCCAAGGTCAGCGTCGTCTCCTCGGGCCTGTTCGGCATGATCAGCGGCTCGCCGATCGCCAACACCGTGACCACCGGCGTGATGACGATCCCGCTGATGAAGAAGGTGGGATATTCGCCGCGTTTTGCCGGCGCGGTGGAGGCCTCGGCCTCCTGCGGCGGCCAGGTCACGCCGCCGATCATGGGTGCAGCGGCCTTCATCATGGCCGAGACCCTGGGCATCCCCTACAACCAGTTGATCCTGGTCGCCGTCGTGCCGGCGTCGCTGCACTACCTGGCGATCCTGGTCATGGTGCACCTCGAGGCCCGGCGGCTCAGGCTTGCCGGCATGGACCCGGCGGAGATCCCGTCGCTGTCCGCGGTGCTGAAGGCGAGCTGGCATCTGTTCATCCCGCTGGTGGTGATGGTGACGCTGCTGCTGATGCAGTACACACCTTTCCTGGCCGCGTTCTGGGGCATCACGCTGACGGTGGCCTGCTCGTGGATCCCCAGGCTGCTCGGCCCCTGGGGCCGCGGCATGGCCGGCATGACGGTCGGCCCGCGGGCGCTGACCCAGGGTTTCGAGATGGGCGCCAAGGCGGCGCTGGGCATCGGTGCGGCCTGCGCCTGCGTGGGCTTCGTGCTCGGCATCACCACGCTGACCGGCATGGGCTTCAAGTTCAGCGCCTGGGTGCTGGACCTGTCGGGCGTCATCGCCCAGAGCCTGGTGGCGCTGGATCCGGTAGGCTGGCTGCAACTCAACCAGGTGACGGTCCTGTTCGGCCTGCTGTTCACCGCCGCAGCCTGCATCATCATGGGCTCGGGCGTGCCGACCACGCCGACCTACATCATCCTGGCCGCCATCGTCGCCCCGGCCATGCAGCAGCTCGGCGTGCCGCAGCTGGCGACGCACTTCTTTGTCTTTTACTTCGGTGTGCTCGCCGACGTGACGCCGCCGGTGGCGCTGGCCGCCTTTGCCGCCGCCGGCATCGCACGCAGCGAACCGATGGGCACCGGCATGACGGCCTTCCGGCTGTCGATGGGCAAGGCGCTGGTGCCCTTTGCCTTCGTCTACACGCCGGCCCTGCTCTTCATCGATTTCACCTGGTCGGCCTTCGCCTTGGGCCTGCTGTCCGTGGTCGTCGCCGTGATCGGCCTGGCCACCGCCTACACCGGTTTCCTGGCGCGGCCGGTGGGCAGGCTGGCCTTCCTGCTGCTGAACCTGCTGTCGCTGTCGCTGGTGTTTGCCAATGCGCAGGTCAACCTGGTGGCGATCCCGGCGGTGCTGGCGCTGCTCGCCTGGCACGCACGGCCGCTGCGACCCTGAGGTGCCGGGACGCTATGCGTCGGCGTCGGCGTCGGCGTCGGGCAGCGGCACCACCGTCACCGGCACGCTGCTGTGCGCGACGACGTCGTCGACGACATCACCTTCGCCGCCGAGCACGATCAGCCCGCAGCCGTAGTTCTCGGCCAGCTCCACGATCAGCGGCGCGGGTTCGCCGCCGGCCACCTCTAGTTCGTAGTCGACACCGGCCGCCTGCAGCAGGGCCTCGGCCGGGGCCACCAGGTCGGCACCGGCCGCGCCGCGCACTTCGCGGATGACGTCGGGGTCATGCGCGGTGACGACTTCGTACAGCGTGGCCGGCGGCTGCACGTTGACGAGCACCACGCTCATGCGCAGCCCGCCCTCGCGCAGGGCCAGCGCATGCTGCAGCGCTGCCGCCGCCGCGGGCGAACCATCGACGGGAACCAGAATCTTCATGCTCTTCATCCGAGACCTCCGACCCCGATGATGCGCCCGCTGACCGACCTGCACTTGACTCCGATCAACCTGGCGGCCGCCGCGAGATCGCCTCGGGCGCGCATCATCGCGGCATGAGCATCCGTCATCTCGACTCTCTGTTCGACCCCGCTTCGGTCGCCGTGATCGGCGCCTCGCCCCGCCGCGACAGTGTCGGCGGCACGGTCTGGCGCAATCTGGTCGGTGGCGGCTTCGCCGGGCCCTTGTGGCCCGTCAATCCCAGACACGCGACGCTGGGCGATGTGCCCTGCTTTGCCGATGTGGCTGCGCTGCCGCAGGCGCCCGAGCTGGCCCTGATCTGCACCCCGCCGGCCAGCGTGCCGGGGCTGATCAAGGCCCTCGGCGAACGCGGCACCCGGGCCGCGGTGGTGCTGACTGCGGGTTTCGACGCGGTGCAGAAGCAGGCCATGCTGGACGCCGCGCGCCAGCACCTGCTGCGCATCCTGGGCCCGAACTGCCTGGGCCTGCTGGCGCCGCACATCGGGCTCAACGCCAGCTTCGCGCATGTGGGCGCGGCGGTGGGGCAGCTCGCCTTCGTCTCGCAGTCGGGCGCGCTGGTGACGGCGCTGCTGGACTGGGCGCAGGCGCGCGGGGTGGGGTTTTCGCATTTCGTCTCGCTCGGCGAGGGCGCCGACGTCGACTTCGGCGACATGCTGGACTGGCTGGCCGCCGACGCCAGGACCCAGGCCATCCTGCTCTACGTGGAAAGCATCAGCGGCGCGCGCAAGTTCATGTCTGCGGCGCGTGCCGCGGCGCGCAACAAGCCGGTCATCGTCGTCAAGGCCGGGCGCTCGGCGCAGGGGCAGGCGGCGGCGGCCTCGCACACCGGCGCGCTGGCGGGGTCGGACGCGGTTTTCGACGCCGCCGTGCAGCGCGCCGGCATGCTGCGCGTGGACACCCTGCAGCAGCTTTTCGACGCCGCGCTGACGCTGGACCGCCTGGCCAAGGGGGCGCCGGGCATCGCCAGCGACCGGCTGACCATCGTCACCAATGGCGGCGGCGCCGGTGTGATGGCGGCCGACGCCGCCGCCGCGGCCGGGCTGACGCTGGCCCCGCTGAGCGATGCGACCATGAGCGCGCTGAACGCGGCGCTGCCGCCCAACTGGTCGCACGCCAACCCGGTGGACCTGATCGGTGACGCCCCGGAGGCACGCTATCTGGCCGCCTTCGACGCCCTGCTCGCCGACCCGGGCGCCGGCATGCTGCTGTTCACCCACGCGCCGACCGCCATCGTGCCCAGCGCGCGTATCGCCGAAGCCCTGGTGCCCAGGCTGCAGCCGCATGCCACGCGCATCGTCAGCGCCTGGCTCGGCGGCGACGCGGTGGCCGAAGCGCGGGCCCGCTTCCAGGATGCCGGGCTGGCCTGCTACGACACCCCGGAGCAGGCGGTGCAGGCGGTGTCGATGCTGGCCACCTGGCGCGCGCACCAGGCGCAGCTGCTGGAAATGCCCGCTGCCGATGCCGGCGAAGGGCCCTTCGACATTGCGGCTGCGCAGACGGTGATCGACGCCGTGCTCGCCGAAGGCCGCGAACTGCTGACCGAACCCGAAGCCAAGGCGGTGCTCGCCGCGGCCGGCATCCCGGTCGCCGCCACCCGCCGGACCTCGCTTCAGATCGACGAGGTGATCGCGGCGGCGCGCGCCATCGGCTTCCCGGTGGCGCTGAAGATCCTGTCGACAGAGATCTCGCACAAGAGTGATGTCGGCGGCGTGGTGCTCGACATCGGCGATGAAGCCGCGCTGCGCGCCGCGGTGGCGGCGATGCGGGTCCGGGTGGGCGAGCGCCGGCCGGATGCGGCGCTGCAGGGTTTTTCGGTGCAGGCCATGGTCAAGCGCTCGCAGGCGCTGGAGCTGATCGTCGGCGCCAGCCTGGACGCGCAGTTCGGCCCGGTGATCCTGTTCGGCCAGGGCGGCACGGCGGTGGAGGTGGTGGCCGACCGCGCGCTGGCCCTGCCGCCGCTGAACCGGCCACTGGCGCGCGCCCTGGTCGAGCGCACCCGCATCGCCAGGCTGATGCACGGCTGGCGCGACGTGCCGCCGGTCGCGATGGACGCCGTGCTCGACACCCTGGTGGCGGTTTCGCGCATGCTGGCCGCCCTGCCGGCGGTGGTCGAGCTCGACATCAACCCGCTGCTGGCCGACGCGCAGGGCGTGGTGGCGCTGGACGCGCGGGTGCGCGTGCTGCCCGATGTGCAGGGCCGCGCGCCGGCCGGCGAGGCGCGCTTCGCGATCCGGCCCTACCCGGCCGCGCTGGCCGAGACCTGGGATTGGCAGGGCCAGCCGGTCACGGTGCGCCCGATCCGGCCCGAGGACGAAGCCCGCCACCTCGCCTTCCTGGAGCGTCTGGACCCGGAGGACGTGCGCCTGCGCATCTTCTACAGCCGGCGCAGCATCGCGCGCAGCGAACTGGCGCGGCTGACGCAGATCGACTACGAGCGCGAGATGGCCTTCATCGTCGTCGACGGCGCCGGTGAGACCCTGGCTGTGGTGCGCGGTCTGACCGACCCGGACAATGTCGAGGCCGAGTTCGGCATCGTCGTGCGCAGCGACCTCAAGGGCGGCAGACTCGGCGAGCGGCTGATGCAAAAGCTGATCGCCTACCACCGCAGCCGCGGCACGCAGCTGCTGCGTGCCGACGTGCTGGCGGAAAACGCCCGCATGCTGGCGCTGGCGAAAGGCCTCGGTTTCGAGATCGGCAAGCGCACGACGGACGGCTCGCGGTCGATCCAGCTGGCCTTGTGAGGGCTGCTCAGCGCGGCGGCACCCAGGGGTCGCGCATCGGTGCCTGCACCGCAGGCTCCGGCGTCAGCGGCCCGGTCGTGCCGGCCGGCACACCGGCCCGGTCGGGCGGCGCCGGCACCGTGCCGCGCAGCGGCGCGCGCCGCAGGGGCCGCGCCGCCAGCGCGCCGCCGATGAAGGCGGCGACCTCGGCGCGCTGGACCGGCCGCGTGGCGTCGTCGAGAAAACTCATGTGCCCGCCAGGGTAGTTGCGCACCGTGATGCGCGCCGAAGCGATGCGCGCCAGGTCACCCTCGGTGACGTTGAAGGGCGTGGCCAGATCGTGCAGGCCGCTGATGGCCAGCACGCGCAGGGCCGGGTCGGCATCGAGTGCGGCCGCCAGGTCGGGCACGGTGTCGGGCAGCGGCTCGCCGGCATGCGAAAAGTCCCAGCCGTTGATCGCGTTGCCCAGCAGCACATAGGTCGACGCGTTGCGGTAGCCCAGCGTGTTTTCCAGGTGGCTGTTGATCGCGCTCTGGAACGACGAGGTCAGCCAGGTGCTGGACGGATCACCTTCGGCGGCCAGCGCACTGCCATTGGCTGCGGCCATGCGGGCGTCGTAGCGGCCGATGAGCTGGCCCGGAATCAGCCGCTGGCGGTAGCGTGTGGGGCCGAGGTTGAAGTCGGACTGCCATTGCGGCGCCGGCAGGCCGGTCAGCGCGGCCAGCGGCGCGTAGAGCGAGGCGTCGGGTCCGCCGCCCGACAGGAACTGGTCGAGCGCGCTGCGGTAGGGGCCGGCCGCAAACTGGCGCGCGTCGTCGACCCAGGCGTCCAGGTCGTCCGGCACCGGTTGCGTCAGGCCATGCCAGGCGCCGGTGGCGGCATAGCTGGGCAGGTAGCCGGCACAGGCGATCGGCACCTCGTCCGTCACGCCGCAGTTGCTGCGGTAGTTCAGCGCCGGCGATTGCAGCAGCAGACCGGTCGGAAACAGGCCGACTTCCTGCAGCCGGCGCGCGAGCACCGCCGTGCGCGGGCCGCCGTAACTTTCGCCGTAGAGGAAGAAGGGCGAGGCGGCGCGGCCATGGCGCACGATCCAGCGGCGCAGCGCGTCGCGGAACAGCCCGGCGTCGGCATCCACGCCCCAGAAGTCGCGATTCACATAGGGCGCGATGGCTTCGGACCGCCCGGTACCCACCGCGTCGACGAAGACGAGGTCGCTGACGTCAAGCAGGCTGTCGGCATTGTCGACCAGGGGGAAGGGCCGCGCGGCCGTGGTCGCCGGCACGCCGGTGACGAGCCGCTTCGGGCCGAAGCTGCCCAGGTGCAGCCAGACACTGGCCGAACCCGGGCCCCCGTTGTAGAAAAAGATCACCGGGCGCATGGCCGGGTCGGCACCGTCCAGCGTGTAGGCCACGTAGAAGACCTTGGCCTGCGCCGAGTCGGCCACCGGGTCGCGTGCGATCAGATGGCCGGCGCTGGCGGTGTAGACGAGTTCTCGCCCACCGAGCGTGAGCCGGTGCGTGCTGAGCGCCACGGCCTCTTCGGCACCGGCCAGCTGCGCATTCGGCTGCGCCGAATAGACGGTGGTGTCGAGCAGGCCGCCGGCCGGCAGGGGCGTGTCACCGCCGCCGCCGCCGCAGGCCGCGAGCAGGCACAGGACGAGGGCGGCGATGGCGTGGCGCATCGGGCCAATGTAGGAGCATGCACAGCGCTTGCCCAGAGGGATGGCCCGCAGGGCGGCGATGGCCGGGCCGAAGCGCTCGCCGCCGGCATTCGGCCAAACCCGTCACACGCATGCGCGTGCGCACTGGTCCACAATGGGTCTCGGAAGGAGCCCCACTCGATGCGCATGACCCGCCCGTACCGCAACGGCATTGCCCTGACCCTGGCCTGCGCCCTGAGCGCGGTCGTCGCGGCCGCGCCCGGGGACCAGCCGGTCAAGCCGCTGCCGGCGGCGAGCGCGTCGTCGCAGTTGCTGGAGCGCCGGGCGTCGCTGCCGGCCAAGGGTCTGTTCGTCGGCGACCAGCTCAGCGCGCAGGCCCGCGAGCGTCTGACCGAACTGATCCTGTCGGCCCTGGGCCTGCAGGTGGACGTGGCCCTGGTGGTGCCCACCGGCCCCTGGCAGATCGACGGCAGCGGCAAGGACGAGCGCGACCTGACGCCGGCGCGCCTGAATGCCGTCAAGCGCTTCCTGCACGAGCGCGGCGTGGACCTGCAGAAGATCTACGTTGAGAGCCGCACCGACGACAAGCTCAAGGAGCCGCGGCTGGATCTGCAGGTCATCGGCCGGCCCGCCAACGACTGACCCCCACGCCGCCGCCTTGCCGCGGCCGCCCACGCGGCACAGAATGGGCCGCAGAAGGGGGCAACCTTGGCCGTCGTCTACCTGTCGTCGACCTTTGTCGACCTGAAGGACGAGCGCGAAGCCGTCACGCAGTGGCTGATCAAGGCGCGCCACGAGGTGCGCCACAGCTACGTGGCCAACCAGCTGCCGCTGGTCGAGGCCTGCGAACGTGACGTCGAGGGCGCCGACGTCTACCTGCTGCTCGCGGGGCAGCGCTATGGCGCCGTGCCCGAGGTCGGCAACCCTGCGCAGCTTTCGATCACGGAGGTGGAGTTCCGTGCCGCCCAGCGTGCGGGCAAACCGGTCGTCGCGCTGTTCCAGGCCAACCCGCCCTTCGATCTCAGCGACCACGCCGGCGGCGATGCGGCCAAGATCGCCGCGCTGAAGCGCTTCCACGACAGCGTGCGCCAGGCGGTCACGCCGGACCGCTTCGCCAACGACGAGCAGTTGATCGCCGCCGTCAGCACCGGCGTCACCGAAGCGGTGCGCAAGCTCGATGACAAGCGCCGCGAACATGCGCCGCCGATCACGCCGGGTGTCAACCGGCCGCATTCGCGGCTGCTGTCGCGGTCCTTGCTGCTGGTGCATGCCGCCGGCACCGACGAGCCGCTGGCGCGGCGTCTGGTCGACGCGCTCGGCCAGCGCGGCATCGACTGGAAGGTCGAGCGCCTGGCCTGGCGGCCCGAGGACGGTCTGGACTGGCGCGAATTCGACCGCCGGCTGGCCGAATGCCGGGCCGCCGCCTGGCTGCTGACGCCCGAGGCGGCGCCGCGCTACGTCGCCGCCGCGGAGCTGTGGCGGCGGCAGATGGCGCTGGCCCTGCAGCAATGCGGCTACACCGCGGCCTTCGTGTTCGGCGGTGCGCCGGCCGAGGCCGCGCTCGCAGCGCTCGCAGGCGAGCCGCCCCTGCGCCAGCGCCATGCCCTGGACACCTGGGCGGCCGGCGGCGGTGCGATCACGCCCGACCTCGCGCAGGCGGTGGCCCAGGTCAAGGCCATGCACGCCGACATCGACGACCCGGGCCTCGTCGGCCTGCCCTGCGCGGTGCTGGCGATGACGCAGGCCGAAGCCGTCGCCCTGCGCGACACCCCGGCCCTGCTCGACGAACTCGCCGAAGAACCGCGCCAGTACCTGGCCGAAGCCGCCGCGCGGCTGGCGCACGATGGCATCGACTGGACCGCGCGCTACGGTGCACGCCGCGAGGACTGGCAGCCCTTCGGCGCCCACCCCGCGAGCGGCGAGGCCTGGAGCGCGCTCGAGCTGCTGCGCGAGGTGGCGCAGGAGATCAACCGCCAGCCGGTGATGCCGCGCCGCGACCAGGAAGCCCTGGTCGGCCACCGCATCCGGCTGCGCCCTTATCCGCTGGACCCGCTGCTCAGCGACGATGCCGACTGGCAGGCCCTGTTCGAGCAGGTCTCGCAGCGGCGCTGCCTGCTGCTCGCCGACGAGCTGTCGCTGTGCCATCCGCGTGTGCGCGGCGCCGCGGTGGACCTGCTCGCCGACAGCCATGTGGTGGTCGCCACGGTCGCCCCCTTCGACCCGCCGGCGCACCCGGTGGAGGACGCGCTGCGCGGCAACGGCATGCTGCGCCTGGGCAGCCTGCGCAAGCGCTTCCTGATCGCGCTCGACCCGCAATGCGAGCTCAACCTGGGCTCGGCGGCACGCCTGCGCCGCTGGCTGCGCCTGAGCATGCCGGAGACCCTGGCCGGGCTGTCGGCCTCGGCGCGCGACGAGCGCCGGGCGCAGATCCGCCAGGAAGCCGGGCTCGGATGATCACCACCTTCTATTCGTTCAAGGGCGGCGTCGGCCGCTCGATGGCGATGGCGAATGTGGCCTACGAACTCGCCAGCCGCGGCCTGCGCGTGCTGGCGATCGACTTCGACCTCGAGGCCCCCGGGCTGGAGCGCTACTTCCGCGTGCCGATCACCACCGTGCACGCCACGCCGGGTGTCATCGACCTGATCGAGCAGTACAAGCGCGCACTCTCGGGCAGCGGCGAGATCGGGCCGCAGGCCGAGTTCCGCCAGCTGGCGCGCTACATCTGTCCGATCGCCGAGTTCGGCGGCCGCGGCCGGCTCGAGCTGATGCCCGCCGGCCGGCGCGCCAGCGACGACGACCGGCGCGCCTATGCGCTGGCGGTGCGCACCTTCGACTGGCAGGACTTCTACTTCAACTGGGAGGGCGAGGCCTTCTTCGAATGGCTGCGCCGCCAGCTCGTCGGCAGCGGCGACGGCGACACCGGCCTGTACGACCTGGTGCTCGCCGACAGCCGCACAGGCGTCACCGAGATGGGCGGCGTCTGCGCCTGCCAGCTCGCCGACACGGTGGTGATGCTGACCGCGGCCAACCACCAGAACATCGAGGGCACGCGCGAGCTCGCGGCCGACCTCGGCTCGGCAGCGGTGCGCACGCTGCGCCGCAACCGCCCGCCGCTGCAGATCGTCGTCGTGCCGGCGCGCGTCGAACAGCGCGCGCCGGAGCTGCTGGCCGACTTCATCCGGCGTTTCGACGACGCCTTCGGCGGCGAGCGGCCGGCGGTGTTTGCCGAGCTCGGACTGGCCCTCCACGACCTCGCACTGCCCTATGTGCCGGAGTTCGCCTTCGAGGAACAGGTCACCGAGCGCAGCAACGGCGAGACCGGCGCGCTGACCGGGGCCTTTCGCCGCCTGGCCGACGCCTTGCTGCTGCTGTGCGGCCCGAACCTGCCGCAGGCGCTGCGCGACGCGGCCCGAACCGCCCTGCAGCGCAGCCCCGAGGGCGCCCTGGCCACCGCGGCCGCGGCGCCCGAACGCGCCTACGACCCGACCACCCGTTTCGCCGGCTTCGATGCCTATCTTTCGGCCGCCGCAAGGGCGCGGCCGCAGGCCGAACAGCTGGCCGCCTGGCTGAGCGCCGAGCCCCGCGGCCTGCGCGTCGAGCTGGCCGACGCGGCGCTCGCCGGCCAGGGCCGCGAGCTGCCGGCAAGTGCGGCCGAGATGCTGCACCACGCCCAGGCCCTGGTGCTGCTGGCGGATGGCGCCGGCATCTCGCCCTGGCAACGCGCCGAAGTGAGCCTCGCGCGCAGCCTGCCGCGCCACCCGCGCCTGGTGCAGGTGCTGCTGCCGGGCGCCGACGCCGACGCCTTCACCCTGGCCTTCGGCCAGTCGCTGGCCGACAGCCCCCTGATCGACCTGCGTGGCGGCCTGGACGACGGCGCGGCGCTGGAGGTGCTGCTGTCGGCACTGCGTCCGGGCACCGAGACCGCAGGCGGCGCCGCCACGTTCACCGGCCACGACCAGATGGCCTGCCCCTTCCCGGGTGCCGCCGCTTTCGGCGAAAGCGACGCCACGGCCTTCAGCGGCCGCGACAAGGACCTCGCCAGGCTGCTTGCCGCGCTGCAGTCCGGACGCCGCGTGCTGCTGCAGGGGCCGGCCGGATGCGGCAAGACCTCACTCGTGATGGCCGGTCTGTGGCCGGCCCTGCGCGCTGCCGGCGGGCCGTCGCTGTGGCGCATCGACCTGCGCGACACGGCCGGCCAGCCCTGGTCGCGCGACGCCGCGGCACTCGGTGCCGACGCCCTGCTTGTGATCGACCATGCCGACGAAGGCAGCCGGGCCGATCTCGTCAAGCTGGCCTCGCTGTGCAAGGACCAGGGTGGCCCGGCCCTGCTGGTGGTCTGGCGCGGTGCGCCGCTGGCCCTGGCCGAAGCCGACCAGTTCGCCGGCTGGAAGGATGCCGGGGCGCGCGCGGCCACGCAGCGTGAACATCCGCTGCACCATGGCGGCCCGCCGGCGGCGCGCGCGATGCTCGCCGACGCCCTGGCGGGCATGACCCGGGTCGAGCTCGCGCCGCTCGACGCGCCGGCATTGCGCCAGGCGGTCGACGCGATGCTGGCGCAGGCCGGCCGGCGCGCCGAAACCGGCCTGCTGGAGCGCCTGTTTGCCGACGCCGGCGATGCGCCCGCGATGCCGGTGGTGCAGCGTGTGCTGGCCGCGCTGTGGCCCTTGCAGGCGCGCGGCTGGCTGCTGAACGCGGCCTACGAACGCATCGGCGGTGTCGATGGCCTGGTCTGCGCTGCGCTCGACGCCTTGCGTGCCCCGATGGCCGAGGCCGAGCGCGCCGCCCTGGATGCGGTGCTGCGACGCCTCGTGCACGCCAGCGCCGAGGGCCTGCCGGTGCCGCGCTCGATGGACTGGTCGCGTGAATGTGCGCAGCCGGCCGCCGCCGGCCAGGCGGCGCCGGCGGCGCAGCAGCTGGCCCGTGCCGGGCTGCTGTGCATCAGCGCCCTGGGTGCCGCGCACGACGCCACGCTGTGGCTTCGCCTGGCCCACCTGCCGCGACGCTGCACCACGCTGAACCAGATCGCCGACGCGCCGCAGGCCGGTCGCGTGCACGTCGTCGCCCGCGCCTATGCCGCCTGGTGTGACGCCGGGAGCAACGACGCCGCCGACGCCGTCGTCGAGGACACCGAGCTCGGCCCGCTGCAGCCCTGGCTGGCGCCCGGGGAGGCCCGCTATGCCGCGGCGCTGCAGGCCCTGCGGCGACGCGAGCGGCGGCGCCGCCGGCTGACCGCGGCGACCCTGGCCGCCGCTGTCGTGCTCGCGGTCGGCATCGGCCTGTGGCGCACCGGTTCGGTCGAAGCCGATGCCGCCGCGCAGGCCCTGGCCGCCAGCGCGGCCGCGGCGGCCGTCGACGTGGCGCGTGAGCAGGTCAAGCGTGTGCAGGAAACGCCGCTGCCGCCGGCGTCGCTCGGCGCGGCGCCGCTACCCGGCGTGCGCACGCGTGTGGTGGTGCATCGCAGCGGTGGCGACGATGCAGCCGACCGGCGGCTGGCGCATGCCCTGGTCGCCGCGCTGCCGAGCGATCGCTTCAACGTCGACAGCACGATCGAGGCGGTGACGCAGGAGATCTGCGGCGACGTGCGCTTCCACCAGGCGCAGGATTTGGATCGCGCCCGCGACGCCCTGGACCGCCTGAACCAGGCACTCGCTGGCCGCGGCGACCCGCGCCGGCTGGAGCTCAACGACCGCACGCAGACGCGCGGCGGGCTGCCGTCGCGGCCCGGCACGATCGAGGTCTGGCTGCCGCCGATGAGCGATGCTCCCGCCAGCCGCCGCGAGCGCTGGGGCGAATCACGCCTGGTGCCGGCCGGCTGCGCGGTGGTCGGCTCCGATGCCAAGGGCCGCGAGGCGCTGCGCCGGGCGCTGCAGGCGCCGCCGCTGGACTTCCACGACACCGAGTTTGCACTGCGCCGGGTCTGGTTGGCGGCCTACTACATCGGTCGCCACGAGGTCACGATGGCGCAGTTCGCCGCCTACCAGCAGGTCTGCGAACGTGGACGAGGCTGCCCGCCCTGGGCGCCGCGCTACGTGGATCCGGCCAAGGAGCCCGAGCGTCCTGCGGTCTTCGTCGGCTGGCGTCAGGCCCAGGCCTATTGCCGCTGGGCCGGCGGGCAGCTGCCCGGCGAACTGCAGTGGGAGAAGGCCGCACGCGGCAACGACGGCCGCTTCTGGCCCTGGGGCGAACAACCCGACGAGCGGCGCTACCAGGGCAAGGCGCAGACCCGCCGCCAGCCGGTGGCGGTGGGCAGCTTCCCGACCGGCGACAGCCCCTATGGCGTGGCCGACATGGCGGGCAACGTCTGGGAGTTCACCGCCGACGAATGGCAGGGCGAGGGCCGCGGGCACACCATCCGCGGCGGCTCCTACCTGAACACGCTGATGGAGTCGCGCGCCAGCGTGCGCTGGGCCACCGGGGACGAGGACCAGGGCAGCGAGGTCCTGGGTTTTCGCTGCGTCAGCGACGTCGGCACGGCGGCCACGCGCTGAGGGCTTGTCCGCGAACAAGGCGCCCCCGCGATCGGGGGGCGTTGCCGGCGCAGCGGGCCCCACGCGGGGACTCTTTGTTTACCATCGCCGGACCAGGAGTCTCCTGGCTTGTCTTGGCCCGCTGGAAGGAGTTCATCGATGCCCACATTCCGCCGTGCGACGCTGGTGGCCGCGCTTGCATTGACCGCCATGGGCGCTGCGCAGGCCCAGGTTCGCTACGACCTCCGGTTCGACTCGTCGTTCGACTTCTACGGCGAGACGGTGTCGGGCAGCTTCGCGCTCGTCGCTCCCGACTATGTGACGATGGACACCCTGTTTCCGGTCGGCAGCCTGTTGTCCTGCCAGGTGATCTCGTCCCTGGGTGATCCGTCCAGTTGCCGTGACCAGGAGTTCAAATTCGGCGTTTTGCCGGGCTACGGGGTTGTGTCCTTCGGTATCTCGACACCGAGCAATCCGGGTACCGGGGTCTACTACTACTTCGACACCGCCGACTTCTCGACGCCCGGCATGCATGATTCGCAGCTCTTCGGCAACGATCAGTTTGCCGTGATGACGGTCACCGCCGTGCCCGAACCCGCCACCGCGGCCAGCCTGCTGGCAGGGCTGGTCATGCTGGCCGGGCTGCGGCGCCGGGCGCGCAGCTGAACGAACCGGCCGTCGTCGGACATCGGGCGGCCCGGTCAATACCTGTCGGTGACGCCGGCCACGCGCAGATAGGTGTGGGCCAGCCAGGCGACGAGGCCGCGGCGCAGCCAGCGCCGCCAGCCCGCGATCGGCGGTGCCTTCAGGATTTCCTCGGACACCGCGAAGGCGCGGTCCAGCCGCTCGGCCATCGCGGCGCAGAAGCCGGCGTCGCGCACGATGACGTTGGCCTCCAGGTTGAGCAGCAGCGACAGCGGGTCGATGTTGGAGCTGCCCACGGTGGCCCAGCGCGCGTCAACCAGGGCCACCTTGGCATGCAGAAAAGCCGGCGTGTACTCGTAGATGTGCACGCCGTGGCCGCGCAGCTCGTCATAGAGCACACGCGCGGCGAGTGCGGCGATCGGGTAGTCGACCTTGCCCTGCAGCAGCAGCCGCACCTGCACGCCGCGCTGCGCCGCGTCGCGCAGCGCACGCCGGAAGCGCCGGCCCGGGTAGAAATAGGGCACCGCGATGTCGATGCGCTGGCGGGCCTGGCGCATCGCGTCGATGAAACGGCGCTCGATCGCGCGCCGCTGGCTGACGTTGTCGCGCACGACGAAGGCAGCACGCACCGGGCTCGTGTCGCGCGGCGGCGGGCGGTCGCGCTGCGCCGCGCCCAGGGTGCGCAACAGCATGCGTGTGCGGTCGACGGGCGTGGGGCTGTGCAGCAGGCGGTCGGCCTCCCGCCGCCAGCCGCGACCGAGGTGCGCACGCGCCCACATCGCGCGTGCCGCGTGACGCACCGGGTCGGCCAGCGGCCCGATCAATTCGACGGAGAAGTCCAGCCGCGGCGTGTCGCCCCAGCCATGATGCAGGTCGTTGCGGTCGTCGATCACGTTGACGCCGCCGACATAGGCCACCACGTCGTCGATCACGCACAGCTTCTGGTGCAGCCGGCGCAACTGCTGCGGCTGGAACCACTGCCACCAGCGGTCGAGCGGCCGGAAGACTTCCAGCCGCACGCCGCTGTCGTCGAGCCAGGCGCGCAGGGTCGGCAGCGTCGCCTTGCTGCCAAAACCGTCGACCACCAGGTGCACCGCGACGCCGCGCCGCGCGGCGGCGATCAGCGCGTCGGCGACGCCGCGCGCCGCGCCGTCGTCGTGGAAGATGTAGGTCGCGAACCAGACCTCGTGCTGCGCTCGCGCCAGGGCCTCGGCGATCGCCGGGAAGAGCTCGTCGCCGCCCTCGAGCAGGCGCATCCGGTTGCCGCCGATCCAGCGCACCCGCGGCGCGCGCGCCCACCAGGGTTCACCCGGCAGGCCGGCCACTAGGTAGGCTCCAGCTCCGCCACCAGGGGCAGGTGGTCCGACATGCGGGCCCAGCCGCTGCCGCGCGGCACCATCGTCGCGCGACAGGTCAGGCCGCGCATGTAGAAGCGGTCGAGCGCAAACACCGGTACGCGCGACGGGAAAGTCATGCGCTGCGCGGCGCGGTCGCTGCTGCGCGCGCGCCACAGGCCGACGTCGCGCATCGGGCCGTCGAGCTTTTCGCCCCAGTCGTTGAAGTCGCCGGCCACGATCAGCAGTTCGTTGCGCGGCACATGGCTGTCGATGAAGGCCGCCAGCCGCTCCACCTGGCGCACGCGGCTGGCGTGCACGAGCCCGAAATGCGCCACCACCGCGTGCACCGCCACGCCGTTCCAGGACACCGGCACATGCAGCAGGCCACGCTGCTCGAAGCGATGGTCGCTGACGTCGTGGTGGCCGATGTCGCCCAGCGGCCAGCGCGAAAGCAGCGCATTGCCATGCTCGCCGTGGCGGGTGACGGCATTCGTGCGGTAGGCGGCCTCGTAGCCGGCGGGGGCCAGGAAATCGGCCTGGCCCTGGTCCGGCCAGCCCAGATGGGTGCGCACGAACTGGCGCGCATGGCCCGCGTGGAAGAGGTGGACCTCCTGCAGAAAGACCATGTCCGCATCCAGCGCCTCGACCGCGAGGCCGAGGTTGTGGATCTCCAGGCGCTTGCGCGGGCCCAGGCCGCGCACACCCTTGTGGATGTTGTAGGTGGCCACGCGCAGCGTGTCGAGCGACATCAGGCTCGACGCCGCCGGCAGCAGGGTGCTGTTGTATTGATTGAGGGTGTTCACGCGGGGAATCGGGGAAGCTGGAGGATGGCCTCGGCATTGCTGGGCGAAAAGCAGCGGTCGGCCGCAGCGCGCCAGGGCAGCCAGGCAAAGGCCAGGTGCTCGCGCGGGTTCAGCCGCACTGGCGTGCCCGGGGCCACGGTGAGGCCGAAGACATGCTCGGTGTTGTGGGTCACGCCCGGCGCGTAGCGATGCCGCCAGACGGGGTAGATTTCGAAGACGTTCTCCAGCCGCCAGTCGAGCAGGGTGCCGCCGCTGATGCCGGTTTCTTCCTGCACCTCGCGGCGGGCCGTATGGTCCAGCGACTCGTCGGGCGTGTCCAGGGACCCGGTCACGCTCTGCCAGAAACCCGGCTTGTCGGCGCGCTCGATGAGCAGCACCTCGAGCGCCGGCGTGTGCACCACCACCAGCACCGAGCGCGGGATCTTGAACGGCCGGGTCACGTCGCGCGGCGCGCCTTCACCGCCTCGGCCAGCGCGCGCAGCAGGGGTTCGGTGTCATGCCAGCCCAGGCAGGCGTCGGTGATCGAGACACCCGAGCGCAGGGCCTGGCCGGGCTGCTGGTCCTGCCGGCCCTCGTGCAGATGGCTTTCGACCATCACGCCGACGATGCGCTGCTCGCCGCCGGCGATCTGACGCGACAGGTCCGTCGCCACCTCGATCTGCCGCCGGTGATCCTTGCGGCTGTTGGCATGCGAGCAGTCCACCATCACCTGTTCGCGCAGCCCGGCCGCGCGCAACACGCCGCAGGCCGCCTCGATGCTGGCGGCATCGAAGTTCGGCTTCTTGCCGCCACGCAGGATGAGATGACCGTCGGGGTTGCCGCGCGTCTCGAAGATCGCCGCCACGCCCATCTTGGTCATGCCCATGAAGGCGTGCGGTGCGGCCGCGGCGCACAGCGCGTCGGCCGCGACCTGCAGCCCGCCGTCGGTGCCGTTCTTGAAGCCCACCGGGCAGCTCAGGCCCGAGGCCAGCTGACGGTGGCTCTGGCTCTCGGTGGTGCGCGCGCCGATCGCACCCCAGGCGATGAGGTCGGAGATGTACTGCGGGCTGAGCAGGTCGAGGAACTCGCTGCCCGCCGGCAGGCCCAGGGCATTGATCTCGAGCAGCAGTTCGCGCGCCCGCCGAAGGCCCTCGTTCATGCGGAAGCTGCCGTCCAGCCGCGGGTCGTTGATGTAACCCTTCCAGCCGACCGTGGTGCGCGGCTTCTCGAAGTACACGCGCATCACCACCAGCAGTTCGCCGGCCAGTTCGTCGGCCAGCGGTTTCAGGCGCCGCGCGTAGGCGATCGCAGCGTCGTGCTCGTGGATCGAGCAGGGGCCGACCACGGCCACCAGGCGCTGATCGCGGCCATGCAGCACGCCGCCGATGGCCGTGCGCGTGACCTGCACCAGGGCTTCGATTTCGGGCGTGGCCGGCAGGTCCTCGAGCAGCACGGCCGGCGTGAGCAGCGGGCGCACCGAGGCGATGCGCAGATCGTCGACGCGGGTGGTGTCCTGGGTGCCGGACTCTTCGATGGACGGTATGGGCATGTTCACTTCACAAGCCGCTGATCACGGCGTCGAGGGCGTCGATGATGCGATGGGCATCGGCGCGCAGGCTGGTCACCGGCTCGCGCAGCGCCCGCGCCGGCACGACGCCGGTTTCGTGCGCCTTCAGGCGCAGGCTCTCACCGGCCACCTCGAAGGTCGGGGCCATGCGCGGTGGCCAGCCACGCGCAACCGCCGTTCGCGACAGCGGCGCCACCAGGCGCGTGGGCAACTGGTCCAGCAGGTCGCTCTGCAAGACAACCAGGAACGGGATGCGACCGCGCGAGGCGAGCACCGGATTCGCATACACGTCCCACTGCGGCATGGCGCAGATCACCAGGTGCGGAACTCTTCGTTCCAGATACCGTGCTGCTCGAAATGCCGGCTCTGCTCGTCCACCCAGTCCTTGTACTTGGCGTAGAAGGCCTGCGCCTGCGGGTTCAGGGGCGGCTCGGCGACCGGCTCGGCGCTGTTGGCGGCGCGCGCCACGAGCCGGTCGTAAAGCTCGGCCGACAGCAGCACGCTGTGCCGGCGGCCCGATTTTTCGATCACCACCGGGCGCTTCTGCGCCTCGTCGAGCACCTGCCCGAATCGGTTCTTGGCGTCGGTGGATGAAATGTGCACGAGCCCTCCGGCAAAACTGGCTGGAATAGCCATTCTAGCCATTCCAGCCGCCGCCGGTGATCAGGCCGCGGCCGTGTTGCGCAGCCGGATGTGCAGTTCGCGCAGCTGTGCCTCGTCGACCGGGCCGGGGGCGCCGGTAAGCAGGCATTGCGCGCGCTGCGTCTTCGGGAAGGCGATCACGTCGCGGATGCTCTCGGCCTTGGTCATCAGCGTGACCAGGCGGTCCAGCCCGAAGGCCAGGCCGCCGTGCGGCGGCGCGCCGTACTGCAGCGCGTCGAGCAGGAAGCCGAACTTGACCTGGGCGTCCTCGGCCGTGATGTTGAGCGCCTTGAAGACCTTGCTCTGCACCTCGGCGCGATGGATCCGCACCGAGCCACCGCCGAGTTCCCAGCCGTTGAGCACCATGTCGTAGGCCTTGGCCACGCAGGCGCCGGGGTCGGTGTCCATCAGGTCCTCGTGGCCGTCCTTGGGCGCCGTGAAGGGATGGTGCACCGCGTTCCAGCGCTTGCCGTCCTCGTCGTACTCGAACATCGGGAAGTCCACCACCCACAGCGGCGCCCAGACGTCGTCGAAGAGCCCGTGCGTGCGACCGAACTCGCTGTGGCCGACCTTCACGCGCAGTGCGCCCAACGCGTCGTTGACGACCTTGGCCTTGTCGGCGCCGAAGAAGATCAGGTCGCCGTTGCCGGCCCCCGTGCGGGCCATGATCTCGCTGATCGCCGCGTCGTGCAGGTTCTTGACGATCGGCGACTGCAGCCCGTCGCGGCCCTTGCCGGCGTCGTTGACCTTGATCCACGCCAGCCCCTTGGCGCCGTAGATCTTGACGAACTCGGTGTAGGCGTCGATCTCGCTGCGCGTCATCTCGCCGCCGCCGGGAATCCTGAGCGCCGCCACGCGGCCACCGACGCTGGTCGCAGGACCCGAGAAGACCTTGAAGTCCACATCCTTCATGACGTCGGTCAGCTCGGTGAACTTGAGCTTGACGCGCAGGTCGGGCTTGTCGGAGCCGTAGGTGTGCATCGCCTCGGCATAGGTCATCTGCACGTACGTCGGCAGCTCCACGCCCAGCGTCTTGCGGAACACGGTGCGGATCATGCCTTCGGTGATGGCGCGGATCTCCTCCTCGTTGAGGAACGAGGTCTCGATGTCGATCTGCGTGAACTCGGGCTGGCGGTCGGCGCGCAGGTCTTCGTCGCGGAAGCACTTGGTGATCTGGTAGTAGCGGTCGAAGCCGGCCACCATCAGCAACTGCTTGAACAGTTGCGGGCTCTGCGGCAGGGCGAAGAACTGGCCGTCGTGCACCCGGCTGGGCACCAGGTAGTCGCGTGCGCCCTCGGGTGTGCTCTTGGTCAGCATCGGCGTCTCGACGTCGATGAAACCCTGCTCGTCGAGGTACTTGCGCACCTCCATCGCGACGCGGTAGCGCAGCATCATGTTCTTCTGCATCGCCGGGCGGCGCAGGTCGAGCACGCGGTGGGTCAGCCGCGTGGTCTCCGACAGGTTCTCGTCGTCGAGCATGAAGGGCGGCGTGACGCTGGGGTTGAGCACCAGGAGCTCGTGGCACAGGACCTCGACCTTGCCGCTGGTGAGGTTGGCGTTCTCGGTGCCGGCCGGGCGCGCCCGCACCTTGCCGATCACCTGCAGGCAGAACTCGTTGCGCACGTCCTCGGCCACGGCGAACATCTCGGGGCGATCGGGGTCGCAGACGATCTGCACCAGGCCCTCGCGGTCGCGCAGGTCGACGAAGATCACGCCGCCATGGTCGCGGCGGCGATGGGCCCAGCCCATCAGGGTCACGGTCTGGCCCATCAGCGCTTCGCTGACGTGGCCGCAGTAGGTGGTTCTCATGGAAAGCTCCAGCAGAATTCGGTGGGGTGGCGTCGTGTGCGTCGGGTTCGGGCCGGCACGCACGGGCCTCGTCGCCGAGGCGGCGCACCCGGCCCGGTCAATTTCGGACCGGCGCTGCGGCCGCCATTGGCGGCGCGACGACACCCATCGAGATCACGTATTTCAGCGCCTCGTCCACGCTCATCCTCAGCGCCACGACATCGGCCCGCGGCATCATCAGGAAAAACCCCGAGGTCGGGTTGGGCGTGGTCGGCACGTAGACGCTGACGCAGTCCTCGGGCAGATACCCGACGACCTCGCCGCCCGGCGTGCCGGTGACGAAGGCGATCGTCCACGCCCCGGGCCGCGGGTACTGCACCAGCACCGCTTCGCGAAAAGCCTGGCCATTGCTGGAGAACAGGGTGTCGGAGACCTGCTTGACCGAGCTGTAGATCGACTTGACGATCGGCACCCGGTGCATCAGCGCGTGCCAGCGGTGCACCGCCCAGTCGCCGATCACGTTGGCCGCGAAGACGCCGGTCAGGAACAGCGCGACCAGGACCACGATCACGCCGAGTCCCGGGATCGAGATCAAGCCCGCGACCACGGCCTTGGCGGAGTCGGGCAGCACATTGAGCAGCAGGTGCAGCACCCAGGCGAACAGGCCGTCCATGACGCCGAGCAGCCACGACAGCAGGGCCACCGTGATGGCCAGCGGCAGCCAGACGAGCAGGCCAGCGACGAGGTACTTTTTCACGCGCCGTTCAGCTCGACGACGGCGACGCCGCCGGCTTGTCCGCCGGGGTCGACTTGCCCGCCGCTGCGTCCTTGGCCTGCGGCGCCGGCTTGTCCGTTGACGTCACGGCCGACGATTCCGCGGGCCTGTCGGCAGGCTTGTCGGCGGCTGCGGTCTCGGCGCGGGCGCCGTCCGCACCCCTGTCCGCCGGCTTGTCGGCGGCCTTGCCACCCTTGTTGCCGTCGCGAAAGTCGGTGACGTACCAGCCCGAGCCCTTGAGCTGGAAGCCCGCTGCGGTGACCTGCTTGGTGAAGGTTGCCTGGCCGCAGGCCGGGCATTCACTCAGGGCCGGGTCGGAAAGCTTGCGCAGCACGTCCTTCGCGTGGCCGCAGGCAGTGCAGCGATAGGCGTAGATCGGCATGGGGGTCCCCGGGTATCCAAAAACCCTCCATTCTAGCCGGCCGGAGCCTGGCGCGCTTCAGCCGATGGGGGCGTGGAAGAGCAGGAAGCGCGTCAGCACCGCACCCAGCACGAAGCCGGCGAGCGCCCAGAGCAGGCCCTGGAGCAGCCGCCGGGTGCGGCGCTGCTCGGCGAGCAGGGCGAGCTGCACCGGATCGGGCGCCGCCGCTGTGCTGCGCAACTTCAGCACGTCGTGCACCAGACGCGGCAGTTCGGGCAGCAGCTGGGCGTAGCGCGGCGCTTCGCGTTCCAGGCGCGCGAGCAGGCCGCGCCAGCCGATCTGGTCGTTCATCCAGCGTTCGAGAAAGGGCTTGGCCGTGGTCCAGAGGTCGAGCTCGGGGTCGAGCTGACGGCCCAGGCCCTCGATGTTGAGCAGGGTCTTCTGCAGCAGCACGAGCTGCGGCTGGATCTCGACGTTGAAGCGCCGGCTGGTCTGGAACAGGCGCATCAGCACCTGGCCGAGCGAGATGTCCTTCAGCGGGCGGTCGAAATGCGGCTCGCAGACCGCGCGGATCGCACCCTCCAGCGCGTCGATGCGCGTGTTCGGCGGCACCCAGCCGCTTTCGACGTGCAGTTCGGCCACGCGCTTGTAGTCACGGCGGAAGAAGGCGATGAAGTTGTGCGCCAGGTATTCCTTGTCGGTCTCGGTCAGGGTGCCGATGATGCCGAAGTCCAGCGCGATGTAGCGGCCGAAGGTGCGCGGGTCCAGGCTGACCTGGATGTTGCCCGGGTGCATGTCGGCGTGGAAGAAGCCGTCGCGGAAGACCTGGGTGAAGAAGATCGTGACGCCGTCGCGGGCCAGCCTGGGGATGTCGACACCGGCCTCGCGCAGGCGCGCCATCTGGTTGATCGGCACACCGTGCATGCGCTGCATCACGATCACGGTGGAGGTGCACAGCTCCCAGACCATCTCCGGGATCAGCACCAGTTCGAGCCCGGCCATGTTGCGCCGCAGCTGGGCCGCGTTGGCCGCTTCGCGCACCAGGTCGAGTTCGTCGTGCAGGTAGACGTCGAACTCGGCCACCACCTCGCGCGGCTTGAGCCGCCGACCGTCGGCGAACAGGCGCTCGACCCAGCGCGCCAGCGTGTGCAGCAGGCGCAGGTCGTCGTCGATCACGCGCAGCATGCCCGGGCGCAGCACCTTGACCGCCACCTCGCGCCCGCTCTTCAGGCGCGCGAAGTGCACCTGCGCGATCGAGGCGCTGGCCACCGGCTCGGCGTCGAACTGCTCGAAGATCGCCTCGATCGGCCGCCCGAAGGCCTTCTCGACCATGGCCCGCGCCTGCGCCGCCGGGAAGGGTGGCACGCGGTCCTGCAGCCGCGCCAGCTCGTCGGAGACATCGGCGGGCAGCAGGTCGCGCCGGGTCGACAGCACCTGGCCGAACTTGACGAAGATCGGGCCCAGGTGTTCGAGCGCCATGCGCAGCCGCGCCCCGCGCGGCGCGTCGAGCTGGCGGCCGATGGTGCCGACGCGGACCAGGGCGCGCACCCAGCGCTGACGGAAACCCGACAGCGCGAGTTCGTCGAGCCCGAAGCGCAGCGCCGTGAAGGCGATGACGATCAGCCGCGCGAGGTGGCGCATCGAGGGGCCGCGACTCAGGCCGGGCCGGTCGGGCCTGTCGGGCCGGGCGCAAACCGGCCGGCGGCCTGCACGGCCGCCTTGGCCGCCGCCTGCACGCCGCGCGCCAGTCCGCCGCCGAGGCGAAACAGCTGGTGCGCCGCCGCCGGCGGCATCACACGTTCGAGGTCGGCTTCGATGTCCCAGCGCAGGTTCTGCAGCAGCCAGTTCACATCGGCGGCGAGCTGGGCGTCGCCGTCGATGTCCACCGCCGGCGTCTCGCCGCCGAGTGCACGCGCGGCGAGCAGGGCCGGGTTCGACACGTCGAAGCGCAGGCTCAGGTCGGGGGCGATGCCGGTGCCCGCGGCGTCCCAGTCCAGCAGCCCGGCCGGGGTGACGGCAAAGGCCAGGCGCGGCAGCGGCGGCAGCAGGCCGGGCCAGCCGCGGGGCATCAGCTCGATGCGACGCCCGGCGTGCGGGCGCAAACGTTCGGTGGCGGCCGGCTCGGCGGCCAGCACATGGTTCAGGACCAGGGTGGTGCGCGCCATCGCGGCCGGGGCGAGCAGATCGTGCAGGGCTTGCAGCATCGGCCGATTGTAGGCAGCCGGTTCCCCCGGAAATCGGGGACGCACCGGCCGGCATGCCGGCTGCCGGGGTCACAATCCCCCCCTTACGCCGCAGCGCCGTCGCCCGACGCACCGATGTTCGAAGAGCGAACCACCCGCCGCCAGTTCTACAGCGCACCGCAGTCCGTGACGTCGCTGGTGGCGGCGTTTCTCGAACCGGGGCTGATCGTGGCGGTCTTCCTGGCCGTCTCGGAAGGGTTCGACGAACCGATCCTGCGGCCCGACCTCACGCTGTGCCTGCTCGTCTTCGCGCTCACCTTCCCCGGGCGCAACCGCTTCTTCGACCGGCCGCTGAACGCCGCGGTGGACATCAGCACCTCCTGGTTCAGCCTGCTGCTGATCCTGGCCCTGTGCGGCTACGCCACACGCAGCCTGAGATTCTTCGACCGCGAGGTGCTGCTGTGGTGGGCCCTGCTGACGCCGGTGCTGCTGTGGTGCGCCGTCTTTGCCGGGCGCAAGCTGCTGCGCTGGGACGCGGCACGCCCGGAAAACCGGCGCCGGGTGGTCATCATCGGCGCCGGCGACCTGGGCAACCGGGTGTCGCAGGCCCTGGTGGCGCGCGGCACGAACTGGCTCGAGGTGCTCGGCTTCTTCGACGACCGCACCGACGACCGCGTGCACGCGGCGGTTGCAGCGCAGCGCCTGGGCAGGCTCGCCGACGCGGCGCCCTTCATCCGCGCCCAGGGCGTGCACGAGGTCTACATCACCCTGCCGCTGGGGTCGCAGCCGCGCATCGTCGAGCTGCTCGAGCAGGTGCAGGGCACCACCGCCTCGATCTTCTTCGTGCCCGACGTGTTCGGCATCAGCATCATCCAGGGCAGGCTGCAGGACATGAACGGCGTGCCGGTGGTCGGCATCTGCGAAACCCCCTTCACCGGCACCAATTCCCTGGTCAAGCGCATCAGCGACATCGTGCTGTCGAGCCTGATCCTGCTCCTGATCTCGCCGCTGCTGCTGTTGATCGCGATCGGCGTCAAGCTCAGTTCGCCCGGGCCGGTGATCTTCCGGCAGCGGCGCAACGGCCTCGACGGCGACGAGATCGTGGTCTGGAAATTCCGTTCGATGACGGCGCAGGACAACGGCTCCGTGGTGATGCAGGCGACACGCGACGACCCGCGCATCACGCGCTTCGGCGCCTTTCTGCGCCGCAGCTCGCTCGACGAGCTGCCGCAGTTCTTCAACGTGCTGCAGGGCCGCATGAGCATCGTCGGCCCGCGCCCGCACGCGGTGGCGCACAACGAGGAATACCGGCGCCTGATCAAGGCCTATATGGTGCGCCACAAGGTCAAGCCCGGCATCACCGGCTGGGCCCAGGTCAATGGCCACCGCGGCGAAACCGATACGCTCGACAAGATGCAGGCGCGCGTCGAATACGATCTGGCCTACCTGCGCAACTGGTCGCTGGGCCTGGACCTGCAGATCATTGCGCGCACCGTCAAGCTCGTGTTCTTCGACCGCAAGGCCTACTGATGACCCCGCCGATGATCAAGCCTGTCCTCCCCCTGCTGGCGCTCCTGCTGCCCGCTGCCACCCTGGCGCAGACCAGTCCCTGGTACGTCGGCGCCGCGCAGACCTTCACCCAGGAAGACAATCTGTACCGACTCGGCGACGGCGTTGCCGCACCGGCCGGGGCCAGCAAGTCCGACCTCGTGAGCAGCACCGCCCTGCTCGCCGGGCTCGACCAGCCCATCGGCCGCCAGCGCCTGTACGGCAACGCGACCCTGCGCAGCAGCCGCTTCCGCGACAACAGCCAGCTCGACAACGAGGGTTATGCGCTGAGCGCCGGGGTCGACTGGGAAACCGTGGGCCGCCTGTCGGGCAAGCTCGAAGCAAGCGCCGACCGCAGCCTGGCGCGCTTCGACACCGACACCGAGATCGGCGTGCAGACGCGGCGCAACGTCGAGGACAGCACGCGGCTGTTCACCGAGGCGCGGATCGGCGTCGTCACCGAGTACACCTTGCAGGCCTCGCTGGAGCATCGCGAGCGCCGCTTCTCGGCGCCGGAATACGAGCGCCGCGAGAACCGCCAGACCACCCTCACCACCGGCCTGCGCTGGCGGCCGCAGGGCGGCACCATGCTCGGCGTCGGGCTGCGCCGCACCGAGGGCCGCTACCCGAGCTTTCGGCCCCTGCCCGCCGGCGGCTTCGAGGCCGACCGCTACACCCGCGACGGCCTCGACCTGCTGGGCAGCTACGAGTCGGGCGGCGCGACCCGCGTCGACGCCCGGCTGACCCTGGGCCGCACCCGGCACGACCAGAATGAAGCCAGCGACGTCTCCGGCGCCACCGGCTACGCCACCTGGACCTGGCGCACCGGCGGCCGGCTGTCGCTGAATGCGCGCATCGCGCGCGACACCGGCCAGGACGCGTATTTCAGCGGCAGCCCCTTCATCGACGGCGTCGTCGACACCAGTCGCACGACGAGCACGCTGCGCCTGGGCGCCGACTACGCGCTGTCGTCCAAGATCCAGCTGCGCGCCACGCTGACGCAGGCGCGGCGCGACCTGGTGCGCACCCTGCCGGCCGGCGCCGTCGTTCCGGCCGACCCCAGCGGGCGCGACGACACCACCGAACTCAGCCTGGGCGCGACCTGGGAGCCGACCCGCGCCCTGGTCTTCGGCTGCGACCTCGGTCAGGAAAAGCGCAGCGCCAGCGGCACCCTGTCCCTGCCCTACAGCGCCAATCGCTTCGGCTGCTACGGGCAGATCTTCCTGCGCTGATGGCAACCGTCCTGCTCACCGGCGCTACCGGCTACATCGGCTCGCACACCTGGCTGGCGCTGCAGTCGGCCGGCTTTGACGTCGTCGGTGTCGACGACTTCTCCAACAGCTCGCCCGAGGTCCTGAATCGCCTGCAGCGACTCAGCGGCCGCCCGCCGGTCTTCGAGCGCCTGGACGTCGGCGATCCGGCAGCGATGCTGTCCCTGCTGCAGCGCCACCGCATCGACGCCGCGGTGCACTTCGCGGCCTTCAAGGCGGTGGGCGAATCGGTGGCGCAGCCGCTGGCCTACTACCGCAACAATGTCGGCGGCCTGGTCAACGTCTGCGACGCGCTGCAGCAGCACGGCATCAAGCGTTTCGTCTTCAGCTCGAGCGCCACCGTCTACGGCGACCCCGAACAGCTGCCGATCACCGAATCGGCGCGCCTGACGGCGACGAACCCCTACGGTCAGACCAAGCTCATCGGCGAAACCCTGCTCGGCGACCTGGGCGCCGCCGACCCGGCCTGGCAGACCGCGATCCTGCGCTACTTCAACCCGGTGGGCGCGCACGAGAGCGGGCTGATCGGCGAAGACCCGCGCGGCACGCCGAACAATCTGATGCCCTATGTCGCCCAGGTCGCGGTCGGGCGGCGTGACTGCCTGCAGGTCTTCGGCGACGACTACCCGACGCCCGACGGCACCGGGGTGCGCGACTACATCCATGTCGTCGACCTCGCCGAGGGCCATGTGGCGGCGCTGCGCCACCTGCTCGACCGGCCCGGCTCGCTGACCGTGAACCTGGGCACCGGGCATGGCTGCAGCGTGCTCGACATGGTGCGCGCCTATGCTGCGGCCAGCGGGCGCCAGATCCCCTGCCAGGTCGTGCCGCGCCGGCCTGGGGACGTGGCGGCCTGTTACGCCGACCCTTCGCTGGCGGCCGAGCGCCTGGCCTGGCGTGCGCGGCATGATCTGGCGCGCATGTGCGCCGACAGCTGGCGCTGGCAGTCACAGAACCCGAACGGATTCCAGACCGCATGACGACCCCGATTTCGCTTCAGCCGGTGATCATGGCCGGCGGCTCCGGCACGCGGCTGTGGCCGCTGTCGCGCAGCGGCTACCCCAAGCAGTTTCTCGTGCTCGCGGGCAATACCAGCCTGCTGCAGCAGGCGGCCACCCGGCTGCAGGCCCTGGCCGGCGCCGACATCAGCGTGGCCGCGCCGCTCATCGTCGGCAACGAGGAACATCGCTTCCTGGTGCTCGACCAGTTGCGTGAAGTGCGCGCCACGCCAAGCGCCGTGCTGCTCGAGCCGATGGGCCGCAATACCGCGCCGGCGGTGACCCTGGCGGCGCTGCAGGCGCTGGAATCCGGCGCCGACCCGGTGCTCGTGATCACGCCTTCGGACCAGACCGTGGCCGACGGGGCCGCCTTCACGCAGGCCCTGCGGGCCGCGGCGCGGCGCGCCGCGGCCGGCGAGATCGTGATCCTCGGCATCCGCCCCGACCGGCCGGAAACCGGCTATGGCTACATCCTGGCCGAGGGCAGCCAGGTCGCCCGCTTTGTCGAAAAACCCGACGCCGCCACCGCCGACCGCTACCTGGCCGACGGCCGCTATTTCTGGAACGCCGGCATCTTCGTGCTGCGCGCCTCGGTCTGGCTGGCGGCGCTGGAGCGTTTCCGACCCGACATCGCCCAGGCCACGCGTGCGGCCTGGGCGGCACGCGCAACCGACGCCGCCTTCGTGCGCCCCGGCAAGGCCGCGTTTGCCGCCGTGCCGGCGGAATCGGTGGACTACGCGGTGATGGAGCACTGCCCCGGCAGCCCGCAGGCCCTGGGCATGGAACGGCTCGACGCCGGCTGGAACGACCTCGGCGCCTGGGACGCGGTGTGGCAGGCTGCGCCCAAGGACGCCGACGGCAACGCCAGCGTCGGCGACGCCCTGGTCACCGACAGCCGCAACACCCTGGTGCATGCCAGCAGCCGGCTCGTCGGCGCCGTCGGCCTGAACGACGTGGTCATCGTCGAGACCGCGGACGCGGTGCTGGTGGCCGACCGCAGCCGCAGCCAGGACGTGAAGAAGATCGTCGAGCGCCTGGGCGCCGAGCAGCGCGGCGAACATGCCCTGCACCGCAAGGTGCACCGGCCCTGGGGCTGGTACGACAGCATCGACATGGGCGAGCGTTTCCAGGTCAAGCGCATCCTGGTCAAGCCGGGTGCGTCCCTGAGCCTGCAGAAGCACCACCACCGGGCCGAACACTGGATCGTCGTCAGCGGCACCGCCGAGGTCACGAATGGCGAGCAGGTGATCCTGCTGAGCGAGAACCAGAGCACCTACATCCCGCTGGGCCAGGTGCACCGCCTGGCCAACCCGGGCAAGGTGCCGCTGGAGATCATCGAGGTGCAGTCCGGCAGCTACCTCGGCGAAGACGACATCGTGCGCTTCGAGGACACCTACGGGCGGGCCTGAAGCCGCTGGCGGATCCAGGCGGCGAACGCCGCTTCGTCCAGGCTGCCTTCGGCGACGGCGAGCATGGCCGTGGTGGCGTCTGCCTGTGATGTCACCAGTCGGCGACCATTGAGACCGAGAAAAAGGCCCAGCGCCAGAAACGCGGCGCGCTTGTTGCCATCGATGAAGGCATGGTTTTTCGCCAGCGCAACGCCGTAGCAGGCCGCGAGCGCCGCCAGATCAGGGTCGCCATACGCCGCCAGGTTCAGCGGCCGCGCGAGTGCCGAGTCGAGCAGGCCCTCGTCGCGCAAACCGGGGGCGCCTCCATGCAATGCCAAGCTGTCCGCGTGCAGCAGGACCAGGGCGCGGCGGTCGACCCAGCGCCATGTCGTCACTTGGCCAACTGGTGGAAGGTGTCGCGGTACTCGCGCATGAACTCACGCCCCAGGGCCAGTTGCTCCTCCAGCGCCGGATCGAAGGGCGTGATGGTCACGGCCCCAGGCGCATCCGTCAGGTGCACGGTATCGCCCTTCTCGAGCTTCAGCCGGGCCAGTACCTCCTTGGGCAGGATGACGCCGACGGAGTTGCCGATCTGGGTGAGCTTGAGGGTGGTGGTCATGCCGGCAAGGTTAGCACATTCGTTATAACAATGGGCCGGGCCTGCGGACATTACGGACAGACGCCGATGCAAGCTGCACGTATACATCGGGGTTGATCCATCTGCTCCAAGGAGACCCCTGCATGCCATCCATGACCCGACGCCGTCTTGCCGCTGCCCTGACCCTGGCCGCGGCCGGCGCCACCGCGCCCCTGGCCGCCCAGGCCGACCAGTTCGTCAACATCCTCACCGGCGGCACCAGCGGCGTGTACTACCCGCTGGGCGTGGCCCTGGGCAAGATCTACGCCGAGAAGATCCCCGGCGTGCGCACCCAGGTGCAGTCCACCAAGGCCTCGGTGGAGAACCTGAACCTGCTGCAGACCGCCCGCGGCGAGATCGCGCTGGCCCTGGGCGACTCGGTCAAGTCGGCCTGGGAAGGCGACGCCGAAGTCGGCTTCCCGAAGAAGTTCGACAAGCTGCGCGGCGTGGCCGCGGTCTACCCGAACGTGATCCAGATCGTCGCGGCGCAGTCCAGCGGCATCAAGACCTTCGCCGACCTGAAGGGCAAGAGCCTGTCGGTCGGTGCGCCGAAGTCGGGCACCGAGGTCAACGCACGGCGCATCTTCGAGAGCATGGGCATGTCCTACAAGGACCTGTCCAAGACCGAGTACCTGCCCTTCGGCGAGTCGGTCGAGCTGATCAAGAACCGCCAGCTCGACGCGACCCTGCAGTCGGCCGGCCTGGGCGTGTCCAGCATCCGCGACCTGGCCACGTCCATTCCCGTGACGATGGTGGCCGTGCCCGCCGACGTGGCCGCCAAGCTCGGCCCGCCTTTCGTGGCGACCACGATCCCGGCCAACACCTACAACGGCCAGTCGGCCGACGTGCCGACCCTGGCGGTGGTCAACTTCCTGGTCACGCACGCCGGCGTGTCCGACGACACCGTCTACCAGATGACCAAGCAGCTGTTCGAGAACCTCGACCAGATGGTCGCGGCGCACAACGCCGCCAAGGCCATCAAGCTGGAGACGGCCATCAGCGGCATGCCGCTGCCGCTGCACCCGGGCGCCGAGCGCTACTACCGGGAAAAGGGCCTGATCAAGTAAGCCGACCGCAAAGCCGTCCGCAAAGCCGCCCGCAGAGCCGCCCATCGTGAGCACGTCCTCCCCCGCCGCCGTCGACACCGACGGCGGCGATGAGCTGCTGCAGCAGCATGAGCCGCTGGCCGGCGGCTTTCCCCCGGGCTCCGAAGGGCGCGCGCTGTTCTGGCTCGCGATCGCCTTCTCGGCCTTCCAGATCGCCACCGCGGCGCACCTGCTCGACCTGCCGAGCCAGATCGTGCGCGCCGTGCACGTGGGCTTCCTGCTCGCGCTGGCCTTCCCGCTGCTTGCCGCGGTCGGCCGCCATGCCCTGCCCTGGCGCGTGCTGGCCTGGGCCGCCGGCGCGGCGTCCGCGGGCGTGGCCGCCTACCAGTGGATCGAGTACACACCGCTGCTGCTGCGTGCCGGCGACCCGACCCAGATCGACATGGCGGTCGGCGTGACCCTGCTCGTGCTGCTCTTCATCGGCACCTGGCGGGCGATGGGCGTGGCGCTGCCGATCATCGCCGGCGCCTTCCTGGCCTACTGCCTGTTCGGCCAGTACCTGCCCGCGCCACTGAACCACCGCGGCTACGACTTCAGCCAGGTCATCGACCACATGACCTTCGGCACCGAAGGTGTCTACGGCATCCCGACCTACGTTTCGTCGAGCTACATCTTCCTCTTCATCCTCTTCGGCGCCTTCCTCGAGAAGGCCGGCATGATCGGCCTGTTCACCGACGTCGCGATGGGCCTGTTCGGCAGCCGGCGCGGCGGGCCGGCCAAGGTGGCGGTGGTGTCCTCGGGCCTGATGGGCATGATCAGCGGCTCCGGGGTGGCCAATGTCGTCACCACCGGCCAGTTCACGATCCCGCTGATGATGCGCTTCGGCTACCGGCCGGCTTTTGCCGGCGGCGTCGAGGCCACGGCCTCGATGGGCGGGCAGATCATGCCGCCGGTGATGGGCGCGGTGGCCTTCATCATGGCCGAGACCCTGGACGTGCCCTACAGCGCCGTCGTGCAGGCCGCGGTGGTTCCGGCGGTGCTTTACTTCCTGTCGGCCTTCTGGATGGTGCACCTCGAAGCCGGCCGCGCCGGCCTGGTGGGCCTGCCGAAGGACCAGCTGCCGTCGCCGCTGCGTGCACTCCAGGCCCGCTGGTACCTGATCCTGCCCCTGGTGGTGCTGGTGGTGCTGCTGTTCTCCGGCTACACGCCGCTCTTTGCCGGCACGGTGGGCCTGGCGCTGACGGTGATGCTGATCCTCGGCGGCGCCATCGCCTCGGGCCTGTCGGGCAACGCACTGCGCGTCATCTTCTGGGTCGGCCTGGGCCTGGTGGCGGCCAGCTTCCAGCGCTTCGGCATGGCCGCGCTGAGCACCGGCATCGTGGCCCTGATCGCAGTCTGCGCGGCCACGCAGGGCGGTCGGCAAACCCTGGTGCTGTGTCGCGACAGCCTGGCCGAAGGCGCCAAGACCGCCCTGCCGGTGGGCATCGCCTGCGCCATCGTCGGCATCGTGATCGGCACCATGACCCTGACCGGCGCGGCCAACACCTTCGGCCAGTACGTGGTCTCGGTGGGCCGGGAAAGCCTGTTCGCCTCGCTGCTGCTGACGATGGTCACCTGCCTGGTGCTGGGCATGGGCATCCCGACGATTCCCAACTACATCATCACCAGCAGCATCGCCGGCCCGGCCCTGCTCGAGCTCGGCGTGCCCCTGCTCGTCAGCCACATGTTCGTCTTCTACTTCGGCATCCTGGCCGACCTGACGCCGCCGGTGGCCCTGGCCTGTTTTGCCGCGGCACCGATCGCGCGCGAACGTGGACTGCGCATCTCGATGCAGGCCATCAAGGTGGCCGCCGCCGGCTTCGTGATCCCCTTCATGGCGGTCTACACGCCGGCGCTGATGCTGCAGCCCGGCGGCGAACTGGCGGCCTCGGTGGGCATGCCGACGGCGGTGGCCTACATCGTGTTCAAGACCCTGCTGGCGATCGGCCTGTGGGGGGCGGCGGTGATCGGTTTCGGCCGCGCGCCGCTGCATTGGTCCGAGCGCCTGTTCGCCGCGGCGGCGGCGGTGACCCTGATCGCGGCGCTGCCCGCGACCGACGAGATCGGCTTCGCGCTCGCCGCGGGCGTGGTCGGCCTGCATTTCTGGCGCACGCGCGCCGCCGGGCAGCGCGCCGCGGCGTGAGCCTGTGCCTGGCCACCGCGGCCCTGGCCCTGCCGCTGACGCTGCAGGCCTTCACGCTGGCCTGGACACATTCGGTGGAAAAGACCGAGTGGCGCGAAACCTGGCGTGTCGAGGGCCAGGAACTGGTCCTGGACGAAGGCCGCGTGCGCGGTTCGGGTGCCGGCATGGACCCGCCCGACGGCGCGGTGCTGCACGACGGCTGGTGGGTCTACCGGACGCCGCAGAAAACGCCGTTGCGCGTGCCGCTGCTGCGCCTGGCGGTCAGCGGCGCCACCGGGTCCGGCTGGCGGCTGTGCACGCCGGCCGCGGGCTGCCGCGACCTGGAGGTCTGGCTGGCGCTCGACGGCAAGCCGCCAGCGGCGATCCAGATCCAGCCCGGCCCCGACTGCACCCGGCTGGCGGGCTGATCGACCTCAGCCGCGGCCGATGGCGTGGTACTCGAGCCCCAGCGCCTGCATCAGCGCCGGCTCCCAGAGGTTGCGGCCGTCGAAGACCACGGGCTGCTTCAGCGTGGCCTTGATGTGCTCGAAGTCCGGGGTGCGGAACTCCTTCCACTCCGTCACCAGCAGCAGCGCGTCGGCGCCTTCCAGGGCATCGGCGGCGCTCTCGGCGTAGTCGATTCCGGCCACCCCGTCCAGCACACGCCGGGCCTCGTCCATCGCCACCGGGTCGTAGACGCACAGCGTGGCACCACGCGCCAGCAGGGCCTCGGCGATGACGCGGCTGGGCGCCTCGCGCATGTCGTCGGTATTGGGCTTGAAGGCCAGGCCCCAGATCGCGAAGCGCCGGCCCGCGAGCTTGTCGCCGAAGCGGCGCACCACCTTGTCCACCAGCACCGTCTTCTGCCGGTCGTTGGCCGCCTCGACGGCCGTCAGCACCTGCAGGGTCATGTCGTTCTGATGGCCGATGTGGATCAGCGCCTTCACGTCCTTCGGAAAACAGCTGCCGCCGTAGCCGGTGCCGGCGTAGAGGAAGTGGGTGCCGATGCGCGGGTCGGCGCCGATGCCCTTGCGCACCTGCTCGATGTCGGCGCCCACGCGCTCGGCCAGCAGGGCCAGCTCGTTCATGAAACTGATGCGCGTGGCGAGCATCGCGTTGGCGGCGTACTTGGTGAACTCGGCGCTGCGCAGGTCCATCACCATCAGCCGGTCGTGGTTGCGCATGAAGGGCTGGTACAGGGCGCGCATGAGCAGGATCGCGCGCTCGTCGTCGGCGCCGATGATGATGCGGTCGGGCCGCATGCAGTCCTCGACGGCGGCGCCTTCCTTGAGGAATTCCGGGTTCGAGACGACGGCAAAACCGGTGTCGGCCAGCCCGCGCGCGGCCAGTGCCTCGGCCACCGCGGCCTTGACGCGGTCGGCGGTGCCCACCGGCACCGTGCTCTTGTCGACGATGACCTTGTAGTCGGTCATGTGGCGGCCGATGCTGCGTGCCGCGGCGAGCACGTACTGCATGTCGGCCGAGCCGTCTTCGTCCGGCGGCGTGCCCACGCCGATGAACTGCAGCGTGCCATGCGCCACCGCGGCGGCCACGTCGGTGGTGAACTGCAGCCGGCCGGCGGCGCGGTTGCGCTGCACGATGGCGTCCAGCCCGGGTTCGTGGATCGGGATGCCGCCGTCCTCGAGGATCTGGATCTTGCGCGCATCCACGTCCAGGCAGACCACATGGTTGCCCATTTCCGACAGGCAGGCGCCCGTGACGAGGCCGACGTAGCCGGTACCGATGACAGTGACTTTCATGGCGCTGGATTATCCCGCGCCTCGACGACGGCCCATTGCTGGAGCAGCGAGATATGGCCCGCGGTCACGCCCAGTAGCAGTTCCTGGTCGGCGCAGCGCACCACCACCAGGCGCTCACGCGCACCGATGGCCAGCATCCGTTCAACGCGCAGGACCGGCCCGCCCTGGGGCCCGGCCGCGCGCATGCGGTTCAAGAAGCGCAGCCCGACCCAGGCCAGCACGAGCACGAAGAGCAGCGCCAGCGCCACGCCCACCAGTTGCGTCCCGAAGTCGCCGCCCACTCAGCCTGCCTCCGACACGCCGGCCGGGCCCGCCGGCGGGTAGCGCGTGAGATCCACGCCGGGCGCCGGGTGGCGCGCGGGCTGGGCGTCGCCGCGCGCCAGGGTCTCGCGCACCTCGCGCGCCCACAGGATGACCTCGGCAACGACGTCGAACAGATCCTGCGGCACCAGCGCGCCGACCTCGCCGCGCGCCAGCAGATCGCGCGCCAGCGGCACATTGCGCACGATGGGCACGCCCGCCTCTTCGGCCGCTTCACGCATCGCGCGCGCCACGTGGTCCTCACCCACGGCGCTGACCCTGGGCACGGGGCAGGACTCGCGGTCGTAGTCGATGGCCACCGCCACATGCGTCGGGTTGACGACCAGCACGTTGGCCTGCCGCGCCGCCTGCTGCGCATTGCGCTGCGACCATTCCTGGTGCGCCTGCTGGCGCTGCTGCTTGACGTAGGGGTCGCCCTCGGACTCCTTGATCTCCTGCTTGATGTCGCGCAGGCTCATGCGCAGCTTCTTCGTGTACGAGTGGCGTTGCCAGGCGACGTCGAGCACCGCCACGAGCACGAAACACAGCAGGGTCCAGACCAGCACCTGTTGCGTCGCGCTGTGCAGCAGGCCGGCGAGCGCGCCGACGTCAGCGCCGAACATGGCCGCCGACGGCCCGAGCAGCGAGCGCACGAGCAGCCATCCCAGGATGCCGATCACCAGCGCCTTGGCGACGGACTTCAGCACCTCGATGAGGTTGTCCATCGTGAACATGCGCTTGATGCCTTCCACCGGGTTCAGGTTCTCCGCCTTGGGCTTGAGCCGCTCGCCGCTGAACACCGGGCCGGCCTGCAGATACTCGGTCACCAGGCCCACGGCGACCACCGGCAGCAGGGCCAGCGCGCTCAAGGCCAGCAACACCTGCCAGGCCTGCGCCCCGACGCGCAGCGCCGCCACGTCGAAGGGTTCGCCGACCGCGCGCAGCGCAGCCTCGGCCACGGACGCCAGTTCGGCCCCCATCCAGGCAGTGCCGAGTGCGACCAGAGCCAGCCAGCCGGCGAGTTCGACCGTGCTGGTCAGGTCCCTGCTCTTCGGAACCTGCCCCTTGCGCCGCGCATCCAGGAGCTTCTTGGGCGTGGGTTTTTCGGTCTTGTCGCCGCCATCGTTCTTGTCCGCCATGCCCACATCCACAAATCCGAGACTGCCCGACGCGGAACGCCCCGCGAACGATGCAGACGATGTTGAGGGTGGATCCGTGGATTGGCGCGCGCCTTTTGCAACCGCTTGTTATCTAGGGGGTCGATGGTTCCTTAGATAGGACAGAGGAAGCGGTCAAGCGTCGGTTACGCACAGCAACAGGACAAGCGTGATTTGCATCACGGCTGGTCATGATCCGCTCGCAGCGTGAATACGGATCGCACCGTCGCCTGGCCCAGAGGGGGAGTTCGTCTTGCAGTACCAATCACAGCACCGCGGGGTGCCGTCGCGAGTCCGGTTGATCGCAGTCTGGGGGGTGTCGATGCTGGTGCTGGGGTCCATGGCCTGGACACCGGCCCGGGCCCTCGACGCGGGGAGTTGCGCCGCGCTGCGTGCGGCGGGCAGCAAGTTCGAACTCGGCCTGGTCGAGTGCGACGTCCCCGCCGCCGCCACGCAGGCACCACGGCCACTGCCGCGTGAAAGCCATGCGCAGCAGCTCTACCTCTTCGAGCGCCCGCCCACGGCCGCCGCGTCGCAGCCGGAAGCCGCGTCCGGCAGGGCGCCGGCCGCGCCGGACCAGCCCGCCGCGCAGCCGATGCGCCCCGCGCCTGTCCGGCCGGCGATGCCGGCCTCGCTGGCGCGTGCGCTGCGCTGGGCGCCCACCGTCGACCGGATCGCGGCCGACCATGCGCTGGACCCGCTGCTGCTGCACGCCATCGCGCGTATCGAATCGCGCCACGACCCGCTGGCGGTCTCGCAGGCCGGGGCACGCGGTCTGATGCAGGTGATGCCGGCCACCGGCGCGCGTTTCGGCGTCGGCGACGCGCAGGCGCTGCACGACGCACCGACCAATCTGGAAGTCAGCGCACGTTATCTGCAACTGCTTGAGCGTCGCTTCGCCGGCCAGTTGCCGCTGGTGCTGGCCGCCTACAACGCCGGCGAAGGCGCCGTCGAGCGCCACGGCCGGCGCATCCCGCCCTATGCCGAGACACGCGACTACGTGCGCAAGGTGCTCCACGAGTACGAACGCCTGCGCAGCGTGTCGGCCCGGCTCGCCGCCGCGCCGGAACTGCGATGAGCCTGGCCCGCTACTTCGACGCCGCGGCGCAGGCGCCGCGCAGCCTGCTGGCCCGCTACGGCGACCTCATGCTGGTCGCCGGCGTGGCCCTGATCGTGGCGCTGATGGTGCTGCCGCTGCCGCCGCTGGCGGTGGACATGCTGGTGGCGGTGAACATCTGCTGCGGCGTCGTGCTGCTGCTGGTGGCGATCTACGTGCGCTCGCCGCTGGAGTTCTCGGTCTTTCCGAGCGTGCTGCTGATCACCACGCTGTTCCGGCTCGCACTGTCGATCGCGACCACGCGGATGATCCTGCTCGAGGCGCATGCCGGGCACATCATCGACGCCTTCGGCCGCATGGTGGCCGGCGGCAATCTGGTGGTCGGCCTGGTGGTGTTCCTGATCATCACCGTGGTCCAGTTCATCGTCATCGCCAAGGGTGCAGAGCGGGTGGCCGAGGTCGCCGCACGCTTCACGCTCGACGCGATGCCGGGCAAGCAGCTGTCGATCGACTCCGACCTGCGCGCCGGCCTGATCGACAAGGACGAGGCGCGCCGCCGCCGACGCGAACTGGAGCTCGAAAGCAAGCTGCACGGCAGCCTTGACGGGGCGATGAAGTTCGTCAAGGGCGACGCCATCGCCAGCATCGTGATCGTCGTCATCAACCTGGCCGGCGGGCTGGCGATCGGCACCCTGCAGCGCGACATGCCGCTCGGTGCGGCGATGCAGACCTACTCGATCCTGACCATCGGCGACGGCCTGGTGACGCAGATCCCGGCGCTGCTCGGCGCCATGGCCGCCGGACTCATCGTCACCCGCGCCACCGACGAGGAGCGCGACCGCCACCTCAGCGACGCCATCGGCCGCCAGATCGCGGCCAAGCCGCGGGTGCTGCTGGTGGCCGCCGGCCTGTGCCTGATGCTGGCGCTGGTGCCCGGATTCCCGGCCGGCGTCTTCGTCGTGCTGGCCTTGCTGCTGGCCGCCGTCGGCGTGACCCTGACCCCGGCCCTGCGCGAAACGGCGCTGCGCCGGCTGGAACCCGCGCTGCGCGGCGTTGCGCGCCGGCCGGCGCCGGTGGCGGCCACGCTCGCCACCACCCTGCCCGAAGCGCGGCCGAGCGTGCCCCTGCTGCTCGAGCTGCCGGCGGCCACGCTGGACGCCGCGCAGGCCGAGCAGCTGCTGCACGGTCTGCGCGGCGTGCTCGACCGTTTCCAGCTCCAGCTCGGCCTGCTGCTGCCGCGCATCGCCGTGCACCCGCAGGCCAGCGTCGACGGCTGGCGGCTGCTCGCCTTCGAGGTCCCGGTCGCCGAAGGTGCGCTGCCGCCGCAGCAGGGCCTGCCGCAGGCGCTGGCCGAGGCCTGCCATGAAACCCTGCGCCGCCACGCCACGCTGTTCGTCGGCACCCAGGAAACGAGCAGCCTGCTCACGCGCGCCAGCGCCGACTACCCCGACGTGGTGAAGGAAGTGCTGCGTGCGCTGCCGCTGGCGCGCGTGGCGGAGATCCTGCGCCGGCTGGTCGAGGAAGAGGTGCCGATCCGCAACCAGCGCGACATCCTCGAAGCGCTGGCCGACGCCGCGCAGCGCGAGAAGGACGTCTTCGCGCTCACCGAGATGGCGCGCATCGCACTGCGTCGACAGACCAGCCACCGCGTCGCCCCGCAGGGCGAACTGCGGGCGCTGCTGCTCGAGCCGGCCCTGGAGGACCAGCTGCGAGCGGCCGTGCGCGTCACCAACGGCCAGCCCGGCCTCGCCCTCGACCCGCCCGAGGCCCAGGCCGTGATGCAGCGCCTGGCGCATGCGGTGCACGCCTGGCGGCCGGCTGCCGTCGTCACCGCGGTCGACATCCGGCGCCATGTGCGCAAGCTGATCGAGAGCGACTGCTTCGACACCCCCGTGATCAGTTTCCACGAGCTGATGCCCACGCTGCGTCTGGACGTGCTGCATCGCGTGGGCCTTGACGACGCCGCACGGCTCGAAGCCGCCTGACCCCCGACACCCCATACCCCGCCGGAGAGACCCGCTTGCCTGCTCCCCATCCCATCGCCGCACGTGCGGCCCATGTCCTCGGCGCCCTCGTCGTCGCCGCCGCGGCCAGCCTGCACCTGTCCGCGCTCGCCGCCCCCATCCCGTTCGCCGACCGCGACGTGCAGCTCACGGCGCGTGAACAGCCGATCGCGCAGTTCCTGGGCGATCTGTTCGGTCTGGTGGACCTGCCGGTGTCCGTCAGCGAGCGCGCACGCGGTGCCGTCAACGGCAACTTCGTCGGCGAAGCGTCGCGCGTGTGGACCAGCATCGCGCGCAGCTTCAACCTCGTGGCCTACTACGACGGCAGCGTGGTGCATGTCTACACCCCGGGCGAGCTCGCCACCCGCACCCTGCCCGTCAGGCCCGACGTGGCGGCGCGCGTGCGCCGCGCGGCGCAGGATCTGCGCATGCTGGACGCGCGGAACACGCTGCGCAGCACCGCCGAAGGCACCCTGGTGGCAGCGGGCACGCGCCGCTTCATCGAGCAGATCGAGGAACTGGCACGCGGCCAGACCGCGGCCGTGGCGGCCAAGCCGCCGCAGGGCTTCGAGGTCCACTTCCTGCGTTATGCCTGGGCGCACGACGTGTCGATCGGCTTCGGCGGTCGCCAGGTGGTCGTGCCCGGCGTCGCGTCCATCGTGCGCGCCCTGATGACCTCCGACTCGCGCAGCGCGATCCAGGTCTCGCCCAACGACCAGTTGCTGTCGCCCACCGTGCCCAAGCTCCGCGGTCAGGGCCTGGCGGCCGGCAAACGTGCCGAAGCGCCGCCAAGCGTCGATTCGATGGCCGCGTTGCTGGCCGCCTACGGCGGCGAGCGCGCCGGGCCCACCCCTGCCACCGGTGGCAGCAGCAGCGGCAGCAGCAGCAGCAGTTCGGCGCAGGTTGTGCTCGTCGATCCCTCGCAGGCCCGCGTCGAGGCCGACACCCGGCTCAACGCCGTCATCGTGCGCGACGCGCCGGAGCGTCTGCAGCAGTACCGCCAGCTCATCGGCGCCCTCGACATCGAGCCGCAGGCGCTGGAGATCGAAGCCCAGATCATCGACATCGACACCGAGCGCATGCGCGAACTCGGCATCAACTGGCGCTTGAGCCGGGGCCGCGGCTCCTTCCTGTTCGGCGACGGCAGCAGCGACGACCTGCGCCTGAACGGCAACCTGCCGGCGGACCAGATCACGCCGCAGGGCCGCGGCGGTTTCCTCTCGGCGGTGCTCGGCGGCGGCAACGAGCTGGCGCTGCGCATCAATGCCCTGCAGGAGCAGGGTGCGGCGCGCGTCGTCTCGCGGCCGCAGGTGCTGACGCTGTCCAACGTCGAGGCCGTGTTCGACACCAGCCGCACCTTCTACGTGCGCGTCGCCGGGCGCGACGAGGTCGATCTGTTCTCCGTCTCCGCCGGCACGACGCTGCGCGTGACGCCGCATGTCTTTCGCGACCAGGAGCAGGTGCGCATCAAGCTGCTCGTCGCCATCGACGACGGCAGTCTGTCGCAACAGTCGGTGGACGCGATCCCGATCGTCGAACGCGCCACGATCAACACCCAGGCGCTGATCTTCGAGGGCGAAAGCCTGCTCGTCGGCGGCCTGACGCGCGAGTCGTCGAGCGACGGCGTGACCAAGGTGCCCTTCCTGGGCGACGTCCCGGTGCTCGGCCATCTGTTCCGCTCCAGCAACGAAGCAAAACGGCGTACCGAGCGCCTGTTCCTGATCGCGCCCAGGCTGGTGCCGGCACGGCGCATGGCGCGCGCCGACGTGGCGCCAGCGCCCGCTGGCGACCTGCCGGCACCAGCGCCGGCCGGCGGCGCTGCGGGGCCGGGCAATGCCGAGCCCGCACCGGCGCCGGTGCCAGTGCCTGCACCGGCACCTGCCGCCGTCGAACCGGCCGCCGACCCGATCAGCAGCTCGCCCTTCTTCCAGGCGCCTTGACCGTGGACCCCCAACCATGAACAGCCCTTCTGCAAGTTCTATCGCGCCCGCAGCGGATCACGAACTGCGCGTGCTGGCCGGCGAGCAATGCGGCGCCAGCGTGGCCTTGCAGCCGGGCCGGGTCTATCGCGTCGGCCACGGTGCGGGCTGCGACGTGCGCCTGCGTGGCGGCATGGCCCCCGACGGGCCAGGCATCGACGTCTGCGCCGAGCTGAAGCTCGACGAGCACGGCGTCGAATGGCGTGCCCTCGACGACGACCTGGCCTACAACACGATCGCCCCGCAGATCGAACAGATCTCCAACGTGGCGGCGGCGACCGTCGAAGGCGGCAAGATCCGGCAGATCAACATCAATTTGGACCCGGCTCTGCTGCAGGCGCGCGGC
>CAZWUR010000001.1:110014-172456 GCA_964637205.1 uncultured Rubrivivax sp.
TGGCTTCGTGCCGTGACGCTGGCCGGCACACCCCTGGCCGTGGGTCCGCGGGGCAGCGCCGGCTGGGCGCCGCTGTTCGGTGGCACCGACATGGCCCCCCCGGCGGTCGCCCCCCCGCGACCCGGCCGTTGGGGCCGCTGGCTCGTGACCGGCGGCGCGGCGGTCGTGGCGGCGTCGCTGTCGATGTGGGCGCTGGCGGTGGTCATCACCCCCGCGCCGCCGAGCCTGGAACAGCGGGCGCAGCGTGCCGAAGCCCTGCTGCGCTCGGCCGGCTTCATCGCCGTCACCGTGGGCGTGCAGGAAGGGCAGGTCGTGGTCGACGGCTACCTCGACACCGATGCGCAAAGAACACGTGCCGAGCAGATGCTGGCGGGCCAGGGCCTGTTGCCGCAGATGCGGGTCTGGGTGAATCAGATCGTCACCCGCGCGGTGCAGGACGTCTATCGCGTCAACGGCGTGCAGGCCGAGGTGCAGGCCATCGGGCCCGGCGCCATGCGCGTGCGCACGGCGCTGACCGACCCTGCCCCCTTGCAGCAGATCGAGCAGAAGGTCCGCCGCGACGTGCACGGTCTGACCCGGCTCGAAGCCCACAACGCGCCGCCGCCGCCGCAGCCGAGCCCGATCCCGGCGCTGGACAACCCGGGCAAGCGCGTCGCCAGCATCGTTGCCGGGGCCCTGCCCTATGTCGTCACCGCCGACGGCACGCGCTACTTCGTCGGCGCGATGCTGCCCACCGGACACCGAATCCTCGGCATCGACGGCTCCCGCGTCGATCTCGAGCGAGAGGGCCAGACCAGCGCCCTCGTCTTCTGAAACCCGTAATCCTGCCATCGCACAAGGAGCATCCCATGAGCCAGAACATCAATCCGCTGAGCCTCGCCGCCACCGCACCCAGCCAGACCGACGGCAGCGGCGAAGGCAGCCGCTGGTTCGAACTGATGGCCGAAGCCTGGGGCAAGACCCTGGACGCCAAGGCCACGCAGATGGAGCAGGTCGCCGCCGAGATCAGCGGCGGCGACGACCGGCCGGCAACCATCACCCAGCTCTCGGCGCAGGCGCAGCAGATGGGCTTCCTGTCGCAGAGCGCACACACCGCGATCGCGTCGGTGGGCACCGCGCTCGAAACCATGGCGCGCAAACAATGACCGCGCTCGCTGCCCCGGTCGCCGCAGCGCTGCCCGGCGGCGCCGCGGCGCCGCTGCAGGCCGGCTACGGCGTTTCCTTGACCGACCTGGCGTCGTTCCAGCAGGCCATGGCCGGCGCCGGCCAGCGCCTCGAGGCCCAGCGCACCGGGGCCACCGGCGAGGCCATGCAGGCCTTGTTCAGGCCGCTGGAGCAGATCAACACCGAAGCCGCCCAGCTGTCGCAGCACGCGCGTGCCGCGATGCAGGCCGGCACCGACCTGAGCCCCGGCGAGATGGTGATGCTGACCGTCAAGTGCCACCAATTCCTGTTCCACAGCCAGCTCACCGCGAACGTGGCCAACCGCACGTCCGACGGTCTGCAACAGCTGTTCAGGCAACAGGCCTGAAGGAGGTCCGCTGATGTCCCGCTCACGCTGGCTGATCACGGCGGCCCTGCTGCTGTCGCTGCTGGGCTGCTCGCAGCAGGAGCTGTACGGCCAGCTCGGCGAGCGGCAGGTCAACGAGATGGTGGCCCTGCTGCGCAACGCCGGCATCGACGCCGACAAGCAGCGCGCCGACGCCGGGCTGTTCTCGCTGCAGGTGCCGGCTTCCCGGTTCGCCCCCGCGATGCAGGTGTTGCATGCCGCCGGCTATCCGCGGCGCGACAACGACACCCTGGGCGAGGTCTTCAAGAAGAACGGTTTCGTCACCACCCAGCTCGAGGAGCGCGCGCGCTTCATGCACGCCTTGTCGCAGGAACTCGCCACCACGCTGCAGAACATCGACGGCGTGCTGGTGGCGCGGGTGCACCTGTCGGTTCCGGAAAAGCGCCGCTTCGCCGAAAAGACCGAGCCCGCGGCCGCGTCGGTCTTCCTCAAGCTGCGCGCCGGCATCGACATGACGCCGCATGTCGGCTCGATCAAGGCGCTGGTGGTGAATGCGATCGAAGGCCTGCCCTACGAGGCGGTGACCGTCGTCACCTTCCCCGCCGAGCCCTGGCCCGGCCCGGTGCCGACGGCGCCAGCGGACAGCAGCGTGCTCGCCGGCCTGGGCCTGCCGTTGCTGGCCGCGGGCTCGCTGGGTGGCACGGCCCTGCTCGCCGGCGGCACGCTGTGGAGCTGGCAGCGACGGCGGCAGCCGCGCACACGGGCCCTCGTGAAGGTGGCGGCCGATGAGTAAGCAAGCGACCGGTCTGACCCAGGCGGCGCAGGTGGTGCGTGCTGCCGAGGCCGCCCGCGCCGCCGGCCATGCCGCGCTCGACTGGGCGCTGCTGGACGAGTGGCCCGCCTGGGCGCTGGACGCACCCGATCCGGCACGCCAGCGCCACTGGCTGCGCCTGGGCGCGGCATGGCATGCGCCCGCGCTGCGCCAGTGCATCGACGGCGAGTGCCTGCAGGCCGCCGCGGACCTCGTCGGTCAGGCGGTGCTGGCGGCGATCATCGAGCGCAGGGCGCCCGACGGCGCGGCCACGCTGGCGCCGTCGGCGGAGTTGTCGTCGCAATGGATGCGCTGCGGCCAGTCGCTGGCGGTCGCCGCATTGCGGCCAGCAACCCTGCGTGCCGCCGTTCGCGACGCTGTCGGGGCCGACGCCGCCCAGATCGACGCCGCAAGGGCCGCGCAACTGATCGCCTGGGTCGAGGCCCTGCCGTTCGACACGGCACTGACGACATGAGCCCATCCTGCGACGAGACGCCACAGTGGCTCGCCCTGCACCGCGACCCCGCCCTGTCCCTGGCTTGCAGTGCGCTGCTCATCGCCGCCGACCAGGCCCCGGCCTTCAGCGACGCCACCGCCCTGGCCGCGGCGCTGTCGTCACTGCATGCGCAGGAGCAGGCACGCATCGACGCCGCCTGCGACGCGGCGCGCGCACGCGGCATGGCCCTTGGCCTCGACGAAGGGCGCGCCCAGGCCCTGGCCGAGGCGGCCCCGCGCCTGGCGGCGCGGCTGCAGCAGATCGACGAACAGTCCGCGCGTGACCAGCAGGCGCTGCGCGACGCCTGTGTGCCGCTGGCGCTGCTGGTGCTGCGCAAGACACTCTGCGGCCTGGCCCGCGACGAGGTGCTGACGGCCCTGCTGGAGCAGGCGCTGACCGAGGTGCTGGGCGACGCCGCGGCCGGCCCTGCCATCGCGGCGCCGATCACCGTGCGCCTGCACCCGACCCTGCTGCCGGCCGTGCGTGCGGCGATGGCCGAATCTGCCAACCGACTCGCCTGGCGCGCCGACGACAGCCTTGCGGCGCTGGACTGCGTGCTCGAAACGCCGGGCGGGCGTGTGCTGGCCGGGCTCGAAACGCAGCTCGCCCGCATCCAGGCGGCGCTGCAGCAGCCGCCCCTGCCGGCGTCGGCACCCGGGGTCAGCGCATGAGGCCCGATCTCGACCCGGTGCTCCAGCGCACCCTGCAGACCCTGCGCCCGCTGGCCCAGCGTGGGCGCGTGGTGCAGGCGGTCGGCACGATGCTGCGCGCCAGCGGGCTCGACGTGCGCATCGGGCAGCAGTGCCGCGTGATCGACCCGCATGCACCCGAGCGACCGGCTTTGCGCGCCGAGGTCATCGGCCTGTCCGAGGGCTGCGCGCTGCTCGCGCCGCTGGGCGTGCTGCACGGGCTGGCAGCCGGTGCCGAGGTCGAACCTCTGGACGACACGGCAACGGTGCCCTGCGGGAGCGGCCTGTTCGGCCGCGTGATCGACGCCTTCGGCGAACCGCTGGACGGCCGTGCGCTGCCGCCCGGCCTGGCGCGCCAGGCTCTGCGCAGCGAAAGCCCGAATCCGCTGGCGCGCACGCCGGTGCACCAACCCTTTGCCACCGGCGTGCGCGCCATCGACGCCGCGCTCACGGTCGGCGTCGGCCAGCGTGTGGGCGTGTTCGCCATGGCCGGCGGCGGCAAGAGCACCTTGCTGGCGATGCTGGCGCGCGGGGCGCTGTCGGATGTCAACGTCATCGGCCTGGTCGGTGAACGTGGCCGCGAAGTGCGCGAGTTCATCGAAGACAGCCTCGGCCCCGAGGGCATGGCGCGCTCGGTGCTCGTGGTCGCCACCTCCGACCGCCCTGCGCTCGAACGTGTGCGCGCCGCCGAAGCCGCCACCGCCATCGCCGAGGGCCTGCGCGCGCAGGGCGCGCGGGTGCTGCTGATGATGGACAGCGTGACGCGCTACGCCCGCGCGCTGCGCGAGCTTGGGCTTTCGGCCGGCGAGCCGGCGGTGCGGCGCGGCTTCCCGCCGAGTGTGTTCGCCGAACTGCCGCGGCTCTTCGAGCGCGCCGGCAACGACGCCCACGGCTCGATCACCGCCTTCTACACCGTGCTCGCCGAAGACGAGGACGGCAGCGACCCGGTGGCCGAGGAGGTGCGCTCCATCCTCGACGGCCACATCGTGCTCAGCCGCGCGCTGGGGGCGGCCGGCCACTACCCGGCCATCGACCTCCTGGCCAGCGCCAGCCGTGTCTTCCCGCGCGTGGCCGCGCCAGCGCACCAGCAGGCGGCGCGCCAGCTGCGCGCCCTGCTCGCCCGGCATGCCGAGATCCGCTTCCTGCTCCAGGTCGGCGAATACCAGAGCGGCAGCGACGCGCTGGCCGACCAGGCCATCGCCTGCATGCCGCGCATCGACGCCTTCCTGCGCCAGGGCGCCGACGAGCACAGCGCCGCGGCCGACACGCTGGCGCGTCTGCAGGAGTTGCTGAATTGACGCCGCAACGCGAGCGCGTGGCGCAGGCTGCATTGCTGCTGCGCCTGCGCGAGCTGCGCCGGCAACAGGCCGAAGCGGCCTTGCGCGAGACCCGGGCCGAACATGCGCGTGCGCTGCAGGCGCAGCGCGACGCGCAGCAACGGCTCGATGATGAGCGCTGCGCGCGCTCTGCGCTGCTGCAGGCCATGAGCCACCGCCCCGACCTGCCGCGCCTGGCGGCCTGCGCGGAAGCCCGCCGCGCCCAGGTGGACGACGCACTCGAGCGCGCCGAATACCGGCTGCTCGACGAGGACGAGGCGCTTGACGGTGCCGACCACGCCCTCGACCAGTCGCGTCAGGCCCTGCGCCAGGCCCTGGCGCGCCGGGACGCCGCCGATCAGAGCCTTCACGACGCGCGCCGCAACGCAGCGCGCGACGCCGAACGACGCGACGAACGCGAGGACCCGCCGCCCGCGCGCACTCTTTCAGGAGCACGACCATGACCCCCCGCAGCACGATCCGTACCGTCTACCTGGTCGACGACAACGCCGAATTCCGCAGCAGCGCGCTGTGGTGGCTCAGCGGCGCCGGCTACGAGGTCCGGGACTTCGCCGACGCGCAGGATGCGCTCGACACCCTGCACCGCATCGCGTCGGAAACCCCCGAACAACTCCAGCGCGCCTGCCTGCTGCTGGACGTGCGCATGCCCGGGCTCAGCGGCCTGGACCTGCACGACCGGCTCGCCGAGGGTGGCCTCACGCTGCGCCCGCCAAGTTATGCCGACGGCTTCGTGGCGCCGTCGCCGGCCAGCCCGCCGCTGCCGGTGGTCTACATGACCGGGCACGGCGACGTGCCGCTGGCCGTGGCCGCGATGCAGAAGGGCGCCATCACGCTGCTCGAGAAGCCCTTCGCCGACGACGCACTGGAGCATGCGCTGGAGCGCGCCTTCGCTGCCGCCGAATCGGCCTGGGCGCGCCTGCAGATGGCCGCCGTCTTCAGCGATGAACATGCGCCGGCCCTGCCCGTCAACGCCGCCAACGCCGGCCCCGAACCGGGCGCACAGGCGCGGCTGGAGCTCCAGCGCCGGCTCGACTCGCTCTCGCCGCGCCAGCGTCAGGTGCTCGACGGCATCGTCGGCGGCAAGCTGAGCAAGCAGATCGCCTGGGAGACCGGACTCAGCGGCAAGACGGTGGAATTCCACCGCAAGTACATGATGGAGAAGATGAAGGCGCGCAATGCGCTGGACCTGGTGCGCATGGTGGTGGCGGGCAGCGTCGACGCGGTCGATGCCATTGGCGGCGCCCGCGCCGGCTGAGCCGCGCGGGGCGCGGCTCAGGGGCCCGCCCTTCTACGCCTTCTACGAGGCGGGCGGGCGTGCAGCGCGCCGTTGCGCGGCGAACCAATCGCCGACGCTGGTGTGCGCCGCAGCCTGCGCCGTGCCCGCCGCGGGCGGGCTCGTGTCCAGCGCGTGGGCCAGGCGGGACAGGTCCGGATCACCCTGCCGCGGGTCGGCCCCGGCGCGCATCAGCGCATCGGCCACGACCCAGTTGCCCAGACCCACGGCGGCCTGCAGCGGCGTGCGCCCCGGCACGGCGGCCAGGCCCGGGTCGGCGCCGGCCTGCAGCAGGCCGAGCGCCAGCGCGGTGTTGTTCTCCTGGATCGCCACCGACAGGAAGGTCTCCCGGATCGCCGGCAAACGGATGTCGGGCGACACACCCGCGGCCAGCAGCACCTTCAGCACGCCCGGGTCCTCGGCGCGCGCCAGGCCGTTCAGCAGGGACATGTTGTTGGCCATCGGCCGCGTGATGTCGGCGCCGAGCTCGATCATGCGCGCCAGCACGTCGGCGCGCACCGGGCGCACATAACTCACATAGGCCATGGCCGGCGTCACCCCATCGGGCCCGGCGGTGTTGATGTCGTAGCCGGCCCGCACCTGGGCCGACATCGCCGCCAGATCGGCGCGCAAGGCCTGCTGCACAAACTCGCGACTCGCCGCATCCGTGATGCGGCTGTCGATCCGCTCGCGCTGGTCCTGCGCGCCGAAGGCGCGGGATACATCGATGATCATGGCCATGTCCTTCGGCGCTTCGTCCGGGGTGCAAGCGACCAGCATACCCAGGACCAGAGCGCCGAGCACCCCCCGGCACCCGGCACGGCCGGTCGGCGATCTGCGCAACGGATGTCTAGGGCTGGCGATGACGCAGGACCTCGCCCATCAGATGCTGCTCGGCGCCGAACGCGCCTCCTTCGCGGATGTTGCCCGGCCACCAGCTTTCCATGCGCTGATCCAGGTAGACCCTGGCCAGCGGGTTGCCGAGATCGACATTGCGGCCGACCGACGCCGGGAACTCGCGCAGCTTGTCCAGCCCCAGCAGGTCTGCGTAGCGCGTCGGCGGCGCAGCGCCGTTGAGGTAGCTCATGATGTCGCCCGTCGTGCGGTAGTTCGTGACCTGCCCTGGTGCGAAGGCCAGCGAGTAGCCCGAGATCGTCTCGTCGGCCACGCCGGCGGCGTTGAAGGTCGTGGCCGTCAGCCCGGCGCGCCCCGCCGCCGTCGCGGCCAGGCCACCGCCCAGCGAGTGCCCGGTGGTCTGCAGGTTCTGCGCGCCGAGCACCGCACTCACCTCCATCGCCGCGATGGCCGCCGCGGAATGCTGCAGCGAACCGAAGCCCGCGCCCTGGGCCAGGTTGTCGTCGGTGTCGCCGTTCAGCGCCAGGCTCCAGTCGTCGGTGCCGCGGAATGCCAGGGCATAACCGCCGCCGTCCAGCGCATAGAGACCGGCCTCGAAGCCGATGTCGGGCTTGTGCAGCAGCGTAGCGTCGATGCCCATCGCCGTCAGCTGCGCATCGGACACCCTGGTGGCCCCTGCCGGCGCGCCCGAGCGCTGGTAGACGGCGTCGGCGATGCCGGCCATCAGCGTCGCGTGGGCGTCCATCGGCGAGGCGCGGAACACCAGGTCGGCGGCCTGCACGTCGCGTGCATCGATCACCCGCGCCGCCGAGGCGAAGACCTGGTCGCCGAGCGCACGCACGGCGGCGTCGCCGGCAGTGCCGACATGCGCGCGCTCCATGTTCGCCGCGGTCTGCATCAGGTCGCGGTAGGTGCCGCGATCCGACGCCGCCGTGTGCCAGCCGTTGAGCAGGCCCCAGTCCTGCTCGGTGTCCATGGCCGCCGTCATCACCGCGTCCATGGCTCCGGGCGTGCGGTTCAGGATCTCGAAGGCCGCGCGTGCCGACGCCGGGTCGTCGCCGAAGGAGGTGATCACCTCGGCGATCGCCCGCGCCTCGGCGTCGCCGAGGCGGCGCTGGCCGTCGAACTCGGCGATGCCGCCGACATGGTGGCTCGGCATGTCGGTGGTCTGCGCGGCAAGTTGCCGGACGTACTCGACGCGCGCCGCCGGCGACGCGTGGCGGGCCACGGCAGCGGCCAGTTCCGTCACCGGCGCAAAACCACCGGTGTCGGGATCGGTGCGCGCAAAGGCGGCCGACAGGCGGGCCAGGGACTGCCCGTCCAGGCGCTCGGCCATCGACTTCATGAAGTCGGCGCGCTGGTCGGCCGTGAGGCCGGGGCCGATCCAGGAGCTGTCCATGATCTCCGCGGCCAGGCGGTCGAGCTGGCCGCTGCCGGCGAGCGTGTCGACCACGCTGTCGGCGACCTGCGGATCGAGCGACCCGATGCTGCGCGCCGCGGCCTGGACCTCGTCACGATCCGCCCAGCCGAAACCGCCGGATTCGATCAGCCGCTCCACATTGCCCGCCGTGCGCTGGACCTCGGGCGAACGGCTGGGTTCGAAGCGCGCGGGTTGTTGACCAATCTCTGACATCGTCGGCACCTCCGTTGCACCAGCTTAACGGCGGCGACCGTTCAAGGAACCCTGGGATCGTGCCCAGGGGTGCGGCGGGCGCGCGGCCTGACCGCCATGCGGCCGGCGTGCTGCACCTGTCGCAGGCGCGGGCGGCGCCGGGTCAACGCAGGCTCAGACCCGTGGCCGTGACCCGCAGCCGGTCGAGGTCGCCGGGGATCAAGGTGCCGAGATAGCCGCGCGCCGCGGCGACGGTGCGTGTCTGCATGGCCGAGTCGGGCTGCTGCTCGAGCGCCATCTGCGTTGCCGCCATGAACATGCCGATGATCGCAAGTTGTTCATAGGTGCGGCGCAGCTCGGCAGCGTCGATGCGCTCGAAGGCGGCGTTGGCGGCCACCTGACCGCGCATCTGCTGCACCAGGGTTGCGAAGTGGGCGTCGGGGAAGGGCTGCTGGCGCATCGCCATCAGGTTGCCGGCGACGAATGCGGCCAGGGCGCCACCGATGTCGCCGTGCGTGATGCCGAAGCGCGTCTCGATCTCCGCGTACTTCTGCAGTAGGGTCTTGAAAAGCTCCGCGGTCCGCCCGCGCTCGGCCGCCGGGTAGGCCTTGGCGAACTCCCGGGCAGCGCCCGCCGCCGGGCGCTCGGCCGTGCGCAGCGCAGGTGCCTTTGCAGATTTGGACGACCCCGATCGCTCGGCGATCTGCATCTGGATGCGGCTCATTCGATACGAGAAGTCCAGGCTCGCGAGGTTGCCGACATCGTAGGTGCCCCAATAGCTGCGCGCACCCGTGGGCAGCAGCAGCGCGAACGCGAGAAGGACTGAAATGGTGATCCGCAGCGACATCGGCAATCCTTTGTATCGAAGGCCCGCAAGCGACGACAGCGCCCGAAGGCGCTGTCGTCCTGGGCAGGTCGCCTGGATATTACGACTTGCGGGCGGCCTGGGCGAGCGAGTTGCCGATGCTGTCAACGACGCTCTTCATCGTGTTGGTCAGCATTTCGAACTCCTTGCCGGTGGCGTTCAGGCTGGCCTGCGCGGCCTGCATGTCGGCCGCGTTCTCTTTCTGGCCCTGCGTGTCGTCCTTGTCGATCTCGACGCGCGACAGGTCCTTGATCTCCTTGGACAGGTCGATCATCTTGCTCGACTTCTGCGCCATCGCATCGGCCATCGACAGCGCGATGACCTCAAGCCAGCTGCTGGCGGTGCGCTTCTTGCTGCTGCCGGCAGCGTCCTTGCCCTCCTTGACATTGTCGATCACGCCGTCGACGAACTGCTTGGTGAAGTCCGTGCCCCAGGCCTTGACCTGTTCGCCGGCCTGGTCGGCGACATGCTGGTCCACGGCCGGATCCGTCACATGCTGCTTGGCCTCGACGGCCTTGTCGATGATGCCCTTGGCCAGGTCGCCGACGAACTTGGGCAGGCCGAACTGCTGTTGCAGGATGTCGATGCCCGACTTCAGGGCCTGGCCCAGAGTCTGGGTCAGCAGGTTGCTCAGCGACATCGCCATCTGCAGCGGCGGGAATGCCATGCTGGCGATGTTCATCACCAGGCCAAGAATGTTGCCGCCGCCGAAGACGCTGCTCAGTGCTCCGCTCATGATGAAACTACCTCCGAATGGGTTGAAAGGTGCAGGACCGAAGGTCTGGGTTGGCTTGCGCTCCTGCCGCATCGATGCAAGGCACTTGATCCGCCGTACTCGATGGGTTGAATTGAAGTGGATACGCGGCGCGAACGAAACCTGTGATCGTTCCTAGGAGGCTGTCGGGCTTTGGGTCGGCATGTACAGCCGGTTACCCCGGGGACAAGCTGCTTGCACAAGTCTGGCCCGCATGGGATTGCGCACCGGGCCGGCGGTCCCTACCGTCGCGCCGGTTGGGATTCGAACGGAACACATGGACATGACACCTGAAGTCAAGCGCAGCGTCGGCGCGTCGGTCGGCGCACTCCGGCGGGCGCTGGAAACCCTTGTCGCCGTCGCCTGCGCAGCGATGTTGATGCAGGCCTGCGGCGGCGGCTCGGGTGCAGCCGATGACAGCGGCGGCGGTGGTGGCGGTGGCGGCGGCGGCACGTCCCTGTCCGGCCTGCTCTGGCACAACGACTTCGGGCTCGACAGCGTGCATGGTCTGCAGGTTTCGGATCTGGCGGGCACGCCCACCCAACTCGTCAACACCACCGAGACCGCGGTGCCCACGCCGGACGGGCAGCACTACATCACCTTCGTGTACGACACCGACACCGTCGTCTCGACGGTGACGATCCGCACCCGCGGCTCATCGCAGGTGGTCGACAGCGCCACCTTCAACGGCTATATCCGGCGCGTCAGGCCCTCGCCGACGCGGCTCGGCGACATGCTGCTGACCTGGGCCAGCAGTGCCGGCGGAGTCGGCTCCGACCGGCCCGACCTGACCTTCGTCGACCTGCCGGGACGGCGGATCCTGACCACCCTCACGGGCACGAACAGCGCCGCCGACTGGCTGCCCGATGGCCGCTACCTCTACATCGACTCGACCGGCAGCGTGAGCATCGGCACGCCCGGCGCCGCCAGCGCCGCCGCGGGGCAACTGACGGTGAGCGGACGGCTGCCCGCCGCGGCCTGGGTCGACCCGACCGGCGCGCGCATGATCACGCGCTGGGTGCAGCGCGACGCCGGCGGCGGCATCATCGGCACCGACCTGTGGATCTCCGCCATCAACGGGACGGCCGCCGAACGCCTGACCTCGACCGGTCTGACGACCTACGGCATCTGGTCGCCCGACGGTGCCCATTTCGGCTTCGACCACGACACCGACAGTGTCTGCAGCAGCACCGGCTGCTCGGGCGTGCCGGTCGGGGGCTGCGATCTGTACGTGGCCCCGATCGGCGGCCGCAGCCTCACCCTGTCCAGCAGCGGCGTGCAGAGCTTCACCGTCGCCGATCAAGGCGGTCGGCGCGAAGTCCTGGGCTGCGACCTGGTCGCCTGGACACGCTGAGGGCGGCGGCGGGTCTGCGCCGCACCGCCCGGCCCCTTCGGCGTCAGGCGGTCTCGGCGCGCAGCGCGATGTGGAAGGTGCAGCCGCCGCCGTCCTGCGCGGCATTGCGCGTGAACCACAGCCGGCCCTGGTGCAGTTCGATGAAGCTGCGGCAGATCTTCAGCCCCAGGCCCATGCCGTCGGGCTTGCTGGAGACGAAGGGCACGAAGAGCTGGTCCTCGGCCTCGCGGCTGATGCCGCCGCCGCGGTCGACGATGGCGAGTTCGTGCTCCTCGGCGCCCGGCTGCACCCGCAACGCGATTCGCGCCCGCGGCGTGGCCGGTACGGCGCGCTGTGCGTCCAGCGCATTGCGCAGCAGATTCACGATCACCTGCTGCAGCATCACCGGGTCGCCGGTCACCGGGGCTGCACCCGCGATGTCCAGGGCCAGGGGCACACCGTGGCGGGCGAACTCCCAGTCGAGCAGCAGTGCACTCTCGTGCGCCAGCGCCGCCAGGTCCAGCCGCTCGCGCCGCGGCTGGCGCGAGTGCGTGAATTCACGGATGCGCCCGATCACCCGGCCGGCGAACAGGGCCTGGTCGAGCGCGAGCTTGAGGCCCTGCTGCAGTTCGGCAATGCGCGCGGCGCCGTCGGCCTGCACCGGCAACTGGGCCAGGCGCGCGCCGATGCCGCGCAGCACATTGCTCACGGTGCCGATCGGCTGATTGATCTCGTGCGCCAGGGTGCTGGCCATTTCGCCGACGCTGATGCTGCGCGAGGTGAACAGCAGGCGTTCGCGGTCTTCGAGGTGGCGGTGCATCGCCTGGGCATCGGCACCCTGCGGCTCGGGCTCGGCACGCAGCCAGACCCGCGTGCCCGGGGCCTGCAGCGGCACGGCCGACCATTGCACGGCCAGCCCGGCGCGCTGCGCAGAAGCGGGCAGGAGCGCACGCTGCGCAGCGCGGCCGCCCGCCACCTCTGTGCGCCTGACGAGTGCCGCCAGCTCGGCCGCGGGCCAGGCGGCGATCCGCACCCGCCAGGCCGGCGTGGCCCAGCATAGCCGCGGCGGATCGAGCGCCAGCTCGGCCACCGCATCACCGAAAGCCGCCGCCCAGGGCGGTGCCGGCCTCAGTCCATCCACGACAGGGCGAATGGGCTCCAGGCGGTCAGCCAGGTCCATCGCGATCCCAGGTCGCGCCACAGGCGCTGCGCTTCGAGCAGATCGACCCAGGCCGTGTCGGGGCCGCGCAGGGGTGGCGGCAACCGAGTCGCGGTGATGCGCAGGACCAGGGGGGGTGATCCGGGCGCGCCGGGGCGAGCATGCGGCAAGGGGGCGTTCGGGATGTCGCCGTCACGCCGCAGGCGCCACCAGGCCCAGCAGGGCAGGCCGGTCGCGGGCGGCGCGCCCTGCGCCTGCAGGCGACGCGGCGCGATCCGGCCATGGCGGTCGATGCCCAGCCACCACGCCTGCACTTCACGCACGCTGGGGTCGGCTCGGTCGGCCGGGGCCAGCAGCAGCACCGCGCGCCGCTGCCGAAGTTCGGCACGCAGCACGGCGGGCAGCAGTTCGAAGGCGGCCGGCAGCGGCACGGCAGCGGGCGCGGTCGTCTGCGGCTCGGGGTCCGGCAGGTCGGTGGATCGCGCCGCGGCACGGTCATCCGGCAACTCGTCGCGGTCCGCGTCACGGCGCGGAGCGCGTCGGCGGCGCTGTGCGGGCGCTTCGGGCCGGCGTGGCCAGGGGTGATGCGCGACATGCGGTGCCAGCAGCGAGCTCACCCACAGCGGGGTCAGGGGCGCAGCGGCGGTGTCGCCGAAGCGGCCCGGCCCGCTGGCCTGCCAGGGCGACGACGCCGACTCCGCCAGGCGATCATCGGCAACCCCGCCAGGCTCGCCCGGGGCGACCGCCGACAGCAGCGGCGGCGCGACCGCGGCATGTTCCACCGCGGGGTGGCCCGCGCCCAGGGCCGCCACGCTGGCAGCCGTCTGGCCGACGACATCCGGCAGCAACGCCCCGGCCGACGCGGCCTGCACATCCGCAGGGCCCGCCATCGCGCTGCCGGGACCGCTGCGCACGGCGCCGCCTTCGGCCCAGGCCGACAGCAGGGCCCAGCCGGCGGGCAGCGTGGCGGCGCGGATTTCCACAGGCGTTAGTGCAAGCCGTCGTCGTAGCGCAGGCCGGCCGAAGTGACACTCAGTCGATCGGCCTCCAGGCCGAGCAACTGGTGCAGATATGCACGCGCCGCCTGCGCGAGGTTGGCGTGCGCCGCGGGCCCTTGCGCGCGCGCCGCCAGGCGCGATTCGTTGACCAGCACGCCGACGGCGGCGAGTTGTTCGAAACATTGCTGGCGTTCGGCCAGCGGCAGGTGGTCCCAGCCCGAGGCGGCACCCAGCAGGCGGCGCATCTGGCGCTCGACGACGGGCAGGGCCTGGTCGTCGGGCTCGCCGTCCGCCAGCGCCGCCAGGTTGGCGAGCACGAAATACGCCGCGGCCGGGCCGACGTCGTCGCCCCGCTGTCCCGGGCTGAGCCGCGGCTGGACCTGTTGCCGGTAATGCTGCAGGCAGCGCGTGTACAGCAGCAAGGCCTGTTTGCGTGCGGCCGGCCCACCGCTGTGGTGCGCCGCCAGGGCCTGCAGGCCCAGCGCACGGGCGGCCGGGGCCACCCGCAGCACCGGCAAATCAGCCTGGGGGGCGGCGGCGTCGTGCAGCATCTGCGCTGCCGCGCCGCCGATGAGTCGGGTCAGCTGCACGGCCAACGGCTGCGCCGAGAGGCCGGACGGGGTGGGTCGGTGCAGTGTCATCAGGGGTCGCCGGGGTCGGCGTCGGCAAAAGAATCGTCCAGCGGATCGGTGGCCCAGCCCAGGCCGTGCACGGTGCTGCCACGTTCGCCCAGGCGCTGGCGCAGTTCGGCCAGGCGCTGGGTGGCGGCGTCGCGCTCGCGCGGCGGCAGGTGCATGCCGGCATGCAGCTGCAGTTGCAGCGCGCCGCCGGGCAGGCCGGTCAGCGTCAGCCCCTGCACCGGCAACTGCGCCGACCCGAAAAGAAACTGCCATTGCTGCGGCCCCTGCGACGCGGCCGGCACGCGCAGCGACGACAGCGAGGCGTAGACCTCGTCGGGCGTCAGGCGCGCCTGCAGGCCGGATGCGCCCGACGGCAGGGCCGCCGCCGGGCCCGCCGCGGCGCCCGCGGCCAGCAATGCCATGTGGACACCCGGGCCGCCCGGGTCGCCGGGCCGCGGATCGTGGGCACGCAGCGGCGCGGCGGCTTCGGCAGGCATGGCCGCTGCGGCATCCTCGGCCGGGTTGCGCTCACGGCGCTGCAGACGCATCAGGGCATGCGCGAACGCTTCCTGCGCATCGTGCGGCGCAGCGGCATCGTCGCGCAGGCCTTGATTCGGAGAAGCGCCCGCCACACGGGAGGGCGCGGTCGACGACGGGGTCGGGGCGCTCATGGCGCGCCAGGGTGCTGCAGCATCACCCGAGTTCAATCGCAAGGGCGCATGCCGGCAACCCGGGATCGCCCCCAGGGCATCTGTGTCCGCTTGCAATCGTCAGGCGGCGGCCAGCTGGCGCAAGGCCTGGCGCTGTCGCTCGCGCAAGGGCGCACGCCGGCTCGACTGCCACGCCGGCCGGTCGATGCGGAAGTGCGCGGCGGCGGCCACGTCGTCGTAGGCCTGCACGCCCAGCGGCGCAAAACCCAGGGTCAGCAGCACGGCATGCACCGAACGGTGCTGCGGGTGGCACACGCCCCAGACCGCATCCAGGCCGAGCTGCTCGAAGGCGTGCAGCAGCAACCCACTGCCGCCTTCGAGCGCCAGGCCGCTGCCCCAGGCCTGGGGCAGCAGCCGGCAGCCGATCTCGACCCGCGCGGGGTCGTGCGGCATCGGCATCAGATTGAACCAGCCGCAGAAGGCGTAAGCCGGCTGCTGCAGCCAGTCCAGCGCCACGGCGTCCAGTTCGCCGGCCCGTACCGACGCTTCGGCCTCGGCGAGCGCAGCGGCGTCGAGCGGCAGGCGGCGATCGGCGCGCCAGATGCCCAGACCGGGATGGCGGGCATAGACCCGCTGCAGACCGAGCAGGAAACGGCGCAGCACGGCAGGTTCGTCGAGCGCATGGTCATCGACCAGCAGCGCCCGCACCCGCGGGTCGCGGTGCATCGCCAGCAGCGCTTCGCTGTCGCGCGGGTCGGCGGCGCAGAAGCGGCGCAGGCGCAGGCGCGCGGTGGCCGCCGGACATGGCGGCAACGCAGGGGGCAGCGGAGATCGCGGCATGGGCACGCCCGACATGCCCCGACTGTAGGCAGGCGCCGGCGCGATGGCACCCTGGGATCGATCCGCAGTGGTGCACTGGCCCCGACGATCCTATGGTGCGGCTCTCGACCCGTGAGCAGGAGCCCGGCATGAGCAGCATTTCCCCCGTCGCCCAGAGCAGCGCGTCACGCGCACCATTGCCGCCGCTGCCCGGCAGCAGCGTGCAGGTGCAGCGCGGCGACACCTTGTCGGCGATCGCGCAGCGCCACGGCGTGAGCCTGCAGGCGCTGATCGACGCCAACCCGCAGATCGCCAACCCGAACGTCATCCACGTCGGCGAGCGCATCAACCTGCCCGGCGCGCAGCGCACGGTCAGCGTGCGCCCGGGCGACACGCTGGACGCCATCGCCCGCCGTCTGGGCACGACGGTGGACGCCCTGGTGCGCGCCAACGGCATCGACAACCCGAACCTGATCTACCCCGGCGACGTGCTGCGCGTGCCCGGCACCGCGCGCGGCGGCACCGCACCCACGCCGCCCGCCGCCCCCGGCGCCCCCGCTGCGCCGACGGCCCCCGCCGGGCGGGGCACCCCCGGGCAACTGCCCGACACCGCCGGCCTGGACGAAGCGCAGCGCTACGAGCTCTATGCGGCGCAGGTGCAGCAGTTCGGCGACGCCGGGGCGCAGGCCGACCTCGCCGCCGGGCGGCGCGTGATCCTCGCGCTGCGCAACGACACCGACACCCGCGCCAACCGCGGCCTCGGCGCCTACGACGACCGCATGGTCGTGCTCTGGCGCGGGGCCGACGGCACGCGCCATGCGGTCGAGCTCAGCGCCAACACCGACCCCTCCGGCCAGTACGAAGACGGCGGCCCCTACACGCGGCGGGCCGTCGGCGGCAACTATGGCGGCGACGCACGCGGCGACCAGGGCCGGCTGGCCGACGGCACCTATGTGCACACGCGCGGCAGCTTCCTCGGCGCGCAGGCCCTGCTGGGCGGCAACGACCAGGTCACCGAACGCGACACCAACCACAACGGCCGCTTCGACGACGGCGTGCGCACCGCGCGCGGCAGCTATGGCATGCACATCCACGTCGGCGGCCGGAACAACACCTACTCCGCCGGCTGCCTGACCCTGGACCCGGCCGAACATGCGCGGCTGTTCAACGCACTCGGCGGGCAGAACACGGTGCGCACCGTGGTCGTCAATACGGCGCGGCTCGAAGCCACCGTAGCGCCGGCGGCCGAAGGCGGCGTGCCGGCCGTCCGCCCGCAGGGCGGCCAGGGCCTGACCGAGGCCGACTGGCAGCGCGCCGCCAGCGCACTCGGCGTGGACGTGGCCGCGATCAAGGCGGTGGCCGAGGTCGAGGCCAGCCGCAGCGGTTTCCTCGCCGACGGGCGGCCGAAGATCCTGTTCGAGGCGCACCAGTTCTCCGACCGCACCGACGGCCGCTTCGACCGCAGCCACCCCGGCATCTCCAGCCCGCGCTGGAACCGCGATTTGTACGTCGGCGGTGCCGGCGAACACACCCGGCTGCAGGAGGCGATGGCGCTGGACCGCGGCGCCGCGCTCGAGTCGGCGTCCTGGGGCCGCTTCCAGATCATGGGCTTCAACCACGAGGCCGCGGGCTTCGGCAATGTGGAGGACTTCGTCGCCGCCATGCGGCAAGACGAAGGCCGGCAGCTCGACGCCTTCGTCAGCTTCATCCGCAGCGACCCTTCCATGCACCGCGCCCTGCAGGACCACGACTGGGCCGGTTTTGCCGCCGCCTACAACGGCTCGGGCTACGCCGCCAACCAGTACGACACGCGCATCGCCGACGCCTACCAGAGGCTGAGCCACTGAGCGCCGGCTACCATCGCCGGGCCATGGCCTGGTTTCGACCGCTGCACTGGCCGCGGCGACTGGCTGGCGGCCTGCTCTTGCTGGCCGCTGCCGCAGCGGCCTACGACCCGCCCTATGCGCTGGACACCGCAGCCGGCGCGGTCGCCGATGCCGCGGCGGGCCGGCGTGCGCTGCTTGCCGCATTGCCGGCGGGCGCACGCCCGCTGCTCGGGCCGGTGCCCCTGCCCTTCGGTGCCCATGCCCAGGGCTGGTTCCTGGCCCTGCGCACCGCCGAAGGCGGCTATGCGCTGTGGTACGCCACGCCGCAGGGTGATCGCTGGCGCCTGATCCGCCTGCGCGACCCGCAGCCGGCCGACGAATTCATCGACGTGCAGGTGCGCGACGTGCTGGCCCTCGGGCCCGAGGGCAGCCGCGACATCGTGGTGCTGGAGACGATCTCGCGCCCGGCGCCGGCCGGCGGTGCGCGGCTCGACACCGGCAGCGTCTACCGGCGCGCGGGCGACGGCGCGCAGCCGGTGCCGGCGCTGGCGGCCCGGCTCGACGGCGTGCACGACGCCGCGGACGCGCAGCGCCGCCTGGCCCCGGTCTATGCCGCCCTGCTGCCGCCGGTGCGTGGTGCGCTGGCCGAAGCCTTCGTCTCCCTGCCGCTGAAATACGTGGACCTGACGCGCCTGGAGCGCCTGCGGCGCCTGCAGGCCGGCGACCCGCTGCATGCCGTGGTCGACCCGGCCCACGGCTACCTGCTGACGCGCGGCGACGCCGGGCAACCGGCCTATGTGCTGGCCCAGTTTCGGCATGCCGACGGCGGCATGCTGCTGGCCGTGCAGCGGCGCTGGCCGCAGGCGCAGCAGACCTGGTTCCTGCGCGGCGACATGGCGCAGCGCTGGCAGGACGTCTCGGCCGAGGTCCTGCCCGGCTACGATCCGGCGGCCGACTACGGCCTGCCGCGCCAGGGGCGGCGGGTGAGTCTGCCCGATGGTCGGGCCTGGGCCTGGACCGGCCGGCGCTTCGATCCCGTGGCGCCGTGAGGCGCTGATTCCCGGGCCGCGGCTGTGGTCAGCGCCGCTTCGGCCCTGGCCGCGGCAGACCGGTCGTCGTCGGCGCCGCCGGCCCGCCCCCTGCGCGCCAGGTTGCACTGAGCACGGCTGCGTTGACGTTGCCCGCACCCACCGGCCCGAGCACGAAGTCGAGGTCGTCGCGAACACGGGCTCACGGGTTTCCGGTCCGATCTGCTGTGGTCGCAGGAACAAGGCCCGGTGCCCGACGGCATGAAGGACCGGGAACGCCCGCGCAGGGCCGGCCTGCAGACCCCCGGCCCACGGCCGATGAGCATCTTCGGGACTTCGGCGCTCGGTGTGAGCGCGCCCGTGTTGATGCCGGAACGGCCGTAGGCCTTCGCAACGTGGCGCCGGACGCGCGCCCGGCGTTCGCTTTCAGACCCGACCCGCTGCCGGCCAACCGCCGAGCGCGCTGCCGGGGCGTGCATTGCGCGCGGCCTGCAGGAACGAGTCCACCGCCTCACCCGCCGCCGCCCCCGGGCGCCAGGCCTGGACCAGGGCCCGCAGGGCGTTGCGGTCACGCTGCGACCAGGCACCTTCCATCGGGTCGTCGGCCGCCGCCAGCAGCCGCCGCCGGTACAAGGCATGCGCCGCATCGTCATGCGCCACCAGGCCGAGCAGCGCACGCGCCGAGCGGTCGAACGCCAGCGCCGACAAGGTCTGCCCGCCTGCCGGCTGCAGGTACCAGGCACAGAGAAACTCCAGCGGCCCTTCGCGCCGCGACGCCGAAGCGCCGCCCCAGGCCGCCTGACGGCCCGACGGCAGGCGGCCGCTGCCCATCGCCTCGGTGAGGGTGGCGGCCACGGCGCGCTGCGCCACCGGCTCGGCCTGCTGGCCGACCAGGCACAGCACACGCAGAAATGCCGGGTACAGCGCGTCGCCCAAGGCCAGGCAGAGCTGTTCGAGCCAGTGCACGCGGGCATCACCGGGCGGCAGCGTGCAGCAACCCTCGATCAGCGCCAGCGCGGCGCGGTTCCAGTCGGGCGTGGCACGCAGCGTGGCGGCCGACATGTGCAGCGGCAGTGCCGTTCAGCCCGGCTCGGCGCCGATCAAGGCATCGAGGAAGCGCGCCGCCAGCACCGACGGCAATTCGGTCGCACCGGCGGCCGGCGCGCGCAGCAGCTGGGCGGCGTCGACAGCGCCCTCGTCGAACCAGGCGGCGGCATCGCGCGCGGCCGCTGCGCCGGGCGACAGGGCGTCGACGACAGGCGGCAACAGCGACGCCCAGGACGGCGCGGCGAGTGAGGCGTGGTTGACGTTCGACATGGCGCCCAGCATAGCCGGCCGAAGGCCGCGGCACGACCCGGGAACGATCCTAGGGTGCCCACACGCGCAGCGCCGGCAGCAGCGAGGCCAGACCGTCGTCGATGCGGGCCTCGATCGCATCGACCAGGGGCGCAAACAGCAGCACCCACACCAGCACCGCGCCCACGCCCTTGAGCGACATCGAGATCGAGATCAGGTTGAGCTGCGGCGCAAAGCGGTTGACCATGCCGAGCGCCAGGTCGACCACATACAGCAGCAGCAGGCAGGGCCCGGCGAGCAGCAAGGCGAGCAGCGCAAAGCTCGCAAACGCCTGCTCGAACAGCAGCACGCTGCCGGCGGTGAAGGTGAAATCCGTCCGCCCCAGCGGCCACAGCGCAAAGCTCTGCACCAGGGTGCCCACCAGCACCATGAAGCCGCCGCCGGCCATGAACAGGAACATCGCCAGGCGCGACAGCATGGCGCCCGACAAGGAGGTCTGGTGGCCCGACAGCGGGTCCACCACCTGCGCCAGCGTGGCGCCGACCTTGCTGTCGACGATCTGCCCCGCGGCCTCGAAGGCCCAGAGCACCGCACCCAGCAGCACGCCGAAGCCGATGCCCAGCAGCGCCTCGCGCCCGAAATGCTGCAACCACAGGCCCGCACTCCAGTCCTGCACCGCCGGCAGGGGCTGCACCGCCAGCGTGATCAGGCCAAAGCCGATGAAGATGGCGTTGCGCACCAGCGCCGGCACCGTCTCGGGCGCGAAGACCGGCAGCAGCAGGAAGGCGACGGCGAAGCGGCTGCTGCACAAGGCCACCAGCAGCGCGCGGTCGGCCAGCCCGTCGAGCGCGAGCAGCGACTCCATCAGCGCCCGGCAATGGTGGCGATCGCGTCGAACACGCGGTCGCCGAACTGGTACAGCGTGCCCCCGAGCATCGACGCCGTGACGAAGATCGTGAGCACGATCGCGAACAGCTTGGCGGCGTACTGGAAGGTCTGCTCCTGGATCTGCGTGGCCGCCTGCAGGATCGCGATCACAAGCCCCACCAGCGCCGCCACCAGCACCGGCGGCGCCGACAGCAGCAGCACCAGCCACAGCGCCTGCAGCGTGAACTGGAGCGCCTCGCCGCTGTTCATGTCAGTCTTGCTCGGCCGCCCGAAGGCTCTGACGGCCCCGCGGGCTGCGAAGTGGCCCCTGCAGGGCCCGGGGGGCAGCGAGCAAATGCGCGCGTGGGGGCACCATTTCAGTAGCTCAGCACCAGCCCGTGCGCCAGCTTGACCCAGCCGTCGATGAGCACGAACAGCAGCAGCTTGAAGGGCAGCGACACCGTGGTCGGCGACAGCATCATCATGCCCAGCGCCATCAGGATGTTCGACACCACGAGGTCGATCACCAGGAAGGGCAGGAAGACCAGGAAACCGATCTGGAACGCGCCCGCCAGTTCACTGACGACAAACGCCGGCACGACCACGATCAGGTCGCGCTCGCCCATCGACTCGGCCTGCGCCGGCTCCAGCCCGCGGCGCAGCGTGGCCAGGAAAAACTCGCGCTCGCGCGGGTTCGAGTGCTTGAGCAGGAAGTCGCGCAGCGGCTCCTTGGCGGCGTCGGCGGCTTTCAGCAGGGCATCCGTGCTCGACCCGATCTGCTGCACATTGCCCACCCGCGCGGCCATCTGCAGCCCGACCGGGTACATCACGTAGATCGTCAGCACCAGGGCCATGCCGTTGATGACGACGTTCGGCGGCACCTGCTGCAGCCCGAGCGCGTTGCGCAGCAGGCTGAGCACGACGACGATCTTCGTGAACGCCGTGACCATCACGCCGACGAAGGGCACCAGCGAGATCACGATCACCGTGATCAGCGCCGACGACGGGGTGAACTGCGACAGGTCCATCAGCTCTGCCGCGCCCGGCGCTCCGCAGCCAGATGTGTCAGGCGCAGCGCCCAGCCCCGTCCGGCGGGCACGAACTCGCCGTGCGCCGCAGGGTTTGCGCCCTGCCACAGCGTGGCCGGCAGCGGCGGCCAGCGGCACAGGCCGCCGGATGCAAACCAGGCACCGGCGCTCACGCTGGCGTGCAGGTCGAGTTCGACCCGCCAGCCGTCACCGTCTTGTTCGGCGCGGCGCGGGCGGGCCGCGCCAAGGTCCGTGGCACCGCACCCGGGCTGCCAGCCCGGCAGCTCGAGCTGCGGCCAGGCGGTGGGCACCTGCGCGGCCCCGTCGTCTGTACGTTCGTCGTCTGCACATCCGTCAACGCACAGGCGCAGCGACCAGGGCGCGGTGTCGCCGAAGGCCTGCGGCAGCAGGACCAGCGCGCCGGGCTCCAGCGCCTCGGGCCGCAACGCCGCGGCCGGCAGGCGCTGCACGACGACACGACAGCGCCAGGTCGGCCAGGCCAGCACCAGCCCCGCAGGCAAGGGCGTGCCGAAGGGCAGCGCCGAAACCGGGAGGTCGAGGCTGGCGCGCCCACCACCGCCCAAGGCCGGCAGCGCCACGACCAGCCGCCGGGCGTCGGACCGGGTTTGATCGCCTGCGGCGGCTTGCGGCACAACGCGCTCAAAACCGATGCCGAGCCAGGCTTCAAGCGCCTGCAGGGCCGGCAGGGCCGGCGCCAGTGCCAGCGCCGCGGCGACGCCGGCATCGGCACCGGCTTCGGCCGGCGGCAGCGTCAGCGTCAGCGTCGCCGCATCGGCGGCCCAGGCGAGGACAAAGCGGTGGAACCCATCGGCAGGCATGCAGGAGGCGGTGGTGGCGGCGGTGGACAGCGCTGCATTCCACCGGAGCACCGCCGTGCGCGCAGCCTGGGATCAGCCCCAGGCCAGTCGCAAGCGCTTGTATCGCCCGCGGGCCCCGGGGCGGGACTTCAGGGCTGCCAGCGCGCCAGCGTCAACGCCAGCGTCAGCGCCGGCATCACCGGCGGGGTCATGACCGGCGGTGTGTTCCAGTGCGGCCAGGGCCGCGGCTCGGGCTGCGGCAACGGCCGCGGATCGGGCCGCTGCGGCGGACGCCCCGGTGCATGTTCGGCGACGAACTTCAAGGCCGCCATCGTGCCCAGGAAGGCGCCGATGAAGCTGATCGCCATCAGCCCGCTCAAGAGGCGGAACGCTTCCTGGTGCCGCTCGCGCAGGGCGCCGCCCTTTTGCAAGTCGGTTTCATTGATGAAGGCCTGGTCGACCTTGCGCACGCGCCCCTGGTCGTCGACGGCGACGAAGCCCGAACCGAGGCGGTTTTCGTGCAGCACGTTGCCGTCCTTCACGGCCCAGTCCACCGCACGGCCCCAGCCCTTGCCCTCGTCGATGGCCAGGTCGCCGCGCGTATTGGTGTCGACGCCGGTGATCTGCACGCCGTAATCGCCATTCGTGATCGTGACCTTGGACGACAGGGTCATGTCCGGGTTCTTCTCCCAGGGCGCGGTCTCGATCGTGACCTTGGTGCCGTCGTCGAGCATGAAGGTCGTCGTGCCCCAGAAGTCGAAGGCGTGCTTGCCGTCGATCTCCATATGCGGGTCACCCCAGGCGCGGTAGGTCTCGCCGGTGTTCTTGTTGTGGATCAGCACCTGGTTGTTGTCGCCCGCGGTGATGCGGTAGCTGTCGTTTTCAAAGACGGCCTGGCCGCCTTCCATGCGCGTGCTCGCATTGCTGGGATTGCTCGGGTCCACCGGGCAGCGCGGCATGCAGCCGCCGGCGGCAATCGTGGCGTGAAGTGATGTCATGGGTTTCTCCCCTGGTTGCGCGTTCCCTCGGCCCTGCTGGTACCGATGGGCGAAGTAGAAACGCCAGCGCCGCGTCGCGCAGCCTGGGATCGATCCGGGGCCTGGCGCAGACCTGGTCGCCGAAGCGACCGCCTGCCGGCACTTCTGGCACCATCCACCCTCGAACCCCCCGCACAACACGCACATGATCCTCGTCACCGGCGGCGCCGGCTTCATCGGCAGCAACTTCGTGCTCGACTGGCTGGCCGGCGCCGACGAGCCGGTGCTCAACCTCGACGCGCTGACCTATGCCGGCAACCTGGCCAATCTGGCCGGCCTGCAGGGCGATGCGCGACATGTCTTCGTGCACGGCGACATCTGCGACCGGGACCTGCTCGACCGTCTGCTGGCCGAACACCGCCCGCGCGCCGTCGTGCACTTCGCCGCCGAAAGCCATGTCGACCGCAGCATCCACGGCCCGGGCGCCTTCATGCGCACCAATGTCGACGGCACCTTCACCTTGCTGGAGGCGGTGCGCGCGCACTGGTCGGGCCTGGCGCCTGCCGCCCGCGCGGCGCTGCGTTTCCTGCACGTCAGCACCGACGAGGTCTACGGCAGTCTGGCGCCCGACGCTCCGGCCTTCGCCGAAACGCATGTCTACGAACCGAACAGCCCGTACTCGGCGAGCAAGGCCGCCAGCGACCATCTGGTGCGTGCCTGGCACCACACCTACGGCCTGCCCGTCCTGACGACGAACTGCTCCAACAACTACGGGCCCTGGCACTTCCCGGAAAAACTGATCCCGCTGATGATCGTCAACGCGCTGGCCGGCAAGCCGCTGCCGGTGTATGGCGACGGCCGCCAGATCCGCGACTGGCTCTTCGTGCGCGACCATTGCAGCGCCATCCGCACCGTGCTCGAGCGCGGCCGGCCGGGCCAGACCTACAACATCGGCGGCTGGAACGAGATGGCCAACATCGACATCGTGCACACCGTGTGTGCCCTGCTCGACGAACTGCGCCCCGACCCGGCGGGGCCGTATGCGCGGCTGGTCACGCATGTCGCCGACCGCCCCGGCCACGACCGCCGCTATGCCATCGACGCGCACAAGATCGAGCGCGAACTCGGCTGGCGTCCGGCCGAGACCTTCGCCACCGGCATCCGCAAGACCGTGCAGTGGTATCTGGCGCATGCCGACTGGGTGGCCCAGGTGCAAAGCGGCGCCTACCGGGACTGGGTGGCGACGAACTACACGGGCCGGGCGTGAAGATCCTGCTCCTTGGCGCCAACGGCCAGGTCGGCTGGGAACTGCAGCGCGCGCTGGCGCCGCTGGGCGAGCTCGTCGCCGTCGGGCGCCAAGGCCTGGCGCCGCACCCGGCCGACTTCACCCGGCCCGAGACCCTGGGCCCGCTGGTGCGCGCGGTGCGGCCCCTGCTCATCGTCAATGCCGCGGCCCACACCGCCGTCGACAAGGCCGAGACCGAGCCCGACCTGGCGCGCACGCTGAATGCCGTCGCGCCCGGTGTGCTGGCCGCCGAGGCGCGGGCGCTCGGCGCCTTGCTGGTGCACTACAGCAGCGACTACGTCTTCGACGGCAGTGGCGAGGCCGCGCGCGACGAGACCGCCCCGACCGGGCCGCTGAACGTCTACGGCGCCACCAAGCTCGAAGGCGAGCAGGCCATCCAGGCCAGCGGCTGCCGGCACCTGATCCTGCGCACCAGCTGGGTCCATGCCGCACGCGGCGGCAACTTCGTGCGCACCATGCTGCGCCTGGCGCAGGAGCGCGACACCGTCAACGTCGTCGACGACCAGATCGGCGCGCCCACCGGGGCCGAGCTGCTGGCCGACGTCACCGCCCACGCGGTGCGCGCCATCGGGCAAGACGCGGGCCTGTGCGGCCTGTACCACTGCACCGCGGCCGGCGAAACCAGCTGGCACGGCTACGCCCGCTTCGTGATCGAACAGGCCCGCGCCATGGGGCAGACCCTGCGCGTGGCGGCCGATGGTGTGCGGCCCATTCCCACCCGCGCCTACGCCACGCCGGCCCGGCGCCCGTTGAATTCGCGGCTGGCCTGCGACAAGCTGCGCCAGGCCTTCGACCTGCAGCTGCCGGCCTGGCAGCCGGGGGTCGAGCGAATGCTCAAAGAGATCGTCGTGAGTTGACCAAGTTGGACTAAGTCCATACGATGTACCGATGAAAACCGTCAACGTCCACGAAGCCAAGACCCACCTGTCCCGCCTGTTGGAGCAGGTTGAGGCCGGTCAGGAGATCGTGATCGCCCGGGCCGGGCGCCCCGTGGCGCGCCTGGTGCCGCTGGCGCCTGAGCGGCCGCCGCGGCGCCTGGGCATCCTGGCGGGTCGCTACAGCGCGCCCGCCGATTGGGACGCGCCATTGCCGCCGGACGTGGTCGACAGCTTCGGCGGCGCGCCATGACCTTGTTGTTGGATACGCATGTGCTGTTGTGGGCGCTTATGTCGCCCGATCGGCTCCGCCCTGGTCTGCGATCGGTGCTGATCGCGGCCGATACGCAAGTCCTTTTCTCGGCGGCCAGTGTCTGGGAGATTGCCATCAAGCGCGCCCTCGGGCGGCTGGACTTCGGGTTCGAACCCGAGACCGTGGCCCAGGCGGCACTGGACACGGAATTCGAGGAACTTCCGGTGCGCCACACCCATGCCGCCCGCGTGCGGCACCTGCCACCGCTGCACGCCGATCCCTTCGACCGCCTGCTGCTGGCCCAAGCCCAGTGCGAAACTGCCCTGCTCGTCACCGCCGACCGGGCGTTGATGAATTACCCGGCGCCACTGCGCTGGTTCGACGACTTCTGAGCCCCCCGACAACAGCACCATGCAACGCAAAGGCATCATCCTCGCCGGCGGCGCCGGCACCCGGCTGCACCCGGCCACCCTGGCCATCAGCAAGCAGCTGCTGCCGGTGTACGACAAGCCGATGATCTACTACCCGCTGAGCACCCTGATGCTGGCCGGCATGCGCGACGTGCTCATCATCAGCACGCCGCTGGACCTGCCGCGCTTCGAGGCCCTGCTGGGCGACGGCGCGCAGTGGGGCATGAACCTGCAGTACTGCGTGCAACCCAGCCCGGACGGGCTGGCCCAGGCCTTCATCCTCGGGCGCGATTTTGTCGGCGGCGGGCCCAGCGCCCTGGTGCTGGGCGACAACCTGTTCTACGGCCACGACCTGCAGGGCCTGCTGCTGCGCGCGCATGGCCGCGCCGACGGCGCCACCGTGTTCGCCTATCACGTCAACGACCCCGAGCGCTACGGCGTGGTCGAGTTCGACGCGCAGCGCCGCGCGGTGTCGATCGCCGAAAAGCCCGCGGTGCCCAAGAGCAACTACGCGGTCACGGGGCTGTACTTCTACGACGCGCAGGTCTGCGACATCGCCGCGTCGATCCAGCCAAGCGCGCGGGGCGAACTGGAGATCACCGAGGTCAATGCCACCTACCTGCGCCAGGGCCAGCTGGGTGTGGAGATCATGGGCCGCGGCTACGCCTGGCTGGACACCGGCACGCACGACAGCCTGATGGAAGCCGGGCAGTTCATCGCCACGCTGGAAAACCGGCAGGGCCTGAAGGTGGCCTGCCCCGAGGAGATCGCCTACCGCGCCGGCTGGATCGACGCGGCGCAGCTCGAAAACCTGGCCGCGCCGATGCGCAAGAACGGCTATGGGCGGTACCTGATGTCGGTGTTGCGCGACCGGGCGTTCTGACGCCACGGATCGCCTTGGTCGGACGCGCGACGATGTTGACCAAGTTCACGGACTAAGTCAGACTGCCTGCATGACCATCACCGTCAACGTGCACGAGGCCAAGACCCATCTGTCGAGGCTGCTGGAACAGGCCCACGCCGGCGAGGAGATCATCCTGGCCAAGGCCGGCAAGCCCTATGCGCGGCTGATGCCGCTGGCCACCGGGCCGGCGCCGCGCCGGCCCGGGCGGTTGAAGGGGCAGATCGACACATCGGCGTTCTTCGAGCCGCTGGCCAACGATGAACTGGATGCCTGGGACGGCCGTTGATGCGCCTGCTGCTGGACACGCACGCCCTGCTGTGGTGGTGGAACGACGATGAACAGCTCACGGCGCCTGCCCGGGCGGCCATGGCCGACGAGAACAACAGCATCTTCGTCAGTGCGGCGTCGGCCTGGGAGATTTCGACCAAGCAGCGGATCGGCAAGCTCCCGGCCTGGCCCATGCCGGCCGGTGGTTTCGACGCGCTGGTGGCGGCCGACGGGTTTCACCCCCTGCCGGTGGCCGCCACGCACGCCTGGCATGCCGGTGCGCTGGCGTGGGCCCATCGCGACCCGTTCGACCGTGTGTTTGCCGCGCAGGCGATGCTGGAGCGCATGACGCTGGTCTCGCGCGACCCTGTGTTCGCAGAGATCGCTGTCTCTACCCTCTGGTAGGACCACCCCATGAAGACGACCCCTTGGTCCCGTGGACGGGCGGACCGCCACGCCGCACAGGGCCCGGCACCAGGTCAGCAGGGAGCCTGCCGATGAAGATGACGCCCACCGAACTGCCCGGCGTCGTCATCGTCGAGCCGCAGATCTTCGGCGACGCGCGCGGCTGGTTCATGGAAAGCTTCAACGCCGCGCGCTTCGAGCAGGAGCTGAAGGCGCTGGGCCTGCCGCCGGCCGGGCCCTTCGTGCAGGACAACCATTCCTGCAGCCAGGCCGGCGTGCTGCGCGGGCTGCACTACCAGCTGCCGCCGCATGCGCAGGGCAAGCTGGTACGTGTGGTCAAGGGGCGGGCCTTTGATGTGGCCGTGGACATCCGTCGGGGCAGCGCGCAGTTCGGGCGCTGGGTGGGCGTGGAGCTCAGCGCCGGGAACCGCCTGCAGATGTGGATTCCGCCGGGCTTCGCACATGGTTTTCTGGCCCTGGCGGACGACACCCACTTCCTCTACAAGACCACCGATGTCTATGCGAAGGACTGCGAGCGGGCGATTCGCTGGGACGACGCCGCGATCGGCATCGACTGGCCGCTGCCCACCCGCGCCGCGCCCAGCCTGGCTGCGAAGGATGCCGACGCCAGCCTGCTGTGCGACGCCGAGGTCTTCGAGGCGCACTGACCGTGGGCCGGCCCCGACCGGCCGCAGCGGGCGCCCTGCCGGGATGCATGGGCCGCAGTGGCTTGGCGTCACGGGGCGGCCGACCTGCCCGTGCACACGACTTGCCGATGTGTACACCGTGATGCGCAAGTTTGATTCAAGGCCTGTGGCCCGTCGTCTGGAGCACCCCATGGAAACCAAGTCTGTCGGCATCCGCGAGTTCCGCGCTGGCCTGGCCGAGTTCATCGACAACAAGCAGCCCGTGGCCGTGACCCGCCACGGTCAGACCGTAGGCTATTTCATCCCCACCGCCCGACCCTCCCAAGCCGATCTGCAGGCGCTGCGCGATGCGGCTGACAAGCTGCAGGCCATCATGTCGCTGAGCGAGGACGATGTCGAAGCCGCTGTCAGAGACTTCGACGCCCTGCGCAAAGGGGCAGCAGCGCGTCGGCGCGCACAGACGTGACACGCCGTATCGTCCTTGACGCGAACGTGCTGATGCGTGCCTTGCTCGGCCGCAAGGTGGATCGCTTGCTGGAACGGTTCGACCCAGAGCTGACTTTCCTGCACCGGACGTGGCATTCGACGACGTGCACGAGCACCCGGCTGCGGTACTGACCAAGCGCGGTGAACTGCCCGCGCTGCAAGCGTCGCTCGACAAGCTGAAGGCGTTGCAAACGGCAGTGCAGGTGGTGGACCAGGCCGAGTACAAGGCCATGCAGCCGGCGGCACTGGCGCGCATCGGCCCGCGCGACCCCGATGACTGGCCGGTGCTGGCCTGCGCACTGCTGCTGAACTGCCCCGTCTGGACCGAAGACAAAGACTTCTTCGGCACCGGCGTCGCCACCTGGACGACGGCCCTGGTCGAGCTGTACTTCGCCGATCCAGACCCTGGATCGGCGGAACGCTGACCAGCGCGCGATAGACGAAGCCGAGAATCGCGCCGAACACATCGACCCGGCGTTCAAAGCAGCTGCTTGGGGTGTGATCTACGGCAGCAGGGTCCGGCGCGAGGTGATCGCACCCGGCCGGCTGCAGGGCATGGGGCAGCGCACAAAGGCCGACATCGCCGACGACGTGCTTGTTTGCCGGAACACGAAGCTGGCGGTCATTGAGGCCAAGGCCTGGGCCAAGGCGCACACCGAGGGCCTGGGCCAGGCCAAGAACTGCGCGGCCAAGCTGTCGGTGCGCTCCACGTACAGCATGAACGGGCAAGCCATCTGCGGCGTCGAAGCTTGCGCGCGCCCTGGGCCGCAGCGGGCGACCTGCCCGGCGGCATGCGCCGCAGCGGGTCCGGAACGGGCCGCCGTAGCAGCACCGTCGTCCCACCCCCGCGCGGCAGGTGCCCGGTTACACCCGCTTCGAGGCCTGCCGCGATGCCTGCAACCCTGCATCACAGCCTCCGTTCCGCCAGGTCAAGGTCCTGGCCGGAGGCTCAGCGGAAGGTCTCCGGCCCGCAGGGCGAAGTCGCGGGGTCGAAGCGCTGCCGGCACAGCCGCAGGCCGATGTCGTCCCAGAACACGCGCAGCGGATGGCCCGCGTCGCGCGCGTGGTCGACCACTGCCCTGGAGGTGTAGAGCTTCACGGGGTTGAGGTGGGTCAGCCCGTCGGGCGACGGATTGGCCGGGTGATGGGTCCAGCCCCGCTGGTCGAAGAGCACGACCCGCTCGCCGCCGTCGGGCACCATTGCCAGGTAGAAGCGGCCCGCCTGCGCGTCGCCCTCGCGGAAGTGGTACTCCAGCGTCACCCAGCGCCCCACGGGCACCGGCACATCGCTGTTGATCTGCGACCAGACCGTGGTGTCCCACTGGTTTGTCGCGAGGTTCAATGTCTCTGCCCGCACACCGAAGTACAGCCGTGCGCCGGCCTGGGCCGCCGGCTTGGTGATGTCGACCGTGATGCGGAAGGGGTAGGCCTGCCCCGTCCAGCCGGCATCGTTCCACCACTCGGAGATCGTCAGCCAGCGGAAGGCCCGCGTCAGCGTGCGCAGCGCGGTAAAGCCATCGGCAAGGTACATGCGGGTGCGCAGACGCAGTTCGCGGGCGCGCATCGACTCGCTGGCGTAGGCATTCATCTGCACCCTGCCCTTGAGCGGCTGTCCGTCCGCGTCGCGCACGTTGGCCGCCTGCAGCAGAAACTCGATCGCGTGATTGGCCGGGTTCACCGGATCGGCCGCCACGCGCGCGCTGCGCTCGCTGGCGTCGCCGCCCTGGTACTGAAAGCTCAGGCGACCGGGATCGACGTCGAACCAGAGGCCCTCTTCGCTGATCACCGGCCCCATCGCCACCTGGCCGCGAATCACCGCCGTCTGGCCGTCGCCCGTGGCCACGATCACCTCGCCGGATTCCAGCCACAGGGCGGGGTCGTCGGGTGCCGATGAGGTGTCGGGCGGCACCGTGGGCGCCGGCTCGGGCGAGGGTGGCGGCTCGGGTGCTGGTTCGGGTGTCGGCTGCGGGTGCCGGTTCGGATGTCGGGGTCGGTGCGGGCGCCAGCGCCGGCTCTGGCGTGGACCCTGGCATCGCGACCGGGTCCGGGTCGGGGTCTGGTGCAGGGGCCGCGCCCCCGGGCGAAGGGTCGTCGCCGACCTCGTCGTTCACCGCACCGCCGCTGTCGCCGAGCGCAGGGTCGGGGGACGCCAGCGCCGTCGAATCCGGCGCCAGCGCCGGCACCGCCGCCACCACGGCGTCGGGCGTTCCGCCGCCGCCGCAGGCCGCCAACAGGCCGGCCATGCAGCCCAGGGCGATGAGGGTCAGACGCGGAGAACGCACGGGGTTCAGTCGGGCGCGCAGATCAGCCATGGCCTGATCTATCGGCGGTCGCCCCGGACCACCTGAGCCGCTTTACCTGCGCCCGCCGTCAGGCCGGTCACTGGAAGCTGGCCGGCGCACAGGGTGAACTGTTCTCGGGCCCGCGCTCGGCGCACAGCCGGAAGGCTAGGTCGTCCCAGTAGACAGAGAGCACTCCGCCCCGACCGCTGACGTACTCGATGAGGTCGCGTGACGTGTACAGCTTCACAGGATTAATCTGCGATAGCCCGTTCGGAGACGGATCATCGGGATGGTGAGTCCAGCTGCGGATGTCGAACAGCGCCACGGGGCGCCCGCCGTCGGGGGTCATCGACAGGTAAAAGCGGCCACTACTCGCATTCCCTTCCAGATACGAATACTCAAGCGTTACCCACTTGCCTACTGGGACCGGCACTGATCGGTTAGTCACCTGCCAGACGGTTCTGGACCATTGTTGGGTGGCGGTATCCAGGGTCTGGGCTCGCGCCTGGAAGTTCAGCTGCGAGCCTCGCCGCGGCAGGGGCTTCACGATGTTCACCGACACTCGAAACGGGAACGGTTCACCGGTCCAGCTCGCGTTGTTCCACCACTCGGAGATGGTGAGCCACTCGAATGCCTTCGACATGCCGCGAAGCAGGTCCACGTCAGACCTCAAGTACATTCGCGTGCGCACCCGCAACTCGCGTGCGTGCAGTTGAGTCGCGTCATAGGCGTTCAGCTGTACGCGGCCACGGTCGGCCTCGCCATCGCCGGTGTCGACGTTCGCCTGACGCAAGAAGAAGCCCAGAATCTGGTTTCCGGGGATGAGGGGATCATCGAGGATCAGCGCCTCCCGCTGCGATAGATCGCCGCCCTGATACTGCACGGACATTGAGCCCGGGGAAGCGCCGACTGGGACCGCCGGAATCCCGGCCAGGGCCTCAAACTGACCATCGGCCGTTGGCACCAGGTGTTCACCGGCATCGAAAGTTACGGTTGGCAACATCTCCGATGTGGCTGTGGGCTTCCGCCAAGCCAAGGCCTGCATTGAGCGCGAGCTCTCTGCGCTGCCGACGGACGGTGCAGCGGCGACTGGCTGAGAGGAATCTCCGCCGCCACAGGCGGTCAAAGTACTCACTAGGGAGATCGTCGCCATGGCGATGGCGCGGCGCAGCACAAGAGGTTCGTACAACATGGGAACTCAGAGTGAATCGGTACCCTGATTTCGACGCCGCTCCGCAAACCCTGAGCGGGCGAGTGCAGCAAATTGAAACCGCGGGCTTGGGCGCGACACACGAGCGGAGTTCGCGCAGGATGATGCGTTCGTCGAGTCCTTGCGATCGCGACGACATATCGTCGTAACAAGCGCTAGAAGACGCTTTGTTCGGTCGAGACCGGCGGCGCCACCGCCGCGATGCACGCCTCGATCAGGGCCTGAGTCCGACGCAGTCTGAGGTCGGGGCGCCTGCGTCTGCGGCACAGGCGCGCACGTCCAGATCATCCCAGTAGACGCGCAGTTCCTTTCCCCGCGAGCGCATGGCGTTAATCAAGCGTGCCGACGTATAGAGTTTCAGAGGATTGAAGTGCGTGAGTCCGTCGGGCGACGGATCGTCGGGATGGCGGGTCGTACCATACATGTCTACGAGCACGCTGAGGGGCTCGCCTTCGACGCCTGCGGACAATATGAAGCGCCCCTCCTCGCCGACTCCCTCCCGGTAGTAGTAGTCGACGACGATCCACCGCCCGACCGGCACGGCGAACGAATCTGCCACCTTATTCCACAGCGGGATCTGCCACACGCGGGCGCTGGTATCGAAGACTTGGGCGGTGACGCCGAAGTGCAGCTCGCTCCCGGCACGAGCTCCCGGCTTGAGCAGGCCGACCGTGATTCGGAACGGGAACGTCTGCCCACCCCATGCCGCGTTGTTCCACCACTCCGACAGTGTCAACCAGTTAACGGGCCAGTCCAGGCTTCTCATGTCGGCTATGTCGGGATCGAGCATCAGCCGCACCGTCTCCCGCAGTTCGCGCACGGAGCGATTGCCGTACAGATTCATCTGGACACGCCCTTTAGCGGGCGCACCAGCATGTCCGGGTACGTTCGGGGCCGAGAGCCGGAACGCGAGCACCCGATTGCCCGGCTTTAGCGGATCGTCGGTGACCGAAGCGCCGCGCTCGCGCAGCGTGCCACCCTCAAACTCGAACCTCGGCGACGCCAGAATACGCTGGGGCCCAGCGCCCAACGAGCCCGATGGACTGCAGCAGTTGTCCGGAACCAGCGTCGCAAACTGGGTGCCGGCGCCAGACGATACCGACGCCCCGCCCTCGAACGTAATCCGTAGGCGTTCGCCGCCGCCGGCGGCGCAAACTAACCCAGGCACGATAGCGAGCAGCGTCGCCAGTACCTTGCTCCAGGCTCTCATCACGCCGCAGTCTAGGCCGGCGACGGCGCCGAAGAGCTCAGTTCGTCGATCAGCGCCTTGGTCTGATGGATGTTCGCGCGACCCGACGCACCGAAGACGATCGACTCGACACGAGACTGCCGGCAGACGTACTCAATGGCCTCGCGCGGCGGGATCGCTCCGGATGCCAGCACCGACATCGCAACGGGTCGGAACGGTCGCTCGGCAATCGCGCGCTCGTAGGCGTCGATGCCCCCACACATGCGGAATCCAATCTTGTTGATGTTGGCGCACACGATTGGGTTATTGATCTGCTGCCGCTCCAGCGCGTCAAGCATGCGGGGCAGGTTCATCGTGATGAACCCGGGCTCGGCGCCATAGCGCTCGCGCACATGCAAAGCAAAGGTCGAGAACGCACCTTCAAACCCCAGTCCCATCAGCAGATCAACGATTACATTCTGCATGAAGATGACGGGTGTCGAAAGCCCGTGGAACATCTTCATCTCGGCATCGATGAGTAGACGCAGGATAGAGTCGACATCCTTGCTGGCCAGGGCCAGTCCGCCACGCAGCATGGTGCTCATGGCGCCATCGTCGGGAAGGAACTGCCGAAGCGCCTCAATCATCCCATGCTCGGTGACCGCGTTGGCATACTTGTGGGCATACGGCATGCAAGGATAGAACCGGTAGTCGGGATAGCGATCGCGATGAGCCCGAAAGTGGTCACAGACCTCGGCAATCCTGTCGTGCGTCGTGCACATGAAGGATCGAATGCCCTCGGCGTAGGCCGCATCCAGGACGTCGATGATGGCGCCCGTATCGCGGAACCGCATCGACTGAGCTCGCGCCTTCTCCTCCGACATGTGGTTTACGCCGAAGAACTGGTTGTCCCCGAACAGGACTCGGTCCATCTGGTGCATTGTTCCTCCCAGAACCCGTCAACCGAACAGGCGTTGCAGCCAGCTACGGTGTGTCGTGGTGTCGACGCTCTGCGTCACACCCTCGCCCTGTGCCAGGATCATCCGCACGAACTTGTCGGTGGCCAGCGCCGACCGGAAGGTGTTCTGGCCGTCTGTTCGGCCCAGTTCGATGCTACGCGCGAAGTGGTCCACCTGCGCCGAATACTCCTCGCCGCGCAGGTAGAACCACACGTCCCGGGTCAGGTCGGTCGTGTAGCGGACGGTCCAGCCGGCCGGCAAGTCGGGAACGGCATCGTGCGGTTCCCGCAGGTAGATCTGGCACTCCTGCCGGTCGGCGACTACGCGCCCCTGGGTTCCCCAGACGGAGATTCGGGTAGACATTTTCCGGAAGCTCTCGTCGCTCCAGTTAACGCAGAGCTGTCCGCTCGCGCCCGAGGCGTAGTGAAGAGAGCAGTAGATCTCGTCGTCCACGTCCTTCGAGAAGATCGATCGCCGAACGACGCCGCTAACGCCGTCTGGCACGCCTGCAATGAAGTTCACGAGGTCGATCGCATGACAAGCGTAGTCGTACAGCGCGCCGCCACCCTGCGCCTTCTCGGAACGCCAGGTGCCGCCCTTCGGCCGCAAGACGACCGGACCGTAGGCCTCGGCGCGGATGTGATGCACATGACCGATCGCCCCCGACGCCACGACCCGCGCTGCCTCCTGGAACGCGCCGACGAAGCGATAGTGGTATCCGACCTGATTCACGAGCCGGCTCGATTCGGCCAGCGCCGCCAGCGATTCGCCTTCATCGACGTCGATGACAAACGGCTTCTCGCAGAAGACGTGCAGCCCGCGTTCCATCGCCTTTCGAACCATGCTTCCGTGAAGCTTCGTCGGCGTCGACACGACCAGAGCGTCGAGCGGGTGCTCGTCGAGCATTCGGTCGAAATCGGCATAGCAAGTCAGCCCAGTATGGCGGCTCAGCACGTCGGTCACGTACTTCGTCTGATCGCACGCGGCTACGAGCGACAAGGACGGATGGCTTCGGAACAGGGCCAAGTGGGAGATCCCCATCTTTCCCAGGCCCACGATGGCAGTACGGATCACTTGATCTCCTCTGGAGACGGCTGCGAATTACCAGTGTCAGCCCCGGAAATGAAGGCACGGACGCGCCCAATCAGTTCAGTCGACGCGTGCGGCTCGACGCCCAGACTACCCTGCACCAGGCTGCCGTCCCGGAACGCGTCGAGGTAATGGTGGAGCGCATCGACGTCGTCGGCGATCCAGATGCCAGGCCGACCGCGAAGCCAGTCCGTGCCGTGCATCTGGTGGTCGGACGTGTGCTCGCCAAAATCGAAGATCCGCGGCATCAGGACGATTGGCTTTCGTGCCTGCATGGCCGTGATGATCGACCCCATGCCCAGGTGGGCGACGACGAGCGTGGCACCGCCCACGGCTTCGCCGAATTCGGTCGGTCGGAGCATGCGAACGCTGCGTGCGAATCGGGGCACGTAACTACCGGTGCCGATCTGGACAAGCATCGGCTGGCGCGGATTCCGCTCGGCCCACTCGTCGGCACCCTTGGCCAACCGGTCGAATGGGAACATCGAACCGACGGTCACAAAAATCACAGCGTGCGCCCCCAATACTCGATGCCGTTGTGGGCTGCGACCTCGGGCCACTGGCTTATGCAGCAATGCGCCACGCGCATCGCCTGCCGGCCCGAGGCAGATAGTTCCTTTACGTTAGCTATGCTGTCGATCCACAGCGTTCGAGCGCCAATCAGCCGGCCGAAGGCCAAGCAGAAGAGAGCCGGCGCCGATCCCGTGGTCACGATGACGTCAGGCCGTTCTTTCATCACGATCCAAAGCATGCGAAACACTACGGCCACGAAGGCTAGGCGGTTCTTTCGCGATGCATCTCGAAAAGCGTAGTAGCGATACCCCGGCACTTCGTCGGCTGAGCCGGGCTGCACACTGGCATAGACGACTTCGCAGCCCTCAAAGGCCGGTTTTAGGCGCAGCAGTTGCACCCAGTGCCCGCCGCCGGAAGCAATGGCCAGCAGCTTTTTCATCCTTTCGCCTCCGGTTGCCCACGAGATGCGAGGGCGTCAAGCCAGATCTGCTCCACGCGCGGGTAAATCGCCTCGGCGGCGAAGTCGGCCAGAAAGCGGGCCCGCGCCCGATCGGCATAGCCTTGCCGAATAGAAGCATCGGTGGTCAGGTGCGCCAGCGCATCGGTCAGGCCTTCCACCGCACCCGGGTCGACCAGCCAACCGGCCTCGTCGGACAGGACGGCCGGAATGCCGCCGACGCGCGTCGAGACGATCGCGGCGTGTCGCGCCATCGCTTCTAGGATGAACATTGGCATGGCTTCATCCCTCGAAGGAAGCACGGCGACGCTTGCCCGGTCCAGCAGTCGCATGAGATCGTCGTGGCAGAGCGCGCCCGGGAACTCTACCGAACCGGCACCGGCGACGACAAGGTCGGCCTCCACGTGCGGGCCCGCGACCACCAAGCGCCAGGCCGGTCCCGGATCGGCGCGGCGCCACGCCTCGACTAGAACGTCGACGCCCTTTCGCCGCGTCACTGCACCGCCGAACACGACGAGATGCTCCTTCGTACCCGGGTTTCCGGTAGGCACGGCATTGGGGACCAGGGCGATCTTCGCTGCCGCCACCCAGCGCGTGGCCACTGCGCGCGTCGCTTCGCTGAGGACGACTAGGCGATCCGCGTGCCTGAGCACCGTGCCCACCAACCAGGGCCGCCGCTCGGCAAAGGCCACGAACCGGCTGCCGTGCAGGTGGGCCACGGTCGGAACGCGGAGCCAACGGGCCAGGCACAGCAAGAGGCCCTCGCGGACGAAGGAGCCGCCCTGCGACAGATGGACGACGATGACCTGATTGCGTTGGCCAGCCAGCCCGATCAACTGACGAGCGGCGCCGACGAACAGGCCGAGGGCCCTCAAACCCAGCGTGCCGTCGCGGCAGATGATCGTAGCTTGGCGTGTCCGCGCGAACGGCCAGCGGACATAGCCGTTCACAACCTGGGTCATGCCACCGGCCACTTCGCCGACACGACCCACATGCCAGACCTGCGGTCGTCCGTTGCGCGAAGTGTGCACAGTCGCGGTCAACGATGCTCCCCTTCCCGGATCGTCGGCCCTGCGGACGCCCCACCCAGTACGGAACGCGTGAGGTCGCGAACGGCCAGCAGTTCCGCCCGTGCATTGGGGAGCTGTGCCAGGCGTGCGGGTCCGCGCTGCGCGGCGTTATGCAGCGCCGCCGCGATGCCGGCCGCGTCCAGCCTAGCCGCTTCGACGTCGACGTCCTGAATCCCCACGGCCATGAAGTGGCGACCAATCTTTCCCGAGGGCGTCACGAGCAGCGCCGCAGGTGCCGCCCCGTGGGTGAATGCCGACACGAGGACGTGCAGTCTGTCGCTCACGGCCATCGCGGCGCGGCGATACACCTCACGCAGCCGGGCCTCCTGGCGCACGTGATCGCGGCCGTCCCAGTCGAGGACCGGGGCGCCCAACCGCGATCCAAGTTCGCGCGAACGTGCCTGGTCCCGAGCCACCTGCGTCACCACCTGCAGCGTGAGGCCAGCGGCCGTGGCATGCGCACGCATGCCTTCGATCCACGCCGGCGGGACCGGCCCGCGATCGCCGCGCATCGACACAACCAGTAACGGACGGTCCGCCGGGCTGCGCCAGTCGCTCTCCGCGTCTCCTTCCTCGAAGGCCAAATCCGGCATGACACCGCCACAGGCCATGAAGCGCGCCGTCTCCGGGTCGCGCCAGCGGAGGAGATCTGACATGACCAGCGACGGCATCATCGCCACGCGCGCCCATGCCGAAAAGTTACGCGCGCCCGAGCCAACCCGAACGACCCGCCCCCCGCGAGCCCGCAGGACCGACAGCATCGGGAGCATCGCGACGTGCTCCTTCAGTCCGGTGACCGACATCTGTATCTCGCCGGGTTTGAAAGAATAGTGCGATTTTCCCGACGCCGCGATGCCGGCCGAGTACCAAGAACCGAAGGATCGGTAAATGCGGTCTTCCGCACGCAGTCCCAAGCCATCGACAAACCCGTCCGGCGCTGGACCGACGTAGACGTCCAGCGAGCCGCAGGCGTGCAGCCACCGAGCCAGCGGTCGCCGGAGAATGATGTCCCCGATATTGTCAAACTGGCCGATGAGCGGCACGAAGATGCGGTCTGCCATTCGACGGGCCGTCAGTGGAATCGCAGCATGCGCTGCACGTCCGGCCGGCCAGACCAGGCGACCTCGAATCGCTCCGGCAGGTGGCCGACCGCTATCAGCATGATCACTTGCTCGCCGTCTAGCAGATCGGCGGCGCGACGAAATCGAAGGTCGTCGCGCCATTCCTTCGACCAGTTCAGGCAGCAACTCCCCAGGCCGGCGGCGTGAAGCGCGAGACACAGCGACATGCTGAACATCCCGCCGTCGATCCAAGCCTGGTAGCGCTCGCCGACATTTACGAACCAGGTTTGGTCACAGGTGACCACCAGCACGGCGCCGCACTGGTCGCCGAACCCACGCGCGCCGGCCTGCAGGCTCAGCAACTCGGCTCGTCGTATCGGGTCGTCGAACACATGGACATGCCAAGCCTGCCGGTTGCAGACCGACGGTGATTTCTGCGAAATCATGACGGCGTCGACGATCGTCTGTCTGGGAATCGCACCATGCGCGAAGTGACGCACACTGTGTCTGGACTCAAAGAATCGACGGAAATCGATACCAACAGCGGCCCTCAGCTCGTCGCGCCGGACGGTGCGCACGCCGCCCGCGGGTGCCGGGATCGTCTCAGCGTCGCCCGCGCGCCGAAGGATCGCCGCCGCCTGTGCCTTCACGTCTTCCACATCGACGCCATGCACGCTGTTGAAGGCCACGTAGGCTTCCAGGGTGGAGGCAACGACGTGGCGCAAATACCGACTATCGGCATCGTCCGGCAGGCGCCCAGTCAGGTCGACTAGGCGTGCGATGACGGGACGCCCGAAGCCCGGTCGGGGTTCGCGCAGGCTGAGACCCTTCTCGATTTGGTGACAGGACATCGCCACACGCGCTTGCAACTCCCCGCCCTGTCGATGGCTGAAATTGGCCCCCGAGAAACGCCAATAGCGCTGGAAATCGTAGACTGCGTTGGGCAGTAGGCGCCAGAACACCCAGAGCGCGCGCGCCGCACCGCGAAGCGGAGTCGGCATCAGACGCAGCAGTACGGAGCGATAGTGCGCCATTGTTTGGCTAGGCTCGACGGGTGTCCACCGACTCTGCGAGAAACGCGCGCGACGTGCGCGCGAGAGGTGCGAGACGATGGTGGACAGCGCCGAAATCGGTCACGCTTTCGAGGACGTCACCGACCTCCTCCACCGACGGCGCAATCCTGGATTCAAGCCCGAGCTGTTCGAGCAGGAAGGTAAGCTTGTTGGCATTGCTTCCGCGATGGCTCGCGTGGCGGAGCAGCGCGGCGAAGGGGCGCTGCGTCAGCGTCGCGAAGATGCTGCCGTGGAACGTGTCGGTCACAACGGCGGCCGCGCCCTGGAACAAGCGCAGCAGCTCGAACGGAGCCGGCACAAGATTGAGGTCGCACCAGCGATGGTGGAAGCCCGCCGATACGATCAACCATCCGCGCCGCGCAGCCAGACGCCGGACGGCGGTGATGTCGCCGGATTCGTCCAGCCGGCCATGATAGGCGTAGACCAGCACATACGGCCGGCCGATCTCGACGGTGGATGCCGTCCGGATCTCCTCGGTGAAATCGTGAATAAGAGTGGGGTCGAGCACCATCGTCGGTTCCGTGCCGGAGAAGCGACGAACAAGCTCGAACGTATTGTTGTCGCGGACGCCGATATGTGAGAAGCGACCGAGCCCGGATGCGATCTCGTCGACCATGCCATCCGCCTCGACATCGTCGACGTTTGCGTACCCAGCAGACGCTGCATACGCCACGACTCGCTCGGCCTGCACGCCGTGCCCGAAGAAGGCGGGCACGTAGCCGAATCGATGATTCTGCGTGTAGTTGAAGACCTCGTCGCTGCCTATTACGAACACGTCCGCACAGTGGTCAAGGTCTAGTTCCCTGCCCATGCCCAGGATCGGCCATGCGACATGCTCAAACATGTAGCGCAGATTGCGGCGGAATCTCCGGCTGTCGAGAATACTCATCGGACTGAGGACCGCCTGCGGCAGACGCTTGAGCCGATCTAACCGGGTGATGGGCTTGACCTTGACGCCGCGATGCCGCGGCGTACCCGCTTCGAAGTCTGCGAATCGAACGACACGGCCCAGGCTCTCGATCTCGCGCTTCAACGCATAGGCCTGCATGAACGACCCGTAGTTCAGCACGCGTTGCATTGACAGGATCTTAACGGTCATCGCCGGGCCCCCTCGGCAGGGTCGGAAAGCGTTCGATAGACGCCGGCGAGCTGGGCTGCCAGAACTTCGTAGCTGCGTCGCGCCGCAACCATGGCCCTGCCCCGCGCGACACGATCGTCGCGATCGGCCGGCGACATCCGCAGCAGTTCGAGCACGGCCGCGGCGAAGGACTCGGAATCATAGGGCGTGCAGACGCCGCAGCCGCACTCCGTGATCAGGGCCTGCTGGTCGGGATTGTCGTTGCAGACGACCGGGAGCCCGAGCGCGAGGTATTCCGGCACTTTGGTCGGCGAAGCACTGTCCAGGAGATCGCCCCGCGGGAAGGGCGACAGCGCCACGTCGCCGCGCCGGACGTACCTCCAGGCCTCGGCGGTCGGCAGCCAGCCGGTCCAGATCACATGATCCGCCACACCCACGGCCCGTGCCGTAGCTCGCAGCCTAGTCAGGTGCTCGCTGTCTCGCGTACCGCCGACGAGCAGCAGGATGGCGTCCGGCCGCTCCTGTCGCACCAGTCTAAGCATGTCGAACAGGATGTCGATGCGTCGCGGTGCGTCCAGCGTCCCAAGGTACACCAGCACGATCCGTCCACGCAGACGTGCGTCGTCGACCGGCTCGATTTCATGGGGACGAAGCGCGTCGAGGTCCACGCCCATCGGCAATGGTGTGACCTTTTCCGGGCGTATCCCGAGCCGCAGGACATCCTCCTTCATGCGGTCCGAGGTGACGAACACATGGTCAGCGCGGCGCAACACGAACCAGTACAGCAGGACGTAGCCGACCACACCGCGGAGCCATGGCCAGAGGAACGCCAGGGGTCCGCGCGACAACCCGTAGGATCTCGCCCGGCCGAGGTGGCCCTCCGGCATCGGGTAGGACATCCAGTAGTACATCGGCAAGCCGCGCAGGCGCGCGACGATGAGCGCGATGGCCGCGTGGAGCGGCATGTCGCGCACCTGGATCGCCGAATACTCGGCGGGGCTGGCCTTCAGCGTGCACCGAAGCGTGTGCACGAACAGTCGAAGGTGGCGCAGCACCCGGCCGGATCCGGCATTGCACAGCATGGCGCGCCCACCTTCCCAGTGCACGGCAGCGTCGCCAACCTGGGAGGTACGCGCCGCCACCACGTCGCTCAGGACGCCGAAACGCGGCAGCCACTTGCCGAACAGCGCCGCGACGTCCGCGCGAAACGTTGGGCAGGCCTCGGCCGTCAGATACAGGAGCCGGACGCTCGTCACCTTCACCATATGAACACTCGCCGTCCGATCAACAGATTCATTCTCTCGCGTTCGGCTACGGTGAAGGGCTTAAGGATCCAGGCCACGAGGAGATATAGGGGCAGCACCAGAACCGTCTGGATCCAAACCGCCATGTGAGGGTTCACGAAGGCGCCCAGTTGCACCAAGGCGATAACGCAGACAGCACCGGATGCCAGCAAACGGGCCGCGCCGCCGTAGTCGGCTGTGTAGCCACTGCTGCGCGCCAGCGCGGTCTGTACCAGGGCATTGAACAGCGCGTAGGACACAACGAGCGTGATGACAGGTGCCCACACGCCGAAGCCGAACTTCAACAGCACAATCAGCAGTAGCAGCACGATCAACCCGATGGCCGACGCGTAGGTGCATAGCCGGCTGCGGCCCAGCGCGACGGTGACGGTCTCGATCAGCAGGCGCTGACTGAATGGAACGATCGCCAGCAGCATGCCCGCCAGGATGCCGCCCGCGCCGACGAACTTCCCACCCGACAGCCAGACCACGATAGGATCCCCGGCCAGCCACGCAGTCGCAACGAGCGGCATGAGTGCGAAGAGGCTGAGCTTTCCTGCCAGGTTGGCGTTCCGGCTCAGTTCATGCACGCCTGCATCGACGTGCGACGCGACGAGCTTCGGTTGCACTAGGCTGAAAAGCATGGTGGACGGCAAGTTGTTCGCGACTTGGACGAAGAGGTGCCTCATGAAACCGAAGAGCGCGACGGCCTCTGCAGTCAATGCCCGCTGCACAAGCAAGAGCAGGGCCTGCGGGCTGTAGGGCAAGCTCAGCAGGCGCGCAAGATACATGTCGCGCGCGGTTCGCCACATCTCTTGCCGGGCGGGAGGAGCCCAGCCGGTGCGCCCCGCTTCCCCTGCCAGCCGGCGCAGGTGAAGACTCAATCCCACGAACGCGAGCAGGGTGGCACCGCTCGCGGCAGCGGCTTCCGCAGCCACGACGTGCTCTACGCCCATGGTCCCGCGATGCATCCCGATCATTAGCAGCCCGAGGAACACCGCCTGTCGCCCGACCTGACTCGCTCGCACCCACCCTTGCTGCATCAGCGGTCCGAGCAGGTTCTCTCTTGCGAATCGCCCGAGGCTGTCGGCGACGAACATGACGAGGTAGATCGCCAGCAGCGCGCGAATCGCGGATTCCGCCAGCCAATCGGGAAACGCCGCCGCCACTACAGCAACGGCGATCGCGGCGAGAAGCAGGAGCATCACCACCGCAAGTGCGAGGTCGCGCACCAGCCGGCGCAGCGCGTGCGAGCTTGCATTGAGCCTGAACTCGGGGAGGAAGCGCGAAGCCAGCCAGGGCAGGCCGAGCAGCGAGAGCGGATACAGAACCTCGGTGGCGGCGGAGAGGGTAACGTAGCTCGCGTACTCCGCCACAGGCAGGAGGCGCACCACGACCAGCAGGATCCCGAGCGAGAGTCCCGCCGTGGCCACTTTCCCCGTCAGAAAGTGCCACGCGCTGCGTCGAAGCGCAGCCTTCGAATACGGCGAGCCGGTCATTTCGTCACCGGTCGACGCGCTTCTTGCTTATGTATCCAGGCGAGGTAACCGAGCAGGGAGGCGAAGACAATCTGGAAGCTTAGCGTTTCCAGAAGCGCGATGCGATAGAAGATGTAGACGGCAAAGATGAGGATTGAGCACTGGATCGCCGCGGCATCGGCGCGCACGACTGGCGACGTCGCGCGCCGCAGCAGCCTGCCCGCCGTCCGCCAGGCCAAGTACAAGGCGAACAGGAAGATTGACACGCCGAGGATGCCTGTGTCCCAAAGCATCACGGATGCCGCCGTCAGGCTAATCCGGTACCCGGGGTATCGGTTGGCGACATGACCACCGCTGATGTCATGCGAGGCGCCGATGCCGTTGCCAAGCACTGCGCCAACTGGATCCTCCCAGCCCTGCTCCTCGGCCCAGAACGTCAGTACTGTCGTCCGGTTTAGGTAGGCTCGTCCGTACCCGCGGTCACCAAAATTGTAGTCCACAGTGTCCTGAAACATTTGCTCTGGCGTCTTGTCAAACACCTTTGCGTAGGCCAACACCGCCGCCATTGTGAGGAGCAGTGCAATGACGACCCCGGCCAATGCAACATGCGGACGTGCCAAGATCTCGCGACGGTAGAGCACGCCCATCATGATCGGCAGCAGGACGACCACTATCTTGGTCTCGCCCATGAACAGCGGTGCCAGTATGAAGGGCAGCAGGACGAGAAAGCGCCGGCCGCCGAGGACGCCGTTGCGCAGGCGTGCTATCAGGAAAGAAAGCACGATGATGAGGAAGGTAGCCATCTCCGCGTTGGCGCCCCCGGCATAGAGCTGTGACCCGAACGTGCCGGCGACCACATCGATGGGAATCATAGTCGGGTACGCGCTGCGTATCGACTCACGATAGGGCACGAGCTTGATCAACTCGTAGGCCGCGAAGGGCAACTGCAAGGCAGCTGCGACGACGAACAGCCTGCGGCCAAGTGCGATGGTTCGGGAATCTATGGTCAGCCATGTCAGCGCGAACATCACTCCCAGGGCCTGGAAGTAGCGCTTGATGCCGCCGATGGCCTCCCACGGTGACGGCAGGTGCAGCACGGTGACGAGGACCGAATAGACGACGAAGACGAGAAAGACCCAGATGAACCCTGGCGTATCGATTCGGAGCTCCGGTGTCGTTGCCGCGCGGAACAGCGCGGCAACCATCAGCAAGAAGCCAAGGATGGAGATGCCCCAGACTGCCTTGGTGGCCAACCCTTCGGCCCAGATAGGTACTAGACCCGCAACCAGCAGCCCCAAGACCAAGATCAGCCAGAGCGTCCAGTCGAGTCGGAGCATTAGGGCGACGCCGACGATCAGTGACGCTGAGACTGCAACGAACACCGGGCTACCGGTGGCAGCTACTAGCCCGAACAGCAAAGCACCCAGCAACGCGGCGATGACGAGCCCCGCACCGCGCGCGCCTGACCCCCGGCGCGACAAGACGCTGCGTGGCAGCATCGGCGCCTTGACCAGCCCGTCGAAAGTCGCAGCCCGTCGGCTCATGCGTGCGCCGCCTTGGCCAGGGGTGCTCCCAGGATCCGGCTTCTGTAAACCGCAGGAATGGCCGTGGCCAGTTCGGAGAGGAAGGCCTCCTGCGCCCTGAACGCGGAGGCGGTATCGGCATCGATCGAGGACACCCGCACCAACATCCCGTCGGGGATCAACCCGCGCAAACCGTAGCGCATTTGCTGCAGCTTTCGCTCGGTGCGCCCTGCGGCCACCGTTTCGCCCAGGGTCAGCCAGTAGGTCACGGGCTCGTGGCGCCCGCCCAGCCGGGTGGTCAGACGCCTGACCGGAACACGGCGCCCGTCCAGCGTCAGAACATCCGCACGCTGGCTGCTGAGCTGGAACCCCTGCGCGGGATAGCAGACCTCAGGCAGGTGCGCCGACATGCCGTCGGACTGGTCTCCCCCGTAGGCCACGGACAGCATGACGCGGTATCCCGTCTGCCGATTGACATACGTGCGCGCCAGCACCTGGTTGTAGATCGCATCCAGCTTGGCCTGCACATCGGGCGCGGGCAGGATCACCGGCATCGAACGGTCAAGCTGCCAGTCGCCGAACTGCGCCGGGAACATGTTTTCGAGATTCGTATCCCACTGGTCGGCGATCTTCTTCGTCGGCACGCCCGCCTTCGCTAGCGCCGCCGCCGCGCCCATGCTGGCGAGCACGATGATGGCTTTGCGCCGTGCACCGTTCATGGCTGGCGCTCCTTGCGCTGGCTCGGGATGAACAGGCCCAGGAACTTGTCGGTGGCCAGCATCAGCATCAGCCCGACCATGAAAAGCACCATGCCTGCAAAGCTGTGCACGAAACCCTGACCCGCTTCGTCACCGAAGTGGTACGTAACAAGGATCAGGATGACCACGCGGATGATGTTGGCGATGAAGGCGATCGGGATTACCAGAATGGCCAAGGTAACGTTGCGCAGCACCGACGTGTAGCCCATCAAATTCATGTACAGCAGGCCCAGCGCTTCGAGCGTGAACATGCTGTTCAGGCCCGCGCAGGCATCGGCCACCAGCAACTGGTACTGGCCGACATTCAGCACTACACCGCTGCGTGCGATGGGGTAGCCCAGTTGGTACATCAGAGCCTCGGCAACGTAGGACACGGCTGATTTCAATGGTGTCGTCACGAAGGCCACCAGCGCCCCCGGCAGCGGGATCATGAAGATCAGGAAGAACAGCGGGAACCAGGCCGTGCGCACCGCGGCAGCACCTTTGAACAGGAGCAGCAAGGCGATGATGACGACGATTTGCGAGCCGACCTCGAAGAGCAGCACCGCCTGCGTACGACCGAGCACGTAGAGCAGCAGCCCGAACACGAACAGGGTGCCTCCAAGGCCCGGCCGCGGCTGCGACGGCAACTCGGCCAGCTTGTGGCGCAGTTGGAACAGCAGCCACACGCTCACGGCCAGAATAATGGGGCCGTGGCCTTGCTCGTCCGACGCCCAGATCGTGCTCGACAAATCGAAATAGGTCGGCAAGTACAGCAGGGCGAAACCGGCCAGCACCAGCGCCAATACAACCAGATCGGCTCCCTGCGGGAGCCAACGGATCGCGGCGCTGGCGTGGGCGGTTTCCGGGCGCAAGTTAGCCATGGCCACGATGGGGCGTGCCCTCAGTGCTCGTTCATCACCACCCCGGCCACGCGCACCGGGCTGCCGGCCATCGAGCCCAGCAGTTCCTGCAGCCAGGCCACACGGCTGGCGTGGCGGCGGGCGACGATGACCGCGGCGCCGCAGCGCGCGGCGATGACGCCGGCGTCGGAGCCGTGCACCGCCGCCGGGGTGTCGACGACGACATGGTCGAACTTGCTGGCGAGTTCACGCATCAGCAGGTTGAATGCCGGGCGCTCGACAAGTTCCAGTGGATTCGGGGGGGTGGTGCCCACCGGCAGCACGAACAGGCTGGCCACGCCCGGCACCTGCTGGATGACCTGGGCGTCGGCGCGGCCGCTGAGCACGCTGGAAAGCCCGCTGCGGTTGGGCACGCCGAAGATCTCGTGCTGGCGCGGGTTGCGCAGGTTGGCGTCCACCAGCAGGGTGCGCCCGCCGCCCAGCTGGGCCAGCGCGGCGGCCAGGTTGGCCGCGGTGTAGCTCTTGCCGTCGCCGCTGTCGGGGCTGATCACGGCCAGCGCCGGGCGCTCGCCGATGCCCGGCGGCCCGGCCCAGACGCGCATCATGAGCTGGCTGCGCAGCGCGCGGAAGGCTTCGGCGCGCGGCCCGAAGGGCTCGCGCAGCATCACCAGCTCCGGGCTGACCTTGTGCTGCTCGTCCGGCGAATACGGGTAGTGGAACTGCTGCGCCAGCGCGTAGAGCACGTCGTCGCGGCTGGCCAGGCCCAGGGCGACGGCGGCCTCGCCGAAGCGCAGGCCCTTGCTGTGCTGGTGCTGCAAGACCCGCTCGACCTGCTCGGCGCTGAGCTGGCGCAGCTCGGCCAGGATGTCGCCGATGCTGCGGTCGCGCAGGTCCTGCTCCGCCGGGGCGGCGGCCGGCGGCATCACGCTGTCGGGGCCCAGAACGTCGACGGCGGGCGTGGAATCCTTGAACTTGGCCATCAAGCCCCCTTGGTGGCAGGCGGCAGCGGGGCCATCAGCCGTTGTTGCATCGTCGACGGCAGCGCCTTGCCGCCGCGCCAGCGCTTGGCGCCGGGCTGGGGCAGCACGCCGATCACGGGCAGGTCGAGCGCGGCGATCACGTCGTCCACACTGCGCACGCGGCGGTCCATCAGCTCCAGCAGCAGGGCCGTGCCCACCGCCAGCAGGCCGCCCAGGAAGATCGCCAGCGCCATGTTCAGCGGCAGGTTGGGGCTGGACGGCTGCAGCGGTGGCACCGCCTGCGTCAGCACATTGACATTGCTCTGCGTGGTCTGGCTTTCCAGGCTGCTCTGCGCCAGGCGGGTCTGCACCGCGTCGTAGGTGCGCTGGGCGCTTTCCAGTTCGCGCTGCAGGACCTGGCCTTCGTCGCGCACACCTTTCATGCGCAGCACCTGGCTGCGCTGGGTGTCGAGCGCCGCGCGCAACTGGGCCTCGCGCTGGTTGTTGATGGTGCTGGTGACGCCCACGCCGCCGGTGACGCGCTTGGTTTCCAGGTCGAGCCGGTTGCGCAACTCGCCCAGGCTGGCCTTGGCCTCGACCACCTGCGGGTGGGCGTCGCCCAGGCGCGCGCCGAGCAGCTTGAGCTGGGCTTCGGCGCGGCTGATGTCGGCCTTGAGCTGGTTGATGACCGGGTTGTTGAGGACCTCGGTCATGCGCTCGCCGGCGCCGGCATTGGCCTGCGTCTGGCGGCTGCGCGACTCGGCGGCCACCGCCTGCAGGGCCACCAGCTGCGAGCTGAGCTCGTTCAGGCGCGCGTTCTCGACGTCCAGGCGTTCGTCGGTGGCGATGATGCCCTTGGCGCGCTGGAAGTCGCTGACCTTGCTCTGCGCCTTCTCGAGCGCCTCGCGGGCGTCCTTGACCTGCTGGTCGAAGAAGCCGCTGTACTTGAGCGCCGGGTTCACGCGCAGGGCCAGCGCGGTGTCGATGTAGGCCTGCACGAAGGCGTTGGCCATGCCGGCGGCAAAACGCGGGTCGGGCGCCTGGTAGCCGACACGGATGACGCTGCTTTCGCGCGAGGGCTGGACGTCCAGGCTCTTCTGGAACAGCGTGATCAGCCACTGTTCGACAGTGCCTTCGCCGCCGGTTTCGTCCTGCCACTGGGCGCGGATCTGCGGGTTCTCCGCCAGGCGGTTGGCCTGCACCACGCGCAGGGCCACCCGCTCACTGGTCAGGATGTCGACCTGGGTGGCCATCACCGCCGGGCTGGGCATGCCGCCGAAGACCGCCGCGCTGATCGGGTCGGGCTTGAAGTCGACGACGACGCTGGCGGTGGCGGTGTACTGCTTGGGCAGGAGCAGGCTGACGACGAGGGTCGTGGCCAGCGTCAGGCCCAGCACCAGCACCAGCACCCACCAGCGGGCGCGCAGGATGGACAGGAATTGGCCGAAGGTCATGGATCGATGCCTTTGAGTTTGGGTCAGGCCGCTTGCATCGATTGCAGTGCCGCAGCCAGCGTGTCAGGAGCGATGTCCTCGCCCTCGGGCCAGGTGGCGGCGCCGAGCAGGATGCGCACCTGAGAGAAATACGTGGCGTCCTGCAGCCTGGCCAATCCGGGAAGACCGAGCCAGGGGCGCAGGTCCACGGTGCCTCGCCTGCCATCGGCCAGTTGCACTTCGAGCCGGCAGTCGGGTAGTGCGGTGACGCTGATCAGATCGTTTTTCACTGTGCGACGACTGACTGGATTCAGAACAGGCTCTCGCGCACGAAGACGACGTCGCCGTCCTGCACGCGGTCATCCATCGCCGGGGTCAAGACCTGCCCCTCGCCCTGTGCGTTCTGGCGGTGCACGCGGATGCCTTTTTCGGTGCCGCGCTGCGTCAGCCCGCCGCCGGCGGCCAGGGCCTGCAGCAGGGTCATGCCGCGCTCCAGGCGCAGCGCGCCGGGGCGCTGCACTTCACCGTAGATGTAGACCAGGGGCGCACGTTCGACGTAGACCGCGTCGCCGTTGAGGATCAGCGGGTCGGCAGCGTCGCCGCCGCGGAACAGCGAGGGCAGGTCCACCACCTGGCGATAAGGCTTGCCGTCCCGATTGCCCACCAGGGTCACGCTGTCGGCGCCGTTGGGCGACACGCCGCCGGCGATGGCGAGCAGCTCGGTCAGGCGCAGACCGGCGCTTTCGATCGGGTAGCGGCCGGGGCGGTTGACCTGGCCGAGCACGCTGGCCTGATTGCCGCGCACCTGGGTGACGAGGATGCTGACCTGGGGCTGCTTGACAAAATTGCCCTGGCGCAGGCCGTCGGCCAGGGTCTTCTCGGCCTCGGGCACGCTCAGGCCGCCGAGCCTGACGCTGCCCAGCAGCGGATAGCTGATGACGCCGGCCTCGGACAGCCGCGCCTCGAGCTGCAGGTCGGGCATCTGGTAGACGCTGACCCGGATCACGTCGCCGGCGCCGAGCCGATATTCGGCGGCCGCCGGGGCCGGCTGGGCCAGCGCCGGGCTGGCGGCGGCGAGCAGGAAGGCCCAGGCCAGGCCCAGGGACGCAAAAACGCGCGAAAGTCTGCCGTTCATGTTGCTCACTTCAGTCCCATGCCTTTGCTGATCGCTGCCGGGTCCAGGCCGGCGGAAGCGGCCGGGGCCGGGGCCGGGGCCGGGGCGTCGGCGGCGGGCGCCAGCGACGGCAGCGTGGCCTCGGGCGCCGCCGCCGGTGCCGACGCGGCGCTTTCGGCGAACTTGCCGACGTACTGGATGCTGGCGTCCTGGCGCAGGCGCGCGCGGTCTTCCTCGAGCAGCTTGCGCTTGCGCTCGTTGAGCAGGAACTGCTCGATCGGCGTGCGCGCCTGCTCCTCGGCCACCGGCTGCATGCGCGAGCCCGCAAGCACGACGACGATGGCGCCGCCGGGCACGGTGTTGAAGACGGCCTGGCCGTCCTTCATCTGCGCAAAGGCCTTCAGGCTGGCCAGCGGCAGCTGCTCGGCCGGGCGCACCGCCTGCGTGCCGCTGTAGCGCACGCCGTCGGCCTTCAGGGCTTCGACGAAGTCGCCGATGCTCTTGGACGCCTGCAGCTTGTCGCGCAGGGCCGGCACCTGTTCGGCCGGCGCCTCGATCTTGATTTCCTGCAGGCTGTAGACGCGCCGCTCCTTGAACAGGGCCGGGTTCGCGTCGTAGTAGGCCTTGATTTCCTCGGGCGTCGGCCGCGTCGCGGATTCGCCGACCTTTTCGGCATAGGCGCGCGCCAGCACCTCGCGCTTGACGGCCTCGAGCTGCTGCACGACACGCGGGTCGCGGTCGAGCTCGAGCGAGTCGGCCTGCTGCACGGCAAGCTCCTGGTCGATCAGGCGCTCGAGGATCTGCTGGCTCGCCGCGTCGGCCTGCTCGGGGCGCAGACCGCGCTGCTGCTGGAGCACAAAATTGATCTGGTGAACGGTGATCTCTTCCTTGTTCACCTTGGCCGCCGTCTGGCTGGCGCCCTTGTCCTTCTTGTCGCCGCAGGCGACGAGCAGCAGGCTGCAGACAACGATGCCGACGATCGGCCCCACGCGCAGACGGCGGGGGAACTGGGGCAGGTCCATGCAGGGTCCTCGGGCCGGAAAACAACGGGCGAGTGTAACGCTCGGGTCATGCCCGGGGGTGGGGCCACCCCAGGGCCGCGCACCCCGGTCTTGGGGGGCGCAAGAGGGAACTTCAGGCCAGGGCCTGAACCTGGGCCAGCTGCCACGCCTCGGGCGGCGGCTCGGGGGCCAGCGCGCCGGGCTTCATGCGCGTGAGCAGCCAGAGCTCGCGGAATTCGGTGGCGCCGGCGTCGTCGTGCTCGCGGATCAGGCCGCTGAATTCGACGCTGGCGACGAAGGCCTCGTGCAGTTCCTCGAAAGCCAGCAACCGGGCCTGCAGGTCGAGCACATCGGTGCGGTTGAGCCTGGCGCCACGCGCCTGCAACTGCTCGCACAGATCGACGAGCAGCGGGCCGGTGGTCAGGCGCCTGAGGGTCGACATGTCGCCGGCGTCCCAGGCCGCCTGCAGGTGCACGAAGCTCAGGCGCGCCAGGCCAAGGAAATGATCGACGTCGAGCCCCGCCGGCACGCGCGACGCGGCGCACCCGGGCCGGCGGCCGCGCCAGCGGCCGAACGCCGAGGCCAGGCTCAGCATTTGATCCCGACGTGCAGGGCCACGATGCCCGCGCCCAGGTCGCGCACGTCGACGTGGCCGAAGCCGGCGTCCTTGAGCATCGTCTTCAGCGTCGCCTGGTCGGGGTGCATGCGGATGCTCTCGGCCAGGTAGCGGTAGCTGTCGGCGTCCTTGGCCACCCAGCGGCCGATCAGCGGCATCAGCTTGAAGGAATAGAAGTCGTACAGCGGCGCCAGTGGGGCGGCGACCTTGGAGAACTCGAGCACCAGCAGCCGGCCGCCCGGGCGCAGCACACGGCACATCTCGGCCAGGGCGCGGTCCTTGTGCGTCATGTTGCGCAGGCCGAAGGCGACGCTGACGAGGTCGAAACGGCCGTCGGGCCAAGGCAGGCGCTCGGCGTCGCAGACCACGGTGGACAGGGCCAGGCCGTCGTCGAGCAGGCGGTCGCGGCCGACGCGCAGCATGGCTTCGTTGATGTCGGTGAGCACGACTTCGCCGCTGCTGCCGACGCGGCGGGCAAAGGCACGCGCCAGGTCGCCGGTGCCGCCGGCGATGTCGAGCACCTTGTCGCCGGCCTGCACATTGGCCACCGCCACCGCATAGGCCTTCCAGGCGCGGTGCATGCCACCCGACAGCAGGTCGTTCATCAGGTCGTACTTCTGCGCCACGGAGTCGAAGACACCGCGCACGCGGGCCGCCTTCTCGCGCTCGTCGACCGTCTCGTAGCCGAAATGGGTCTGCGCCATGGCGGATGTTCAGTGGCTGCCGCAGGCGCTGCCGGACTTGATCGGCATCGGGTCGTCGCGCTGCATCCCGGCTTCGGCCAGGCGGGTTTCGTAGCGTTGCCAGAGTGCGTCCTGCTCGGCACCCAGGTGGTACAGATATTCCCAGCTGAAGATGCCGCTCTCGTGGCCGTCGCTGAAGCGCGGCTGCACCGCGTAGTGGCCCACCGGCTCGATGGCGTCGATGCCGACGTTGCGCTTGCCGGTCTGCAGCACCTCCTGCCCCGGGCCATGGCCCTGGACCTCGGCCGAGGGCGAAAACACGCGCATCAGCTCGAAGGGGATGTGGAAGACGGCACCGTCGTCAAAGGCCAGTTCGATGTGGCGCGAGGCCTGGTGCACGGTGAGCGCGGTGGGCTGGGGGGCTTTGCTGGACATGGTGATGCGATCTTCGGGGTTGACCGGGCGGGAGTCTAGACCGGCACCAAAACCGACAGCGGGGAAGGGCTTGCCCGGATGCGGCAGCCGACTGGCGAAACCCGATGCGGCGAGACCGCGTACGGGGTCGCGCGGCAGATCAGCGACCCGTCCTGGAAGCCCCGCTTTTGGCCCGGCTTTTGGCCGCGCCTGGTCCGCCAGGCTGGCCGTGGGCCAAGTCCGTTCGCTCTTGCAGACGCCCGGTGACGTACTTGTGCAGGATGCTGGCAATCAGGGTCTGGTAGGGCATACCCTCCTGCAGCGCCCTGGCCTGGATGTCCTGCAGGTCGCCCGATGAAAGCCTGATGTTGACGCGCTTGTCCTTGATCGCGGTGGCCCGGGCGGCCGCCTTGAGCCGGGCCAGTTCGGCCTTGCTCGCGACAGACCGGAGGCTGCCTGCATCGTAGGCCGCAAGGACTTCATGCTCGTAGGGGTCAACTTTCATCATCGGCCTCGCCTGTATGGAGGTAGTCGCGCGTTGCCTTCCTGCTGGGAATCACGGTCTTGAGGAAATGATAGTTAGACCAGCACCCGCTCGATACCCCCCGCGTTGGCCATCCGCACGTACTGCGGCATCCAGTCTTCGCCGAGGATCTTGCGCGCCATCTCGATGACGATGTAGTCGGCCTCGAGCAGGCCGTTGCCCAGGTCGTCCTCGTAGCGCTTGAGGCCCTGCAGGCAGCTCGGGCAGCTGGTCAGGATCTTCAGGTTGCCGGTTGCCGGCACGCCGTCCATGGCGCGCAGCGCGGCCTCGCCCTGGCGGATCTCTTCTTCCTTGCGGAAGCGCACCTGGGTGGAGATGTCGGGCCGGCTGACGGCCAGGGTGCCACTTTCGCCGCAGCAGCGCGCACTTTCGAGCACGCGCTCGCCGACCAGGGCCTTGACCGTCTTCATCGGCGCCTGCAGCTTCATCGGGCTGTGGCAGGGGTCGTGGAACAGGTAGGCGCCCTGGTCGGCAGCCGGCAGGGTGATGCCCTTCTCCAGCAGGTACTCGTGGATGTCGATGATGCGGCAGCCGGGGAAGATGTCCTCGAACTGGTAGCCCTGCAGCTGGTCGTAGCAGGTGCCGCAGCTGACGACCACGGTCTTGATGTCCAGATAGTTCAGCGTCGTGGCCACGCGGTGGAAGAGCACCCGGTTGTCGGTGATCATCTTCTCGGCCTTGTCGAGCAGGCCGTTGCCGCGCTGCGGGTAGCCGCAGCAGAGGTAGCCCGGCGGCAGCACGGTCTGCACGCCGGCATGCCAGAGCATGGCCTGGGTCGCCAGGCCGACCTGGCTGAACAGGCGCTCGCTGCCGCAGCCGGGAAAGTAGAAGACGGCCTCGGTGTCGGCGGTGGTGGCCTGCGGGTCGCGGATGATCGGGACGTAGTCCTTGTCCTCGATGTCGAGCAGCGCGCGCGCCGTCTTCTTGGGCAGGCCGCCGGGCATCTTCTTGTTGATGAAGTGGATGACCTGTTCCTTCACCGGCGCCGGGCCCAGGGTGGCCGGCGGTGCCGCCGTCTGCGCCCGGGCCAGCGGCTTGAGCAGCCGGTTGGCCAGGCGCTGGGCGCGGAAGGCCACACCCACCATCGCCACGCGCATCAGCTTGATGGTCGGCACATGGTTGGTGTTGAGGAAGAACATCGCCGCCGCGTTGCCGGGGCGCCAGGTCTTCTTGCCCATCTTGCGCAGCAGGCCGCGCATGGCCATGCTCACGTCGCCGAAGTCGATGTCGACCGGGCAGGGGTTCAGGCATTTGTGGCAGATCGTGCAATGGTCGGCCACGTCCTCGAACTCCTGCCAGTGCTGCAGGCTGACGCCGCGCCGGGTCTGCTCTTCGTAGAGGAAGGCCTCGATCAGCAGGGATGTCGCCAGGATCTTGTTGCGCGGGCTGTACAGCAGGTTGGCGCGCGGTACATGGGTGGCGCAGACCGGCTTGCACTTGCCGCAGCGCAGGCAGTCCTTGATGCTGTCGCTGATGGCGCCGATGTCGCTGCGCTGCATGATCAGCGACTCGTGGCCCATCAGGCCGAAGCTCGGCGTGTAGGCGGCGCTGAGGTCGGCGGCCCAGGCGCCGTCGGCGCTGCCGCGCAGCAGCTTTCCTTTGTTGAAGCGGCCCTCGGGGTCGACGCGGCGCTTGTAGTCGCTGAAGTTGGCGAGTTCGTCGTCGCTCAGGAACTCGAGCTTGGTGATGCCGATGCCGTGTTCGCCGCTGATCACGCCGCCCAGGCTGCGCGCCAGCGCCATGATGCGGGCCACCGCCTCGTGCGCGGTCTGCAGCATCAGGTAGTTGTCGCTGTTGACCGGGATGTTGGTGTGCACATTGCCGTCGCCGGCATGCATGTGCAGCGCCACCCAGGTGCGCCCGCGCAACACCTCCTGGTGGATCGCGCGGCACTGGTCCAGGATCGGCGTGAAGGCCGCACCGGCAAACAGCGCTTGCAGCGGGGCCCGGATCTGCGTCTTCCAGGACGCGCGCAGGCGGTGGTCCTGCAACTGCGCGAACCAGGTCTCGCCGCTTTCGGGGTCGACCGCGTCGAGCCGGTCGTGCCAGGACTGCCACTGCGCACGCACCTCGCGCAGCAGGGCCAGGGCCTGCTGCACGCGGTCTTCGAGCAGTTCGGCGCTCGGGATGTCGCCCGCATCGTCGCTCCTGCCCAGGGGCAGGCGGCCGGCAGCGAAGAAGGCCAGCAGGCGGTCGGCCAGCTCGAGCTTGTTGCGCAGGCTGAGCTCGACGTTGATGCGCTCGATGCCTTCGGTGTACTCCCCCATGCGGTCCAGGGGGATGACCACGTCCTCGTTGATCTTGAAGGCGTTGGTATGGCGGGCGATGGCCGCGGTGCGCTTGCGGTCGAGCCAGAACTTCTTGCGCGCATCGGCGCTGACGGCGACAAAACCTTCGCCGCTGCGGCTGTTGGCCAGGCGCACGACCTCGCTGGTGGCGCGCGCCACGGCATCGGCGTCGTCGCCGACGATGTCGCCCACCAGCACCATCTTCGGCACGGCGGTCGAAGGGCCGCCCCTGGCGTCCGTGCCACGCTTGCTCTTGGTGGCATAGCCGACGGCCTTCAGATAGCGGTCGTCCAGATGCTCGAGGCCGGCCAGGATGGCGCCACCCTCGCGCCGCATCTCGGCGAACATGAAATCCTTGATCTCGACGATGCTGGGCACTGCGTCGCGGGCGTTGCCGAAAAACTCCAGGCACACCGTGCGCACATGTTCGGGCATGCGGTGCACGATCCAGCGTGCGCTCGTGATCAGGCCGTCGCAGCCTTCCTTCTGGATGCCCGGCAGGCCGGCGAGGAACTTGTCGGTGACGTCCTTGCCCAGGCCGTCCTTGCGGAACACGCGGCCCGGAATTTCCAGGATCTCGGTGCGCTGCAGCTTCTTGCCGCTGGCATCAAAATGGCGCAGCTCGAAACGCGCCAGCGCCACGTCGTGGATCTTGCCCAGGTTGTGGTCCAGGCGCAGCACCTCGAGCCAGGTGGCCTGCGGCGTGACCATGCGCCAGCTGACGAGGTTGTCCAGCGCGGTGCCCCAGAGCACGGCCTTCTTGCCGCCGGCGTTCATCGCGATGTTGCCGCCGATGCAGCTCGCCTCGGCGCTGGTGGGGTCCACCGCGAAGACCTGGCCGGCACGCTCGGCAGCGTCGGCCACACGCTGGGTGACGACGCCGGCTTCGGTCCAGACGGTGGGCACCTTGTCCGCCAGGCCCGGCAGTTCGCGCCACTCGACCTCGCTCATGGCCTCGAGCTTCTCGGTGTTGATGACCGCGCTCTTCCAGCTCAGCGGCACCGCGCCGCCGGTGTAGCCGGTGCCGCCGCCGCGCGGGATGATGGTCAGGCCGAGCTCGATACAGCCGGCCACCAGGGCCGCCATCTCGGCCTCGCTGTCGGGCGTGAGCACCACGAAGGGCATCTCGACACGCCAGTCGGTGGCGTCGGTGACGTGCGACACGCGCGACAGACCGTCGAACTTGATGTTGTCCTTGGCCGTGGCGCGGCCGAGCACGCGGCGCGCGCGCTGGCGCAGCTTGTCGACGGCGTCGAAATGGGCGGCGAAGCGCTGCACCGCGTCGCGCGCCGCGTCGAGCAGTTCGCCGACGTGGGCGTCGCGCAACGCGTCGTCCTGCGGCAGCCGGCGCTTGTGGATCTCGCCCAGCCGATGGTGCAGCGCGTCGATCAGCAGGCCGCGGCGCTTGGCGCTGGCCAGCAGGTCGTCTTCCAGATACGGGTTGCGCTGCACGACCCAGATGTCGCCCAGCACCTCGTAGAGCATGCGTGCCGAGCGGCCGGTGCGGCGCTCCTGGCGCAGCCTGTCCAGCAGCTCCCAGGCGCGTGCGCCGAGCAGGCGCAGCACGATCTCGCGGTCGGAGAACGAGGTGTAGTTGTACGGGATCTCCCGCAGGCGGGCGGCGGTCGCGGACACGGCCGGTGCCGCAGACAGGAGTGGGATTTGCGGCGCATTCATGGGAGCCGGCAATCCTACCGCAGCGCAGCATTCCGACCCGTTGGCGAGGGGGTTTGTCCGGATGGCCCACAAGCACCGGTCCATGCCAGAAACGCCGCTGTCACAAAACGCAAGGGCATTGCCGCATTCCTGCGGCCATGTCCGTTGATGGAGAATCAGCGCATGAACCTCAAACCCCTGTTGCTGGCAGCCCTGACTGCCGTCGCCCTGCCCGCTATGGCGCAGACCGAGATCCAGTGGTGGCATTCGATGACCGGCGGCAACGGCGACCGCGTCAACGCGATGGCCGATGGCTTCAACAAGAGCCAGACGAACTACAAGGTCACGCCCGTGTACAAGGGCGGCTACGCCGAGTCGATGACGGCCGCGATCGCCGCCTACCGCGCCGGCAACGCGCCGAACATCGTGCAGGTGTTCGAGGTCGGCACGGCGACGATGATGTCGGCCAAGGGTGCGATCAAGCCGGTGTATCAGTTGATGAAGGAGTCGGGCGAGAAGTTCGACCCCAAGGTCTACGTGAGCGCGGTGGCCGGCTACTACACGGATCGCAGGGGCAACATGCTCTCGTTCCCGTTCAATTCATCGACCGTCGTCTTCTACATCAACAAGGACGCCTTCAAGAAGGCCGGGCTCGACCCCGAAGCGGCGCCCAAGACCTGGAAGGAGTTCGCCGTCACCGCCGGCAAGCTCAAGGCGAGTGGACAAGAGTGCGTCTACACCACCGGCTGGCCGAGCTGGGTGCACGTCGAGAACTTCAGCGCCTGGCACAACATACCGATCGGCACACTGGAAAATGGCATGGGCGGCCTGGGCACCAAGTTCACGATCGATTCGCCGCAGCATGTGAAGCACATCCAGATGCTCGTCGATTTCGCGAAGAACGGCTGGTTCACATACGCCGGCAGGCGCAACGAAGCTGAAGCCAAGTTCTTCAGCGGCGAATGCGCGATGCTGACGTCAAGTTCCTCGGCGCTCGACAAGATCAACGCGAGCGCCAAGTTCCCCTTTTCGGTCAACTTCATGCCCTATGACGACAGCATCAAGGGCGCGCCACAGAACGCGATCATCGGCGGCGCGAGCCTTTGGGTGCTGGGCGGCAAGAAGCCGGCCGAATACAAGGGTGTCGCGCAGTTCCTGAACTACCTGTCGCAGCCCGAGTTGCAGGCCAAGTGGCACCAGGAAAGCGGCTACGTGGCGATCACCTATGCGGCGGCCGAGCTGACCGAGAAGTCCGGCTTCTACAAGACGCACCCGGGTGGCGACGTGGCGATGAAGGAACTCAATCTGCATCCACCGACCGCCAACTCCAAGGGCCTGCGCTTCGGCAATTTCGTGCAGGGCCGAACCGTGATCGAAGAAGAGATCGAAGCGGCACTCGCCGGCAAGAAGAGCGCGCAGGAAGCAATGGACGATGCCGTGAAGCGCGGCAACGATATCCTGCGCAAGTTTCAGGCGACGGTGAAGGAAGAGTGACCGCAGCTGCCCGCCGGCTGCCGGCCGCAAAGCGTGCCGGCAGCCGGAGCTTGCCCTGAGCCCGCATGGAAAAGCGCGTCGTCTTCCGGTCCGCCTGGCTGCCCTACCTGCTGGTAGCGCCGCAACTCGCCATCACGCTGATCTTTTTCTTCTGGCCCGCGGGACAGGCGCTGTGGTACGCGTTCCAGCGGCAGGACGCGTTCGGCATGAACGCCGAATTTGCGGGGCTGGAGAACTTCCGCTATCTGTTGAGTGACCACGCCTATCTGGCGTCATTCCGCGTCACGGCCGAGTTTTCGCTGGCGGTGGCCGTCGGCGGTATCGTGATCGGCCTGGTGCTGGCGGTGATGGCCAACCGCGTGCTGCGCGGCGCGCTGCTGTACCGCACGCTGCTGATCTGGCCCTACGCCGTGGCAGCAGCCGTCGCTGGCGTCCTGTGGGGCTTCCTGTTCGCGCCGTCGATCGGCATCGTGACCTTCATGCTCAAGCAGTTCGGCATCGACTGGAACTGGGTGCTGCAGGGCGACCAGGCCATGTTGCTCGTCGTCATCGCGTCGGTCTGGAATCAGGTTCCCTACAACTTCCTGTTCTTCCTCGCCGGGCTGCAGTCGATCCCCAACTCGCTGATCGAGGCCGCCGCCATCGACGGCGCCGGCCCCATGCGGCGCTTCTGGTCCATCGTCTTCCCGCTGTTGTCGCCGACCACCTTCTTCCTGTTCGTCGTCAACATCGTCTACGCCTTCTTCAGCACCTTCGGCGTCATCGACGCGACGACCGAGGGCGGGCCCGCTGGTGCCACGAACATCCTCGTCTACAAGGTCTATGTCGATGGAGTGAAGTCGGCCGACCTTGGCGGCTCGTCGGCGCAGTCGGCGATCCTGATGGTGATCGTGATCGTGCTCACCGTTGTGCAGTTCCGCTTCATCGAGCGCAAGGTGAACTACTGATGCCCCCACGCTCGCTTTCGCTCGCTGCCCACCTGACCCTGCAGGGGCCACTAAGTAGCCCGTGGGGCCGTCAGTGCCTTCGGGCGGCCGGGCGTCACTGACATGATGCCCCCACGCTCGCCTTCGCTCGCTGCCCCCCGGGGGGGCCGCCAGTGCCTTCGGGCGGCCGGGCGTCACTGACATGGTCGAACACCGCCCGCTGCTCACCGTGTTGACGCATGTCGGCCTTGCGCTCGGCATCGTCGTCATCGCGTTTCCGCTTTACGTCACCTTCGTCGCCTCGACGCTGACACTCGATCAGGTGATCGAAGTTCCGATGCGTCTCGTCCCCGGCGATCACTTCTGGGCCAACTACAGCCAGGTGCTGACATCCGGCTCGACGCGCGGCTCGGCGGCGCCCGTAGGGCAGATGATGTTCAACAGCCTGGTGATGGCCCTGGTCATCGCCGTCGGCAAGATCGCCATCAGCATCATCAGCTCGTTTGCGATCGTCTACTTCCGCTTCCCGCTGCGGCACTTCTTCTTCTGGATGATCTTCGTCACCCTGATGCTGCCGGTGGAGGTGCGCATCATCCCGACCTTCAAGGTCGTGGCCGACCTCGGCATGCTCGACAGCTACGCCGGCCTGACCCTGCCGCTGATCGCGTCGGCCACCGCCACCTTCCTGTTCCGCCAGTTCTTCATGACCGTGCCCGACGAACTCGCCGAGGCCGCGCGCATCGATGGCGCGGGGCCGATGCGCTTCTTCATCGACGTGCTGCTGCCGCTGTCGCGCACCTCGATCGCGGCGCTGTTCGTGATCCAGTTCATCTACGGCTGGAACCAGTACCTGTGGCCGCTGCTGATCACCAATGACGAGAGCATGTACACCGCCGTCATCGGCATCAAGCGCATGATCGTCGGCGGCGACGCGCTGACCGAATGGCATCTGGTGATGGCCACCGCCATCCTGGCCATGCTGCCGCCGGCCCTGGTGGTGATCCTGATGCAGAAGTGGTTCGTCAAGGGCCTCGTCGACACCGAAAAATAGAAACCACGATGTCCGCCATTTCCCTTCGTCAGGTCGTCAAGCGCTATGGCCGCGGTGCCACCGCCGTCCAGGTCATCCACGGCGTCGACGCCGAGATCGACAGTGGCGAATTCGTCGTCATCGTCGGCCCCTCGGGCTGCGGCAAGAGCACCCTGCTGCGCATGGTCGCGGGCCTGGAGGAAATCTCCGGCGGCGAAATCGAGATCGCCGGGCGCGTCGTCAACCACGTCGAACCGGCCGAACGCGACATCGCGATGGTGTTCCAGAACTACGCCCTGTACCCGCACATGAGCGTGTTCGACAACATGGCCTACGGGCTGAAGATCCGCAAGCTGCCAAAGGCCGAGATCCAGGCCCGGGTGGACAAGGCGGCGAAGATCCTCGAGCTCGGCCCCTACCTGAAGCGCAAGCCGCGTGAACTGTCCGGCGGCCAGCGCCAGCGGGTGGCGATGGGCCGCGCCATCGTGCGCCAGCCGGCGGTCTTCCTGTTCGACGAACCGCTGTCCAACCTCGACGCCAAGCTGCGCGCGCAGACCCGCCTCGAGATCCAGAAGCTGCACCAGGAGCTCGGCATCACCTCGCTGTTCGTGACCCATGACCAGGTCGAGGCGATGACGCTGGCGCAGCGCATGCTGGTGATGAACGCCGGGCGCATCGAACAGATCGGCACCCCCGACGAGGTCTACCAGCGTCCGGCCACCACCTTCGTCGCCGGCTTCATCGGCAACCCGCCGATGAACCTGATCGAGGGCCGTGCCGAGGGCGACGGCTTCATCGTCGGCGGAACCCGGCTGGCGCTGCCGGCGCCGGCGGCGCGCGACGGCGACGTGATCCTCGGCCTGCGGCCCGAACACGCGGCGCTCGGTGCCGCTGACGAGCCGGGCAGTTGGCCGCTGCAGGTCGAGGTGGTGGAGATGCTGGGCGCCGAACGCCTGGTCTACGGCCGCCTGGGCAGCGCCGCATTCACGCTGCGCATCGACGGCACGCTGCCGCCGCCCAAGGCCGGCAGCACGGTGGCCCTGCGGCCTGACGCGTCACGCCTGCACTGGTTCGACCCGGCGAGCAAACAACGCCTGTGAGCGCGGCACCCCTGAAGCCCTGGCCCTATCCCCTGTGGATTGCCCACCGGGGGGCGGGCAAACTGGCGCCGGAAAACACGCTGGCGGCCTTTCGCCTGGGTGCCGCGCAGGGCTACCGGGCCTACGAGTGCGACGTCAAGCTCAGCGCCGACGGCGTGCCCTTCCT
>CAZWUR010000002.1:0-36345 GCA_964637205.1 uncultured Rubrivivax sp.
AATCGGGCTGCAACCGCAACGAGGTCGAGGACTTCGTCGGCATCAACTCGGTCGAACATTTCCTCGGTGAATGGGCGATCGAACACGCACTCAAGTTCCCGCTGGCCGAGCAGCAAAGCGGCAAGGCCGTGGCCGTGATCGGCGGCGGCCCGGCCGGGCTGTCGGTGGCCTACCAGCTGGCGCGCAAGGGCCATGCGGTGACGATCTTCGACGAGCGTGCCGAGCTCGGCGGCATGATGCGCTACGGCATCCCGGGGTTCCGCACGCCGCGCGCCGTGCTCGACGCCGAGATCCAGCGCATCCTGGACCTGGGTGTCACGGCGCGCATGAACACGCGCATCGGCCGCGACATCACGCTCGAGCAGATCCGCGAGCAGTTCGACGCGGTCTTCCTGGGCATGGGCGCGCAGAGCGGCCGCCCGCTGCCGGTGGACGGCGCCGGGGCGCCCAACGTCGTCACCGCCACTGCCTTCCTGAAGGCCTTCAACGACGGACGCATGCAGCATGTGGGGCGGCGTGTGGTGGTGGTCGGCGGCGGCGACACCTCGATCGACGTCGCCACCGTGGCGCGCCGCCTGGGCCATGTCGACCAGGTGCACGAGACCGACCGGCCGGAGATGGCCATCGCCGGCTACGCCGCGCACGACGCGGCACTGATCTCGCGCCGCCAGGGTGCCGACGTGACGCTGACCTCGATCTTCCCGATCGAGAAGATGCAGGCCAGCCGGCATGAGGTGGAACACGCGCTCGGCGAAGGCATCATGATCCGCGGCGGCTGGGCCCCGGTGGCCGTGCTGTGCGGCGCCGACGGCCGCGCCACCGCGCTGCGCGTGGCGCAATGCGAAGCGAAGATGGTCGGCGGCCGGCTCGACCTGAAGATGCTGCCCGACACCGAGCAGGACATCGAAGCCGACCTGATCGTCTCGGCGATCGGCCAGGCGGTGGACTTCACCGGCCTGGAAGTGCTGGACAACGGCAAGGGCGCGGTGGCCGCCGACAGGAACTACCAGGTTGCCGGGCAGCCGGGCATGTTCTGCGGCGGCGACGTGATCCGCCCGCATCTGCTGACCACCGCGATCGGCCACGGCTCCATCGCCGCCGAGGGCATTCACCGCTTCCTGCAGGGTGAGCCGCTCGAAAAACGGCCGAAGATCGACGTGCACAGCTTCGACCTGATGCGCAAGCTGGCCGAGAAGGGCCTGCCGGTGACGCCGATCGACGCGCCGCTGCTCGGCACCGACCGCTCCAGCGGCGCGGTGCACAACTTCGACAACCGCTCCGACCGCTTCGTCATCGGGCACAAGGATCTGTTCCTCGGCCACTTTCCCTACACGCCGCGGGTCAAGCGCAAGGTGGTGCAGCTCAACGCCGACGAAGCCCTGTCCAACTTCGAGGAACGGCTGCTGCCGCTGCTGGAAGCGCAGGCGCAGGCCGAGGCCAAGCGCTGCATGAGCTGCGGCCTGTGTTTCGAGTGCGACAACTGCGTCGTCTACTGCCCGCAGAAGGCGGTCTTCAAGGTGAAGAAGTCGCAGTCCACCATGGGCCGCTACGTGGACACCGACTACAACAAGTGCATCGGCTGCCACATCTGCGCCGATGTCTGCCCCACCGGCTACATCCAGATGGGGCTGGGGGAGTAGGCGCGATGCGTCCTTGGCTGCTTGCGCTGCTGCTGCTGTGCGCGGGCACGCTCGTGCACGCGGCGCCGCCGCTGCCGGACCTGCCCAAGGCGCGGCCGGGCACGCAATGCGTGGAAGACCCGGTGCAGATGCGCCGCCAGCACATGGAGTTCCTGAAGCACCAGCGCGACGCCACGGTGCACGGCGGCATCCGCGGCGCCAAGCACAGCCTGAAGGACTGCGTGGCCTGCCATGCGACAAGCCCCAGCCGCAGCGTCGCCGCAGCCCCCGGCGACTTCTGCGTCGCCTGCCACCAGTACGCGGCCGTGAAGATCGACTGTTTCGAATGCCACGCCGGCAAGCCCGCGACCGCGGTGGCCAGGGGCACACCATGAAGGAGAGCACCCGCCGCGCCTTTCTCGGCGGTGCCACCGCCTTCGGCGGCGCGATGCTCGCGCCGGGCATCCATCTGATGGAAGTCGCGCAGGCGGCGCCGAGCGCGGGCGCCAGCTCCAAAGTGCGCTGGGGCCTGCTCATCGACACCACCAGGTGCGCACCGGACTGCAACGATTGCGTCACCGCCTGCAACACCGAAAACGGCCTCGCCACCGACACCCGGCCGACCACGCCGCAATGGATCCGCAAGGTCGAGCTGAAGGAAGTCAAGACCGGGCGCAGCGCCTCGGTGCCGATGATGTGCCAGCATTGCGCCGACCCGCCCTGCGTCGACGTCTGTCCGACAGGCGCCTCGTTCAAGCGTGCCGACGGCATCGTGCTCGTCGACCGGCACAGCTGCATCGGTTGCCGCTACTGCATGATGGCCTGCCCCTACAAGGCGCGCAGCTTCGTGCATGAGCCGCTCACCGACCAGAAGCCCGACGTGCCGCGCGGCAAGGGCTGCGTCGAGAGCTGCACCCTGTGCGTGCACCGCATCGACCGCGGCGAGCGCATCACCGCCTGCGCCGAGGCCTGCAGCAAGGCCGGCCACGACGCGATCCTTTTCGGTGACCTGAACGACCCCGACAGCGCCATCGCGCGCCGCGTGCGCGAGGTGCGCAGCATCGCCCTGCGCGCCGACCTGCGCCTGGACCCGGGCGTGCGCTACGAGGGCCTGTGAAATGAAGCGCATCGGATCACGGGTTTTGCAAGCGTCCACTGTCGGCGCGGAGCGGACGGTTTCACGGGTCGCCTGTGCCTGCCCGCAAGGCGGTGGCAGGCAGCCGGCTGGCGCGCATCTGAGGGTGCCGAGCATCGCAGGGCGCATGGCCGCGCGCGCCAGCGCGCTTCGTGAACTGACTCGCCGCGGTTGTCTGGGCGCAGTGAGCACAGCGAACGCAGCGAGTTCTGCGGCGGGCCATGTGACCGAGAAGCGCAGGGAAGTCGGCGCGCAGCGCCGACCGCCCGATCTGCGCGCCAGCCGGCTGCCTGCCATCGCCTTGCCACCACAGGACAGGCATGAGAACGGCAGTGATGGGCCACATGGGCGCATTGCGCATCCCGCGTCTCCGGTCGCAAGCCACACCGTCGGGCCGGTGAGATGAGCACCATGCCAAGATCCTTCGAACGCGTGGAGTCACGTGCCTTCTGGGCCCTGCTGGCGCTGGGTGCCGCGGTGGTCGGCATCGGCCTGCTCGCCGCGCACCGGATGGAAACCGCCGGCCACATCGCCACCGGCATGGACAACCAGATCGTCTGGGGTCTGCCGCATGTGTTCGCGATCTTCATGATCGTCGCCGCCTCGGGCGTGCTCAACGTGGCCTCGGTCGGCTCGGTCTTCGGTCAGCCGGCCTACAAGGTGCGCGCGCCGCTGTCGGGCCTGCTGTGCATCGCGCTGTTGATCGGCGGCCTGATGGTGCTGATGCTCGACCTCGGGCGGCCCGAGCGCGTCATCGTCGCCGCGACGCATTACAACTTCAGCTCGGTCTTCGCCTGGAACGTGTTCCTGTACTCGGGCATGGTGGCCATCGTCGCGGTCTATCTTTGGACGATGGCCGAGCGCCGCCTGAACCCCTGGACGAAGAAGGCCGGGCTGGCGGCCCTGGTCTGGCGCTTTCTGCTCACCACCGGCACCGGTTCGATCTTCGGTCTGCTCGTCGCGCGCCAGGCCTACCAGTCGGCCCTGCTGGCGCCGATGTTCGTGGTCATGTCCTTCGGCTGGGGGCTGGCGGTGTTCCTGCTCGTGCAGGCGGCGATGCTGCGCTGGAACGGCCAGACCATGCCCGGCAACGTGCAGCGGCGGCTGAATCGCCTGCTCGGCATCTTCGTCGCCGCGGCGCTGTACCTGGTGGTGGTCTTCCACGGCACCAATCTGTACTTCGCGCGCCAGCATGAATTCGAGGCCTTCATCCTGCTCGGAGCGAACGGGGGCGAGTTGTTCGCCGGGCTGCTCTGGGTAGGCTTCGTCGGCATCGGCTCGGTGCTGCCGATGCTGATGCTGTTCAGCGAGCGTTTCGCCAGCCCGCGCTGGACCCTGCTCGCCGCGGGCCTGGTGGTCGCCGGCGCCTTTGCCTTTCTCTACGCCTTCATCATCGGCGGCCAGGCCTTTCCGCTGGAGATCTTTCCCGGCTGGCAGGCGCAGAGCAGCTTCGGCGACGGGCAGGTGGCGCATTACGTGCCCAGGCTGCCGGAGTGGCTGCTCGGTCTCGGCGGTGTGGGCGCGGCCTTCGTGCTGACGGTGATCGGCGTGCGGGTGCTCGACGTGCTGCCGCGCGACGACACGCTGGAAGTGAAGGGCTGACGACGATGGCCCGCATCCTGGTCGCCGCCGCGCACAAGTCCTCGGGCAAGACCACGCTGACGCTCGGTCTGGCGGCCGCGCTGCGCGCACGCGGCATCGTGGTGCAGGCGTTCAAGAAAGGTCCCGACTACATCGACCCGATGTGGCTGGCGCGCGCCAGCGGCCGGCCCTGCTTCAACCTCGACCCGCATCTGATGGCGGCGCCCGAGATCGAGACCCTGTTCGCACGCGAAGCGGTGGGTGCCGACCTGGTGCTGATCGAAGGCAACCACGGCCTGTTCGACGGCATGGCGCTGGACGGCAGCGACTGCAACGCCGCGCTCGCCAAGCAGTTGTGCGCCCCGGTGCTGCTGGTGCTCGACGTGCGCGGCAGCACGCGCGGCATCGTGCCCCTGCTGCGCGGCCACGCCGCCTTCGACCCGGCGCTGCGCATCGGCGGCGTGGTCCTCAACCGCGTCGGCGGCGCGCGCCACGAAGCGCGGCTGCGTGAGGTGCTGGCGCACTACTGTCCCGACATCCCGGTGCTCGGCGCGGTGCATCAGCAGCCGCTGCTGGCGCTCACCGAGCGCCACCTGGGCCTGATGCCCGCCACTGAGTTGGACGATGCCGACGACCGCATCGCCGCCATCGCCCGCGCCATCGGCGAGGCGGTGAACCTGGACGCCGTGCTCGCGCTGGCACGCAGCGCTGAAGCCTGGGCGGCTCCGGTTGCGAAACAGGCCCCGCCGCCTGCCGGCCCGCGTGTGCGCATCGCCATCGCCCGCGACCGCGCCTTCGGCTTCTACTACCCCGACGATCTCGCGGCGCTGCAGGCTGCGGGGGCGGACCTGCACTTCTTCGACACCCTGCACGACGCGCGCCTGCCGGCCTGCGACGGCCTGTTCGTCGGCGGCGGTTTCCCCGAAACCTGCATGGATGCGCTGTCGGCCAACACCGCATTGCGCGCCGATGTGAAGCGCGCCATCGAGGCCGGCCTGCCCACCTATGCCGAATGCGGCGGCCTGATGTGGCTGGCGCGCAGCCTGAGCTGGCAGGGGCGGCGCTTGCCGATGGTCGGCGCGATCCCGGCCGACGCAGCAATGCAGCCGCGCCCGGTGGGCCGCGGTTATGTGCATCTGCGCGAAACCGCGGCGATGCCCTGGCCCGGTGGCGGCGAAGGGGTCGCATTGCGTGCCCACGAGTTCCACCATTCGCGGCTGGAGAACATTCACCCCGCGGTGGCCTGGGCCTACCGCGTCGAACGCGGCCACGGCATCGACGGCCGCCACGACGGGCTGCTGGTTCACCGGCTGCTCGCCTCCTACACCCACCGGCGCAGCATCGCGGCCGACGCCTGGGCAGCGCGCTTCGTCGCCCAGGTCCGCCGCTGCGCGCATCAACCCACGGAGCTGGCCGCATGAACTCGCCCAACCCCACCGCGCATGGCATCACCGTCGAAGGGCGCAGGGTCGCCACCGACAGCGAAGGTTATCTGCTGAACCTGGACGACTGGACACCGGCCTTCGCGCAGGCGCAGGCCGCGCGCGAGGGCCTGACCCTGACCGAGGCGCACTGGGAACTGATCCACTTCCTGCGCGCCTACTGGCAGGAGCACGGCGTGCAGCCGCAGGTGCGCGTGATGATCCCCCACTTCAGCAAGCGCTGGGGCAACGAGCGCGGCAGCAACCACCATCTGCACATCCTGTTCCCGAACGGTGGGCCGCAGAAGCAGGGCAACCGCCTGGCGGGCCTGCTGCGCACCAAGGGCGAACATTGAAAGGCCGATGACCATGTTCACGCTCAGCCCCGCTGCCGCCGCCGAGATCCGCGCCGCGATGCCGCGCAGCGAAGCGCAGGGCCTCGCACTGCGCGTGGCCGCGCGCCTCGAAGCCGACGGGGCGCTGGCCTTCGGCATGGGTCTGGACGAAGCGCGCGAAGGTGATCTGCCGCTGGAGATCGACGGCGTGTCCCTGCTCATCGCACCGCCTTCGCAAGCCTTGCTCGACGACGCGCTGCTCGACTATGTGGAGGTCGCCCCCGGGCGGCACGACTTCGTCTGCGTCGCGCAGACCGAAGACGCGCCCGCACCGGCCGCGGGCTGCGCCAGCGGCGGCGGCTGCAACGGCTGCGCAGGCTGAATCCAGGCTCGAGGAGACACCCGATGAACCGGATGACCGATTTCACCGCCCTGCTCGCCGGCGTGCAGTTCCCCGACACCGGGATGCCGGTCACGGGCCGGGTGGCCCTGGTGGGCGCCGGCCCCGGCGACCCGGAACTGCTGACCCTGAAGGCCGCACGCCTGATCGCCGAGTGCGACGTGGTGGTCCACGACGCGCTCGTCGGCGACGGCGTGATGGCCCTCGTGCCGGCACATGTCGAGCGGCGCTACGTGGGCAAGCAGCGCGCCAACCACAGCCTGTCGCAGGACCAGATCAACAGCCTGCTGGTGGCGCTCGCGCGCCAGGGCCGGCGCGTGGTGCGGCTCAAGGGCGGCGACCCCTTCGTCTTCGGCCGCGGCGGCGAAGAACTGCAGGCCCTGGCCGAAGCCGGCGTGCCCTTCGAGGTGGTGCCCGGCATCACCGCCGCCTGCGGCGTGTCGGCCAGCGCCGGCATCCCGCTGACGCACCGCGACTTCGCCCAGGGCTGCCTGTTCGTCACCGGCCACCTGAAGGACGGCAGTTGCAGGCTGGACTGGCCGGCGCTGGCGCGGCCGCGCCAGACCACCGTGATCTACATGGGCCTGGCCGGCCTGGGCGAGATCTGCGCGCAACTCATCGCGCATGGCCTGCCGCCGACGCATCCTGCCGGGGTGGTCGAACAGGGCACGCTGCCGGGGCAGCGTGTCGTCGCCGGCACCCTGGCCGACCTGGCGCAGCGCGTGGCCGAGGCGGGGTTGAAGTCACCCTGCCTGACGATCGTCGGCGAGGTGGTGTCGCTGCACGCCACGCTGGCGGGGTCTGCACAAGGCGAGGTGCTCGCGCCCCAGGAGGCTGTCGCGTCAAGCCGATAGGTCGGCAGTCGACGGAACCGCGACCCGGATTCCGCCGGGGCCTGACTGAACCAGGACCGAAAACTCGGCCGCCGGCAACGGCTTTGCAAACAAGAAACCCTGGACGAGGAAACACCGGCGTTCAGCCAAAAAGTCGACCTGCTCCCAGGTTTCCACGCCCTCGGCGACGAGTTCCAGATCGAGGCTGTGCCCCATGGCAATGATGGCTGTCGTCAGCGCCGCGTCGTTCTTGTCCTTCAGCAGATCCTTGACGAAGCTGCGATCGATCTTCAGGACATCGATCGGGAACCGCTTCAAATAGGTCAGCGACGAATAGCCTGTACCGAAATCGTCGATCGACAGCTTCACGCCGATATCCTGCAAGGCGTGCAAGGTTCGGCTCGCCTGGTCGATGTCCCGCATCAGGCTGCTTTCGGTGACCTCAAACTCGATGGTCGAAGGGTCCAGACTGTTTTCGGCCAGCGCAGCCGCCACGGACTTGACCAGATCCTGGCTCTGCAGACTGGGTGCGTCGAGGTTGATCGATACAGGCACGGCTCGACGACCCTCGGCGCGCCAGGCGGTCAACTGACGACAGACCTCCCCGATCACCCACTGCGTGATCGGCACGATCAATCCCGACTCTTCGGCAATCGGGATGAAATCCAGCGGCCCGATCAGACCCCGCACCGGATGCATCCAGCGGATCAGGGCCTCGGCGCCGATCACCCGCAAAGATCGCACGTCGACCTTGGCCTGGTAGTAGATCCGCAGTTCGTTCTGGTGGATGGCGCGCCGCAACTCCGTCTCGATCATGACCCTGTGGCCGATCGCAATGCTCATGGCGTTGTCGTAGCAGCGAATTCGATGCTGCAAATCCTGCTTGGCGGCGTGCATTGCGGTGCTGGCGTTCCTCAGCAAGGCGTCGGTATCGTCGCCGTCGTCGGGTGTCACGCTGATCCCGATACTCGCGCTGACGACCAGCTCATGGTCGCCCACGACGATCGGGTCACTGAGCGCACGGACAATGCGTTGGGCGACCAGATTCGCCTGGTGCACGTCGACGATGTCTCCGAGCAGAATCGTGAACTCGTCGCCACCCAGTCTGGCGATGCTCTCCTCGCCCGCCGGCACGCGGGTCGAACCTTTCAGATCGGCAGCTCTGAGACAGTCGCGCAGCCGATGCCCGACCGCCTTGAGCACCTCGTCGCCGGCCTGCGGGCCGATCGTCTCGTTGATGAGCTTGAATCGGTCGATGTCCACGATCAGCACCGCACAGCGTGTGCCTTGTCTGGCGCCATGCGCCAGCTGCTGCTGGACCATGGTGCGAAACAGCGAGCGATTGGCCAGGCCCGTGAGCGGATCAAAAAACGCCAGGGTTCGAATGCGCTCATTGGCGTCGGTCTGCTCGGTGATGTCGCGCCGGATCCCGTGCACCGCGATGACGGCGTCATCGGCGTGGCGCTCGACATGCGTCTGCTCGAGCAGCCGGCGCACCGTTCCATCAGCCCGGACGACCCGGAACTCGATGCTGTAGGCAAGCCCTTGATCCATGGCGCCGGCCAACGCGCGCTGCACAACGGGACGGTCATCGGGGTGGACCTGAGCCAACAGGTCGGGACGAGACGCATCGAGCGGCCCCGATGTCGTGCCATGGATGCGATGCATTTCGTCGGACCAGACCAGGCTGTCGTCGGCGTGGCGCCACGCCCAGCTTCCCATATTGGCCAGCGATTGCGAACGGCTCAGCAAAGCCCGGCTGCGCAAGGTCTCCTGGAACGCGGCGCTGGCCCGCAAGGCGTAGCGCACGCGGTAGGGCAACAGATCCCAGACGATGGGCTTGGTGATGAAGTCCGTGGCGCCGGCGTCAAAGGCGCTGGCGATGGACCCGCGGTCATCCAGCCCGGTCATCACGATGATCGGGACATTGACACCCGCAGCATGTGCACGAAGCCGGGCGCAGGCCTCGAACCCGTTCATTCCCGGCAGGATCACATCCAGCAGCACCAGGTCCGCGCCGCTGCGGATGAATTGCTCCCACCCCGATTCAGCGTCGGGCGCTTCGACGACGCCGTACCCGGCATCACTCAGGGCCTCGGATGCCATCAGGCGGACGATGGCGTCGTCGTCGATGACGAGCACGGTCTGGCGTTGGCTTGGCGATCTCATGATTCGGCAACTTCCGCCTCAGGCCGCGCCAGCCCGGCGCGCAGCGCCTGCAACTGCGTGCCCGCGATGTCGAACAGGCGACGGATCTCGGCCAACTGCGCCTGCACGGCATCGGGCTTGCCGCCGCGGGCGTGGCCCTCGGCCTGCCCGGCCAGATCCGACAGCGCCGAAGCACCGACCGAAGCCGCGGTGGACCTGAGGGTGTGCAAGGCGCGTTCGACGACCCGCGGGTCCTGGCGCTGCAGGCCCTGCGCCAACTCATCGAGCAGGCCCGGCGTTTCGGCCAGGAACAGACCGATCACCTTGGCCACCAGGGCCGGGCGCAGGCGCCCGCCGATCTGAAGCCGCGTGAGCAGGGCCTGGCGGTCGATGCCGCCCGGGCGCTGCGGGTCCATGACGACCGGGGCCGGAGCCACAGCGTCTTCGGCGTTCGGTGATCCAAGCCAGCGCGCCATCGCCGCACGCAGCTGTGCGCGTCTGAAGGGCTTGGCGACATGGTCGTCCATGCCGGCGTCCAGGCAGCGTTCACGGTCGCCGCTGAGCGAGTTCGCCGTCAGCGCGATGATCGGTGTGCGGCTGCCGGTGCTGTCTACCGCAGCGCCGCCACGCTCGGCTTCGATCTGGCGGATCCGGCCCGTGGCCTCGAAGCCGTCCATGCCCGGCATCTGGCAATCCATCAGGACCAGGTCGAATCGGCCCTGCCGGAAGCGCAGCACCGCCTCTTCGCCATCCGCGGCCCTGACGACCGTGCAGCCGAGATCATGCAGCAGTGCCGTCGCGATCTCGGCATTGATCGCGCTGTCCTCGGCCAGCAGCACATGCCGGTTCAGCGCCGGCAGTTGCCCGAAGCCGGAGTCGGCCGCGCTGGCCTGCGCGCTCTCTTCGTCGCTCAGGGCCTCGGCCAAGGCGCCGCGCAGACCGGATTCGGTCACTGCCTTGGGCAACCAGGCATGCACGCCCGGAACCGAATGGATGTCGAGTTCGGCCAGGGTGCTCATGGGCACCAGCTTGATCAGGCGCGGCCGACCGTCGGCCGACCCGTCCTTCACCCGCTGGGCGAACGGCGACTCGCGACCCGGGTGCTCGGGCTCCACATAGATGACGACGTCGTACCGCGCCCGGGTCGCGCTGCGGCTGAGTCGGTCGAAGGCGGCCGCCGTGTCGCGGGCCACTTCGGTGACGGCGCCGATGCGCCCGAGCAGGTCCAGCAAAATGGACTGCGCGCGCAGATGCGGCTCGACCACGAGAACCTGCAGACCAGCCGGCAGGGCCGGGGCTGCGGCGCCGGTCGACCGGGATTCGGCAATATCCAATGGCGTGGACAGCCACATCTGCGTGCCCACCCCGACGCTGCTTTGCATGCCGATGCGTCCGCCCATCAGTTCGGCAAGCTGGCGCGTGATGCTCAGCCCGAGTCCGGTGCCGCCGTATTTGCGCGTGGTGGAGTTGTCGGCCTGGGAGAAGGCCACGAACAGTCTGGCCTTGGCTTCTTCGCTTACGCCCACGCCGGTGTCGCGCACGCAAAAGCGCAGCTCGGGCGGGCTTGCGGGCGCATCCGTCACGCGCGACAGGCTGATTTCGATGTCCCCGGCGGCCGTGAACTTCACCGCGTTGCTGACCAGGTTGTCCAGGCACTGACGGATGCGATGCGGGTCGCCCCAGACCCAGGGCGCGATGTCGGGTGCAATATTGCAGATCAGCTCCAGGCCCTTGGCCTGTGCCGACTCCGCCCAATGCGCCGCAGTCTGCGCGGCCAACTTGGCCGGGCTGTAGGGCAGGCGCTCGATCTCCATGCGCCCGGCCTCGATCTTGGAGACATCCAGGATGTCGTTGAGCAGCCGCATCATGGCGTCGGCCGAGACTTGCAGCGAGCGTGCAAAGTGCTTCTGGCGCGGCGCCAGCGAGGTCGACAGCAGCAGCTCGGCCATGCCGAGCACTCCGTTCATCGGCGTGCGGATCTCGTGGCTCATGTTGGCCAGGAATTGCGACTTGGCGCGGCTGGCCGCCTCGGCCGCAGCGCGTGCCTCGGCCATCTCCTGGCGCCCCTTGTCCAGGTGCGCCATCGCCTGCTTCAGGTCCAGCTTCTGCTGTTTCCAGTCGGCACGCAGCTGGCTCAGCTGCCCGGCCAGCACGCCCATCGTCAGCAGCACGGCGGCGACAAAGATGAAGTGCTGCAGTTCCACGACGAGCGGGAAGACCTGGGGTTGGCGCCAGACCGCAATGGCCATCGAAGCGCCGAATATGGCAACCGCAAACAGACCCAGCCGGCGGCAGGTCCGGCGATTCAGCGTGAAGGCGCCGAACACCAGCACCAGGGCAGCCAGCGTCGGCAGCACACCACGCACCTGTGGGTTGACCTGGTAGGCGAGCGCAATCGCCACGATGCCGAACACCATCTGGGGCAGGGTCAGCGCCGGATCGCGCCACCGTAGCGACACGCCGGAGCGGACGATGCCATAGAAAGCGAAGATGCCAATGAGGATGAAGGTGGTCAGCCACCGGCCTGCATCCCGGTCGGCCCAGCCCAGGCTGACCGCATGCCATTGCATCAGCAGACTGAGCGCATAGACGGCCATCGCAATCAGGATGCGCGACAAACGATGGCGCAGCCGCCACTCGCGACCCAGCAGCAGGGCATCGATGGACGCGATCCAGCCCCAGCGAGAACCCGCCACGCGACGCGTCGGCAGCGACGGGTCGTCTCTCTTTTCAATCGGCTCGGGCCGCAGATCAGATGACGCTTGATTCATGCTATTCAGCATCACTCAGGGCCTCGGACGCCATCAGGCGGACGATGGCGTCGTCGTCGATGACGAGCACGGTCTGGCGTTGGCTTGGCGATCTCATGATTCGGCAACTTCCGCCTCAGGCCGCGCCAGCCCGGCGCGCAGCGCCTGCAACTGCGTGCCCGCGATGTCGAACAGGCGACGGATCTCGGCCAACTGCGCCTGCACGGCATCGGGCTTGCCGCCGCGGGCGTGGCCCTCGGCCTGCCCGGCCAGATCCGACAGCGCCGAAGCACCGACCGAAGCCGCGGTGGACCTGAGGGTGTGCAAGGCGCGTTCGACGACCCGCGGGTCCTGGCGCTGCAGGCCCTGCGCCAACTCATCGAGCAGGCCCGGCGTTTCGGCCAGGAACAGACCGATCACCTTGGCCACCAGGGCCGGGCGCAGGCGCCCGCCGATCTGAAGCCGCGTGAGCAGGGCCTGGCGGTCGATGCCGCCCGGGCGCTGCGGGTCCATGACGACCGGGGCCGGAGCCACAGCGTCTTCGGCGTTCGGTGATCCAAGCCAGCGCGCCATCGCCGCACGCAGCTGTGCGCGTCTGAAGGGCTTGGCGACATGGTCGTCCATGCCGGCGTCCAGGCAGCGTTCACGGTCGCCGCTGAGCGAGTTCGCCGTCAGCGCGATGATCGGTGTGCGGCTGCCGGTGCTGTCTACCGCAGCGCCGCCACGCTCGGCTTCGATCTGGCGGATCCGGCCCGTGGCCTCGAAGCCGTCCATGCCCGGCATCTGGCAATCCATCAGGACCAGGTCGAATCGGCCCTGCCGGAAGCGCAGCACCGCCTCTTCGCCATCCGCGGCCCTGACGACCGTGCAGCCGAGATCATGCAGCAGTGCCGTCGCGATCTCGGCATTGATCGCGCTGTCCTCGGCCAGCAGCACATGCCGGTTCAGCGCCGGCAGTTGCCCGAAGCCGGAGTCGGCCGCGCTGGCCTGCGCGCTCTCTTCGTCGCTCAGGGCCTCGGCCAAGGCGCCGCGCAGACCGGATTCGGTCACTGCCTTGGGCAACCAGGCATGCACGCCCGGAACCGAATGGATGTCGAGTTCGGCCAGGGTGCTCATGGGCACCAGCTTGATCAGGCGCGGCCGACCGTCGGCCGACCCGTCCTTCACCCGCTGGGCGAACGGCGACTCGCGACCCGGGTGCTCGGGCTCCACATAGATGACGACGTCGTACCGCGCCCGGGTCGCGCTGCGGCTGAGTCGGTCGAAGGCGGCCGCCGTGTCGCGGGCCACTTCGGTGACGGCGCCGATGCGCCCGAGCAGGTCCAGCAAAATGGACTGCGCGCGCAGATGCGGCTCGACCACGAGAACCTGCAGACCAGCCGGCAGGGCCGGGGCTGCGGCGCCGGTCGACCGGGATTCGGCAATATCCAATGGCGTGGACAGCCACATCTGCGTGCCCACCCCGACGCTGCTTTGCATGCCGATGCGTCCGCCCATCAGTTCGGCAAGCTGGCGCGTGATGCTCAGCCCGAGTCCGGTGCCGCCGTATTTGCGCGTGGTGGAGTTGTCGGCCTGGGAGAAGGCCACGAACAGTCTGGCCTTGGCTTCTTCGCTTACGCCCACGCCGGTGTCGCGCACGCAAAAGCGCAGCTCGGGCGGGCTTGCGGGCGCATCCGTCACGCGCGACAGGCTGATTTCGATGTCCCCGGCGGCCGTGAACTTCACCGCGTTGCTGACCAGGTTGTCCAGGCACTGACGGATGCGATGCGGGTCGCCCCAGACCCAGGGCGCGATGTCGGGTGCAATATTGCAGATCAGCTCCAGGCCCTTGGCCTGTGCCGACTCCGCCCAATGCGCCGCAGTCTGCGCGGCCAACTTGGCCGGGCTGTAGGGCAGGCGCTCGATCTCCATGCGCCCGGCCTCGATCTTGGAGACATCCAGGATGTCGTTGAGCAGCCGCATCATGGCGTCGGCCGAGACTTGCAGCGAGCGTGCAAAGTGCTTCTGGCGCGGCGCCAGCGAGGTCGACAGCAGCAGCTCGGCCATGCCGAGCACTCCGTTCATCGGCGTGCGGATCTCGTGGCTCATGTTGGCCAGGAATTGCGACTTGGCGCGGCTGGCCGCCTCGGCCTGCTCCTTGGCCACGCGCAATTCGGCGGTTCTTTCGTCGACCGTCACCTCGATGCCGGCGCGCACTTCGCGCTCGCGCTCCATGGCCTGCGCATTGGTGTCGATCAGCGCATTCGCGCTCTGGATCAGCAGACCGATTTCGTCGGCCTGGTGCCTGCGCGGCGTGGACAGGCGCGTCGTGGTCCCCGGAGGCGTCTCGTGCAGCAGTTGCGCCAGCCGCTGCAGCGGATTCGAGAAATGGCGGGCGGCCGCGAAATAGAGCATCAGCGCAATCAGCGCTGCCTGGGCCGTCATCAGCAGCGCCAGCGTGTAGGCCTCGCGGTTGGCCACGGCGGCAATTCGGCGGCTGTCACCCTGGACACGAAGCACGCCGACCGATTCGGTGGCGTCGAACGGCGACTCCAGCGCCACCGCCAGCACCGGGCCGTCTCGCGCGGTGGCAGCACCTGCCTGCACGCTGTGACTCAACATCTCACCGCGCGCTGAAACCACGTCGGCGCTGGCGACGAGTTCGTTGCGCACCAGACCGTCCGTGATCTCGCGCAGCAGGACCTTGTCCGACGCAAAGGCGCCGATGGCCGCTGTCTTGCCGACGGCAATGGACAGCCCGTTCAGCGCGTTGCGGCTGTTGTCCATCGCACGCGAGTGGCCGAGTCGGTAGGCGATCGCACCGGCCGCGGTCGAGAACACGACCGCACCCAGCACGACGGTCAGCATGAAGCGCAGTCGAAGGCTTCCCAGACCGACGAACTGCGCGATGCGCTCGGTCAATTCGGATCCTTGAGGACGAGCAGGACGCGCAACGCCTTGTCGCTCGGCTCCTTGCGCACCCAGCCGATCGCGTCGACATGGCCCTTCACGACGGTGATCATGGCCTCCTCGTCAGGAACCGCATACGGCGGCATGGTCTGGCCGGAGAACATCAGGCGGGCCCAGTAGCTGTTCACCTGCGCCGGTCCCATGCCCGTCAGTCGTTGATAGAACTCGGCGCGCTGGGCGCTGTCTCGCGGCAGGTCGTAGACCTGCGCCACGGTGCCGTTGCGGAACGCGCGGTTGCGCCCCATGAACAGATCCACCGCCTCACGCTGCGTCAGCGCGGGTTGCGGGTTCGCGGCCTGGACGATCAGGTAGAAGTCCGCCTGCGCCAGCGGCGCGAACGCCACGGCAGCGAGGGCCAGAAGGTGTCTGAAGTAGGTTCTCATGGCCGGCCTCAGAACACGAAGTCCAGCAAGACGGTCGCGACGTTGGCACTGCCGGGATCATTCGTCGCGTCGGACCACAGGAAGCCGCCGTTGGCCCTGATCTTCACGTGGTCCCATTGCACCTTGAGTGCCATGCTGGGATGGATGTCCCAGCGGGCACCGAGCGAGTAGGTGCTCTGACGGGTCGAGCGACTGGCCGCCGGAGCCGCCGAGGCCCCGAGCATCTGAGCCTGCTGGGCCAGGCCGGGGCCGATCACCGGGGTGAGGACCGGGGCCCATTCGGGTGTCGCAAAAACGCCCTGGTTGCTGCCGGCAGCGCTCACCACACCGAACAGCGTCAGATCCCCGAACCGTCGACCGACGCTGGCATAGCCGGCCTTCACCCGGGAGATTCCGATCGAGACCCGCGCCACCTCCGCCGCGTATTGCCACTGCGATTGCGTATAGGTCAAACCGAGCGTGGCATAGGTCAGCGGCTCGGCGGCCAGATCCAGGCCGCGCACCAAGGCGCCGGCTTCGGCAGAAACACTGGGGATGGGCAGCGCCCGGACCTGATCGAGGCCGCTGATCAGGCGGGCGGTGCCGTCGGCGTTGCGGTCGAACCTGGCGCGCGTAAATCCAGCCCGCACGAGCAGGCCGTCCGATTCACGGGTGATCGAAGCACCGTAGACATCGGTCAGCGTGAATCCGGAGATCCTGGAGCGTCCGACGAAACCTTTTGCACGCCATTGCACGTCGTCGAAGGTCCAGCTGCGGGTCACATCCATGCCGTCGAGCTTGCTGGGGATCGAGGCGTAGTACTCGACCGGGGGTCGGGCGTACAAGTAGGCGAAGCCGACGTTTCGATAGTCGGACATCACGAACTGGTCCAGGTTCAGGCGGCCGGCACGAAAGGTCAGGTCGGCGCTCGGTCGATAGGCAGCAAATGCCCACTCGATGGCGTCGCCGATGGGCGCGTCGGAGTCTCGCCGCGCGGCCAGCACCTGTCCGACGAGTTCGATCTGCGAAGTCGCGGCGTAGTTGGCCTGCACCCCGAGCCGCGAATCAAGCTCGAATCGTGTACTGCTCGCGCTGGACGCTTGGTCGAGGCTGCGAAGAAAACCCCAGCCCGCCGGGGCCGCAGAGTGCACGACACCGATGGTCCCGAAGCCGCTGATCCGCAGGCGGTTGCCCGCAGGATCTGCCGGCTGGGCCGCACAGGCGCCCGCGACGAGGCACATCGCCGCGCCGATGCTGGCAAGTGCGAACGTGCGGATGCCGGATTGGTAGGGGTTCATGGGCAAGGACTCCGACGGGAAAGGCACGCCACGAAGCCGGAAGGCGATGGGTCTCGCGCGGCCATTTGCGCGGCCTGTGTTGCTGGCAGCATGGGGGTCTCCGATCGACACGGAAATACCATGTCGTCATCGGCATCCAGCGAAGGAACTTGAAGGGCCCGCCGGCCGCCAGTTGCCTTGCCCGGTGCAGATCGCACAGCGGCATTCGACCGAATCGCTGCCGACCATGCAAAAGCGACGGAGTGCGGCAGATCCTGCACCGCCCCTGCCGGCAATCAAGCTTCGTCCAAATACAATCGGTGGCCGTTCACCGGCGCATGCGACGGCGAGTTCAGGGGCTCGGATTCACTCCGGCCAAACCTGGTTTCCGCGCACGGATGAAGGCGCTCGCGAACTTGCCGCCGACCTGCGGTGCCAGTTGCACGATGTCCTGGCTCTGCCCCGCCAGAAAGTCGCGGGCATCGTCAGCCGTATAGACGCGGGTGACTTCAATGCCGCCCCGCACGAATCCCGCCGCGGCGAGCTTCGCGAGGTAGTCGTCGTCCGACAACGCGCCCCCGACGCAGCCGACCCAGAGCTCCATGCACTTGCGGATGGCTGGGGGCACCGCGCCACGCACGACCACGTCGGACACCGCGAAGCGGCCACCGGGCTTGAGCACCCGGAACGCCTCGCGCAGCACGCGGTCCTTGTCGCCGGACAGGTTGATGACGCAGTTCGAGATCACCACATCCACCGAGTTGTCCGGCAAGGGGATGTCCTCGATCTCACCCTTGAGGAAGTGCACATTGGTGAGGCCACTCCTGCGCTTGTTCTCTTCGGCCAGGGCCAGCATCTGATCGGTCATGTCGAGGCCGAAAGCCCGCCCCGTGGGGCCGACGCGCCTGGCGGACAGCAGCACATCGATGCCGCCGCCCGAGCCCAGGTCGAGCACCGTTTCACCGGCCTTCAACTCGGCCAGCGCCGTCGGGTTGCCGCAGCCCAGGGATGCCAGCAGCGCCTGTTGCGGGACATCCCTGGCCTGGGCCGCGTCGTACAGCTTCGAGGTGATCGGATCCCAGCTCGCCGGCGCTGCCGCGGCCGTGTCGCAGCAAGGGGTGGTCGGGCCACAGCAACTGCCGCCGGCGCCTTGCGTGACACGGGCGGCGGCATCACCGTACTTCTGCTTCACGACCTCTTTCACGTCGGGGGATGACCTCATCGCTGTCTCCAGGTGTTCAAGTGCAGCAGACGATCTTCTGCGGTTCGACGGCCTTGTTGCGGGTGCAGCACTCCGCGTACAGAAAGCCCAGAAGATCCTGCAAGGCCAAGGTATTCGTCGAGTACCAGAGGAAGGTGCCCTCGCGCCGCACCTTGACCACGTCTTCGTTCTTCAGCCTCTCGAGGTGGTGCGACAAGGTGGAGCCGGATATGTCCAACTCGCCGGCGATGTCGCCCACCACCATCCCTCGGGGATGCGCGCTCAAGAGCAGGCGCACGATACGCAGTCGCGGCTCGGTGCCGATGGCCGACAGCATCCTGGCATAGCGCGCCACAGCGTCATCGTTCTTCGCAGGCCGCATCGTTTCCATGTTTTAATTCCATAGTTCTACGATAACCGAACCAGTGGCTGCGGTCAACCCGTCTTGCGCCAGGGGCCTGCAGGTGACGGCCCTGGACACCCGCGCACAGCTTCATGCCCGAGTCTTGCAGCCGCCGGCAGATGCCGCCGATGGGCGCCGTCCGAACGCCGAGTCCGAATCGAAACCTGGGCACTAGGCGGTGAACAGGTCCGCAGGCTTCGGCGTCATCGCGTGCTCCTGACCGGCCTGTCGCGCCGGGTCGAAGATGCGCACACAGTTGCGACCGGCAGCCTTGACCTGGTACATGGCGCCGTCGGCGGCACGCATCAGATCGTCGCCGGTTTCGCCGTGCTGCGGATAGACGCTGAGACCCACGCTGGCCGTGACGATGAACTGCTGCCCGGCGATCGTCATCGGCTCGGACAGAGCCGCGATCAGGGTGCGCACCACCGACTCGGCGTCGCCGGCCTGCGCCAGGTCGGTCAGCACGATGACAAATTCGTCGCCCCCCAGGCGCGCGACGGTGTCGTCACACCGCACGGCGCGCGCGAGCCGCTCGGCCACCTCGCGCAGCAGGCTGTCACCGGCCTCGTGGCCGAGGGTGTCGTTGATCCGCTTGAACTTGTCCAGGTCGCAGAAGACCAGCGCCGCGTGCTGCTCACTGCAACGCGCCTTCGCGATCGCCTGCTCGAGACGCTGGCGCAGCAGGGTGCGGTTGGGCAACCCCGTCAGCGCGTCGTGGTGGGCCATGTGCAGAACGGTCTGATGGGCGCTGCGCGCATCTTCCAGCGCAAGCCACAGGTTGCGGGTCTTCTCGGCAATCCGATGTTCGAGGTCGCAGTTGAAGCGATGGATCCGCTCCTGACGTACCCCGGCGAAACTGGCGAACAAGGCCAGGAACAAGGGCGCCGTGTCGATCACGTAGAGCAGGAAGTGGTCGCGATGCGCCTGCGTCAACAGCGCCCACAGCCCGTCGGCCGAATTCAGCTGGCCCGCGGCGCCCAACAAGATCAGGCAGCCCAGCGGGAACGCCAACCCGAACAGAAAGCCGCACACCGGGTAGGCGCAGGTGGCCGGAAGACGGCACAGTCTCACGGTTCGCACGGTTCGTCTTCCCGGCAGATGCCGTGCGAAGCCGCTGCGCCCGGCCGTGGCCGATGGCACTTGCCCGGCCCCGGAGTCCTGGCATGAGCATTCATGTCTGGAACTTCGGTGCCAAATGGCGGAACTTGAGGTGCCCGACTGTCCAGGAGATCACGGCCGGAGCGATCAGCGCAAAGCCTCCGGGTCGCTGCGCGCCTCGACCGCAAACACGGCGGCCTCGACGCGCGAGCTGAGGTTGAGCTTGGCCAGGATGTGGCGCACATGCAGCTTCACCGTGTCGTGGCTGATGTCCAGCGCGCGCGCGATGGTCTTGTTGCTTTCGCCGCGTGCCAGGTGGTCCAGGATCTGGCGCTCGCGGTCGGTCAGCGAGGCCAGCAGGCCGCGACGCTCCTGCCCCGCCGCCGGCCCGCCCTCGAGCAGGCGTGCGAGCTTGAGCGTCATCGCCGGGGCGACGGTCAGCTCGCCGCGCGCGCAGCGCTCGATCGCGGTGACGATCTCCTCCGGCTCCATGTCCTTGAGCAGGTAGCCGCGCACGCCCAGGCGCAGCGCCGCCGCGAGGTCGGTCTCGGAGTCGCTCATCGTCAGGATCATCGCCGGCGTGTCGATGCCTTCGGCGCGCAGCCGGCGCAGCAGGGTCAGGCCGTCGACGGCCGGCATGCGCAGGTCCAGCACCAACAGGTCGGGCTTGTGCTCGCGCAGCTCCAGCAGCACCTGCTCCGGGTCGGACAGGGCCGCGAGAACGCGGATGCCGCCGCGGTGGTGCAGCAGGTCGGTCAGCCCGGCGCGGCACAGGGCATGGTCGTCGACGAGGACGAGGCGCAGCGGCTCGCTCACGGCGCCTGCACCGGGAAGTGCAGGCGCACGCAGGTCCCCCCTTGTGCGCGCCGCGCAAACTCGATGCCCCCGCCCAGCAGGGCGGCGCGCTGGCGCATGATGTCCAGGCCGTAGTGCTGCCCGGCATCTTGCGCCTGGACTTCGGGCATGCCCCGGCCGTCGTCGTCGACGCGGATCTCCAGATCATCGCCCTGGCGCTCGATGTGCAGCCAGGCATGGCGCGCACCGGCGTGGCGGGCGACGTTGTTCAGGGCCTCCTGCACGATGCGCTGCACCTGATGCGCCTGCGGTGCGCTCAGCGCGAGGTCGGGCACCGCGTCGTGCACCTCCAGGGTCACGGCCGCCTGCTCCTGCAGGCGCAGGCGGCTGGCGTCGAAGACCTGCTGCAGGTCGGGCAGGTCGACCGGCTCGCGCAGATGGCCGATCACGTCGCGCAGGCCGCTGTGGGCCTGGCCGACGGCACGCCGCACGTCGCCGATGTAGCGCTGCGCGGCCGTACGGTCGCCGCTGTCGACAGCCGCCTGCAACAGCGGCATGCGCATCTTCGCGAAGGCCAGGGTCTGCGCGACCGAATCGTGCACTTCGGCGGCCATCAGCTGGCGTTCGGCCACCACGGTGGCGCGCAATGCCTCGCTTTCCATGCGCGCGCTGTGCAGCGCCAGCCCGATGACCTCGCCCAGGGTCTTCAACAGCGCCGTCACCTGGACCGGCACCTCGACCCCGGCGGCGACGAACAGATTGCACACACCGAGCACGCGCCCGCGGTGCGCCAGCGGCACCGCCAGCACACGCCGGCCACCGGCGGTGTAGAAGGGATGGCGGCCCTGCCGGCCGCAGGGCACGAAGGCATCGCTCCAGGCCACGTCGAGCGAGCCGGCGGCCACGCCGCAGACGCCACACCCTGCGTCCACCCGGTGCTCCAGGCGCTGCACCGCGTCGGGCAGGCCCTGGGCGGCGACGAGGGCAAAACTGCGCCGGTCGGTCGACAGCACGCGCATCGCACCGGCGTCGGCGCCGCACATCGCCACCACCGGGCCCAGGAAACGCCGCAGCAACGCCGTCGGGTCGCCACCCCCGGCGAGATCGGCGGTGATCTGCGCCAGCAACCCGGCATCGCCCGCAGCGGGCGTGTGATCGGGTGACGAATCGGTGGGCATGGGCGTGGCAGGACGGCGGCTGGCGCCTGGGCAGAACGAGCCGCCATTGGACCCGCTTTGGCGGGGCTTGACCATGGGCAGACCGGGACACCCCGGCTGGTATCTACCCTTGGTCGGCGCGGAACTTGATGTACCGCAAGCCCGGGTCCTGCTGTGCTGCCTATGTTTGGGGTCCAGGGCCGGTTCTCCCGACCCGCACAGGGGTGTGCATGGACCTGCTCGACATTGCTCGCGGCCCGGCCCTGGCCGGGTCGATCACGGTCTTCGTGCTGGGTGTCGCCTGGCGGCTGCTGGGGCTGTGGCGACGACCTTCGCAGCGCGACCTCTCGCCGCCGCGCGAGGGTGCACCCGGTCGCCTGGCCGGCGCCCTGCAGGGCATCGTGCGCGGCCTGTGGCCACGGCGCGAGTTCGGCCAGAACGCCATGGTCACCACCTTCAACGGCTATGTGCTGCACCTGGGCCTGGTCCTCGTCGTCCTGGCCTACGCGCCGCACATCGCCTTCGTGCGCCGGCTCACCGGCTTCGGTTGGCCGGCCCTGCCCGATCCGGTGATGTACATCGCGGCGGCGGCGGCGATGTTCGCGCTGCTGTTTGCCCTCTGGTCGCGCCTCGACGACCCGGTGCGCCGGCGCATCTCCAGCGCCGATGACTACGTGACCTGGGTGGTCACCTTCCTGCCCTTCATCACCGGCATGGCCGTGATCAGCGAACCCTCGGGCGCCGTGGCGGCGCGCGATGCGGTGCTCTACCGGATGCCGCTGGCGCTGCACCTGCTGTCGCTGGAGCTGCTGTTGCTGTGGTTTCCCTTCGGCAAGCTGATGCACGCGGTGCTGTTTGCGTTTTCGCGCGCTGCCACGGGCATGCGTTTCAGCCACCGGGGAGCCCAGGCATGAACACCAGCACCGTCGCAGCGCCGGCCTTCGACCGGCAGGGCTCGCAGCCCGACGCGCAGCGCGTCGAAAAGGCGATGCAGGGCTTCGCCAGCCAGTTCGGCCGCACCTCGGCGATCCACATGGAGGCCTGCGTGCACTGCGGCCTGTGTGCGCAGGCCTGCCAGTTCTACCTCGTCACCGGCGACGCCAAGTACACCCCGGTGCACAAGCTGGAGCCGTTCCGGCGCACCCATCTGCGCCAGACCAGCGTGCTGGCACCGCTGGTGCGCGCGCTGGGCCTCGTGAAGGCGCCGACCATCGACGAGCTGCAGGACTGGCAGGAACTGCTCTACGACAGCTGCAATATGTGCGGCCGCTGCACCCTGGCCTGCCCGATGGGCATCGACATCGCCGAGCTCGTCAAGGAGGCGCGCCACGGCATGTACGAAGCCGGTCTGATGCCCGACCGCCTGGCGCTGATGGACCGCACCGCACGGCTGTGGAACAGCACCGCGACGCCGGGCGAGGACCTGGCCGACATCCTGGCCGAGGCGGCGCAGGCGCATGGGGTGGAGATCCCCTGCGACCTGGCCCAGGCCGACGTGCTCGTCACCGCGGCGCCGGCCGAGCTCGACGAGCACACCAAGGCGCTGGCCGACGCGGCGAGGATCCTGAACCGCGCGGGTGTGCGCTGGACGATGCACAGCGAAGGTTTCGACGCGTCCAACATCGGCTTCACCAATGGCGACCTCGCACTGCAGGAAAAGCTCACGCGGGCCCTGATCGACACCGCGGTGAAGATCGGCGCCAAGACCGTGCTCCTGCCCGAGTGCGGGCATGCCTACGGTGCGGCACGCTGGGAGGCGGCACGCTGGTACGGCGCCGCGCTGCCGGTGCGCATCATCCACATGACCGAGTTCCTCGACGAGCTGATCGCGCAGGGGAAGATCCGCGTCAGGCCGGTGGGCGAAAGCGCCACCTTCCACGACCCCTGCCAGATCGTGCGTCGCGGCGGGCTCGAGGCGGCGGCGCGGCACGTGCTGGCGGCGCTGGGCCTGGAGCTGCACGAGCTGCAGGATCACGGCCTCACCGGCCTGTGCTGCGGCGGCGGCGGCGGGGTGGTCTCCAACCTGCGCGCGACGCCGCTGCGCCAGAAGGTCTTCGAGCTCAAGCGCCAGCAGGTCGACGCCACCGGCGCGACGCACTTCGTCACCAGCTGCGGCCAGTGCCGGGTCACGCTGGAGCAGGGCGCACGCCGGGCGAATTGGGACAAGGCGCCCGAGAGCCTGCTAGAACTGGTGGCCGACCACCTCGTCGACTGAATCCGTGGCCGCGCCCCGCGACGACGACGCAGCCGAAGCGATGGCGCGCGTGCTGCGCGCCGAACGCGACGCGGCTGCTGCGATAGTCGCGGCGCAAGCCGACGCGCGCCGGCACGTCGACGCGGCGCGCGACGCGGCGCGGGCCCGGGTCGAGCGCGGAGCGGCGCACATCGCCGCCCGCCAGCAGCGCCATGCGCAGGCGCTGGCTGCGCGCATCGTGCGCCTGCAGGCACAGGCCGCGCTGCCGACCCGAGCGCCGCCGCCCGACGACGCGGCGATCGATGCCGCGGTGGCGCGCGTGGCTGCGCAGCTGACCGGCGGCTGGGCGACATGACGGCGCATGCCGACCTCGCCTATGCGCTGGGACGGCTGGGTGCGCGGCTCGGTGCGCGGGCTGGCGCGGCCGCCTGGCGGGCGCTGGACAGTCGCCGCACCGCCGCACATGCGCTGGCCGCGGCGCGCAGCGGTCCGCTGGCGGGGTGGGTCGACGGACTCGGCAGCGCCGGAGATCCGGCGGCGGTCGAGCGCCATCTGCAGGCGGCCTGGCAGATGCAGGTTGCGGCCGTGGCCGCCTGGATGCCCGCGCGCTGGGGGGCAGCGCTGCGCCTGTTCGGCACGCTCGCCGAGCCACCGCCTGACGACGACCCGGGCATGCTGGGCTGGGCCGAGGCCTGGGCCCGGGCCCTGCCACCCGACGCGCGGCCCGGCATCCCCTGGCGGCGCCCGGCCGAAGTGCTGCGCCCGCGCCTGACCGGAGACCTCATCGGCCGGCCGGCAGCTGCGCCGGCCGCGCAGGCGGCCTTGCTGCGCCTGTACCGCCGCCATGCCGGCAACGCGCTGCCGGCCTTCGCCTACCTGGGGCTCGCGGCGCTGGACCTCGAACGCCTGCGCGGCGCGCTGGTGGCGCGTGCAATGTTCGAGGCCGAGGCGGAGCCGGCCTGATGCTGCGCCCGCAGGCCTGTCGCTGGTTCGAGCTCGTCGCCCCGCGCAACACGCTGGCGTCGGTGCTGGAGAGCCTGGCCCGCAGCGGCAGCGTCGAGCTGCAGGCGCAGAGCGAAGGGCATGGCGCACCCCTGGTGCTGGCCGACGCCGCGCCGCTGCTCGAGCGCTTCGCGGCGCTGGCCCACAGCCATGGCCGCCACTGGCCTGCAGCGGCTGCGGCGCCGCAGGCGCAGGCTGGTGACCCGGCCGCCCTGCTGCAGCACAGCCTGGCGCGGCTGGAACGCTGGCGCGGCGCGGCCGAGCCCCTGCTTGCGGCCCAGGAGCACCTGGCCACGCACCGACAGCAACTGGAACACCTGGCCAGCGTGGCCGCCGCCGCGGTCCGCCAGCCCGGCGCGCTGCCCGAGCCGGCACTGCTGGCGGCCGCCGGCCGCTTCCTGCTCGACGCGCGCCTGGCCATCGGCACGGCCGCCCCCCCAGCGTCCGCCTTGCCGGCAACGGTGCTGCGCATCATGCTGCCGCTCGAAGCGACTCGCGGCGGGGTGGTCACGCGGGTGGCCACCCTGGTGGTCGGGCCGCGCACCGAGATGAGCGCGGTCGATGCCGTTTTCGACGCCCACCACGGCCGCCTGCTGCGCTGGCCCGCCGACCTCGACGGCAGCTGGCCGCAGGCCCTGGACAGCCTGCGGGCCCGGCGGGCCGACGCGGCCCGCGAGGCACAGGCGCAGGACCGCGCCCTGCAGGCGCTGGCCGACGATCACCGTGTCGCCGAGGCCGTGGCCGCGATCGGCCGCGTGGCCTGGCTGGTGCGCCACGGCGACGCCCTGGCGGCCAGCGAGCGTCTGGTCTGGGTCACCGGCTGGACCACGGCCGCCGATGCCGACACGCTGTGCGCCCCGCTGCAGCGCGACGGCCTGCGCTGCCTGGCGCAGTTCACCGCGCCGCCGCCAGGCGCCGAGGCGCCATTGCGCCTGGCCAACCCGCCCTGGGCGCGGGCCTTCGAGGCCTTTGCCCGACTGCTCGGCCAGCCCGGCCGCGACGAGGCCGACCCGAGCCGCCTGCTCGCCTTCATCGCCCCGCTGCTGTTCGGCTTCATGTTCGGCGATGTCGGCCAGGGCGCCGTGCTGCTGGCCGCCGGGCTGCTGCTGCGGCGGCGCTGGCCAGCCCTGGTGATGCTGGTGCCCGGCGGCATTGCCGCCATGGGCTTCGGCTGGCTGTTCGGCAGCGTGTTCGCGCACGAGGACCTGATCGCGCCGCTGTGGGGGCACCCGCTGGCGCATCCCATCGAATTGCTGGCCGCGGCCGTCGCGCTCGGCGCCGCGATCCTGAGCGCCGGCCTGGCGCTGAACGCCCTGGCCGCGGCCTGGCGCGGCGATCTGCGCGGCTGGTGCTCACGCGACGCGGCGCTCGTCGTGGCCTACGCCGGCGCGCTGGCCGCATTCTGGGTGCCGCAGGCGCTGGGCGCGGTGGCGCTGGGCGCGCTGTGGATGGCGCTGGGCACCGCCGCCGAAACACCTGGCGCGCGCGTCGCGGGCGCGCTGCGCGGGCTGGCGCAGTTCATCGAGCAGGCACTGCAGCTCTTGGTCAACACCGTGTCCTTCGCGCGTGTCGGCGCCTTCGCGCTCGCCCATGCCGGGCTGTCAGCGGCCGTCACCAGCATCGCCGACGCTGCCGGGCCCGTCGGCCAGTGGGTCCTGCTCGCCGCCGGAAACGCCCTGATCCTGCTGCTCGAAGGCCTGGTGGTCGGGATCCAGACCACCCGGCTGCTGCTGTTCGAGTTCTTCCTGCGCTTCCTGAAGGGCAGCGGACGCGCCTTCCGGCCGCTGCCGCCGCCCTCACCGACCCACCCGATCACGCCCTGAACCTGGAGTCCCCATGAGCAAAACCGGCCCCCGCGCCGTCACCGCCGTCGTGCTGCTCGTCGCGCTGGCCATCGTCGGCACGGCACTCGCGGTGATCACCGCCCTGCCGGCCGCAGCGCAGACCGCGGCTCCTGGCGCCGCCACCGATCCGGCCGTGCTGCAGTGGGCCTTCATCTCGGCGGCGGCAGCCGCGGGCCTTGGCACCCTGGCCGCCGGCTACGCGGTCGCCGTGGTCGGCAGCGCCGCGGTCGGCGCACTGGCCGAGAAGCCGGAGCTGCTCGGCCGCGTGCTGATCCTCGTCGGTCTGGCCGAAGGCATCGCGATCTACGGGTTGATCGTCGCCATCCTGATCCTCAACCGCACCTGACCGCCATGCCCGGCATCGTGCTGATCGGCGACGAACTCGCCTGCGCCGGGTTCCGCCTGGCCGGGGTCGACGCGCGCCCCACGGCGGCGGCCGAGGTGCCGGCGGCCTTCGACGCCGCGCTGCAACACGCGGCGCTGGTGCTGCTCGGCCACGCCGCCGCAGCGGCGCTGCCCGCCGAGGCGTTGCGCCAGGCGCGGCTGCACGGCCAGCCGCCGGTGGCGGTCCTGCCGCGGCTGGGTGCGCCCAGCGCCGACGCCGCGTTCACGCGTCGGCTGCGCGGTCTGCTGGGGCTCGACGCATGAACCCGGCCACGCTGCAGGCCGACGCCCTGGTCGCCGAGATCGAGCGCCAGCGCGACGCCCAGGTCGACGCCCTGCGCGGCGCGGCCGAAGCCGAGGCGGCTGCGCTGCGATCCCAGGCAAACGACAAGGCGCTGCGCGAGCGCCGGCGCGCGGCGGCCGAAGCACGCGACGCGGCACGCCGGCGCCTGCAGCAGTTGCAGGCCGGCTTCGCCGCCGACGCCCGCCGCGCCGCAGCCGAAACCGCGCGCGCGGCGCTGGCGCGGGCCGAGCCGCGGCTGGCGCCGGCCCTGCGCTCGCGCTGGCAGGACGCGGCGCTGCGGCAGGCCTGGTGTGCCAGAGCCGTCGCGGTGGCGAAGGACCGGCTGGCGCCCACGGGGCTCGTGCTGCGCTACCCGGCGGACCTGCCGACCGACGAAGCCGCTGCCCTTGCAGCGGCGCTGCAGGCCACGCCCGAAGCCGACCCGCGGCTGGACGCCGGCCTGCACGTCAGCGCCGACGGTGCCTGGGTCGACGTGACCCCGACCGCGCTGCTGGCCGACAGCGGCCGCGTCGCCGCGCTGCTGCGCGCGGCGCTGGAAGGCGACGCGCGATGAGCCGCGCCCGCATCGTCGCGCTGCACGGCCCGGTCCTGCATGCGCGGGTCGACGGCCCCTTCGCCGTCGGCGAGGCGGTGGCCGTGGGCGCCGCCGGCCTGCCCGGCGAGGTGATCCGTCTGGAGGGCGACCGCCTCGTGGCCCAGGTCTACGACGACACCACCGGCCTGAAGCCTGGCGACAGCGTGGTCGGCAGCGGCGCGCCGCTGTCGGTGCGTCTCGGCCCGGGCCTGCTCGGCCACATCCATGACGGCCTGCTGCGCCGGCTGGACAGCGTCGAGTCCGACCCGCCACGCGAACACTTCGTGCCCGGCGCGCGCGTCGGCGACCGGCTGGAGGCAGGCGCGGCCTTCGGCACCCTGCCCGCACGCCCGCATGCCAACGCGTGCCTGCTGCCGCCCGACGTGGGCGGCACGCTGCGCGACATCGCAGCCGGAGGCGAGGTGGGCGACGACACGGTGCTGGCCACGCTGGAGGACGGCGCCGGCCGCATGCACAAGGTAGGCCTGTGGCACCGCTGGCCGGTGCGCACGCCGCGGCCGGTGGCGGCGCGGCTGCCCGCCGACGAACCCCTGGTCACCGGGCAGCGCATCCTCGACACCCTGTTCCCGGTGGCGCGCGGCGGCCGTGCGGCCATCCCCGGCGGCTTCGGCACCGGCAAGACGGTGCTGCAGGAGACCCTGGCCAAGTGGTGCCACGCGGACATCATCGTCTACGTCGGCTGCGGCGAACGTGGCAACGAGATGGCCGAGGTGCTGGAGGAGTTTCCGCGTCTGACCGACCCGCGCACCGGCCGCGCGCTGATGGAGCGCACGGTGATCGTGGCCAACGCGTCGAACATGCCGGTGGCCGCGCGCGAGGCCAGCATCTACACCGCGGTGACGGTGGCCGAGTACTTCCGCGACCAGGGCCTGCACGTGGCCCTGATGGCCGACTCCACCAGCCGCTGGGCCGAGGCGCTGCGCGAGGTCTCGGGCCGCCTGGGCGAACTGCCCGGCGAGGCCGGCTACCCGGCCTACCTGGGGTCGCGCCTGGCCGAGTTCTACGAGCGCGCGGCGCGCGTGCGCACCCTGGCCGGCGGCGAGGGTTCGCTGACCATCATTGGTGCCGTCAGCCCGCCCGGTGGCGACTTCTCCGAGCCGGTGACCAGCCACACCAAGCGCTACGTCAGCTGCTTCTGGGGCCTGGACCGCGAGCGCGCCCAGGCCCGCTTCTACCCGGCGGTGCATCCGCTGCAGTCCTACGCGATCGATGCCGAGCGCTTCGCGCCCTGGTGGACGGCACATGGCAACGCCGAATGGGCGCGCCAGCGCGAGAAGCTGCTGGTGATGCTGGAGCAGCAGGCGCACCTGGAGCGCATGGCGCGCATCGTCGGCAAGGACGCACTGCCGCCGGAGCAGCAGATGACCCTGATCGCCGCCGAGTTGGTCAACGAGGCGCTGCTGCGCCAGTCGGCCTTCTCGCCGGTGGACCGCTACTGCTCGGCCGAGCGGCAAAGTCAGATGCTGCGCCTGGTGATGCGCTGCGTCGCGCTCGCCCGCGACGCGGTGGCCGCCGGCATCCGGCCGGACGCGGTGGCCGCGCTGCCGGTGCTGAGGCGCCTGCGGCGCATGGGCGAGGAGATCGGGGAGGACGCGCTCGACGGCTTCGGCGCGCTCTGGTCGCAGATGGAGCGGGAGTTCGGCGGCCTGACCGCGGCGGCATCGGCGGAGGTCGCGGGCCCATGACGATGCACATGCCCCTGGTCACCGGCACCCGCGACACGGTGCAGCGCATCGACGGGCCGCTGCTCTTCCTGCGGCGCAACGTGGAGGTCACGCTCGGCGAGGCGGTGGAGGTGCAGCTCGACGGCGAAGCCCCGCGCCTGGGCCGCATCTCCGCGCTCGACGAGGAGCGCATCGTGGTCGAGGTGCTCGACCGCAGCCAGGGCCTGCGGCTGGAGGGCGTGTCGCTGCGCTTCCGCGGCGAGCCGCTGACGCTGGGGGTCGGCCCGGGCCTGCTCGGCCGCGTGTTCGATGGCCTGGGCCGGCCGGCCGACGGCGGCCCGCCGGTGGCGGCGCGCCACTGGCGGCCGATCGACGCACGCGCGATGAACCCGGCCGAGCGTGCGCTGCCGCGCGACTTCATCGAGACCGGCATCTCGGCGATCGACCTTACCAACAGCCTGATCCGCGGCCAGAAGCTGCCGATCTTCTCTGGCGGCGGCCTGCCGCACGACCGGCTCGCGATCGAGATCGCGCGCCACGCCCGGCTGCGCGGGACGGACGACCCGGGTGCGGGCTTCGCGATCGTCTTTGTCGGCATCGGCGTGGCTTACGACGCCGCCGAGAACTTCCGCCGCGCGATGGCCGACTCGGGCGCGCTGGGCCACACCGCGATGTTCCTGAACCTGGCCAGCGAACCGAGTCCGCAGCGCCTGCTGACGCCCCGGGTGGCGCTCACCGCGGCCGAGTACCTGGCCTACGACGAAGGCCGCCATGTGCTCGTCATCCTGACCGACATGACCAACTACTGCGAAGCCCTGCGCGAGGTCTCCGCACGCCACGGCGAAATCCCCAGCCGCAAGGGCTACCCCGGCTATCTGTACTCCGACCTGGCGACGATCTACGAACGCGCCGGCTCGGCGCGCGGCCAGCGCGGCACCGTCACCCAGCTGCCGATCCTGACCATGCCGGCCGACGACATCGGCCACCCGATACCGGACCTGACGGGCTACATCACCGAGGGTCAGATCGTGCTCGACCGTGCGCTGGACCACCGCGGCGTCTACCCGCCGATCCATGTGCTGCCCAGCCTGTCGCGCCTGTTCGACCAGGGCACCGGCGAGGGTTTCACGCACCCGGACCACCCCGCGCTGGCCAAGCAGCTGTTCGCTTCCTACGCCAAGGCGGTGCGCGTGCGCGTGCTGGCCAGCGTGGTCGGCGCCGACGGACTGACCGAGGACGACCGGCTGCACCTGGCCTTTGCCGAGCGCTTCGAGCACGAACTGGTGGCGCAGTCCGAGGCGCGCAGCCTGGACCAGAGCATGGCGCTCGCCTGGGGCCTGCTGCGCGCGCTGCCGGCGGCCGACCTGACGCGGCTGTCCGACGCGCAGATCGCGGCCCATCTGGCGCCGCAGGCACAGCATGGCTGAGTTGCCGGCCACGCGCGCCAATGCGCTGGCCCTGGCCGACGAACAGGCGCTGATGCGCCAGGGCCATGCCTTCCTCGACGAGAAGCGCATGCTGCTGGCGGCCGAAACGCTGCGCCGGCTGGCCGCGCACCAGGCGCAGGAGGCGGCCCTGGTCGAGGCCGTGCGCAGCGCCGCCGAGGCCCTGCGCGCGGCGCTGCAGCGCCACGGCCGCGCCGGTCTCGTGGCGCAACCCGCGCGGTCGCCCCCCGAGCCGGCCACGGCCACGCGCAGCCGCTTTCTCGGCGTGAGCCTGCTGACGGTCGGCGACGCCGACGCCGCAAGCGACAAGCCAGCCGATCCCGGCGCAGACCCCTCACCCGAGGCCGAGGCCTGCCGGGCCGCGTTTGCGGCGCTGCTCGCCCCGCTGACGGCGCTCGCGACCTCGGCCGGCAACCTCGAGCGCCTGGGCGCGGAGTACCGGCGCACGGAGCGGCGGGCACTGGCGCTGGAGAACGTGCTCCTGCCCGAAGTCGGGCGCACCCTCGCGGCGATCGACGAACACCTGACCCTGGCCGACCAAGAGGAGGCCGTGCGTATCCGGCACGCTGCGCGCGCGACGCCCGGGGCCATCACCCAGATGGGCTAGACGCGCCTACCCGTACCGGTAATAGACGCTGGCAGGGTCAATCCCGCCCAATGCCACGAGAGACATTCATCAGCAACCGCCCGTCGGCGCTGGCGCTCGCGGGAAGGACCAGGATGCCGGAGACAAGACCGCAGGCCCGGACGCGCACGGAATACCGGGCGCGCACCCGCATGCTGGCCGCGCTGGCACTGTCGGGCGCGAGCAGCGCCGCTTTCGCCGCCGCGCCGCAGGCCGCCGCAGCGTGGCCCGCCTGGGTCTGGCCGCTGGCGCTGTTCGTCGCCTGCTTCGTGATGGGCGTGATCGCGGTGCCGGCCGGCATCGGCGGCGGCACGCTGTTCGTGCCGATCGTGAGCAGCTTCTTTCCCTTCCACCTGGACTTCGTGCGCGGCATCGGGCTGATGGTGGCGCTGGCCAGCGCGCTGGCCGCCGGGCCGACCCTGCTGCGCTCGGGCCTGGCCAGCCTGCGCCTGGCGCTGCCGCTGGCGACGCTGGCTTCGGCGAGTTCGATCATCGGCGCGCTGGTCGGGCTGGCGATGCCGGCGCATGTGGTGCAGACCGCGCTCGGTGTGGTGGTGCTCGCCATCGTCGGCGTGATGATGGTGTCGCGGCAGTCGGAAATCCCGAAGGTGCAGCGGCCCGATGCGCTGTCGCGGGCGCTGCGCCTGCACGGCGTCTTCACCGACGGCGCGTCGGGGCGCAGCATCAGCTGGCAGGCCCACCGCACCGTGCCCGGCATGGTGGCCTTCACCGGCATCGGCGTGCTCGCCGGCATCTTCGGCATCGGCGCCGGCTGGGCCAATGTGCCGGCGCTGAACCTGCTGATGGGCGTGCCGGTGAAGGTGGCCGCCGGCACCTCGGGCCTGGTGCTCGGGCTGGTGGACTCGTCGGCGGTCTGGGTCTACATCAACCACGGCGCGGTCCTGCCGGTGCTGGCGGTGCCGGCCATCGCCGGCATGATGGCCGGCGCCCGGCTGGGGGCGCGGCTGCTGGGCGTGCTCAAGGGAGCTTCGGTGCGGCGCATGGTGATCGTGGTGCTGCTGTTCGCCGGCCTGCGCTCGCTGATGAAGGGGTTGGGCTGGTGACGCCGTCGAATGCCACGCCGCCGGCCACGGCCCACGACGCCACGCAGCTGCGCTACGCACGCTGGCTCGAGTGGGGTGCCAGTGCGAGCCTGATCGTGATGGCGCTGGGCTTCGGGCTGTACCTCAGCGGCCTGCTCGAGCCGCTGCTGCCGCTGTCGACAGTGGCCACGCTGTGGGGTTTGCCGGTCGGTGAATTCCTGGCCCGTACCGGCACGCCCACCGGCTGGGCCTGGCTGCGCCAGCTGGACCATGGCGACATGGTCGGTGAGCTGGGTGTGGCGATGCTGGCGCTGTGTTCGCTGCCCTGCGTGCTCAGCCTGTGGCCGCTGTTTCGCGCCCGCGGCGACGTGGTCTACGCGCGGCTGTGCGTCGCACAGGCCGCGGTGCTGCTGCTGTCGGCCTCCGGGCTGATCCGCGTCGGCTGAACAGGCAGCCCATGCAGACTCCCTTCGAACGCCTGCTGCTGGCCACCGAGCACTCGGAGCACGACCGCGGCGCCGAGGCCCTGGGGCTGGCGCTGGCGCGCCATTGCGGCCTGCCGCTGCCGGTGGTGATGCCGGTGATTTCGAACCCGGAGTACGAGGCGATCGCGCCCGCGGCGGCCGCGCGCGCCGATGCCGCGGCAGCAGCGCGGCGCGAGGCCTTCGCGGCCGAGGCGCAGGGCAGCGGTGTCGCGCTGGACATGAGTGTGCGCCACGGCCTGCAACTGTGGCGCGAGATCGTCGAGCATGCGCGCGAGCTGGGCAGCGAGTTGCTGGTCATCCGCCGCCGCGGCCGGCCCGGCTTGCTGGCCAATGTGCTGATCGGCGACATGGTGAGCAAGGTGCTTTCGCACGCGCCCTGCCCGGTGCTGGTGTGCCCGCGCGAAGCGCATATGTGGCAGCAGCGGGTGCTCGTGGCGCTGGCGCCGGGCGAGCCGGACGACGGCCCGCTGCGCATGGCGGCCGAGGTGGCCCGGCGCTGCGGCCTGCCGCTGACCCTGCTCAGCGTCGGCCCCGAGGCGCTGCGCCCCGGGCTGGAGGCGCAGGCCCAGGCCTGGCGCGCCGGGGGACTGGTGGTGGATGTGGAACTGCGCCAGGGCACGGTGCACCGCGAGATCGTCGACGCCGCCCGTGGCTGTGCTGCCGACCTGATCGTGGTCGGCCGCCACGGGGGCAATTTCCTCGGCCGCGTCTGGATCGGCGGCACGGCGCAGAAGGTGATCGGCCTGGCCGAACAGCCGGTGCTCGTGATTCCCCCCGCACAGGAGCGTTCCCCGTGAGCGATGCGCTGAAATACCTCATGAAGGCCCGGCCCGATGCGGTCGGCCATTACTTCGCCTTCCTCAAGGCCTGCGGCACGAAGCTCGACCCGAAGACACGCAACCTGATCTCCGTGATCACCAAGGTGCATGCGCAGACCGAGCGCGGTTTCCGCCAGTACCTCGGCCGCGCGCTGCGCGAGGGCTGCAGCCCGGCCGAGGTGCTGGACGCGCTGCTCATGGCCTTTCCGGCGCTGGGGCTGGCGAAGATCGTCTGGGCGGTGGACATCCTGCTCGCGATGGACCTGCCGGAGTTCCAGCCGGCAGCGATGGGCGCGGCCGGCGAATGGCATGACGTGATGGCCATCAAGGGCTTCAAGGCCGGCCAGTCCACGCGCCTGGACTGCGACGGCCGCGGCCTCTTCGTGCACCGCCGCGCCGACGGCTGGCGCGTCTACGACAGCCGCTGCCCGCACCAGACGACGAACATCCCCGAGCTCGCGCTGCAGGGCGACACCCTGACCTGCCCGAAGCACGAATGGGTCTTCGATATCCGCAGCGGGGACTGCATCGCCAAAGGCGACTGCCCGCTCAAACAATGGGACGCGAAGGTGGTCAAAGGCCGCCTGCTCGCCCGCTGGTAGCCATCCCCCCCCCGACGACAACACCCCTGGAGACACCCCATGCCCATTGTTCATCGTCTGCACGCCCTGCCGCTGGCCGCCCTGCTCGCCACCCTGCCCGCCTGGGCCACCAATGGCATGAACATGGAGGGCTACGGCCCCGTGTCCACCGGCATGGGCGGCGCCTCGCAGGCCATGGACCATGGCGCCGCCGCGATGGCGCAGAACCCGGCCACACTGGCGCTGGGTGGCCCCGGGGCGCGGCTGGACCTGGCCATCGGGGTGCTGGGGCCGGATGTGAACAGCCGCATGGACCCCTTCCCGAGCGCCAAGTCCGGCGGCACGAGCTATGTGATGCCGGCCTTCGGCTACGTGCGCCGCAGCGGTGACCTGACCTACGGCCTGGGCATGTTTGCGCAAGGCGGCATGGGCACCGAGTACGGCGCCAACAGCTTCCTGGCGGCCGGCTCGGGCGAGCCGGTGCGCTCCGAACTCGGCGTCGGCCGGGTGATGTTGCCCCTGGCCTGGAACGTGACGCCGGACTTCGCCGTCGGCGCGACCCTGGACTTCATGTGGGCCGGGCTGGACCTGCGTCTGGCCGCGCTGGCTTCCGACCTCGGCGGCCTCGTCACCGGCGGCAGCGGCAACCTGGCGATGAGCCTGCAGGGCATGCTGCCGACGCTGCCTGCCGGCACCTGGGCGCGCATCGACTACAGCGACAGCAGCGACTTCACCGGCAAGGCCAAGTCCACCGGCTGGGCCGGCAAGCTCGGCATGGTCTGGCGTACCAGCCCGACGTTCACGCTGGGCGCGTCCTACCAGCTCGAGTCGAGCCTGGGCGACATGAAGACCGGCAGCAGCGGCGCGGCACTCACGATCCAGGGCATGGGGGCGATCCCGGGGCGCATCACGGTGGTCGACTTCCAGTGGCCGTCGATGGCCGCCGTCGGTTTCGCCTGGCAGGCCACGCCCACGCTGCTGCTCGCCGCCGACCTCAAGCGCATCGGCTGGAAGTCGGTGATGAAGGACTTCCGCATGCGCTTCGACAGCACCGCCGCCCCATTCGACGGCTCGGTGAGCTTTGCGCTGCCGCAGCACTGGAAGGACCAGAGCGTGACCAACCTGGGCCTCGCCTGGCAGGCCACGCCGGCGCTGACCCTGCGCGCGGGCCTGAACCTGGCCAGCAACCCGATCCCCGAGGCCTATGTGAACCCGCTGTTCCCGGCCACGGTCGAGAAGCACTACACCGCCGGCCTGGGCTACCGCTTCTCGGCGGCCAGCGAGGTGAATGCGTCACTGACGGTGGCGCCCACCGCCACGGTGACCACCGGCCAGGGCGTGGTCGTCGAACATTCGCAGACCAACGTACAGTTGATGTACAGCCACCGCTTCTGACCGGGACAACCCCATCATCCCGATGGGTAAGGGGCGCACGCCATCGCGGTGATGGACGCCCCGACCCGCTGGCCCGCTAATGCAGGCTGCGGGCGTCATGGCCGGCTGCCCCCCAATCACCGACGGAGATCGCGCATGAACCACGACAAGGAATTCGACGCTTCCGGGCTGGCCTGCCCGCTGCCCATCGTCAAGACGAAGAAGTCGCTCGCCGACATGGCCCCCGGCCAGGTGCTGCGCGTCATCGCCACCGACCCGGGTTCGGTCTGCGACATGGAGGCCTTTGCCGAGCAGACCGGCAACCCGCTGCTCGAATCGGGCGAAGAGGGCGGCAAGTACGTCTTCTTCATCCGCAAGGGCTGAGCCCGGACGTGAAACCGTGCCTGCGCACGGTTTCACGCCTGGCGAAGCGGCCCGCCATGCAGGGCGGGCCGTGGGAGAGGCCGAAGCGGCCCGCCATGCAGGGCGGGCCGTGGGAGAGGCCGAAGCGGCCCGCCAT
>CAZWUR010000002.1:36445-140269 GCA_964637205.1 uncultured Rubrivivax sp.
GCAGGGCGGGCCGTGGGTGAACACCGCAATTCAGGAGACCTGAAGACATGCCGAGCAAGAAGATGGCGATCATCGCGACCAAGGGCGCGCTGGACATGGCCTACCCGCCGCTGATCCTGGCCTCGACCGCCGCTGCGCTGGGCTGGGAGGTGCAGATCTTCTTCACGTTCTACGGGCTGCAGCTGCTGCGCAAGAACCTCGACGGCATTCAGATCAGCCCGATCGGCAACCCGGCGATGCCGATGCCGGTGCCGATGCCGGTGCTGGTTTCGGCGCTGCCGGGCATGCAGGCCATGGCCACGTCGATGATGAAGGCCAAGATGAAGAAGAAGGGCGTGGCCTCGCTGCAGGAGCTGCGCGACCTGTGCCAGGAGGCCGAGGTCAAGTTCATCGCCTGCCAGATGACGGTGGACCTCTTCGACTTCACGAAGGACATGTTCATCGACGGCATCGAGTACGGCGGCGCGGCGACCTTCATGAAGTTCGCCGGCGAGACCGACGTCTGCCTCTTCATCTAAGATCCGTCCCCCGCACGCAGGCCCCGCATGACTGAACCGGCAGATCTCTCGAACGTCGTGGTCGCTGGCGGCCTGGCGCTCGGCTTCGTCTTCGGCGCCGTCGCCAACAAGAGCAACTTCTGCACCATGGGTGCGATCTCCGACGTGGTCAACATGGGCCACTGGGGCCGCGTGCGCATGTGGCTGCTGGCCATCGCGGTGGCGATCCTGGGCACCACGGCCCTGGGCACCAGCGGTCTCGTCGACCTGTCGCGCAGCGTGACGCAGCGGCCGAACATCGCCTGGCTGTCGATGCTGGTGGGCGGGCTGCTGTTCGGCATCGGCATGACGATGTCCGGCGGCTGCGCCAACAAGAACCTGATCCGCGCCGGCGGCGGCAGCCTGCGTTCGGTCATCGTGCTGGTGTTCATGGGCCTGGCCTCGTACATGACGATGCGCGGCCTGTTCGCGCAGTGGCGCGCCAACTGGCTGGACCCGGTGAGCATCAACCTCGCCGACGCCGGCTGGTCCGATCAGAGCCTGGGTACCGCCTTGGCACGGGCCACCGGCCTGGCGCCGGCGACAGCGCTGTGGGCCGCGGCCGGCGCCATCGCGCTGGCGCTGCTGGTCTTCACCTTCGCCGACCGGCGCTTCCGCGGCAACGCCAGCCAGATCCTCGGCGGTGTCGTGATCGGGGCCATCATCGTCGTCGGCTGGTACGTCAGCGGCCACCTCGGCTTCGGGGAACATCCGCAGACGATGGAGAACGTGTTCTTCGCCACCAACACGCGCGCGCTCGAGTCGATGAGTTTTGTCGGTCCGGTGGCCTGGGGGCTGGAACTGCTGCTGCTGTGGACCGATGCCTCGCTGCACCTGAGTTTCGGTATCGCGTCGGTGCTCGGGGTGATCGTCGGCTCGGCGGCCTATGCGCTGGTCAGTGGCAAGTTCCGCTGGGAAGGTTTTGCCAGCCTGTCGGACCTGCGACATCAGCTCGTCGGTGCGGTGCTGATGGGCTTCGGCGGCATCACGGCGCTGGGCTGCACCATCGGCCAGGGGCTGAGTGGCGTCTCGACGCTGGCCATCGGGTCCTTCATCGCCGTCGCCGGCATCGTGCTCGGCTCGGTGGTCTGGCTGAAGTTCATCCTCTGGCGCGCCGAGAACAGCTGACCCCGGTGGCGACCATCGCCACTTGACGGTTGCGCGTTCACGCGCCGGCTGACCACCGCGTGGCTCGCGCGCCGCGTGGACCAGCGCCATCAGCGCTGCCTGGCACGCGGCGCGCCCGGCGCGGGCTGAGCTTTCCCGCGCAGCGGTCAGCGCAGCGATGAGGGCGCGCCGAGCTGGCGCGAAAGTTCATGCGCGGCCGTCTTCAGCGACCGGGCCGCGGGCCCGTCAGGCCGCACGTCGAAGCTGGCCCCCGGCCCGATCGCGGTCAGGCTCAGCACCAGGCGGTTGCCGGCATCGAAAACCGGCGCGGCGAGTGCGGCGATGCCGGCCACCGCACCGTCGTTGGCCACGGCGACGCCGGTATCGCGCACGCCCGCCAGTTCGCGCTCGAAAGCCGCGTCGAAGGTCGCACTCGGGTCGCCGGCGCGGATCTCGGCATGCGACAGCCAGGCGGCGAAGAGCTTGCCGGAGGCGGTGCCACGCAGGCTCATCACGGTGCCGTGGCGCATCGCCACATGCACCGGCAGCGGGCCCGGCTCGGTGCGCACGATGGTCGCGCCGCGCGAGCCCCAGACCGCGATGCCTACCGTCTGTCCGAGCATGACGGCGAGGTCGGGCAGCTGGGCGCTGGCCAGGCGGACCGGGTCGCTCTGCTGAAGACTGATGAGGCCAAGCTGCATGGCCAGAGGGCCAAGACCGTAGTGGCCGCTCGCTTCGTCCTGTGCGATCAGGCCCAGCTTGCCGAAGCTGACGAGGTAGGGGTGGGCCTTGGGCGGCGCCATGCCGGCGGCCTGGGCGAGGTCCTTCAGCGCCATCGACCGGCCCTCGTGCGCCAGGGCCAGGAGCAGCCGGCCACCGACCTCGACGCTCTGAATGCCACGTTGCGCTTTCATCTTGGGGTTTTCGCGTATGTTGAATTGATTGGACAATAGCGAATGTTTGACCTAAGATCAAGTCAAGTTCAACATAGACTAACGAATTCAACTGGAGTCCGATCCATGAGCAAAGCCTTCGCCAGCCAGGCCGATCTTGAAGAGAAGCAGGTCAGCTTCACCAAGTTGTCGGAACACGCCTACGCCTACACCGCCGAGGGCGACCCGAACACCGGCATCGTGATCGGCGACGACGCGGTGATGGTCATCGACACCCAGGCCACGCCGGTGATGGCGCAGGACGTGATCCGCCGCATCCGCGAGGTCACCGACAAGCCGATCAGGTACGTGGTGCTCAGCCACTACCACGCGGTGCGCGTGCTCGGCGCCAGCGCCTATGCGCCCGAGCACATCATCGCCAGCGAAGACACGCTGGACCTGATCAAGGAGCGCGGCGAGCAGGACAAGGCCAGCGAGATCGGCCGTTTCCCGCGCCTGTTTCGCAACGTCGAGAGCGTGCCGGCCGGCCTGACCTGGCCGACGCTGACCTTCAGCGGCAAGATGACGCTGTGGCTGGGCAAGCTCGAGGTGCAGCTGATCCAGCTTGGCCGCGGCCACACCAAGGGCGACATCGTGGTCTGGCTGCCGCAGGAGAAGATCCTGTTCAGCGGCGACCTGGTGGAGTTCGACGCCACGCCCTATGCCGGCGACGCCTACTTCAGCGACTGGCCGCAGACCCTGGACAACATCGCCGCGCTGAAGCCCGAGAAGCTGGTGCCCGGCCGCGGCGCGGCGCTGCAGAACGCTGCCGAAGTGGCGCAGGGCCTGGCCGGCACACGCGCCTTCGTCGCCGACGTGTTCGCCGCCGTGAAGGCCGGTGCCGCGGCCGGCAAGGACCTGAAGGCGGTGTACCGGGAGACCCTGGACAAGGTGCGCCCGAAGTACGGCCATTGGGTCATCTTCGACCACTGCATGCCCTTCGACGTGACGCGCGCCTACGACGAAGCCACCGCCCACCGCGACCCCCGCATCTGGACCGCCGAGCGCGACATCGAGATGTGGAAAGCCCTCGAATCCTGACCCCTCACCCCCGCACTCGAAGGAGGCCGGACATGGCCATTCAACGCATCCACCACGTCGCCTACCGCTGCAACGACGCCAAGCAGACGGTGCAGTGGTACGCCAAACACCTGGGCATGAACTTCGTGCTCGCGATCGCCGAGGACCAGGTGCCGTCGACGCATGAGCCCGACCCCTATATGCATGTGTTCATGGACGCCGGCAATGGCAATGTCCTGGCTTTCTTCGAGATCCCCAAGTCCGCACCCATGGGCCGCGACCCGAACACGCCGGCCTGGGTGCAGCATCTGGCCTTCAAGATCGAGAGCGTCGAGGAACTCGAGGCGGCCAAGGCGCGGCTGGAGGCCGGCGGCGTCGAGGTCATCGGCATCACCGACCACACGATCTTCAAGTCGATCTACTTCTTCGACCCCAACGGCCACCGGCTCGAACTGGTCGCCGATACCGCGACGCCGGAGATGAACGCCAAGCTCGACGCGGTGAAGTGGGAGATGCTTGACGAATGGGCGCAGACCCGCCGCGCGCCGAAACACGCAGCGTGGATGCACGAACAAGAATTTGCCGGTCACTGACCATGATGCCCCCACGCTCACTGCATTCGCTGCCCCCCGAGGGGGCCGGTCAGGCCCTTCGGGCGGCCGGGCGGGCCTGACCATGCTTTCGACCTACACCTGGCCGCGCTTTCAACCGGGCGCGGCACCCGAAGTCGGCGGCCCGGTGCGCCGCGTGCCCCTGGTCATCGTCGGTGCCGGGCCGGTCGGCCTGGCCGCCGGCATCGATGCCGCGCAGCGCGGGCTGCCGACGGTCCTGCTCGACGATGACGACACCGTCTCGGTGGGCTCGCGCGGCGTGTGCTACGCCAAGCGCACGCTGGAGATCCTGGACCGCCTGGGCGTGGGCCAGCGCGTGGTCGACAAAGGCGTGACCTGGAACGTCGGCCGCACCTTCGAGTGCGAGCGCGAGGTCTTCAGCTTCGACCTGCTGCCCGAATCCGGCCACCAGCGCCCGGGCATGGTCAATCTGCAGCAGTACTACCTCGAGGAATACCTCGTCGACCGCGCGCAGCAGCTCGACGCGCTCGACCTGCGCTGGAAACACAAGGTGGTCGCGGTCGAGTCCCGCGGCGACGGTGCCGTCGTGCAGGTCGAATCGCCCGCGGGCGCCTACACCCTGCACGCCGACTGGCTGATCGTGGCCGACGGCGCGCGCAGCCCGATCCGGCGCGCGATGGGCCTGGACATCGAGGGCCATGTCTTCCAGGACCGCTTCCTGATCGCCGACGTGGTGCTCGACGCCGAGCCCTTCCCGCTCGAAAAGTCCGAGCGCCGCTTCTGGTTCCACCCGACCTTCTTCGCCGGCCAGAGTGCGCTGATGCACCGCCAGGCCGACGACGTCTGGCGGCTCGACTTCCAGCTCGGCTGGGAGGCCGACCCCGAGGTCGAGAAGCAGCCCGAACGTGTCAAGCCGCGCATCCGCCAGGCGCTCGACCAGCAGGGGTTTGCGCACATCGGCTTCACGCTCGAATGGGTCAGCGTCTACACCTTCCAGTGCCGGCGCATGAAGAAGTTCCGTCATGGCCGGCTGCTCTTCGTCGGCGACGCGGCGCACCAGGTTTCGCCCTTCGGCGCGCGCGGTGCCAACTCCGGCATCCAGGACACCGACAACCTGGTCTGGAAGCTGGCCGCCGTCATCGAGGGCAAGGCTCCTGAGTCACTGCTCGACAGTTATGCCCGCGAACGTGAGGCCGCGGCCGACGAGAACCTGCTCAACTCGACGCGCTCGACCGACTTCATGACCCCCAAGAGCAAGGTCGCGCGCACCCTGCGCGACGCGGTGCTTTCGCTGGCCGGCGAGGTGCCGGGCGTGCGCGCCCTGGTCAACAGCGGGCGGCTGTCGGTGCCGAGCACCCTGGCCGACTCGCCGCTGAACACGCTCGACGCCGAGCCCTACGACGGCTGGATGCTGCCCGGCGCGCCGATGGACGACGCGCCGGTGACGGGCCCGCGCGGCGAATGGCTGCTGCCGCATCTGGGCGGCATGGATGGCGGCGGTTTTACGCTGCTGTTTTTCGGCACCCCCGACGCCGGCGCCCTGGCGGCGCTGCAGGCTCTGCCGCTGACCACGCTGCTGGTCGACGGCGAGGCCGCCGGCCTGGCCGCGCTGCGCGACGTGCAGGGCCAGGTCGCGCGACGTTGCGGCCTGGGCCCGGGCGGCTGCCTGCTGGTGCGCCCGGACCAGCATGTGGCCGCACGCTGGCGCCGCTTCGACGCTGCGGCGGTACACGCTGCACTGGCCCGCGCCTATGCTCAACCCGGCCCATGAGGACACCCCGATGCCGACCGAACACCTGAACCTGCGGCCGAACTTCGGCGTGCCGGGCGACCGCTACCGCCACCCCTACATGCCCGGCGACACCTTCTACGACCGGTTGCTGGGCGCCCATCGCGATCTGAGCGACGAGCAGAGCGAGATGCTGCAGGCGCGGCTGCTGCTGATGCTGGCCAACCACATCGGCGACCTGCGCGTGCTCGACGAAGCGATCGCCCTGGCGCGCCAGGGCGTGGAGAACCTGCGCCCATGACGCGCGCCTACATGACCGGTTTCGGCAACCAGTTCGCCAGCGAAGCGGTGTCCGGCGCCCTGCCGGTGGGCCGCAACAGCCCGCAGAAGGTGGCCTGCGGTCTGCTGGCCGAACTGCTGTCGGGCAGTGCCTTCACCGCGCCGCGTGCCGAGAACCGGCGCAGCTGGATGTACCGTCGCCAGCCCAGCGTGGTGGTAGGTACCTACGCGCCGCTGGACCTGCCGCTGTGGCTGACCGGTGCGGCCGCCGGGGTCGAGGTACCGCCCGACCCGCTGCGCTGGCACCCGGCCGCCCCGCCCGAGGGCGAATTCGACTTCATCGACGGCCTGCGCACGATGGTCCTCAGCGGCGACGCCGACGCCCACACCGGCGTTGCGGCGCACCTGGTCTTCGCCAATCGCTCGATGGACCGGCGTGCTTTCGTGAATGCCGACGGCGAACTGCTGGTGGTGCCGCAGAGCGGGTCCTTGCGCTTCACCACCGAACTCGGCGTGCTCGACGCCGTGCCGGGGCAGATCGTGCTGCTGCCGCGCGGCCTGGCCTTCAAGGTCGCGGTCGACGGCCCGAGCACGGCCTATGTCTGCGAGAACTACGGCGCCCCCTTCCGCCTGCCCGAGCTGGGCCCGATCGGCAGCAACGGCCTGGCCAACCCGCGCGACTTCGAGACCCCGGTGGCCGCCTTCGAGGACACAGCGGGCGACTACCAGATCGTGAAGAAGACCGGCGGTCGCTTCTGGCACGCAAGGCAGGACCACACCCCCTTTGATGTGGTCGCCTGGCATGGCAACCTCGCGCCCTGCCGCTACGACACGCGGCATTTCATGGTCATCGGCTCGATCAGCTTCGACCACCCGGACCCCAGCATCTTCACCGTGCTCACCAGCCCCAGCGACACGCCGGGCACGGCCAACTGCGATTTCGTGATCTTCCCGCCGCGCTGGCTGGTGGCCGAAGACACCTTCCGCCCGCCCTGGTACCACCGCAACGTGATGAGCGAATTCATGGGCCTGGTGCACGGCCGGTACGATGCCAAGCCCGAGGGTTTCCGACCCGGCGGCGCCAGCCTGCACAACAGCATGGTGCCGCACGGGCCGGATGCCGACGCCTTCGGCAAGGCGTCGAACACGGCGCTGGCACCGCACAAGCTCGACAACACCCTGGCCTTCATGTTCGAGAGCCGCTGGCGTTTTCGCCCCACCGCATGGGCGATGCGCGACGGCGCGCTGGATGCACGCTACGCTGAATGCTGGGCCGGACTCACCGACAACTTCAAGACGCCATGAACCTCACCGACGCCACCCACGACCCCGAACTGAAGAGCTGGGTCGATTCGGCCAACCGCGCCGACACCGACTTCCCGATCCAGAACCTGCCCTACGGCCGCTTCCGGCGCCTCAAGAGCGACGAAACCTGGCGCATCGGCGTGGCCATCGGCGACCAGGTCCTGGACCTGAAGCTGGCCGCCGCGCAATGCCCCTGGGCCGACGGCGTGCCCGAACTGCTGGCGCCGCTGGCCGACGGCGACCTGAACAGCTTCATGGCGCTGGGCGCCGAGTCCCGCCAGCGCCTGCGCGCCGCGCTCTCGGCGGCACTCGCCGCCGGCAGCGACCAGGGGCCCTTCCTGGAGCTGTGCCTGGTGGCGCAGGCCGAGGCGCAGATGGCCCTGCCCTGCCACATCGGCGACTACACCGACTTCTACACCGGCATCCACCACGCGACGGCGGTGGGCAAGCTGTTCCGCCCCGACAACCCGCTGCTGCCCAACTACAAATGGGTGCCGATCGGCTACCACGGCCGTGTCTCGTCGATCGGCATCAGCGGCCAGCAGGTCAAGCGCCCGATGGGCCAGACCATGCTGGCCGGTGCCGCCGCGCCCAGCTTCGGCCCCTGCAAGCGCCTGGACTACGAGCTCGAGCTCGGCATCTTCGTCGGCCCGGGCAACGCGCTGGGCGCGCCGAAGACGATGGAACAGGCCGAGGCCGACTGGTTCGGCCTGGTCCTGCTCAACGACTGGTCGGCGCGCGATCTGCAGGCCTGGGAGTACCAGCCCCTGGGTCCCTTCCTGTCGAAGAACTTCGCGACCACGATCTCGCCCTGGATCGTCACCCGCGAGGCACTCGCGCCGTACCGGCAGCCCTTCGCCCGCGCGGCCGGCGAACCGCAGCCGCTGCCCTATCTGAGCTCGGCCTTCAACGCGGCGGCCGGTGGCCTGGACGTGACGCTCGAGGTCTGGCTGCAGACCCAGGCGATGACTGCGCCCGAGCGCCTGATGCAGAGCAACTTCCGCGACAGCTGGTGGACGATCGCGCAGTTGCTGACGCATCACAGCGCCGGCGGCTGCAATCTGCAGCCCGGCGACCTGCTGGGCAGCGGCACGCAGAGCGGCCCGGCGCCCGGCCAGGGCGGCTCCCTGCTCGAGCTGAGCCAGGGCGGCAAGGCACCGCTGACCCTGTCCTCCGGCGAGACGCGGGCCTTCCTGCAGGACGGCGACACGGTGATCCTGCGCGCGCATTGCACGGCGCCGGGGCGCGCGCGCATCGGGCTGGGCGAGGTGCGCGGCAGCATCGTTGGCTGATCCGCCAGGCGCCACCGCGTCTGACCCCCCGGCCCGGCGCGGGTAGATCCCCTGTCGTCGGTGCGGTGATGCTTTTAATATCGGTACATACGAATATATTGGTGCAACCAACCCTCGACGAACCGTGAAGACGCTGCGCGCTTGCCTCCTGTTTGGCGGCCTCTGCTGGGCCGCGCTGGCTGCCGCCTGGGCCCAGGTGCCCAAGGCCGAGCCGGTGGCGCCCGGCGTGTATTTCGTGCAGGGTGTCTCGGCGCTCGGCTCGTCGGCCAACCGCAACTTCATCTCCAATGCCGCCTTCGTCGTCACCGACGCCGGGGTGGTGGTGATCGATGCCCTGGGCTCGCCGCCGCTGGCCGCCGAAATGCTGGCCGAGATCCGCCGCATCACGCCGCAGCCGGTGAAGACCGTGATCGTCACCCACTATCACGCCGACCATGTCTACGGCCTGCAGACGCTGAAGGCCGCGGGGGCGGAAATCATCGCCCATGCGCGCGCCGACGAGTATTTGCAGTCCGACACCGCCCGGCTGCGCATGCAGGCCAGCCGCGAAGACCTGTTTCCCTGGGTCGACGAGAACACCCATCTCGTTCCGCCCGACCGCCGGCTGAGCGGGCCGACGACCCTGACCCTGGGCGGCCTGCATTTCGAGATCAGCCACGGCGGCCCGGCGCACACCCCCGAGGACCTGGTGGTCTGGCTGCCCGAACGCCGGGTGCTCTTCGTCGGCGACCTGGTTTTCCGCGGCCGCATCCCCTTCGTCGGCCAGGCCGACAGCGGCGCCTGGATCAAGGCGCTCGACCGCCTGCTGGCCTACGACGCCACGCTCCTCGTGCCCGGCCACGGCCCGGTGTCCACCGAGCCGCGCGCCGACCTGCAGCTCACGCGCGACTATCTGCTGCACCTGCGCCAGAGCATGGGCAAGGCGGCGGCCGAACTCGAGCCCTTCGAAGACGCTTACGCGCGCACCGACTGGTCGCGCTTCGAGCACCTGCCCCTGTTCCAGGCCGCGAACCGCATCAATGCCTTCAACACCTACTTGCTGATGGAGTCGACCGGCCGATGAAACGCCGCGACTGGCTTGCCGCCGGCGCCGGCCTGGTGCTGGCCGGACGCGGCTCGGCCATGGCGCCCGGGGACCGGGTGGTGTGGCCGAGGGGCGTCAGCCTGCTCGACGGCAGCCCCTGGACGCCGCGGCCCGGCCATGCCCAGCTGATCGTGCGCTGGGCCACCTGGTGCGGTTACTGCAGGCGCCACAACGTGCATGTCGACGCCTTGCATCGCAGCCTCGGCGACGCGCCGCTGCAGGTGCTCGGCGTGGCCGCCGACCGCGACGCCGACCTGGTGCGTCGCAGCCTGCAGGCCCAGGGTCTGCAGTTTCCGGTTACCCTGGACGCACAGGCCTTTGTCGGCCTGTCGGCACGCCGGGTGGTTCCGCTGACCATCACGGTGGACCGCAGCGGCCGGCTGCGTGAGGTCATCCCCGGCGAAATGGCCGCGGATGACGTGATGGCGCTTGCGCAGCTGGCCCGATGACCACAACCCGCGGTTCGGCCGTCCCCGCGGCTCGATCCCGCCGCCCTAGGAGGTCAACGATGTCCCGCCTGTCCCTGAGCCTTGCCCTGCTCGCCCTCGGTGGCGCTGCGGCGCCGGCCAGCGCCAGCCTGGCGCTGGCACAGAAAAACGCCTGCATGGCCTGCCATGCGGTCGCCAAGAAGGTCGTCGGCCCGTCCTACGCCGACGTGGCGAAGAAGTTCGCCGGCCAGAAGGACGCCGTCGGCACCCTGGCCGCCAGCATCAAGGCCGGCGGTTCGGGCAAATGGGGCCCGGTGCCGATGCCCCCGCAGGCCCAGCTCAGCGATGCCGACCTGAAGGCGCTGGCGAGCTGGATCCTCGGCGGAGCCCGGTGATGGCACGCGCCCTGCTGGCCACCCTGGTGATCGCCGCGCTGCCGGCCTTCGCCCTTGCCGACACCGGCCTGTCGATCTTCAAGGGCGCCGACCTGGCGCTCGGCGCGGAGCTGATCAAGGAGCACAACTGCAACGCCTGCCACATGCGCAATGTCGGCGGCGACGGCAGCGCGATCTACAAGCCGCAGGGGCGCATCAACACCCCCGGCGCATTGCGCGGCATGGTCCAGTACTGCAGCACCGAGCTGAACCTGGGCCTGTTCCCGGAGGACGTGACCGCCGTCGCTGCGGTGCTGCAGCGCGACCACTACCGTTTCACGGCGCGCCCGGCGCCCCGCTGATCCCGGGCTTGACGCCGGCCTCGTGCGCAGAACATCATTGGCGCCGAATACATGGATATGCGCATGAAATCATCGGTGGATGGACGGCCGGCAAGCGAAGACGACGTCACCCTCGGTGAGTCGGACCAGGTCTTTTCTTCCGCCGCCGAGCTGTTTCGGCTGCTGTCCACGCCGATCCGGCTGAAGATCATCAGTGCGCTTTGCCAGTCGGAGAAGAACGTCTCGCAGCTGCTCGACGAGATCGACACCACCCAGCCGAACATGAGCCAGCACCTGTCGACGCTGTACCGCGCCGGCGTGCTCGGCCGGCGCCGCGACGCAACCCAGATCTACTACCGCATCGGCAACGAACGTGCGGCCACCCTGTGCCGCGCCGTGTGCATGCAGATCGCGCTGGAGGCCGGCGGCGACGCCGACCAGCGGCCGACCGACCGGCTCACCCCGCAGCTCGGCGACCGCGGCTGAACCCGGGCGGGCGGCCCCCGCTACAGCCGCCCGGCGGTGCCGAAGCCGTACAGGCGCGTGAGCCAGCGGGTCGGCCACTGGCGGGCCGCGTCGTTGTAGGCCTGCACCGCACCGTTGAACAGCTGGCGCGCAAAGGCCAGCCGCGGCTCGGCCTCGCGCAGCGCCAGTGCCGGCCCTGCCACCGCCTCGGCGCCGCGCAGCTCGGCCTGCAGGTCCAGCAGGGCCAGCACGCGGGCACTGGCCGCCGTCATCAGGGCCTCGGCGAGGACCAGGGCCTGGGTGCCGTCGGCCAGCATCGGCCGCGGGCGCAAGCCGTCGGCAGCGGCCGCCACCTGGGCCTGGGCACCGAGCAGGGCGTCGAGCGCAGCGCCTTCGCCGACCAGACCCTCGCGCAGCGCCGCCACCAGGGGCGCCACCGCCGCGCCGCGGCGCTGCAGCGCCTCATCCACCTGCTGCCAGGCGCTGCCGATCCGGTTGCGCAGGCCGACCAGCCGGTTGTAGGCCCCGACCATCCAGAACACCAGCACCGCGACGACCAGCAGCGCCGCGATCGTGCCTGCATTCATTGGCGCACTTCACCCTGGCCGAGCACGATCCATTTCATCGAGGTCAGACCCTCCAGGCCCACCGGGCCGCGGGCGTGGAATTTGTCGGTGCTGATGCCGATCTCCGCGCCCAGGCCGTACTCGAAGCCGTCGGCGAAACGCGTGCTGGCGTTCACCATCACGCTGGCCGAGTCGACCTCGCGCAGGAAGCGCATCGCGTTCGGGTGGTTCGTGCTCAGGATCGCGTCGGTGTGGTGCGAACCCCAGCGGTTGATGTGGGCGATCGCCTCGTCGAGCGAATCCACCACCTTGACGCTGATCACCGGCGCCAGGTACTCGGCGGCCCAGTCGGCCTCGCTCGCCGGCAGGGCCTGCGGCAGCAGGGCGCGCGTGCGCCCGCAGCCGCGCACCTCCACACCCTTGGCGGCGAACACCGCGCCGATGCGCGGCAGAAAGATGCCCGCCTGCGCCGCATGCACGAGCAGGCTTTCGGCGGCATTGCAGGGGCTGTACTTCTGCGTCTTGGCGTTGTCGGTAACCTTCAGCGCGAGCTCGAGGTCGACCTCGGCATCGACGTAGACATGGCAGTTGCCGTCCAGGTGCTTGATCACCGGCACCCGGGCCTCGGCGCTGATGCGCTGGATCAGGCCCTTGCCGCCACGCGGGATGATCACGTCAACACTTTCGGGCATCGTGATCAGGTGGCCCACCGCGGCGCGGTCGGTGGTCTGCACCAGCTGCACCGCGTCGGCCGGCAGCCCGGCCTCGACGAGGGCCGCCTGCACCAGGTGCCACAGCGCGAGGTTGCTGTGCAGGGCCTCCGAACCACCGCGCAGGATGCAGGCGTTGCCGCTCTTGATGGCCAGCGACGCGGCCTCGATGGTGACGTTGGGTCGGCTCTCGTAGATCATGCCGAAGACGCCCAGCGGCACCCGCATCTGGCCGACGGCGATGCCGCTGGGCCGGCGCTTGACCCCCGTGATCTCGCCGATCGGGTCGGGCATCGCGGCGATCTGCGCGCAGCCTTCGGCGACGGTGTCGATGACCTCGGGCGTCAGGCGCAAACGGTCGACCAGGGGTGCGGCCAGCCCCGCCGCCTCGGCCGCGGCGATGTCGCGGGCGTTCGCGCGCGCCAGCGCCGCGCCGTCGGCGCGCAGGCGACGGGCGAGCGCGCGCAGGGCGGCGTCCTTGGCCGCGCTGGGGGCGGCCGCCAGCGCCGCCGACGCGGCCCGCGCGGCGGTGCCGACATGGGCCATGTAGGCGCCAAGGTCGTGGATCTGCATGCTGCGGATTGTCGCGCAACGCCTGGCGCCCGCGCCCCTGGGCGCCGGATGGGACTTCAGATCGTGGCCGAACCGGCCGATAGACCGGATCAGACGACTGCATTGCGAGACCCATGCCGACCCTGCCCCTGCCCGCCCGGATGAATCCCGCCGCCGCCGCGGTGCGCCACGGCGCCGGGTTCTTCACCTACCATGGCCTGTGGGCACCCGGGGTGCGGCTGTTTCGCCAGATGCGCTTCGAACACAAGGCGGCGATCATTTCACTGGCCTTCCTGCTGCCCCTGCTGGCGCTGGTGGGCTGGTTGCTGGCGACGGTGACCGACGCCGCGCTGGAGGGCCGGCGCAACACGACCCGCCAACATGTCGAGGTGGCGCACGGGATCCTCGGCTGGGCGCAGGGCAAGGAACGCAGCGGCGAGCTCAGCCGCGAGCAGGCGCAGCAGCTGGCGCGCAGCAGCGTCGCGGCATTGCGCTACGACAGAAGCGAGTTCTTCTGGATCAACGACATGCAGCCCCGTGTCGTGATGCATCCCCTCACGCCGGAACTGGACGGGCAGGACGTCAGCGCGACGAAGGGCCCTGATGGCAAGGCGCCGTACATGGCCTTCGTCGACGAAGTGAAGCGTTCCGGCGCCGGCTTCGTGACCTACCCCTGGCCGCGCAAGGCGGGCGAAGCCCCGGTGGACAGGCTGTCCTATGTCAAGGGCTTCGAACCCTGGGGCTGGGTCATCGGCTCGGGCATCTGGATCGACGATCTGGCGATCGCGGCGGACCGGCGCCTGGCCGTCGTGGCCGGCGTGTTCGTCGTGTCGCAGTTGCTCGCCGGCTACCTCTTCGTGAGCTTCTACCGCGTCATGAACGGTGGCCTGAAGGAGACCCGGCGCCACCTGCGGGCGATGACCGAAGGGGACCTGACGATGTCACCGACGCCCTGGGGTCGCGACGAGGCGGCACTGCTGATGCTGGACCTGAGCACGATGCAGACCTCGCTGCGGCAGATGGTGCAGCGCGTGCGCCAATCGGCTGACGAGATCGTGCAATCCAGCAGCGAGATCGCCAGCGGCTCGATCGACCTCTCGGCGCGCACCGGACAGGCAGCGACCCGCCTGGAGCAGTCGGCCTCGGCGATGGAGCAGATCGCCGCCACCGTGCGCCAGACCTCGGACCACACCTCCGAGGCTTCGACCGTGGCCCGCCAGAACGCCGAAGTCGCCGGCGAAGGCGGCCGCACGATGCACGACGTGATGCAGACGATGGAGGCGATCCGCGTCTCGTCGTCGCGCATCGGCGAGATCATCGGCACCATCGACGGCATCGCATTCCAGACCAATATCCTGGCGCTCAACGCCGCCGTGGAGGCAGCGCGGGCCGGTGAGCAGGGCCGGGGCTTCGCGGTCGTCGCGGCCGAGGTGCGCCTGCTGGCGCAGCGCAGCGCCGGTGCCGCGCGCGAGATCAAGGTCCTGATCGGGCACAGCGTCGAGCAGGTCGAGGCCGGCAGCGGCGTCGTGCGTCGCGCCGGCGACACGATGACCGAGATCGTGCAGTCCTCCAGCCGCGTCGACACCCTGCTCGGCGATGTCGCCAGCGGGGCGCGCGAGCAGGCCGGCGGCATCGGCCGGATCGGCCAGGCCGTGCAGGAGCTCGACCGGATGACACAGCAGAACGCGGCCCTGGTGGAGCAGACCGCGGCGGCCGCCTCGGCGATGCAGGACCAGGCGCGCACCCTGGCCGACGAAGTCGGACGCTTCAGGCTGCCGACCGGCAGCGCGACACGGCAGGCCGCATCGATGGCGGCGATTTCGAACGCCCCAGGCCGCTGATCGGCGCCGGCTCACCCAAGCAGGGCGAGCAGGCCCAGCCAGGCCGAGGCGCTGGCCATGAACAGCAGGGTCGAGACCACGATCGTCGCCGTGGCCTCGGTGGACAGGGTGTCGTAGCGCTGGGCAAAGATCAGCGCATTGCTGCCGGTGGGCAGCGAGGCCATCAGCACCACCACCGCCAGCGGCAGCCCGGCCAGGCCGAAACCCCAGTGCGCCACCACCAGCACCGCGGCCGGCAGCAGCAGCAGCTTCAGCGCCGACAGCTGCAGCGCACCGCGCCACTGGCCCTGCACGCCGTAGTAGGCCAGCGACAGGCCGATCAGCACCAGGCACACCGGCACCACCGCCGCGCCGAGCAGGGCGAGCGTCTCGTCGATCAGCGGCGGCAGCGGCCAGCCGGTGAAGTTCCAGGCCATGCCGGCGACCACCGGCAGCACCACCGGGTGCACCAGGGTGTTGCGCACCGTGTTGCGCAGCGTGGCGGCGATATGGCGCGGGCCGGGCTGCGCGCGCGCGAGGTCGAACTCGATCAGCACCGTGGGCAGGGTCAGCAGGATCAGCGCGTGCAGGCTGACCAGGGTGATGTGGATCGCCAGCCCGGTTTCGCCGAACAGCGCCGTGGCCATCGGAATGCCCAGCTGCACCGAGTTGCCGAACGAGGCCGTGACCATGCGCGCCGCCGGCGCGCTGGGCGACAGCGGCCGGCGGCGCTGCCACAGGTACACGCCCAGCGCAAACAGCACCGCGGGAACAAAGAACGCGGCCACGATGCGCCAGGGCAGCGCGGCGAAGTCCAGCCGCGCCGTGGTGCGAAAGAGCAGGGCCGGCACGAAGATCGAGAAGGCCGCGTTGCCCAGCACACGCGCCGGGTCGCGGGCGTCGGCGCCGTTGTCCAGCCAGCGCATGCGGCCGGCGATCCAGCCGACGCCGACGGTCAGGAAGATCGCGAGCAGCTTGTAAAAGACCGCCGCGCTCAACGCGGCTTGACGCTGCCGCAGGACGCCGCGGCCCAGCGGCCACTGCCATTCCAGCCGAAATCGACGCGGCCGTCGGCGCCCACCTTCAGCCCCGGCATCTGGCTGATGTCGCCGGCCATGCGGCCCTTGCCGGTCCAGCGGCCGGTCCAGGCCTTGGCGCCGTCCATCGTGAACTCGCCGACGATGTCGCCGGTGAATCCCTGCGGGTCGTTGCAGCGGCCCTTGAAGCCGAGCTTGCCACCGCTGACCTGCACCGGCTCGTAGCGGCACTGCGGCGCTTCCTTCTGCAAGTCGTCGAGCATCGTGCGCGCGTCGCTGCGCCGCGCTGCCTGTTCCGGCGTCAGGCATTCCTGGCGCGGGCCGCCCACGCCGGCCACGCCCTGCTGCTTCATCATCTGCTCGGCCATCGCACGGTGCTCCGGCGGCATGCTCTCGAGCGCCGCGCCCATCGCGTTCTTCATCATCGCAGCCATGTCCTGGCCGTTGATCGTCATCTTGAACTGCGTCTCCCACAGGCCGGGGGCGGGCGCCGGGTTCAGGGTCTGCGCGGTGGCCGGCAGGGCGATCAGCGCGGTCAGCGCAAACGGCACGATCGCGAGGGTCGGGATGGTCTTCATGGGGCGATTCTGTCAGGCAGCCTTTTTCGACGCCACCTTCTTCGCTGCCGTCTTGCCCGCCGGCCGCGCGGCACGCGGTTCGAACTCGAAGCTCACCTTGCCCTCCTTCGGGTCCCAGACCATGCAGGCCTTGAACTTGCGCTTGGTGCGGTTGGAGACAAAACCATCGAGCAGGGCCGTCTTGCCGGTGCTCAGCAGGCGGCCGACTTCGGCGTGCGAGATCGGCTGCTGCAGGATGATCTTGCCGGTCTTGAAGTCGCAGGTCTGCTTTGGCCCGACGCTGTGTTCACAGACGTAGTTGCTGCCATGTTCGTAGACATGGCCCTTGCACTTGGGGCAGGCGCCGAGCGAGGTCTGGCCGCTGAAGTCCACCGGTTCGCCGTCGGCTTCGGCCTGTTTGGCGGCGTCGCCGAAGTCGAACTCCAGCTTCCAGTTGTTGATCTCGGTGTCGTGCACCAGCTTGAGCTCGGCCGTGAAGGGCCAGCCGGCCTTGGAGCGGAACCCCTCCAGCGGGCCGATCTTCTTGTCGCGCACAAAGGCATCGGCCTCGGCCACCTCGAAGGCGCGGCCGCCGGGGATCTTGGCGATGCTGAAGCCGCAGCCGGCGCCCTCGGGGCTGCCTTCGGCTCCCGTGCAGGCAAAGCGCCGGTAGTTTTCCTTCACCGCGCCGCCGCAGTTCGGGCAGGGCGTGGCGAGCGTGGCGTAGTCGCCAGGAATGGTCTCGCGGTCGTATTCCTTGGCCTTGCGCACGATGCGCTCGGCCATCTTCGCGATCTCGGCCATGAAGGCTGCGCGCGGCAGGCGGCCATGTTCCATCTCGGCGAGCTGGTATTCCCAGTTGCCGGTGAGTTCGGGCTTGGTCAGCTCCTCGACGCCCAGGCCGCGCAGCAGCGTCATCAGCTGCATCGCCTTGGCCGTAGGCACCAGCTCGCGGCCCTCGCGCAGCATGTACTTTTCGGCGATCAGGCCTTCGATGGTCTGCGCCCGTGTGGCCGGCGTGCCCAGGCCCTTCTCGCGCATCGCCTCGCGCAGCTCGTCGTCGTCGATCAGCTTGCCGGCGCCTTCCATCGCGCTCAGCAGGGTGGCTTCGTTGTAGCGCGCCGGCGGCTTGGTTTGCAGCGCCTTCACGTCCACCGCCTCGGTGCGCACCACTTCGCCCGGCTTCACCGGCACCAGGTTGGCGTCTTCGTCCTGCGCCTCCTTGCCGTACACCGCGAGCCAGCCGGGGTTGACCAGCACCTTGCCATTGGTCTGGAAATGGTGCGTGGCACCCGCTGCGGCGATCTTGCCGATGCGCGTCGTGACCAGGTACTCGGCGCTCGGGTAGAACACCGCCAGGAAACGCTTGACGACCAGGTCGTAGAGCTTGAACTCGAGCTCGCTGAGCGACTTCGGTGCCTGCAGGGTCGGGATGATCGCGAAGTGGTCGGAGACCTTGCCGTTGTCGAACACGCGCTTGGTGAGCTTCACATAACCTGCGTCCAGGGCCTTGCGCGCGTGCCCCGCGATGTCGCGCATCGGCCCCGGCAGGTCCTCGTCGGCGAGCATGCCGATGGTCTGCTTGACGGTGCCCAGGTAGTCCTCGGGCAGGGCGCGCGAGTCGGTCCGCGGGTAGGTCAGCACCTTGTGCTTCTCGTACAGCGCCTGCGCGATGCTCAGCGTGGTCTTGGCACTGAACCCGAAACGGCCGTTGGCCTCGCGCTGCAGGGTGGTCAGGTCGTAGAGCAGCGGGCTGGCCTGGGTGCTCGGCTTGGCTTCCTCGCTCACCGTCGCCGGTTCACCGCGGCAGGCCTGGGCGATGACCTGGGCGTCGTCGGCCGTCCACAGCCGGTCGGCGCGCCGCTCGGCGTCGCTGGCGTCCTTCTTCCAGGCCGGGTCGAACCATTTGCCCTCGTACTCGCCGGCCTGCGCCGCGAAGCTGGCGCGCAGCTCCCAGTAGTCGCGCGGCACATGTTTGCGGATCTTCTCCTCGCGCTCGACGACGATCGACAGGGTCGGCGTCTGCACGCGGCCCACGGTGGTCAGGAAGAAGCCGCCGTCGCGCGAGTTGAAGGCCGTCATCGCGCGCGTGCCATTGATGCCGACCAGCCAGTCGGCCTCGCTGCGGCTGCGCGCCGCGTCGGCCAGGCCGCGCATCTGCTCGTCGCTGCGCAACTTCTCGAAACCGTCACGGATCGCCTGCGGCGTCATGCTCTGCAGCCAAAGCCGGCGCACCGGCTTGCCCAGCGTGCCCTTGGCGCCGGCGGCGTACTGCTCGATGAGGCGGAAGATCAGCTCACCCTCGCGCCCGGCGTCGCAGGCGTTGATCAGTTCAACCACGTCCTTGCGCTTGCACAGCTTGACCACCGCATTCAGCCGCGTCTTGGCCTTGTCGATGGGCGCCAGGTCGAAGTGCGGCGGCACCACCGGCAGGTGGGCGAAGCTCCACTTGCCGCGCTTGACGTCGTATTCGTCCGGCGCCTTGATCTCCACCAGATGGCCGACCGCCGAGGTGACGACGTAGTGATCGTTCTCGAAATGGTCGGCGTGTTTCTCGAACTTGCCGGCGGTCGGCGTGAGTGCGCGCACGATGTCCTGCGCCACGCTCGGTTTCTCCGCAATGATGATCGCCTTGGCCATGTTTCCTTCGGGTCCTTGCCTACAATGCCGATGCTCTCGCGCGCACGCATGCACGCGCGCGCCCACAGTTTCAATGTACCGAATGAAGAAGACTGCGCAAGCCGATGTCCGCAAAGCCGCCCGCCCCGGTGGCCGCCGGATCCAGGTGCGCCGCTCCGGGGTGCACGGCAAGGGCGTCTACGCGCTGCGGCCGATCAGCGCCGGCGAATCGGTCATCGAGTACACCGGCGAGCTGATCTCCTGGCCGGAGGCGCAGCGCCGCCACCCGCACGACCCGGCGGACCCGAACCACACCTTCTACTTCCACGTCGACGACGCCCGCGTGATCGACGCCAAGTACGGCGGCAATGCCGCGCGCTGGATCAACCACGCCTGCGAGCCGAACTGCGAGTCCGAAGTCGCCGACGACGGCCGCGTCTTCATCAAGGCGCTGCGCACGCTGCAGCCGGGCGAAGAGCTGTTCTACGACTACGGCCTCGTGATCGACGAGCGCTACACGCCCAAGCTGAAGAAAGAATACGCCTGCCGCTGCGGCAGCCCGCGCTGCCGGGGCACCCTGCTGGCGCCCAAGGCGCGCGGGCGGCAGGCCGCGCGCTGACGGCGCCGACGCAGCATGCCCGAGGCCCGTCCGCCCGCCGCGCAGACCCGCTGGCACGCCGAGGCGCTGTGGCAGCAGCTCGCGCCCCTGCTGCCCGGGCTCAGCGTCGAGGTCCTGGCGCGCACCGATTCGACGAACACCGAACTGCTGGCGCGCGCCCGCGGCAACGGTTCGTCCGACATGGCCGGCCGCGGCCGGCGCAGCGCCGACCTGCAGGCATGCCTGCTGGTGGCCGAGCAGCAGACCCGCGGTCGTGGCCGTCTGGGGCGTGACTGGCGCTCCAGCGCCGACAGCTCGCTGACCTTTTCGCTGTCGCTGCCGCTGGCACCGCGCGCGCCGAGTGCCTGGTCAGGGCTGTCGCTGGCGGTCGGCTGTGCGCTGGCCGACGCCCTGGAGCCGGCCCTGCCGGCGGCACCGCGCCTGCTGCTGAAGTGGCCGAACGACCTCTGGCTGCGCGACGCCGCCGCGCCGTCGGGCGGCCGCAAGCTCGGTGGCGTCCTGATCGAGACGGCACCGGTGGGCGAACATCGCTTCGCCGTGATCGGCGTCGGCCTGAACGTGCACGCCCTGCCGGCCGATGGCCTGAGCCACGGTCTGGCCAGCGTCGACGAGCTGGACCCCGCGGCCACCCCGCCGGCGGTGCTGGCGCAACTGGCCCTGCCGCTGGCGACGGCCCTGCGTCGCTTCGAGGCCGAGGGTTTCGGCGCCTTTGCGGCCGCCTTCGCGCACCGCGACCTGCTCGCCGGGCGTGCCCTGCGCACCGAAGGCGCAAGCACCCTCGTCGGCACCGGAGCCGGCGTGGACGCCGATGGGGCGCTGCGCGTGCGCAGCGCCGACGGCGAGCTGCACCGGGTGGCCAGCGGCGAGGTCAGCGTGCGGCCATGCTGAGGGCCCTGGTGCTGCTCCTGCTCCTGGCCAACGCCTTCTGGTGGGCGGCCAGCCACGGCTGGTTGCCCGCGTCCTGGCTGCCATTGCCCGACGACGCCGCGCAGCGCGAGCCACAGCGTCTGGCCCAGCAGCTGCGGCCCGAGAATGTGATCGTGCTGCCGGCCGACGCGGCGGCGCGTGCACCGGCAGCGCCCGAATGCCTGCAGTCGGCGGCCTACGCCGACCCCGGCGCACTTGCCGCCGCCGAAGCCGCCCTGCTCGCTGCCGGCCTCGGCGCCGGCCGCTGGCAGCGCATCGACGGCGCCGCCGGCACCGTGCTGCGCATCGAAGGCGTCGACGAGCGCAGCGCCGCGGCGATTGGCCTGGCGCAGCGCGAGGGCCCGGTCTTCAGCCCCTGTCCCTGACCCGTCGCAGGGCGGCCGCGGCCAGCACCAGGCCGAGCAGCCACAGCGGGTGGCTGGCACCGCCGCCGCCGCCCCCACCGCCGCCGCCGCCCGCGGCCGCAGCCACCACCACCGTGGTCTGCGTGACGGCGCTCGCGCCCTGCTCGTCGGTCACCGTCAGCTCGAGCCCGAAGCTGCCGGCGGCGCTGGGCAGGACGCTGACCTGCTGCACGTTCGAGGCCGTGACGAAGCCGTTGACGATGCCGCCGCCGTCGCTGATGCGCCAGCGGTAGGCGATCACGGTTCGGCCGAGCGCCGCCAGGCTGTCGCCGGCGTCGAAGATGATCTCGGTGCCGGCCCGCGCCGTGGCGCTGCCTTGCACGATGCGCGCAAAGGCGCCTTCGGCGCCTGCCGCCGCGGCCGCGGCGTCGAGCATGCCGGTGCCGCACAGGCCCGGCTTGCAATAACACTGCAATTGTTCGCTGCCGTCGGGCGGGCGGCAGACCGGCACCGGCGTGTTGTCCAGCGGCAGGTTCGTGGCGCCGTCGGTCGGGAAGGGGCGCACCGTCGACTGCAGCACCTGGCGCACCTCGGCAGGCGTCAGCTGCGGCCGCGCCGAAAGCACCAGAGCCGCGGCGCCGGCGACGATGGGCGCGGCGAAGCTGGTGCCGACACCGTAGTTGAAGCTGTCGGTCCAGGTCGACGATCCCGGCCGCTGGCTGCCGGTGTTGCTGCCTGCCAGGATCGGGTAGAGGCAGGCGCCATTCAGATTGACACAATTTCCACCCGGCGCACTGAAAGCCACCTGCGGGCCGATGTCGCTGAAACCAACCTTGGTACCGACGTGGCGCAGGCCGGCCACCGCAATGGCGCCCTGGCATCGCGCCGGGACGCCTACCGGGCCGCCGACGCCGTTGCCTGCCGCTACAACCAACACCGCGCCCACGGCATTGATGCGTGCAATCGCCGCATCGTAGGGCGAACATTCGTTGGCGTCGCTGGCGTCGTGGGGCCCGCCCAGGCTCATGTTCAGGACCCGTGCCGGATGGCGGTTGACGACCCCGGCCACCGGCTCCAGCCCCGCGGCCCAGAGCATGCCGGCGATGATGTCGGAGTCGTAGCCGCCGCATTTGCCGAGCACGCGCACCGGCAGGATCATGGCCCCGGGCGCGGTGCCGGCCATGCCGAGGTTGTCGTTCGTCGCCGCCCCGGCGATCGTCGCGACCTGGGTGCCATGCCAGGAACTGCTGCTCTCGATGCAGCCGGCCAGCGTGCCGCTGCGCGCCTCGGCGGCGGTCACCCAGTCGCCCGGGTCGCTGGCATCGGCGTCCGGCCCGTCGCCGTCGTTGGCAGTGACGATCTCGTCGATGCTGTCGATGCCGGGCAGAAGCCGGCCCTGCAGGTCAGGATGATCGGGGCGCACGCCGCTGTCGATGACCGCGATCACGATGCCGCTGCCGGTGGCCCGGTCCCAGGCGACTTCAGCGTTGGCGGCCGAGCGGAAGGTCGCGTCCGGTGCGCGCAGGTACCACTGGCCGGCGTCGGGCCCTGCGGGGCGCTGGCCCGCGGCGACGGCCGGGTACAGCGGGTCGTTGGGCACGGCCAGCGCACGCCGGCGGCGGTCGGGCACCGCCCAGGCGACGTCCGGGTGGGCCGCCAGCCGCGCCGCCAGCGCCTCGCTGTCCAGCCCGTCGGCGCGCAGCACCTGCCAGCGTTCGCCCAGCGCGCGGCCGCTGAGCAGCGGCCGCCCGGCCTGCGCGGCGAGTGCATCGGCCCGCCGCTGCAGGCGCACCGACCGGCGCGCCGCCGACTCGGCGGCCAGCGCCCGCGCCTCGCCGCGCAGCAGCGCCGCCTCGGGCTTGAAGGCCACGATGACGCGCGCCTGCGGCGCGGCCATCAGCATCAGGGGCGCACACAGCACCACGGCGCACAACAGTCGCAGACGGATCATCTTGGAAGTGTAGGCCGCGGGCCGGCACCGGCGCAGGCCGGATGAACGGCACCCGCACCCCCTTGAACCGGTGATCGGAGCGAGCCGGGACCAACCCGTCTGGGGGTATTGGGGGTGGCGGCGATCCGTCCGCGCGCACATGATGGCTGACCCGGCTTTCCCTGCCGGAGGAGGAACCTCGTGCCACAACGTCTCATCCTGACCCTGATCGCGGCGGCTGCCGCCACGCTGCTGGCGCCGCTGGCGCAAGCCCAGGGGCGCCCCGACCTGGTCGCCCGCTCGCTGGCCGCCAAGGCCCCCCATCTGGCGGGCGAACTGCTGGTGCAGTTCCGCGCCGACGCCAGCCGCGCCGACCAGGCTCGTGCACTCGCGCGCATCGAAGGTCGCACGCTCACGCGCCTGATGGCCGCGGCCCAGCGCCGCGACGGCCGCGGCGATCTGCAGCGCGTCGGTTTTCGCGCCTCGCTCGACATCGCCGCAGCGCTGCGTGCCCTGCAGGCCGATGCCGCCGTCGACTTCGCCGAGCCGAACTGGCGCTACACGACACAGGCCAGCGCGCAGGACGTCTCCGACGATCCCTATTTCACGAGCGGCCAGCTCTGGGGCATGTACGGCGCCAGCACGACGCCGGCAAATGCCTACGGCAGCGGCGCGGCCGCGGCCTGGGCTGCGGGCAAGACCTGCAGCAGCGACGTCGTCGTCGGCGTGATCGACGAGGGCATGCACACCCGCCACCGCGACCTGCGTGGCAACATCTGGACCAATCCCGGCGAGATCGCCGGCAATGGCCTGGACGACGACGGCAACGGCTACGCCGACGACGTCAACGGCTGGGACTTCTTCAACGGTGACGCGAGTGTCTTCGACGGCCAGGGCGACGACCACGGCACGCATGTGTCCGGCACCATCGCCGGCAAAGGCGGCAACGGCACCGGCGTGGCCGGCGTGTGCTGGAACCTGAAACTGATCAGCGCCAAGTTCCTCGGCCCGAGCGGCGGTACCACGGCCGACGCGATCCTGGCGGTGGACTACATGACCGACCTGAAGTCGCGCCATGGCCTGCAGATGGTGGCGACCAGCAACAGCTGGGGCGGCGGCGGTTTTTCGCAGGGCCTGAAGGACGCGATCGACCGTGCCGGCGCGGCCGACATCCTGTTCATCGCCGCGGCGGGCAACGGCGGCCAGAACATGGAGCTGAGCAACTCCTACCCGGCCGGCTACGACAGCGCCAACATCATCTCGGTGGCCAACATCACGTCCAGCGGCGCGCTGTCCAGCAGCTCCAACTACGGCAGCACGCGCGTAGACCTCGGCGCGCCGGGCACGGCGGTCTGGTCGACGGTGCCGGGGCGCTTCAGGTTCCAGTCGAAGTACGCCTCGTACTCGGGCACGTCGATGGCGACACCGCATGTCAGCGGCGCGGCGGCGCTGTACAAGTCGCTGCACCCGGCGGCGACGGCAGCCGAGGTGAAGGCGGCGATCCTGGCCGCGACGATCCCGACCGCCTCGCTGGCCGGCAAGACCGTCACCGGCGGGCGGCTCGACGTCAGCGGCTTCTGAGCGTTCGACAGCGCATGACAAACGGGGCCCGCGGGCCCCGTTTTTACGTCCTGATGGCGATCACTTCGCCATCACGCGCACCATCTCAAGCACCTTGTTCGAGTAGCCCCACTCATTGTCGTACCAGGCCACGACCTTGACGAAGGTCTTGTCCAGCGCGATGCCGGCGTCGGCGTCGAAGACGCTGGTGCAGGACTCGCCGCGGAAGTCGGTGGCCACGACCTTGTCCTCGGTGTAGGCCAGCACGCCCTTCATCGGGCCGGCGGCGGCGGCCTTCATCGCGGCGCAGATCTCGTCCCAGCTCGCTTCCTTCACCAGCTCGGCCGTCAGGTCGACCACCGAGACGTCGGACGTCGGCACGCGGAAGCTCATGCCGGTGAGCTTCTTGTTCAGCTCGGGGATCACCACGCCCACCGCCTTGGCCGCGCCGGTGCTGCTCGGGATGATGTTCTCGAGGATGCCGCGGCCGCCGCGCCAGTCCTTGTTGCTCGGGCTGTCCACCGTCTTCTGCGTCGCGGTGGCGGCGTGCACGGTCGTCATCAGGCCACGCTTGATGCCGAAGCTGTCGTTCAGCACCTTGGCCACCGGGGCCAGGCAGTTGGTCGTGCACGAGGCGTTGGAGATGATGGCCTGGCCGGCATAAGTCTGGTGGTTGACGCCGTAGACGAACATCGGCGTGTCGTCCTTGCTCGGTGCGCTCTGGATGACCTTCTTCGCGCCGGCGTCCAGATGCTTCTGGCAGGCTTCCTTGGTCAGGAAAAGGCCGGTCGACTCGACCACGATGTCGGCGCCGATGTCGCCCCACTTCAGCGCCGCCGGGTCGCGCTCGGCGCTCAGGCGGATGCGCCGGCCGTTGACGACCAGGGTGCTGCCGTCGACCGCGATCTCGCCCTTGAAGCGGCCGTGCACGCTGTCGTACTTCAGCATGTAGGCCAGGTAGTCGGGTTCGAGCAGGTCGTTGATGCCGACGACCTCGATGTCGCTGTGGTTGGCGACGGCGGCGCGAAACACCATGCGCCCGATGCGGCCGAAGCCGTTGATGCCGATCTTGATGCTCATGTCAGTCCCTTCTGTGGATTTCAGCGATGCGAGAGAACCTTGCGCACCGTGGCCGCCACGTTTTGCGCAGTGAGATGGAAATGCTCGAACAGCACGCCGCCCGGCGCACTTTCGCCATAGCGGTCGATGCCGATGACCGCCGCGCAGCCGTACTTCCACCAGCCGTCGGTGACGCCGGCCTCGACCGCGATGCGCGGCAGCTTCGGCGGCAGCACGGCGGACTTGTACTTCTTGTCCTGGCGGTCGAAGGTGCTGGTGCTGGGCAGGCTGACCACGCGCACCGCGATGCCGGTCTTGGCCAGCTCGGCCTGCGCATGCAGGGCCAGATGCACCTCGGAGCCGGTGGCCAGGATCACCGCCTGTGCACGCTTCTTGAGGCCCACCTCGGCCGGCTCGGCGAGCACGTAGGCGCCGCGCGCGATCTGGTCGAGCTGCGTCCTGGGCAGATAGGGCAGGTTCTGCCGGCTCAGCAACAGGGCCGTCGGCCGGGTTTCGCCCAGCAGGGCCTGGGTCCAGGCGACCGCGGTCTCGGCGGTGTCGGCCGGGCGCCAGACGTCCAGGTTCGGGATCAGACGCAGGCTGGCTGCGTGTTCCACGCTCTGGTGGGTGGGCCCGTCTTCGCCCAGGCCGATGCTGTCATGCGTGAAGACGTGGATCACGCGCCGCTTCATCAGCGCGGCCATGCGGATCGCGTTGCGGCTGTAGTCGCTGAAGGTCAGGAAGGTGCCGCCGTAGGGGATGCAGCCGCCGTGCAGCGCGACGCCGTTCATGATGGCGGCCATGCCGAACTCGCGCACGCCGTAGTTGATGTGGCGCCCGCCGTTGGGCCTGCCTTCGGCGTCGAAGCGCAGCGCCGGCGTGTGCGAGGTGTTCGTCAGGTTCGAGCCGGTCAGGTCGGCCGAGCCGCCGAGCAGTTCGGGCAAGGCCGCAGTGAAGGCCTCGAGCGCGATCTGGCTGGCCTTGCGCGTGGCCACCGTCTCGGCCTTGGCGTGGGCGGCGAGCACGGCATCGACGGCCACCTGGGCAAAGTTCGCCGGCAGGCGGCCGGCCATGCGGCGCTCGAATTCGGCGGCGAGTTCGGGGTGCGCCGTGCGGTAGGCCGCGAAGCGCGCAGACCAGTCGCCATGCGCCGCGGCGCCCGCGGCCCGCGCGTCCCACATCGCGACCACGGTTTCGGGCAGCTCGAAAGGCGGGTAAGGCCAGCCGATGGCTTCGCGCGTGAGCCGGATCTCGTCGGCGCCCAGGGCCTCGCCATGCGCCTTGGCGCTGCCGGCGCGGTTGGGTGAACCCTGGCCGATGGTGGTGCGGCAGATCAGCAGGGTCGGCTGGCCGCGATGCAGCTTCGCGGCCGCGAGCGCCTTGTCCACCGCCGCCACGTCGTGGCCATCGACGGGGCCGATCACATGCCAGCCGTAGGCGCGGAAGCGCCCGCCCACGTCGTCGATGAACCAGGGTTTGACCGGGCCATCGATGCTGATGCCGTTGTCGTCGTAGATCGCGATCAGCTTGTCGAGCTTCCAGGCGCCGGCCAGCGCGCAGGCTTCGTGGCTGATGCCTTCCATCAGGCAGCCATCGCCGAGGAAGGCCCAGGTGCGGTGGTTCACCACCTCGTGGCCGGGGCGGTTGAATTCACGCGCCAGCAGCTTTTCGGTGAGTGCCATGCCCACCGCATTGCTGATGCCCTGGCCCAACGGGCCGGTGGTGGTCTCCACACCCGGGGTCAGGTCCACTTCCGGGTGGCCCGGCGTCAGGCTGTGCAGCTGGCGGAAGCGGCGCAGCTCGGCCATCGGCAGCGCATAGCCGCTGAGGTGCAGCAGGGCATAGATCAGCATCGAGCCATGGCCGTTGCTGAGCACGAAGCGGTCGCGGTCGGCCCACTGCGGCGCGGCCGGGTCGTGCTTCAGGTGCGCGCTCCACAACGCCACCGCGATCTCGGCCATGCCCATCGGTGCGCCCGGGTGGCCGGAGTTGGCCTGCTGCACGGCGTCCATCGCCAGGGCGCGGATGGCATGCGCCATCATGCGGAGATCACGGTCGGACGTGGGGGGCATGCCGGGGCCTCGGTGGGATGGAATCGGGGGCGGAGAACCCGGCATTTTACGGGGCCGGCGGGCGCTCATCGGCGCCGGATTTGACTTGACGCAAGACAGGAACAGGTCCGGCTTGCGAACCTCCGCACACTGGAGAAGACGATGACCATGCGCACGCTCGAGATCATCCGCGAGGAACATCAGGCACTGGCGGCGATGCTGCGTTCGCTGTCGATGCTGCTCGCCCACGCACGGCGCCACGGGGCGCCGCCCGACTTCGACGTGCTGCGCGCGATGATGTTCTACATCGACGAGTTTCCGGAGCGCCTGCACCACACCAAGGAAAGCGAACTGCTGTTTCCGCTGCTGCGCGAACGGGCGCCGGAGATGGTGTCGGTGCTCGACCAGCTCGACCACGACCACCAGATCGGCGAGGCCGCGATCCGCGAGCTCGAGCATGCACTGCTGGCCTTCGAGGTCATGGGGCCGTCGCGCCGCGAGGCCTTCGAGGCGGCGGTGCAACGCTATATCGGTTTCTACCTCGAGCACATGGCGACGGAAGAGTCGCAGGTGCTGCCGGCGGCGCGCGCCGCCTTCGATGCCGCCGACTGGGAGGCCCTGGACGCCGCCTTCGAGGCCAACCGCGACCCGCTGACCGGGCATGAACCGGCCGACGAATACCGCGCCCTGTTCCAGCGCATCGCGATCGCCGCCCCCGCCCCAATCGGATTGGGGTGAGCCTGGACGAGAGACCGTCCCTGCGGACGGTCTCTCGCCTGGTGAACGACGATTCGCGTCTTGCGCGAATCGGCTGGGGCAGGCCGAAGGCTGAACGACGATTCGCGTCTTGCGCGAATCGGCTGGGGCAGGCCGAAGGCCGAACGACTGCCCGCGTCCCGCGCGGGCAGGCTGGAGCGGCCGCGCCGGGTCGCCGCCCCGCGCACGCAGACCGCCCACCCTCCCCCCGCCATAATTCCCGCCATGGAAGTCACCTGGCCGCTCGTCCTGGCCTTTCTGATCGGGGCGGCGGCGCCGGCCACGATGGCCTGGATCTGGCGGCGACGCTGGCATGCACAACGCCGCCGCCACGACGCCGACCGTGCGCACTGGCAGCAGGTGTTCGACGCGCTGGACATCGGTCTGCTGGTGCTCGACGCCAACGACCGGGTGCGGGCCTGGAATGCCGACTACCGGCGTCTGTACCCGCAGATCGCCGAAGGTCCGGCCGGGGGCCAGGCCTTCGAGGCGCTGCTCAGGCGCGCCATCGAAGTCGGTCTCGTGCCCGAGGCGGCAGGCCGCGAGCAGGCCTGGATCGCCGAACGCATGGCCCAGCACCGCCAGCCGGGTGACCCGCTGCTGCGCCGCATGGCCGACGGCCGCTGGCGGCGCATCACCGAACGTTATCTGGCCGACGGCGGCATGCTGTCGTACAGCATCGACGTCACCCAGCTCGTCGAGCAGGGTCAGGCGCTGCAGCAGGCGCGCCAGGAGGTCGAAGGCCGGCAGACCCGACTGCAGGAGGCGCTCGACCTGCTGCCCCTGGCCTTCACCCTGTATGACGCCGACGACCGTCTGCTGCTGGCCAGCGCACACACCCGCAAGATGTTCCCGCTCGTGCGCGGCATGCTGGACCAGCGTCCGACCTTCGGCGACATCGTGCGTGCCAACCACGCGGCGGGCGGCCTGCCCGAGCTGTCGGGCGACATCGAGACCTGGATCGCCAGCCGGCAAACGTCGCGCCGCTCGCCCGGCGGGGCGGCACAGATGGTGCATGTCGACGGCCGCTGGCTGCGCGTGTTCGAGCGGCGCCTGTCCGATGGCGGCCTGGTCGGCATGCACCTGGACGTCAGCGCCGAAGTGCAGGAGCGCGACAACGCCGAACAGGCCCGCCGCCGGCTGGAGGACGCCATCGAAGCCCTGCCCGACGGCTTTGCGCTGTTCGACCACGACGATCGGCTGCTGCTGTGCAATGAACGCTACCGGGCGCTGTACCGCGAGTCCGCGCCTGCGATCCGGCCCGGTGCGGGTTTCGAGGACCTGCTGCGCTACGGCCTGGCGCATGACCAGTACCCCGAGGCCGTCGGCCAGGAGGACGCGTGGCTGGCCGAACGGCTGCGCACGCACCGCGAGCCGGGGCCTCCGGTGCTGCAGGAACTGCCGGGCAACCGCTGGTTGCGCATCGACGAACGCCGCACGCGCGACGGCGGCGTGGCCGGCGTGCGCGCCGACGTGACGGCGCTGGTGCGCCGCGAGCAGACCCTGGAACGGCTGAACCGCGAACTCGACGAGAGCAAATCACGCCTGGAGCGCCTGCTCGCGGCGCGGCCCGGTGCGAACCCATGAAGGCGCCGCCGTCGATCCCCCGACAGCCCCGGGCGCGCAGCGCCGACGGCCGGCACGGAGCCGCCGGATGAGCGCCGGTGCACTGATCCTGGCCGCGGGCCGCGGCGAACGCCTGCGCCCGTACACCGACGTCTGCCCCAAGCCGCTGCTGGCGGTGCGCGGCCAGCCCCTCATCGTCTGGCATCTGCAGGCGCTGGCGGCGGCCGGTGTGCACGAGGTGATCATCAACACCGCCTGGCTCGAGGACCGGTTCCCGGCGGCCCTCGGCGACGGGCGGCGCTGGGGTCTGCGCCTGCACTATTCGACCGAAGGCCGCGACCACGGCGGCGCGCTCGAAACGGCCGGCGGCATCGCCAAGGCCCTGCCCGGGCTGGACGAGGTGTTCTGGGTGGTCTCGGGCGATGTCTTCCTGCCCGGCTTCGCCTTTCGCGGCGCTCTGGCCGCCGAGCACGACTGCCATCTGTGGCTGGTGCCCAATCCGCCGCACCATCCGCAGGGCGACTTCGGCCTCGCCGCGGACGGCCGGCTGCGCCGTGACGCCGACGGGCCGCGTTTCACCTGGGCCAGCGTCGGCCTGTTTCGCCGCAGCCTGTTCGCCGGCATCACGCCCGGCACGCGGCTGAGGCTGCTGCCGGTGCTGGAAGGTGCGATCGCCGCCGGGCGCGCCAGCGGCGAAGTCTGGCCCGGCGAATGGACGGACGTCGGTACGCCCGAGCGCTGGGCCGCGCTCGGCTAGGGAAAGCTCAGGCGGCGAGCGGCCCTGTCAGTGCGTCGATGCGCGCCTTCAGCTCGGGCGTCAGTTTTTCGAGCAGGGCCAGCGCACCGAGGTTGTCGCGCAGCTGCGCCAGGCGCGAGGCGCCGGTGATCACGCTGCTCACGCGCGGGTTGCTCGCGACCCAGGCGATCGCCAGCTGCGCCGTCGTGCCCCCGAGCTCGGCCGCGATCGGCGCCAGCGCCGTCACCGCCTTGTTCTTCGCCGCGTCGGTGAGGCCGTCGCGCAGGAAGGCCATGTTCTCCAGCGCGCCGCGGCTGCCTTCGGGCACGCCGGCGTGGTACTTGCCGGTGAGCAGGCCGCTGGCCAGCGGGCTCCAGGTGGTCAGGCCCAGGCCGATCTCGTCGTACAGGCGTGCGTACTCCTGCTCGACGCGCTTGCGGTGGAAGAGGTGGTACTGCGGCTGCTCGACCACCGGCCGGTGCCAGCCGTGGCGGTCGGCCGCGGCCCAGGCGGCGCGGATCTCGTCGGCGCTCCATTCGCTGGTGCCCCAGTAGAGCGCCTTGCCGGCGACGATGAGGTCGTTCATCGCACGCACCGTCTCGTCGACCGGCGTGTGCGGGTCGGGACGGTGGCAGTAGATCAGGTCGATGTGGTCGAGACCGAAACGCTTCAGCGAGCCGTCCACCGCCTGCATCAGGTACTTGCGGTTCAGCGTGTCCTTGCGATTCACCGCCTCGCCCTGGCGGTCCAGGCCCCAGAAGTATTTCGACGACACGATGTAGTTCAGCCGCGGCCAGCCGAGTTGTTTCAGGGCCGCGCCCATCACCTCCTCGCTGTGGCCGCCGGCATAGCCCTCGGCGTTGTCGAAAAAGTTGACGCCGGCGTCATAGGCGGCGGCCATCATCTCAACGGCCGACTTCTGGTCGACCTGGTTGTGGTAGGTGACCCAGGACCCGAGCGATAGCGCGCTGACGCGCAGCCCGGCGTGGCCGAGACGGCGGTATTGCATGGAAGGACTCCGTGGCGGTCGAGACCGCGGAGCTTACGCGTGCCGGTGGCGGCGCGTCGGGGTCGACAGACCGCGGTGCAGCACCAGCAGCACGGCCACGCCGGTGATCACCGGAGGCAGGAAACTGAACATCGTGTCGACCGGCTCCTCGCCGCCCAGGAACAGCGACAGGCTGACCAGGGCGCCCATCGCCGCCAGCACGCCCAGCACCGAGGCCGAGGCGACATAGGCGCCATGCCGGCTGCTGCGCGCGCGCGGCGTGCGCCGCGACAGCATCAGCAGGGACAGGGCGGGCAGCAGCAGGAAAAGCTGCAGCGAGGCAATGAAGGACGACATGACGGAGCGGAGCATAGCCCGCGGCGCAGCGATTTACGCGTGCGCTTGCCCCGCAGTCGGGTCGCCGGCATCGCCTCGCCCCGCGTTCGGGGGGGCGTTTCACGCCGGCATTCAGTCCATGAAGCGTGCGATCTCGGCGACGTCCTCGGGAAACAGCTGGCCGGCCTCGGCCATCAGCACCCGGCCGTCGCGGCCGCGCACCACGGTCACCGGCAGCCCCTTGGGCTTGGGCAGCACCCGGGCCACCGCCGGCGAGACCCAGCCCGACGGGAAGGTGTAGCCGCGCTGGCGCAGATAGGCCGCCGCCGGCTCGGGCGTCTTGTCGATCGACAGCCCGAGCATCAGCAGGCCACGCCCGGCCTGTGCCCGCCAGAGCTGGTCCATCAGGGGCGACTGCTGGGCACAGAAGGGGCACCAGCTCGCCCACCAGTAGAGCACCAGCACCTGGCCTTCGGCCGTCGCCGGCCGGAACAGGCTGCCGTCGAGCATCGGCACCTCGGGCAGGGCCAGCAGGCTGCCGACCGCCGGCAGGGCTGCGGCCCTGGATGCGGTCGGTGGCGGTGTCTGGGCGCGCGCAGACGACAGCGCCAGCGCGAGCCCCAGGCCGCCGCTGCGGCGCAGCCAGTGTCGACGGGTGGGGTTGTGCATGGCGGGTGTCGTGCGGTGCGGCAGGGCACGATTGTGCGCCGGCGGCTGCGTATCATCGTCGCATGTCCCTGCGCATCGCCGTCATCGGCGCCGGCCCCGCCGGGCTGGCGCTGGCCCTGCATGCCGCACGCAGCCTGCCACGCTGCAGCGTCACCCTGTTCGACGCGCGCCCGGCCGGGCACGACCTGTCAGGCGACCCGCGCACCCTGGCCCTGGCCCTGGGCAGCGTGATGTGGCTGCAGCAGCTCGGCTGCTGGCCGGCAGCGGCGGCGGCACCGATCACCAGCGTGCAGGTGTCGCAGGCGGCGCCTTCCTTCGGCGATGCGGCGGTCTGGATCCGGGCGGCCGAACAGGGGGTGCCGATGCTCGGTGCCGTGCTCGGCTACGGTGCGTTGGTGGCGCCGCTGCAGGCCGCCTGGCTGGCCGCGGTGGCGGCGGCGCCGACACGCCTGGGCAGCCGTTTCGGCACCCCGGTGGCCGCCGTCAAGCCGATGCCCCAGGGTGTCGAGGTCGATGCCGGCATCGTCGAGGCCTTCGATCTCGCGGTGATCGCCGAAGGCGGCGTGTTTGCCGATCAGGCGCGCCGGGCGATCGCACGCGACTATGGGCAGACGGCCTGGGTCGGCACGGCGACGCTGGCCGGCGGCCAGACCGGTCTCGCCGTCGAACGCTTCACGCGCCAGGGCCCGGCGGCCCTGCTGCCGCTGCCGCCGGCGGCCGACGGTGCACACCGCGCGGCCCTCGTCTGGTGCGTGAAAACGGGCGACGATCCGGTGCGTGCGCTGAATGCGGCGCAGCGGCTGGCGGTGCTCAACACCGTCTTCCCGGCCGAGGCCGGGCGACTCGTGGCGCTGTCGCCGCTGAAGGATTTTGCGCTCGGGCTGAACGCCGAGCGCAGCCTGGTCGACGGCCGCACGGTGCGCATCGGCAACGCGGCGCAGACCCTGCATCCGGTGGCCGGCCAGGGCCTGAACCTGGGCCTGCGCGACGCCCACCAACTCGTCGAGGCCCTGCGTTTCGAGCACGACCTGGACCAGGCGCTCAAGCGCGTGGAATGGAGCCGCGCACCCGACCGCTGGGCGATGATCGCGGCCACCGACTTCCTGGCGCGCAGCTTCACCTGGCGGCTGCCGGGCGCGGCCACGCTGCGCGGACTGGGCCTGGCGGCGCTGCAGCGCCTGGCGCCGGCGAAGGCGCTGCTGGCGCGGCGCATGATGTTCGGCGGGCGCTGAGGGCCGCGCACCGCCACTGCGGGTAAGCTTGCAGCATGCGACTGATCACCCGTTGGCTGCTGCTCGCCGCCGCCCTGCTCTTCGTGGCCTATCTCTACCCCGGCGTCAGCGTCGCGAGCTTCGGTGCCGCGATGGTGGCGGCCCTGGTGCTGGGCCTGCTCAACACCCTGGTGCGGCCGGTGCTCGTGCTGCTGACCCTGCCGGTGACGCTGATCACCCTGGGCCTGTTCCTCTTCGTCATCAATGCGGCGATGTTCTGGGCCGCGGCGCGCCTGCTCGACGGCCTCACCGTTGCCGGCTTCGGCGCGGCGCTGATCGGATCGTTGCTCTACAGCCTGTGCGGCCTGGTGATCGACGCCGCGATCGAGCGCCTGTTCGCGCCGCCCGCGCGCGCCTGAGCCTGAGACCGGCCCCGGGTCCAACGGCTACAGCCGCCGGTGGTGCAGCGCCGGCAGCCGCGCGCGCACGTCGGCCAGGCGCGCCGGGTCGACGTCGGCAAAGATCACGCCTTCGCCCTCGGGCCTGACCGCCAGCACCTCGCCCCAGGGGTCGACGATCAGGCTGTGGCCCCAGGTGCGCCGGCCGCTGGCGTGCTCGCCGCCTTGCGCAGCGGCGATGACGTAGCACTGGTTTTCCACCGCCCGCGCACGCAGCAGCAGTTCCCAGTGGGCGCGGCCGGTGGGCACGGTGAAGGCCGAGGGCACGCTGAGCAGATCGCAGGGCGGCCGCATCAGCGCGCGGTACAGCTCGGGGAAGCGCAGGTCGTAGCAGACCGACAGGCCCAGGCGCAGCGGCCCGGCCTGCAGGGCCACCGGCTTGTCGCCGGCGCGCAGCACGCGGCCTTCGTCGTAGCGCTCATCACCCTGCTCGAAGCTGAACAGGTGGATCTTGTCGTAGTGCGCCGCCAGGCGGCCGTCGGGCGCCCAGACGGTGCTGCGGTTGAGCACACGCGCCGGGTCCTCGGTCTTCAGCGGCAGGGTGCCGCCGACGACCCACAGGCCGTGGCGGCGCGCAGCGTCGGCCAGGAAGGCCTGGATCGGGCCCTCGCCCGGCGTCTCGGCGACGGCCAGCTTGTCGCTGTCGCGTCGTCCGAGCAGGCAGAAGTACTCCGGCAGCACGGCGAGCGCGGCACCCCCCGCGGCCGCTTCGGCGAGCAGGCGCGCGGCGGCATCGAGGTTGGCCGCGACCTCGGGGCCGGAGACCATCTGCAGGGCGGCGATGCGGGTCATTGCGTTCATGGTGTGCTGCTGGCCGGGCCGGACGCGGCCGAGGCGGTGGCCCGGACATGTTCGACGCGCTCGACCTTGGGGTCACCCCAGGGTCCGGTGACGTGGAATTCGCGCGTCGCGGCCGCCGTCATCGGCTTGTTCAGCAGCAGTTGGGCGATGAAGGCGCCCACGCCCAGCGCCGGGTTCAGGGCCGCCCAGGCCAGGCTGGCGCCGGCGGTGTTGATCTCGGGCACGGCGACGATGCGCAGGTCCTGGGTCTCCTGCCGCAGGTCGGCGCTGCCGTCGACGAGCACCGCCGCCTGCACGCCGAGCACGCGCAGATTGCGCGTGCGCGCGACGCCGCCGGCCAGCTCGATGTCGCCCTCGATGCGGTCGAAGGCCATGCCCTGCTGGAACACGTCGCGGAAGTCGAGCAGCAGCCGGCGCGGCAGGGCCTGCAGGCTGAGCACGCCGAACAGGCGCGCAACGCCGGGTTCGGCGTTCAGGAAACGGCCCTCGCCGAGCGCCACCGCGAGCTTGCCGCGCAGCTGCGCGATCTCGGGTTCGAGCGGCGAGCCGGGCCAGGAGAGCTCACCTTCGATGCGCCCCGGCGCACCCTGCAGGGCCTTGCCGGCGCCCAGGCGTTCGAAGAAGGCGCCGCCGTCGGCCAGGCTCAGGTCGAAGGCCAGCGCGCTGCGCTGCCCGGCCGACCACAGGCCGCGCGCCAGCAGGGTCGCCTCGGGCATGGACAGGCGCAGGCGGTCGAGCTGCCATTCGAGCGCGCCTTCGCGCGGCGCCGACGGCGGGCGGCGGTTCTCGGCGTCCAGCTCGAGCTTGCCCAAGGCCAGGCCACGCCAGTGCAGATCGTCGACCACCAGGGCCAGGTCCGGCACGCGCGGGTTTGTGTCCGGCGACCAGGATTCGAGCGCGGCGACGTCCGGCTCGGGCACGTTCAGGTGCGTCAGGTGGGCCGAGACCCGACCCGGCTGCGCAGCGTCACGCGGCGGCAGCCATTCGATCCAGCCGGCGCCCTGGCTGGCGCCGCCTTCGGCACGCCAGCGGGTATCGGCCAACGATTCGCGCCGTTGCAGGACCACCGATACCGCGTCCAGGCGGCGGCCGCCCAGGCGCAGCTCAGCGGCCTGCAGCGCGATGCGCGACGGCCACAGCGGGCTGGCCAGCGGGTCGGCCGCGGCCCGGCCGGACCCGGCCTCGGACACCGACAGCGCGCGCCAGGCGTCCAGGTCCAGGCGCGCCAACTTCAACTCGGCGCCGATGCCCGCGGTCGGCGGCGCGGGCGCCTCGACGCCGGCGCCAATGCCGTAGGCGCCACGCTGCAGTTGCACCTCGTCGCCGATGAAGCGCCGCTCCAGGCGCGCCTGCAGCAGGCCGTCGATGTCAAGCTGCAGCCGGTCGCTGTCGGCGCCGGTGATGCGCGTCTGCAGGCGCAGCGGCCAGCTCGCGGCGGCCGGCTTGGCCAGCGGCGCCGGCAGGTCGAGCGCGAGACCGGTCAGCGGGCTGGTCAGCAGCAGCTCGGGCTGGCCGTGGCGGAAGTCCAGCTGCAGTCGGTAGGGCGCCTGCCCACGCAGGCGCGATGCCGCGCCGCGGCCCACCAGGGCGGCCAGCGGCGCCAGCATCGGCAGGTCGCTGGGGCGCAGCAGGCCCTCGGCGCTGGCCTGGCCCTGGGCCTGGAAACGCAGGCGGCCGTCAGCCTGGCTGCCGCCGTCGAAGCTCAGCTCGCCGCCGAGCGCGCGCGCACGGCCGTTGCTGATGCTGAGGCCCTGCTCGGTGAAGTCGATGCGACCGCGGGCCTGCGCCAGCAGCGGTGTGCCGGGCAGCAGGCGCAGGTCGTTGCCGGCCAGCTGCAGCGCGCCGCGCACCGTGGCCGTATCGGGGTTGGCCAGCGGAATCGCCAGCGCCAGCGACAGGTCGGCCGCACCGCCGGCGCTGGCCTGGCGCAAGGCACCGCCGGTCCAGTCGCCCACCGGCGTCGTGTTGACGAAGCGCAGCATGTCCGGCAGCGGTCCGCGCGCCTGGCCCTCGAGGCGCAGCAGGCGCTGGTTCACCAGGTCCTCGATGCCGCCCTTGACGCCCTGCAGCGCCAGCGCACCGATCTGCGCCTGCGCGTCGCGGATGCGCAGCGCGGCACGGTCGAATTCCAGGGTGCCGGCCAGCGCCGTCATGGCCGGCCAGGGTGATGTCCAGTCCTCTTCGCTGGGCAGGTAGGCATAACGCAGGGCCTGCACCCGGGCCTGGATGCGGAAGGTGCCAGGGCTGCCGTCGACGAAGGGGAAGCGCCACAGATCGCCCTGGACGGCGAACTCGCCGTCGCTGACCCGGCCTTCGATCAGGGCGCGGGCCACGTAGTTGCGCGCCTGCTCGGGCACGCCCAGCGGCAGGTAGCGCGCCACGCGCGCGGCGTCGCCGCGCCGGATCCGGCCCTGCAGGTCGATCACCCCCGGCAGGCGCTGGCCGACGCCGAAACCGGTGCCCGGACCGGTGCGCCAGCTGCCGCTCAGCCGGGCGTCGACGTCGGCGTTGGCGAGCTGCGCGTCGCGCACCGTGAGCACGACGACGGTCGGCGCGCCGTCGCGGCCGGCCTCGAGGGTCCAGGCGAGTTCGGCCTGCAGGCTGTCCAGCGGCAGTTCGGGTTCGTCGAAGACGCCGGGCAGCAGCAGAGCGCCGTCGGCCACCGACAAGCTCGCCTGGCCACCGCGCTCATTGGCATCGATGGTCAGCGCCGCCCCGCGCAGCCCCGGCCGGCCGGCGGTCTGCGCCAGGCCATGGGCCGGTGGGCCGGGAGGCCCGGCGGCCAGCGCCAGCGCGCTGGCGCGGGCCTGCGCCCGGTAGCGCCGGGGTGCGTCGGGCGGGCCGCTCCAGTCGAGCACGAGGCCCTCGACCTCACCCTGCGGCGCCAGGCTGGCGAGCGCGCCGTGTACCGCCGGTGGCAGCGGCAGCCGCGCCGCCAGCCGCGCCAGCGGCGCCAGCGAAAGCCGGTCCAGCCGCAGCTCACCGCTGGCCCAGGGTGCATCGGCCGCCGTTCCCGGCGCGCGACGCAGCGTCAGGTGCAGCGTGCTGGGTGCCCAGGGCACGCCGTCGTCGCTGACAAAACCGAGCTGCTCGACCGACAGCTGCAGGCCGCCGGCCAGGCGCGCGGCCTGCAGCCGGCCGCGCAGGGCGCTCAGATCGAGCGGCGGCAGCTGCCGGCCCAGATGCAGGGTCACCGCGTCGAGGGCGAGGTCGACCGTGCCGGCCGCCGGTTGCCCGTCCCCCAGCTCGAACCAGGCGCGCAACGCACCGCGGCCGCGGTCGAGCGAAAACGGCAGCTCGACATGGCGCTTGAGCTGCGAGACGTCGACCGCAGGCAGTTCGGCGTAGAGCTCGCCGCGCCAGCGGCGGAACTCCGACGGCCGGGCGGTCAGCGGCTGCGTGAAGCGGCCACGCAGGGCGAAGCGCCGGCCCCAGTCGGCCGGCGGCGTGGCGTCGATGCGCAGATCATGGCGACGCACGCCGTTGCGCAGCACGAGGTCGACATCGGACAGCGTCAGCGGCCCGGCGTCACGGCCCTCGTCGGTCCAGCGCAGCGTGCTGCGCCGGATCACGAACTCGTGCTGTTCCAGGAACCAGTCGAGCAGGGCCGGGTCGGCCGGCTCGGCGCCGCCTTGCACGTCCAGGCCGCCGACCGTGACGCGGCCCTGGGCGTCGCGCCGCACGTCCAGTTGCACGCCGTCCAGATGCAACTGCGCAAACCGCGGCTCGAGCGCCCACAGCGTGGCCGGCGACAGGGCCGCGCTGACCCGCCCGAGCGCCAGCGCCACGCGCCCCTGGCCGTCGAGCACCCGCACGTCGTCGAGTTCGAAGGCCGGAACCCAGCCGCCGCTGATGACGCGGATGGCACCGATCGACAGCGGTGCGCCGATCGCCGCGCCGACACGCTGTTCGATCTGCGGGCGCCAGTCGTCCAGACGCGGCAGAATGCCCCAATGCAGTGTCAGCCATGCGATCAGGGCCAGACTCCAGGCGGCGAGCAGCAGCCCGATGAACAGGCGCGCGCCCTGGCGCATCCAGCGCGTCCAGCGCAGCCGCCAGGTTCGGCGGGTGGGGTCCGGTGGCGATGCCGATGGGCGGAGGGACGGCAGTGAGGACATGCAGCGGGCGGTGGGATCCTGGTGCCGCGAACCGCGGCAGGCCGACGTGCCGGCAGCGTTCGGCCACCCGGGGAGCGAGCCAATCTAGCATAGAGGTGGCGCCGCGGTGACCGGTTCCCCGCCCCTGACGGCCGCGGCGCGCGCCGACCACAGCCGCTTCGTGCAGCGCGTGCGCCGACGTTATGCCGCCGACACCACGCGGCTGCCGCCCGGCGCCCCCGACGCCGCAGCGGTGGACACCCTGGTGCAGCAGCTGCTCGACGCGGGCCGCGACCTGCCGGGCGCGCTGCGCGTTGCGCGCCACCTGGTGATCGAGCGCCTGGCGGTGCTCGACATCGAGCAGGGCGCGTCGCTGGACACGGTGACCTTCGCGATGACGGCGCTCGCCGAGGCGACCCTGGAGCGTGCGCTGGCGCAGGCCCTGGCCGACGCCGACGCCCGCCACGGCGTGCCGCGCAATGCCGCCGGCGAGCGCATCCACTTCTGGGTCGTCGGCATGGGCAAGCTCGGCGCGCGCGAGCTCAACGTCTCGTCGGACATCGACCTGATCTATGTCTACGAAGACGAGGGCCAGACCGACGGCGCCGGGCCCGCGGGTCCGGTGAACTCGGTCAGCGCGCACGAATATTTCAGCCTGGTCGCCAAGCGCCTGTACACCCTGATCGGCGACACCACCGACGACGGCTTCGTCTTCCGCGTCGACCTGGCGCTGCGCCCGAACGGCAACTCCGGCCCGCCGGTCGTCAGCCTGGGCATGCTGGAGGAGTATTTCCTCGTCCAGGGCCGCGAATGGGAGCGTTTCGCCTGGCTCAAGAGCCGCGTCGTCGCGCCACGGGCGTCGGTGGACGGCGGCAGCGCGCTGCAGCTGCGCGCCCTGGTCACGCCCTTCGTCTACCGGCGCTACCTCGACTACGGCATCTTCGAGGGCCTGCGCCAGCTGCACCGCAAGATCCGCGACGAGGCCCAGCGCCGCGCCGCCGGCCGCCCCGAGCGCGCCAACGACGTCAAGCTCTCGCGCGGCGGCATCCGCGAAATCGAGTTCATCGTGCAGCTGATGCTGGTGGTGCGCGGCGGGCAGTTCCCGGAGATCCGCACCCGCTCCACGCTGCGCGGCCTGCAGCGCCTGGTGGCGCACGGGCTGATGAGCGCGGCCACGGCACAGCAGCTCGACGACGCCTATGTCTTCCTGCGCCGCGTCGAGCACCGCATCCAGTACCTCGACGACCAGCAGACCCATCTGCTGCCGCAGGCCGACGCCGACCTGGGCTGGATCGCCGCCAGCCTGGGCCTCGCCTGCCGGGCCGACGCCTGCGAGCTGCTCGACCGCCTGGGCCAGGTGCGCGAGCTGGTGGCCTCGGAGTTCGACGCCCTGCTGCACGACGGGCAGGCGCCGGCCCCCGGCCGCGACGACAGCGGCTGCAAGCGCTGCGGGCCCGGCCCGGTGCCGGTGGACAGTGAAGCCCTGGTCGAACGCCTGCCGCCGGTGCTGGCCGAACGTGTGCGCAGCTGGGCCCAGCAGCCGCGCGTGGCCGGGCTGCGCCACCCGAGCCGGCTGCGCCTGGGCAAGCTGATGCTGCGCGCCGGGCGCTGCATGACCGACGGCGACTGCACCGCGGACGCCGCACTGCGCTTCATCGACTGGGTCGAACCCCTGCTGCGCCGAGAGAGCTATCTCGCCCTGCTGGCCGAGCGCCCGGAAGTGCAGCAGCGACTGCTCAGCCTGCTCGGGCTTGCGCGCTGGCCGATGCAGTACCTGATGCGCCATCCCGGCGTGATCGACGAGCTGGCCGACGGCCGGCTGCTGCAGCAGCGCTTCGACCGCGCCGCCCTGGCCGCCGAACTCGAGGACCGGCTCGCGGCCTTGTCGCGCGCCGGCGAGGCCGACGAGGAGGCCCTGTTCGACACGCTGCGCCGCGCCCACCATGCCGAGGTGTTCCGCACCCTGGTGCGCGACGTCGAAGGTGCGCTGAGCGTCGAGCAGGTCGCCGACGACCTGTCGTCCCTGGCCGACACCCTGCTCGAGGTCACCCTGCGCTGGGCCTGGCAGCGACTGCGCCAGCGCCACCGCGAGACGCCACGTTTTGCGGTCATCGCCTACGGCAAGCTCGGCGGCAAGGAGCTCGGCTACGGCGGCGATCTGGATGTCGTCTTCCTCTACGACGACGCCGACGAAGCCGACCCGGACCTCGTGCAGGTGGTCTACGCCGAATTCGTGCGCAAGCTGATCACCTGGCTGACCTTGCGCACCGGCGCCGGCGAGCTGTTCGACATCGACACCGCGCTGCGGCCAAACGGCAATTCCGGCCTGCTGGTGACCTCGATCGCCGCCTTCCGGCGCTATCAGGACGGGCGCGGCAGCAACACCGCCTGGACCTGGGAGCACCAAGCCATCACGCGCGCACGTTTTGCCGCCGGCGACAGCGGCATCGGCGCCGAATTCGAAGCCGTGCGGCGTGCGGTGCTGGCCGCACCGCGCGACGCCGCGGCGCTGCGCGACGAGGTGCGCGCGATGCGCGACAAGCTGCGCGAGGCACGCCCGGTGCCGGGCGGGCGCTTCGACCTCAAGCACAGCCCCGGCGGCATGGTCGACGTCGAATTCGTCGTCCAGTACCTGGCGCTGGCGCATGCCGCCACGCATGCGGCGCTGCTCGAAAACACCGGCAACATCGCCCTGTTGCGGCGCGCCGAGGACGCCGGCCTGCTGCCTGCCGGGGTCGGCCGCGATGCCGGCGACGCCTACCGCGAACTGCGTCGCGCGCAACACGTGGCGCGGCTGGACCAGAAGCCGACGCAGGTCGAGCCGGCGCGCTTCGAGACCCAGCGCGACGCCGTGCTGGCCCTGTGGCGCAGCGTCTTTGACTGAGCCGGCCGGCCGCGGCTGGCTGGCCCTGTGCAGCCTGCTGGGCGTCGGCGCGCTGGCCGGCTGGGCCCTGCCGGCGACGGCACTGGACTGGCAACCCACGCTCGCCTGGCGCGAACCCTGGCGCTGGTGGACGGCCGCCTTCGTGCACTGGAGTGCATTGCATCTGGCGGCCAATCTGGCCGGCTGCGTGGCGCTGGCCGCCTTCGGTAGCGCGGCGCGGCTGCCGCCGCGCGCCACCTGGGCCTGGGCCCTGGCCTGGCCGCTGACGCATCTGGCGCTGCTGGCGCAGCCGGCACTGGCGCACTACGGCGGCCTGTCGGGCCTGCTGCACGCCGGCGTGGCGGTCGCGGCGCTGGGCCTGCTGGCCCAGTCGCGGCGGCGCCGGCACATCGGCATGCTGGTGCTCGCCGGCCTGGGCCTGAAGCTGCTGCTGGAGCGCCCCTGGTCCGGGCCGCTGACCCATCCGGCGGGCTGGGACATCGCGATCGCGCCGTCGGCGCACCTGGCCGGCGTTGCTTCGGGGCTCGCCTGCGCCACCCTCTTCGGCCTGGCCCGTCGGCCGGCGGCGACAATGGCGCCCCGATGACCGACCGCCACGCCACCCTCGATGCCCGCGCCATCGCCCTGGTCGTGGCCTGCACCGCGCTGTGGGGCGTCAACCAGGTGGCGGCCAAGGTGGCGCTGGCCGAGATCCCGCCGCTGATGCAGGCCGGTGCACGTTCGCTCGGCGCGGCCCTGCTGCTCATCATCTTTGCCCGGGCGCGCGGGCTGGCGATCTGGCGTCACGACGGCACCCTGGGCGCCGGGGTGCTGGCGGGAGCGCTGTTCGCCGCCGAGTTCGCCTGCATCTTCATCGGCCTGCAGTACACCTCGGCGTCGCGCATGGCGGTGTTCATCTACCTCTCGCCCTTCGTGGTGGCCCTGGGCATGCCCTTCATCGTGGCCGCGGAGCGGCTCGACCGCTGGCAACTGCTCGGCCTGGCGGCGGCCTTTGCCGGTGTCGTCTGGGCCTTTGCCGGCGGCTTCACCGGGCCCACCGTCGGGCCGCGGCAATGGTTCGGCGACGCCCTGGGCCTGGCCGCGGCCGTGCTCTGGGGCCTGACCACCCTGGTGCTGCGCGCGAGCCGACTGAACACCGCCCTGCCCGAGAAGACCCTGCTCTACCAGCTGCTGGTGTCCGGGCTGGCACTGGCGGCGGCTTCGGCGGCGGTCGGCGAAGCCTGGCCGGCGACGCTGAGCGGCGCCTCGCTGTGGCCGCTGGCCTTCCAGACCGTGGTCGTCAGCTTCGCCAGCTACCTGGTCTGGTTCTGGCTGCTGCGCCACTACCCGGCGACGCGGCTGGCAGCCTTCACCCTGCTGACGCCGATGTTCGGCCTGCTCGCCGGCGTGCTCCTGCTCGGCGAGCCGGTGACGGGGCGGCTGCTGCTGGCCCTGGCCGCGGTATCGTTGGGCATCGCGCTCGTGAACAGGCTGGGGCGCCGGACATAGCCCTCTAGGAGACTGAACCGATGCTGACGCTGTGTGGTTTTCCGATCTCGAACTACTACAACAAGGTCAAGCTCGTGCTGCTGGAGAAGGGCCTGCCTTTCGAGGAGCAGACCGTGATGACACGCAGCACCGACGAAGCGGTGCTGGCCTGCTCGCCGCTGGGCAAGATCCCCTTCCTGCGCACGCCGCAGGGCGCGCTGTGCGAGAGCCAGGTCATCAACGACTGGCTGGAGGCGGCCTATCCGGAACCGGCGCTGGTGCCCAGCGACCCCTTCGAGGCCGCCAAGGTGCGCGAGCTGGCGGTCTTCATCGACCTGCACCTGGAACTCGTCGCGCGCGAGCTCTACGCGCAGGCCTTCTTCGGCGGCACGGCCGACGACGCGACCAAGGAACGGGCGCACAAACTGCTCAAGCGCCACATCCCCGGCTTCCAGCGGCTGGCGAAGTTTTCGCCCTATGTGGCCGGCGAACGTTTCACCCTGGCCGATGCCTCGGCCTTCGTCAGCCTGCCCCTGGTGGCGCTGGCGAGCAAGCTGGTGCTCGGCGAGGACATGCTGGCGGCGGCAGGCGTCGACTGGAAGGCCTATGTGAAGCTGATCGGCGACCGCCCCAGCGCGCAGCGCGTGGTCGCCGACCGCAAGGCCGCCGAAGCCGCAATGGCGGCCGCGGCCGCGGCGAAGAAGGGCGCCTAAGGGCGCCGCCTGGAGTGCATGCGCGGCTGCGCAGGATTTGTCCACAGGCTCACCGTTCGCGAATCTTCCGTGTCTGCGTGCGTCGGCTGCGGAACTCGCGGCGCGCAAGCCGATCACAGACGAGGTGGGGTTGCCGCTTCGCATCCGCGCAGAGGTCGCCACGACGACGGTTTTCCTGTTGCGCAGCCGGTCCGAGTCATCGGCCGAAATCCCGGGGCCACTCTCTCCTCCTCCCTCCCTCCCTCGTTGGCCCCGGGGCGCTGCGCAGCAGTTCTTCTGCTGGGGGACGGCCGCCGATGCCCGCCGGAACAGCCCGGCGCGCTACCTCTGACCCTCGGTCAGGGTATCGACCTGGAAGGCGCCGGACCTGTCGACCAGCCAGATCTCCAGGATCGTGGCCGGCCCCATCTTCACCGGGGCCGGGAAGGGCGCGGCGCGCTTGATCAACTGGACGATGAAGGGCGCCACGGCATCGACTGCCGGCGGCCGGCGGATCGACACGCCGAGCACATTCCCGTTCTCGTCGATCTGCGTCTCGGTGAGCATCACGCTGTAGAGCAGCGGCGGCAGCTTGCCGCGGTAGATGCGCATCGGGTAGGCCTTGTAGACATGGCCCGCAAAGTCCTTCTTGTAGGCCTGCGGCGAATCGGCCTCCGACGGCGTCGGCGCACCCTGGGTCACGGGCGCCGGCACCATCGTGAACTGCGCCCGCGCCGCGCCGGCAAAAAACAGCAGCACGGCGGCCAGGGCGAGTACGGCAGGCTTCATCGGCGATCTCGGGTTCGGGGCAGGCTGCAATCTAGCGCAGCCCGGGCCCCGCCGAAGCACCGAGAAGGCCGTGCTTTGCGACAAATGCAACGCCTTCAGCGCAACCATCCCTTGCCACGGAAGTAAATGAAGGGTGCGGCGACCGAGCAGACCATCAGCGCCACCGCAAAGTAGTAGCCGTATTCCCACTTCAGCTCGGGCATGTTCGCGAAGTTCATGCCGTAGATGCTGGCGATCAGGGTCGGCGGCAGCAGTGCGACGCTGGCCACCGAGAAGATCTTGATGATCTTGTTCTGGTTGATGTTGATGAAGCCGACCGTGGCATCCATCAGGAAGTTGATCTTGTCGAACAGGAAGGCGGTGTGCGAGTCCAGCGAGTCGATGTCGCGCATGATCTGCCGCGCCTCCTCGAACTGCTCGGCATTGAGCATGCGGCTGCGCATCATGAAGCTCACCGCGCGCCGGGTGTCGAGCACATTGCGCCGGATGCGGCCGTTGAGGTCTTCTTCGCGCGCGATCGCCGACAGCGCCAGGCCGGCTGCGCGGTCGTCCACGTCTTCCTTCAGCACCCGCGCGCTGACCAGTTCGAGTTTGTCGTAGATGCCCTCCAGCGCGTCGGCCGAATATTCGGCGTCGGCGTCGAAGAGCTTGAGCAGCACGTCCTTGCCGTCCTCGATCAACGCCGGGATGCGGCGCGCACGCAGGCGCAGCAGCCGGAACACCGGCAGGTCGTGCGCGTGCACCGAGAACAGCACGCTGTGGAAGAGGATGAAGGCCACGCGCACGTTTTGCGCCAGCGCACCGTCGGGGTCGCTGTCGCCTTCGATCAGGAAGTCGCTGCGGATGTGCAGTTCACCTTCGTCGCCCTCGTAGAAGCGCGCCGATTCCTCGAGATCGTCGTCGTCGATGTCGTCCGGGATCGTGAGCCCGAAACGGGCCTGGATCCAGTCCGTTTCGGCGCGCGTCGGCGCCTCGAGATCGACCCACACCGGCTGCAGGTCAGCGAGCGCCGACGGGTCGTCAATCTCGTGCTGGATCAACCGGCCGTTGGCCAGCGTGAACACGTTGAACATGGTCCGGGCGGGGGTCGGGCTCCGCCGGTCGGCGGGGAACGGCGGATTATCACACCGGGGTTCGGGGCCGGGTCCGGGTCCGGTGGCAGACTGGCCGCATGCTCGGCACACCTGTCGCGTCAACAGCTCGCCCGGCGCCGAGGACGGCGCCGCTGCGCTGGCCCTGGCTGGCGCTGCCCTGCGCCGCACTGGCACTGGCCGCGGCCACGCTGTGGCTGGCCACCGAAGCGGCGCCGCGCGTGGTCGGCACCGCAGCCCCGGCCGCCGCGGCCGGCCTGCACCTGCGCCAGTGGCTGCGCGCGCACGATCCGCGTCGCATGCGCGACGGCCGCAGCGTGCTGCTGGTGGCCAGCGCCGAGGATCTGCAACTGCTGGTCGACCAGGCGGCGCATCTGGCCGGCGGCGCCGGCCGCGCCCAGCTCGCTCCCGGCACGCTGACGGTGCAGGCGAGCCTGCCGCTGGGGCCGCGCTGGGTCAATGTCGAACTCGAGCTGGGTCCGGGCAGCACCCTGCCCGCACTCTTGCGCCGGCTGCACGTCGGCCGGCTGGACCTGCCCGCAGCGCCGGCCGCCGCGGCGCTGCGTTTTGCGCTCTGGGCCTACTGGGACCGGCCGGCGCCGGGCATGCCGCCATTGCGCGACCTGCTGCAGGAACTGCGCCTGCCGCCCGGCCAGGCCCAACTGCGTTATCGCTGGCGAGCCGACCTGCCGCAGCGCCTGGCCGATCGCCTGCTGTCGCCTGAGCGCCTTGACAACGTGCGTCGCTACCACGCAGCCCTGGGTGCGGCAGTGCACCGCCAACGCGGGCCGCAGGAGCTGAGCGCACTGATGGCTCCGCTGTTTGCGCTGGCCCGCGAGCGCACGCGCAACGGTGCCGACGCGGCCTGCGAGAACCGCGCCGCCCTGCTGGCGCTGGCCGTCCATGTCGGCGGCCGGTCGCCGGCGGCCTGGTGGCCGGCGGCGCGAACCTGGTCGCCAATCTCGCCGCGCAGAGTGCGGCTGGCCGGACGCGTCGACTTCCCGCAGCATTTCCTCGTCTCGGCCGCGCTCGCCGCCGAGGCGGGCGGGCCGCTGGCCGAGGCCCTGGGCCTGATGAAGGAGATCGGCGACACGCAAGGCGGCAGCGGCTTCAGTTTCAACGACATCGCGGTCAACCGCGCCGGCGCCCGGCTCGGCGAACTGGCGGTGCGCGAGCCGCGTCGGGTGCAGGCCCTGCTGGCCGGCGGCGTCGAGGACGCCATGCTGCTGCCCGACCTGTCCGATCTTCCGGAATTCCTGAGCGCAGACGAGTTCGTCGCGCGCTACGGCGGCATCGGTGCACCGGCCTACGAGACCCTGCGCGCCGAGATCGAGGCCCGCGTGGGCGCGCTGGCGCTTTACCGCTGAGCCGGCGCCGGTGGCCTAGGAGGATTCGGCGGCGATCTTCCGCAGCGCCTGCACATAGGCCGCCGGCGGCTGGCCGCCCTGGATCAGGTGGCGGCCGTTGACCACCACCGAAGGCACGGCGCGGATGCCGCGCTGCTGCCACAGTCGCTCCGCAGCCCGCACCTCGTCGGCGAAGCGGCCGTCGGCGAGCACGGCCGCCGCTGCGGCCGCATCCAGCCCGGCGACGGCGGCGGCGTCGGTCAGCACCGCCGGGTCCGACGGGTTGCGGCCTTCGCCGTGATAGGCCTGCAGCAAGGCGCGCTTGAGCGCCAGTTGCCGGTCGGCGCCCTGCAGCCCGGCCCAGTGCAGCAGCCGGTGGGCGTCGAAGGTGTTCCAGGTGCGCGTGCGCGGGCCGAAGCGAAAGCCGACCTCGGCGCCACGCTCGCGCAGCGTGGCCTGCGTCTGCGCAATGCCCTCCGGCGTGGCTCCGTACTTTTCGCCCAGGTATTCGACGATGTCGCGGCCCTCGGGCCCCATGTCCGGGTTCAGTTCGAAGGGCTGGCAGCGCACTTCCACCGCCAGTTCACCCTGCAACTCGCCGAGCGCCTGCTGCAGCCCGGCCAGACCCACCGCGCACCAGGGACAGGCGACGTCGGAGACGAAGTCGATGTTCATCGCGGCAGTCTAGCGGCCTCGCGCGGTCCGGGACGGTGAAAGGGTCGTCCCGAGCGGGCCCAGGCGAGCCCGCAACCGCGGGGCGGCAGGCCCGCCGGGTGGCGCCTCGGCCTTGCCAAGCATCCGTGCATCCTGCCTCGAACCGCCGCTTTGCACAAGCTTGTCAGGGGGTGGCTTCCAGCGCACACTGAGCCTGTCGGGTGGCTTGACACCGCACCCGATCCGAGACCCCCTCCGAAGTGAAAGGAAGCCTGATGAACCTGACGATCAGCGGACATCATCTCGAAGTGACGCCGGCTCTGCGCGAGTACGTGCTCACAAAGCTGGATCGTGTGACACGCCATTTCGACCAGGTCGTCGATATCACCGTGCTGCTGACCGTAGAGAAAATGAAGGAAAAGGAGCGCCGCCAGAAGGCCGAGGTGACCCTGCGCGTGAAGGGTCGCGACATCTTCGTCGAGCAGTCGCACGAAGACCTGTACGCCGCCATCGATCAGTTGATGGACAAGCTCGATCGCCAGGTCGTCCGCCACAAGGACCGCCTGCAGGACCACCACCATGAGTCGCCGAAACGGCTGGGGGCGGAACTGTCCTGATTCGCCCCGGGCGAATCCCTTCCCGGGACGCGGCCTTCGGGCCGCATTTGTTTGTCCGCACGGCAGACTGTTGCCCGCGCGCAGCGCCGACGTTGACTTCCACCGACATCGGTGGTGCAGTGCACACAAACGCCGGGACTGGGTTCCTATAATTCTTTCCCTTCTGTAACGACGTTCCGCGGTGGCGAAGGAATCCCTCCCCTCATGAATCGTCTTGCCGCCATCCTGCCGGAAGGCAACGTGCTGGTGAATGTGGACGCGAGCAGCAAGAAGCGCGTCTTCGAGCACGCCGGCCTGCTGTTCGAGAACCTGCACGCCATCGCGCGCAGCACCGTCACCGACAACCTGTTCGCGCGCGAGCGACTGGGCTCCACCGGCCTGGGCCACGGCGTGGCGATCCCGCACGGCCGCATCAAGGGTCTGAAGAACCCGCTCGCTGCGGTGCTGCGCGTGCAGCAGCCGATCCCCTTCGACGCGCCGGACGACGAACCGGTGCTGTTGCTGATCTTCCTGCTCGTGCCCGAGGCGGCGACCCAGCGCCACCTCGAAATCCTGTCCGAGATCGCCGAGATGCTGTCGGACCGCGAACTGCGCGAGCGCCTGAAGACCGAGCCCGATGCGGCCGGCGTGCACAAGCTCATCAAAGACTGGGAACCCTTGAAGACGGTGGCCTGATGCAAACTCGGGCAAACGTGGCGGCGCCACTTTGCTCGACCCCCCGCGGGGGGCAGGCCGGACCCCCGGTACGGCCCTGGGGGCGTTCGGCGGCCGTCGTGACCGCCGCGGCATGAAGCCGACCTCGATCAGCGCCGAGGCGCTCTTCGAGCAGCACCGCACCGCGCTGCGCTGGGAATGGGTGGCCGGCCACGCCCAGCCCGACCGCCGCTTCGACGAGAGCGCCGTGCGCGACGCCCGTTCGGCGGCCGACCTCGTGGGCTACCTGAACTACATCCACCCGTACCGGGTGCAGATCGTCGGCGATCGCGAGGTGGCCTATCTGCGCACCTCGAATCCCGAGGACCAGGAGCGCCGCATCACGCGCATCGTCACGCTCGAGCCGCCGGTGATCATCGTCGCCGACGGGGTGGTCCCGCCGGACCGCCTGGTGGCGATCTGCGACCGCGCCGAGATCCCGCTCTTCGTCACCGCCGAGTCGGCCGGCCACACCATCGACGTGGTGCGCGGTTACCTCGCCCGCCTGTTCGCCGACCGCACCACGCGCCACGGCGTGTTCATGGACATCCTGGGCCTGGGTGTGCTGCTGACCGGCGAGTCGGGCCTGGGCAAGAGTGAGCTCGGGCTGGAACTGATCAGCCGCGGCCACGGCCTGGTGGCCGACGACGCGGTGGACATCTACCGCATCAGCCAGACCGCACTCGAGGGCCGCTGCCCGGACCTGCTGCTCAACCTGCTCGAGGTGCGCGGCATCGGCCTGCTCGACATCAAGGCCATCTTCGGCGAGACCGCGGTGCGGCGCAGGATGCGCGTGCAGCTCATCGTGCATCTGGTGCGCAAGGAAACGATGGAGCGCGACTTCGAGCGCCTGCCTTACGAGCCGCTGTACGAGGAGGTGCTGGGCATCGGCGTGCGCAAGGTGGTGATCGCGGTCGATGCCGGGCGCAACCTGGCGGTGCTGGTCGAAGCGGCGGTGCGCAATACCGTGCTGCAGCTGCGCGGCATCGACACCTACCAGGAATTCGTCGCCCGCCACCAGCGCGCGATGGAGAAGGGCGAACCGCCGAACTGAGGCGCCGGCGCCGCGCGACTATCGGGCGTTGCGGTGCGGGCAGTCGGCCTTGGTGCAGTTGGCGTACAGGGCCAGCGAATGCTCCTGCAGCAGGAAGCCGCGGCTCTCGGCCACCGCACGCTGGCGGGCCTCGATCTCGGGGTCGTAGAACTCCTCGACATGGCCGCAGTTCAGGCACACCAGATGATCGTGGTGCTGGCCCTCGTTGAGCTCGAACACCGCCTTGCCCGCCTCAAAGTTGCTGCGCGTCAGCAAGCCGGCCTGCTCGAACTGCATCAGCACGCGGTAGACGGTGGCCAGGCCGATGTCCGAACCCTCGGCCAGCAGGGCCTTGAACACGTCCTCGGCCGTCATGTGGCGACGTTCGGCCTGCTGGAAGACCTCCAGGATCTTGATGCGGGGCAGGGTGGCCTTCAGGCCGCTGCTCTTGAGCTCGTCGACTTGCGTCATGGTGGGACTCCCCAAGGAAACGCCGAGCCGCCCTGGTCGTCTGACGCGCAGGGGATGGAAACGTGAATGCCGTTTCCTGTCGGCGTGTGCACCGGCAGCCCGGCGGGCATCGGCCCGCTAGAATGACCCGATCATAGCCAGCGACCCGTGCACACCCGCTGCGCCCGACGCCGAACCCATGCTCCGAGCCCTGTTGTCCGCCGCGGCGATCGCCCTGCTCGGCGGTTGCGCCTCCCAGTTGCAGACCAGCGAAACGCTGTTCGGCCTCGTCACGCCCTACCGCATGGAAATCGTGCAGGGCAATGTGGTCACCCAGGAGCAGCTCGACCGCATCAAGCCCGGCCTGAACCGGCGCCAGGTGCGCGATGCGCTCGGCTCGCCCCTGCTCACCGACGTCTTCCACGCCGACCGCTGGGACTACCTGTTCACGATCCGCCGCCAGGGCGCCGAGCCGCTGCGGCGCAGCGTCGTGCTGCGCTTCGAGGCCGACGTGCTGACCAAGATCGAGGCTGGCGATCTGCCCACCGAGCGCGAGTTCGTCTCCTCGATCACGCGCGAGGCCAAGTACCCCGAGCGCAAGCTGGCGCTGACCGACGAAGAGCGCGCCGCACTGCCCAGGCCCGCACCGCGCGAGGCGCCGGCCGCCGAGCCCAGCGGCCCGGTACGGCCGTATCCGCCACTCGAGCGCGAATAGAAACCGCCCGATGAAGTTCTGCATCGCCGGCGCCTCGGGCCGCATGGGGCGCATGCTGATCGAGAGCGTGCTCGCCAGCCCCGGCGACAGCCTCGTCGGCGCACTCGACCAGCCGGGCAGCCCGGCGCTCGGGCAGGACGCCAGCGCCTTTCTCGGCCGCAGCAGCGGCGTGTTCATCAGCGCCGACCTGGATGCCGGCCTGGCCGGCGCCGACGTGCTCATCGACTTCACGCGGCCCGCAGGCACGCTGGCCCATCTGGCCGCCTGCCGCCGGCACGGCAGCCGGGTCGTGATCGGCACCACCGGCTTCGACGAGGCCGGCAAGGCGGCCATCGCCGAGGCGGCACGCGAACTGCCGATCGTCTTCGCCGCCAACATGAGCGTCGGCGTCAACGTCACGATCAAGCTGCTGCAGATGGCCGCCGCGGCCCTGGCCAGCGGCTACGACGTCGAGATCGTCGAGGCCCACCACCGGCACAAGGTCGATGCGCCCAGCGGCACCGCGCTGGCGATGGGCGAGGCGATCGCCGCCGCGCAGGGCAAGGCGCTGCAGGACTGCGCCGTCTACGCGCGTGAAGGCCATACCGGCGAACGCCGGAGCGGCAGCATCGGCTTTGCCGCCGTGCGCGGCGGCGACATCGTCGGCGACCACCAGGTGATGTTCATCGGCGACGGCGAGCGCATCGAGGTCACGCACCGCAGCAACAGTCGCCAGGGTTATGCCCAGGGCAGCCTGCGCGCCGCCCATTTCCTGGCCGGTCGTGTGCCCGGCCTGTACGGCATGGACGACGTCCTGTCGCTCAAGTGAGGACGTGAGACCGCCCGTCGCAACGCGCCTGAAGCGCCCCGGGTGGCGGGCCGTTGCCAGGCCGGTCGGCACCGCCTCGGGGGCTCGGCCAAGGCCCAGGCTCGCCGAGGGCCAGACATGAGCGGCTGGCAGGCCTACTGGGCGGCCACCGACGGCGTCGGCCGCGCGGTGGCCGCCACCCTGCTGCTGATGTCGATCGGCTCCTGGGCGGTGATCCTCTGGAAGGCCTGGGTGCTGCGCCGCGCGGCCCATGACATCCGGCGCGCGGTGCCGCTGTTCTGGGCCGCCGCCGAGCTCGCCGACGGCCGCGCCCGGCTCGCCGCGATGGACCGCGAACAGCTGCTGCTGCCCCTGCTCGACGCCGCCGCTGCCCTGCCCGCGCCAGGCTCGCTGGAAGGCGCCGGTGCCCGCGAGGCCCAGCTCACGCGCCGCCTGCGCGACGCCCTGCACCGCGGCCTGGCGCATCTGCAGTTCGGCCAGGTCCTGCTCGCCTCGGTGGGCAGCACGGCGCCCTTCGTCGGCCTGTTCGGCACCGTCTGGGGCGTCTACCACGCCCTGACGGGCATTGCCGACGCCGGCCAGCTCGGCATCGACCAGGTCGCCGGCCCGGTCGGCGAGGCGCTGATCATGACCGCCGCCGGCATCGCGGTGGCCGTGCCCGCGGTGCTGGCCTACAACATCTACGGCCAGCGCATCGCCGCGGCCGAGGCCGAGCTCGAAGGCTTCGCGCACGACCTGCGCGAGATGGCGCTCGGCGCCGAATCGTAGGCAGCCGCGCGATGGCCTTCGGCCGCTTGCAGCGCAGCCCGGCCTCGCGGCCGATGAGCGACATCAACATGACGCCGCTGATCGACGTGATGCTGGTGCTGCTGGTGATCTTCATCGTCACCGCGCCGCTCATCGGACACAGCCTGAAACTCGAGCTGCCGAAGTCCGAGGCCGGCAGCGGTGAACACGCGCCCAGCGTCGTCGCGCTTGCGCTTGACGCCCAGGGCCGCCTGTTCCTGGGCAGCGAGCCGGCGACGCACGAAGCAGTGCGTGCCGCGGTGCGCGAGGCGGCGCGCCGCGACCCCGAAACCGAGGTGCAGCTGCGCGCCGACCAGGCCGTGCCCTACGGCCGCGTGGCCGAGCTCATCGGCCTGGTGCAGGAGGGCGGGCTGAACCGCATCGGCTTCGTCACCGAGCGGCCGGCGGCCGCCGCGGCAGCCCCGAGCTAGCAGGGTCAGCTCCCTACAATCCGGACATGAATCAAAAGTACATGCCCGCCGAGGTCGAGGCCGCTGCCCAGGCGCACTGGGAAGCGCGGGCGACGGCACGCGTGACCGAGGACGCCTCGCGGCCGAAGTTCTACGCCTGCTCGATGCTGCCCTACCCGAGCGGCAAGCTGCACATGGGCCATGTGCGCAACTACACCATCAACGACATGATGGCGCGCTGGCTGCGCATGAAGGGCTACAACGTGCTGATGCCGATGGGCTGGGACGCCTTCGGCCTGCCGGCCGAGAACGCCGCCATCGACAACCGGCGCCCGCCGGCCGAGTGGACGCGCGGCAACATCGCCGAGATGAAGAGCCAGATGCAGCCCCTGGGCCTGGCCTTCGACTGGACGCGCGAAGTCGCCACCTGCGACCCGAGCTACTACAAGTGGAACCAGTGGTTCTTCCTGAAGTTGCTGGAAAAGGGCATCGCCTACCGCAAGACCCAGGTCGTCAACTGGGACCCGATCGACCAGACCGTGCTCGCCAACGAGCAGGTGGTCGACGGCCGCGGCTGGCGCAGCGGCGCCCCCGTCGAGCGGCGCGAAATCCCGGGCTACTACCTGGCGATCACGCAGTACGCCGACGAACTGCTGGCCGGCGTGACCGACCCGCTGCACCCCGACTACCTCGCCGGCTGGCCCGAGCGCGTGCGCCTGATGCAGGAGCACTGGATCGGCAAAAGCAGCGGCGTGCGCTTCGCCTTCGAGCACGCCATCCACGATGCCACGGGCGCGCCGATCGGCGACGGCCGCATGTACGTCTTCACCACGCGCGCCGACACCCTGATGGGCGTGACCTTCTGCGCCGTGGCGCCGGAGCATCCGATCGCGCAGCAGGCGGCCCTGGCCGACCCGGCGCTGGCCACCTTCATCGCCGAATGCATCCAGGGCGGCAGCAGCGAGGCCGAACTGGCGGCCAGGGACAAGGAAGGCCGCGACACCGGGCTGACGGTGACGCACCCGATCAGCGGCGTGGCGCTGCCGGTGTGGGTGGGCAACTATGTGCTGATGGGCTACGGCGACGGCGCGGTGATGGGCGTGCCGGCGCACGACGAACGCGACTTCGCCTTCGCGCTCAAGTACGGCCTGCCGATCCACCCCGTGGTGCATGTCGACGGCCAGACCTTCGACAGCACACGCTGGCAGGACTGGTACGCCGACAAGGCGCGCGGCGTGACGATCAACTCCGGCAACTTCAGCGGCCTGAACTACCAGGCCACGGTGGACGCGGTGGCTGCCGCACTGGCGGCCAAGGGCCTGGGCGAGAAGAAGACCACCTGGCGGCTGCGCGACTGGGGCATCAGCCGCCAGCGCTACTGGGGCACGCCGATCCCGATCATCCATTGCGGCCGCTGTGGCAGCGTGCCGGTGCCCGAAGCCGACCTGCCGGTGATCCTGCCCGAGGATCTGGTCCCCGACGGCAGCGGCAATCCGCTGAACAAGTGCGAGGCCTTTCTGCACGTGGATTGCCCGCAATGCGGCCAGCCGGCGCGGCGCGAGACCGACACGATGGACACCTTCGTCGACAGCGCCTGGTACTACATGCGCTACTGCTGCCCGGGCAACGACGACGCGATGGTCGACGCGCGCAACGACTACTGGATGCCGATGGACCAGTACATCGGCGGCATCGAGCACGCGGTGCTGCACCTGCTGTACGCGCGCTTCTGGACCAAGGCCATGCGCGACCTCGGCCTGGTCAAGTTCGGCGAACCCTTCACGCGACTGTTCACCCAGGGCATGCTCGGCATGGAGTGCTTCTACCGCGAGGAAGCCGGCGGCAAGAAGCGCTGGTTCTACCCTGCCGAGGTCGACATCGAGCACGACGAGCGCGGCGCCCCGGTGCGCGCCACGGCCAAGGCCGACGGCCAGCCGGTGGTGCTGGGCGGCATCGAGAAGATGTCCAAGAGCAAGAACAACGTGGTCGAGCCGAAGGACATCATCGCGCGCTTCGGCGCCGACACCGCGCGCCTGTTCGTGATGTTCGCCGGCCCGCCGGACCAGAGCGCGGCCTGGAGCGACAGCGGCGCCGAGGGTGCCTTCCGCTTCCTGCGCCGCGTCTGGGCCTCGGCGCAGCGCCAGCGCGACCAGATCGCCGGCGCCGGCGCCTCGACCGACGGCTGCAGCGAAGCCGCGCACAGCCTGCGGCGCAGCCTGCACGAACTGCTGCGACAGGTCTCGGCCGACTACGAACGCCTGCAGTACAACACCGTGGTCTCCGGCGCGATGAAGATGTTCAACGCCCTGGAGGACGCCGCGCTGACGGACAGCGCGGCCGACGCCGCGGTGCGCGCCGAGGGCTTCGGCATCCTGCTGCGCACCCTGTACCCGGCCGCGCCGCACATCGCGCACACGCTGTGGGGACCGCTGGGGTTCAGCGCGCGCCACGGCGAGCTCGTCGACGCACCCTGGCCGGTGGTCGACGACGCAGCGCTGCTGCGCAGCGAGATCGAACTCATGCTGCAGATCGGCGGCAAGCTGCGCGGCAGCATCGTGGTGCCGGCCGCGGCCGACAAGGCCACGATCGAGGCGGCGGCCCTGGCGAATGCCGATGCACGGCGCTTCATGGACGGCAAGCCGGCGCGCAAGATCGTGATCGTGCCCGGACGACTGGTCAACATCGTGGTCTGAATGCAGCGCCGCGCCGCCCTCCTGCTGCCGCTGGCGGGCCTGTCGGCCTGCGGGTTTCACCTCGCCGCGCCGACGCGCTACCCGTTCCGCAGCATCGCCCTGGTCGGGTTTGCGCCCGATTCGCCGCTCGCCGCGGAGTTGCAGCGCGCGCTGGCGCCGCAGGTGCAGGTCAAACCGGTGCCGGCCGAGGCCGAGGTCATGCTGCAGGCCCTGGTGGACCGGCGCGAACGCAGTGCCGCGGCCACCACCGCCGCCGGCCAGGTACGCGAACTGCAGCTGCGCCTGCTGGCCACGGTGCGCGCCGATACCCCCGGCGGCCGCGCGCTGATGGCGCCGGTGGCCCTGCGCCTGGTGCGCGAGCTCAGCACCAACGAGACCGCCGCCCTGGCCAAGGGCGCGGAGGAGACCGAGATCTTCCGCGAGATGCAGTCCGACGTCGTCGCGCAACTGCTGCGCCGTCTGGCGGCGCTGCCGCTCTAGGCGCGATGCAGATCCGTCCTGAACAACTCGCCAGCCATCTGCAGCGCGGCCTGCGCCCGCTGTACACGGTGCACGGTGACGAAGCCCTGCTGGCGCAGGAGGCCGGCGATGCGATCCGCGCCGCCGCCCGCGACGCGGGTTACAGCGAGCGCAAGGTCTTCGCCGTCAGCGGCGCACATTTCGACTGGGCCGCCGTGCTCGGCGCGGCGCAGTCGATGAGCCTGTTCGCCGATCGCCAGCTGATCGAGATCCGCATCCCCGGCGGCAAGCCGGGCAAGGACGGCGGCGACGCGCTGCAGCGCTATTGCGCCGCGATCCCGGCCGACGTGCTGACCCTGGTGCAGCTGCCGCGCCTGGACGGCGCGCAGCTCAAGAGCGCCTGGTTCGGCGCGCTCGACGCCGCCGGCGTCACGCTGCGCGTCGAGCCGGTCGAACGGCGCGCGCTGCCGGGCTGGATCGCGCAGCGCCTGCAGGCCCAGGGCCAGCGCGTGGCCGACGGTGTCGCCGGGCAGCAGGCCCTGGCTTACTTTGCCGACCGCGTCGAAGGCAATCTGCTCGCCGCGCACCAGGAGCTGCAGAAGCTGGCCCTGCTCTACCCCGAGGGCGAGCTGGCTTTCGAACAGATCGAGGCCGCCGTGCTCGACGTGGCGCGCTACGACGTGGCGCGCTTCGGCGAGGCGGTGCTGCAGGGCCAGACGCGGCGCGCGCTGCGCATGCTCGATGGCCTGCGCGCCGAGGGCGAAGCCGCGGTGCTGGTGCACTGGACCCTGGCTTTCGACATCCAGGCCCTGAAGCGCGCGCGCGACGCCCTGGACAGCGGCCGCCCGCTGCCGCTGGCGCTGCAGGAGGCGCGGGTCTGGGGGGCCAAGCAGCGCTTGTTCGAGCGTGTGCTGCCCACGCTGGCGGGGCACCAGCTGGCGCACCTGGTCGAGGCCGCCAGCATCTGCGACGGCCTGGTCAAGGGCCTGCGCCACCCGGACTGGCCGGCCGACCCCTGGGAAGGCCTGAAGCATCTGATGCTGCTGCTGCTTCAGGCCCTGGCGCCGCAGCCACGCAACGGCCCGGGCTTGCGGCTGGCGCTGCGCGCCGATCCGTGACCGCGACTCAGTAGCCGCGGTCGCGATCGACGAGATGGGCCAGCGGCCGCCCGTCGACCAGGGCCTGCAGATTGCCCGCCACCACCGCGGCCGCGCTGCGCGGGTCGGTGGCCGCGGCCACATGCGGCAGCAGCGTGATGCGCTGATGGTGCCAGAAGGGGTGGTCCGCCGGCAGGGGTTCCTGGGCAAAGGCGTCGAGCACGGCGTGGCGCAGCCGCCCGCTGTCGAGTGCCGCCAGCAGGTCGGCGTCGACCACATGCGCGCCACGCGCCAGGTTCACCAGGGACGCGCCGCTGGGCAGGGCCGCGAAGAAGCCTGCGTCGAGCAGGCCGCGCGTGGCCGGGGTCAGCGGCAGCAGATTGAGCACGATGTCGGCCCCAGCCAGCTGCGCCGCAAGAGGATCACCGCGGCCCCAGCTCGCAACAAGATAGCCGGCCGCCTGCAGCCGCGCGGCCACCGTCGCGCCCATTGCACCGCGGCCGAGCACCAGGACCCGGACCTCGTCAGCGCGGCGCTGCGCATGCTGCGCCCAGCGCGAGGCCAACTGCTGCCGCGCATAGTCGAAGAAGTCGCGCTGCAGCGACAGCACCGCCCAATGTGCCGTCTCGGCCATCGCGGCGCTCATCGAAGGGTCCACCATGCGCGCCAGGGGCAGGTGTGCCGGCAGCGTGGGGTCGGCCAGCAGGCCCTCCACGCCGGCCCACAGCGACTGCACGAAACGCAGCGCCGGCAGACCCTGCAGGGCCGCGGGCGGCGGGTTCGCCACCACCGCGGCACATACGTCCTGCGGCGCGGCGCGCGCCGCGTCGAGGTCCAGCCAGTCGCCCGGTGGCCACGCGGCGGCGAGCGCCGTACGCCAGATGTCACGTTCGCCGGGCCCGAAAGCCCCACACAGCAGGATGCGCATGGACGCTGAGCGTAGCGCAGCACAGAATGGGCGCCGATGCGACGTTCCCTTCTCCTGTGGCTGGCCTGTGCACCGATGCTGGCCGCGGCCCAGACCCTGACCCTGCATTACCAGGAGCGCCCGCCCTACTCGCAGTTGCAGCCCGACGGCCAGGTGCGCGGCCTGGTCGCCGACCCGGCGGTCCGGGCATTGCAGCAGGCCGGCATCCCCTTCGTCTGGGCGCGCACGCCCAGCCAGCGGCAGCTGGCCCTGATCCAGACCGAAGGGTCCGGCCTGCATTGCGGCATCGGCTGGTTTCGCACCGAACAACGCGCCGCGCTCGGCCGCTTCAGTGCTGCCCTGTACCGGGATCAGCCGTTCGCCGCCCTGGTGCGCAGCGCCACCTGGCCGGCGGCGAGTGCCAGCGCCACCACCCTGCTCGCCGACCGGCAACTGCGGCTGCTGGTCAAGGACGGTTATTCCTACGGGCCCCGGCTCGACCGCCTGATCGCGCAAGCGGCCCAAGCGCCGCAGCGCACCAGCGTGGATCCGCCGCAGATGGCGCGCATGCTGGCCTCGGAGCGGGCCGACTGGATGATCGTCGCCCCCGAGGAGGCGCAGTCCCTGGCCGCCGCCGGGCTGCGCCAGGTCTCGCTGAGCGACGCGCCCGAAGGGCCGACGCGTCACCTCTACTGCAACTTCGGCGTGCCGGCCGCGTGGATCGAAGGTTTCGACCGCGCGCTCGCCGCCCTGCCTCGATGACGCGGCGCCCCTGGCGTTCGCTGCGTGGCGCCGTGCTCGCGGCCATCGTCGCCGGCGTCGTGCTGCCGGCGCTGGTGGTGCTGTTCGTCGATGCCCAGGTCGCGCGCCGATCGCAGCTGCCGGTGGTCGAGCGCACGCGCGCGGCGGTGATGGCCCTGTCGACCGCCGCCATCACCGAGCCGGCGTGGACCCTGAGTGCGTCGGGCCTGCAGGAGGCGGTCGAGCGCATCCTGCGCGAACCCTCGGTATGTGCCGTCGAAGTGCTCGGCCTGCAGCCGGCGGCCAGCGCCGCGAATCTGCATCGCGACGAATGCCAAGGTACCCGCGCCACCCAGCCGCGCGAAGCCGCGGTGCGCTACGAAGGCCAGACCATCGCCCGCCTGCGCCTGCGTTTCGACGACAGTGAACTCGATCGCCTGCTCGCCGAGCGCCGCGCCGGCACGCTGTGGCTGGTGGCCGCACAGATGCTGATCGGCGTGATCGTGATCGCCGGCCTGCTGTCGGTGCGCCTGCTGCGCCCGATCGCCGCGCTCAAGCACCAGGCCGACGGACTCGCCGGCCGCCACGGCGACCCGCCGCCGGCATGGTCGGGTGACGACGAACTCGGCGAGCTCGGACGTCATCTGAGCAGCGTGCACACCCAGGTGCGCAGCCTGATCGACGAGCTTGAGCAGAAGAACGCCGAGCTGCGTCGCATGGCGATGCACGACCACCTGACCGGCCTGCCCAACCGCACCCTGCTGCGCGAGCTGTTCACGCTCGCCGCCGCTCAGGCCCGCCGCGACGGCCATCCGATGGCCCTGCTCTTCGTCGATCTCGATCATTTCAAGGTGATCAACGACAGCCATGGCCACGCCGCCGGCGACCTGCTGCTGCAGGCGCTGAGCCAGCGCCTGCGCACGGTGGTGCGCGAGGCCGATGTGGCCTGTCGCATCGGCGGCGACGAGTTCCTGGTCCTGCTGCCCGGCGCCAGCGACGCCGAGGCGGCGACGGCCGCCAGCCGCATCATCGACGGCCTGCAGCAGCCGCAGCCCCTGCCCGGCGTGGCCGAACCGGTGTGCATGGGGGCGAGCATCGGCATCGCGCGTTTCCCCGGCGATGGCGAGGATTTCGACGCCCTGGTGCATGCCGCCGACGTGGCGATGTACCGCAGCAAGCAGCTCGGCCGCGGCCGCCACGGTTTCTATCACGCGGACATGGATGCCACGCTGCGCGAAAGGCGCAAGCTCGAGCGCGAGCTCGACGACGCGATCAGCGGCGGCCAGCTCAGGCTGCACCTGCAGCCGGTGGTCGACCCGCAGGACGGCCGCATCACCGGCGCCGAGGCCCTGGTGCGCTGGCAGCATCCGCAGCGCGGCCTGCTCGGCCCCGACGCCTTCATCGGCGTGGCCGAGGAGTCGGGGCAGATCGCCGAGCTCGGGCGCTGGGTGCTCGACACCGCCTGCGCCCAGTTGTCGGCCTGGCAGGCGGCCGGGCGCCGCGGCCTGAGCCTGTCGATCAACGTCTCGGCGCTGCAACTGCGCGACGCGGGTTTTCCGGCCCTGGTGGCGGCAGCGGTCGAGCGCCACGGACTGCGCCGCGATGTGCTGGAACTGGAACTGACCGAGAGCACCCTGCTCGCCGACGGGGATGCGACGGAGCGCGCGATCGCGACCCTGCGCGACGCCGGCGTGCGCCTGGCGGTGGACGACTTCGGCACCGGCTACTCCTCGCTCGCGGCGCTCAAGCTGCTGCGCCCGGACCGGCTGAAGATCGACCGCAGCTTCGTGCGTGACCTGCCTGCCAGCGCCGACGACAGCGCGCTCGTGCAGGCCATGTTCGGCATGGCGCGCGCGCTGGACATCGAGGTCGTCGCCGAGGGCGTGGAGACGCCGGTCCAGCGCGACTGGCTGCAACAGTGCGGCCCGCATCTGCAGCAGGGCTGGCTGTGGGCGCGCGCACTGACAGCCGAGGACTTCGAGCGCCGGCTGCCGGCGCCCGCGACGCTGGCCTCAGGCTGAGGCGCACGCCAGCAGGCGCTGCAGCGCGATCTCGACGCTCTGCGCACGCACCGCGTCGCGGTCGCCGTCGAGCTGCAGGCACTCGCTCGTCGTCGGCGCGTCGCTGCCCGCCAGCGCCAGCCAGACCGTGCCCACCGGCTTGCCGGGCACGCCGCCGCCGGGGCCGGCGATGCCGGTCACGGCCACCGCGAGCTGCACCGGCGCGCGCGCCAGCAGCCCTTCGGCCATCGCGCGTGCCACCGATTCGCTGACCGCCCCCTGCGCGGCGATGAGGGCCGGATCCACGCCGAGCAGGTCCACCTTGGCGGCGTTGCTGTAGCTCACGACACCGCGCTCGAACCAGTCACTCGAGCCGGCCAGCGTGGTGCAGGCGGCGGCGATCGCGCCGCCGGTGCAGCTTTCGGCGGCGGCCATGCGCCAGCCGCGAGCGCGCAGCGCGTCGCCGAGCGCGAATACCAGCGCCTCGAACTGCCTCAGTTCCATACTGCCGTCCACAGCGCGAGCACGAGCAGGGTGCACAAGGCCGCCACCAGGTCGTCGAAGAGGATGCCGAAACCCTCGCGCCAGCCGATCGGCTGGCCGGGGCGCAGCTTGAAGCGGGCATCGGCCCAGCCCACCGGCGCCGGCTTGACGGCGTCGAAGAAGCGGAACAGGCCGAAGGCTGCGGCCTGCGCCCACCAGCCGGCCGGGGTCCAGACCCAGAGCACGAGCCAGAAGGCGAGGATCTCGTCCCAGACGATGGCCCCCGGGTCGCCGACGCCCAGCTGCTGCGCCGTGCGCGTGCAGGCCCACCAGCCGAGGCCGAAGCCGACGAGCAGGAGCAGCGCCCAGCCGCGGTCGTCGAGCCAGGGGTTGAGCACCACAAAGGCGACCCAGGCCCACAGCGTGCCGACGGTGCCTGGCGCACGCGGCGCCAGGCCGCTGCCGAAACCCAGCGCCAGCCAGTGCGCCGGATGACGGCGCATGAAGGCGAAGCTGACGGCTGTCATGCGGGATTGTGATTCAGCCCGCGGCCTGCGGCGCCGGGTCGGCGAAGTGGTCGAAGCCGCGGGCCTCGACGGCCAGCGCGCGCCCCTGCGCGTCCAGCACCTGCAGCCCGGATTCGGCCACCAGGCGGCCGATCGGCGTCACCTGCACGCCGGCAGCGGCCGCCGCAGCGCGCACGGCGGCGTCGCGCTCGGGCGGCGCGCTGAACAGCAACTCGTAGTCGTCGCCGCCGTGCAGCACGCAGCCGCGCCGCAGATCATCGCCCGCTGCGGCCAGGGTCGCGCTGCAGGGGATGGCGTCGGCCTCGACCACCGCACCGACCGAAGAAGCGCGCAGCACATGGCCGAGGTCGCCGAGCAGGCCGTCGCTGAGGTCGATTGCACTCGTGGCCAGGCCGCGCAGTGCCTGGCCCAGGGCCACGCGCGGCTGCGGCAGTTCCATCGCGCGGCGCACCTGCTCGAAGCCGTCGCCGGGCAGGCACAGGCTGCCGCGAAAGACCTCCAGCGCCAGCCGCGCGTCGCCCAGCGTGCCGCTGACCCACAGCCGATCTCCGGCCGCGGCGCCGTCGCGGCGCAACGCCTGCCCGGCCGGCACCTCGCCGAAGACGGTGACGCACAAGGTCAGCGGGCCGGCCGTCGTGTCGCCGCCGACGAGGGCGATGCCTTGCGCGTCGGCGAGCGCAAACAGACCGCGCGCAAAAGGCGCCAGGAAGGTCTCGTCGGCGCGCGGCATCGCCAGCGCCAGCGTGAAGGCCAGCGGGCGCGCGCCGCAGGCGGCGAGGTCCGACAGGTTCACCGCCAGCGCCTTGTGCGCCAGATGCTGCGGCGCGACGGTGGACAGGAAGTGCCGGCCCTCGACCAGCATGTCGCTCGACACCGCGAGCTGCATGCCCGGCCGCGGCGCGAGCAGCGCGCAATCGTCGCCGATGCCCAGCACCACGCCCGGCGCCGCAGGACCGTGGCGCTGGAAGTAGCGGCCGATGAGCTCAAATTCCCCCATCAGCGGATTATGGGCAGCGTTGCCATAGATCGCCTTCGCGGGCTGATGTGCGCGTTACAGTCGGCGCGTCAGAAACCCAAAGAGGAGATACGACGTATGGCAACGCGCAAACCCGGCAATCCGGAACTGGCCAAGGCCGTGGACAGCCTTGGCGACGCCGCACAACATGTGCGCCAGGCCCTGCAAGGCAAGATCGACGACGTGCGCCAGGCGGCGGCCGACGAACTCGCCAAGGTCAAGGCGGCGGCCCGCGGCAAGGCCGACCGTGCGCAGAGCAAGGTGGAGTCGGCGCTGACGCGTGCCGAGACGCGCCTGCACAACGTGATCGCCAAGGCGCAGAAGGCGCTCGACAAGGCGGTGCAGCAGGCCGAGAAGCGCAGCGGCGGCAAGGCCGCCAAACCGGCGCCGGCGAAGAAGGCCGCCGCAAAGAAGGCGACTGCAAAGCAGGCGCCGGCCAAGAAGGCCGCAGCGAAGAAGGCCCCCGCGAAGAAGGCCGCGGCGAAGAAGGCGCCGGCGAAGAAGGCCGTTGCAAAGAAGGCGCCCGCCAGGAAGGCGCCGGCGAAGAAGGCGGCCGCGAAGAAGCGCGCCTGAGCTTCAGGCGGCGCGCGCAAGGCCTCGCAGCCGCCATGCCCCGGGCAGCCGGACATGCCCGCATCCTGGTGCCGCCACGGTCGCGCCGGGGCGCGCCGCTTGTGCCATCCTGCCAGGCCTGGGTGCAGCCGGGAAACTGCCATGCGGCGTGGTGACAGCGGCGGGCTGGTGTATTCGACCGAAGGCGGGCGCATGTGTGCCGTCTGCCGGCTGCCCCTGGCGTCCTGCCGCTGCGCCGGCGTGGCGCGCGGCGCGGTGCTCGGCGACGGTCGCGTGCGCGTGGCGCGCGAAAAGGCCGGCCGCGGCGGCAAGACGGTGACCACGGTGCGCGGCCTGCCGCTGGCGGCCGACGCGCTGGCGGCCCTGGGCAGGCGCCTGCGCGCGGCCTGCGGCACCGGCGGCACGCAGCGCGAAGGGGTGCTCGAACTGCAGGGCGACCATGTCGAGCAGGTGCTCGCCACCCTGCTCGCCGAAGGCTTCAGCGCAAAACGTTCAGGCGGCTGACAGCGGATTGCCGAAGCTGCCGACCGCGGGCGCCGGGCCACCGGCCAGCGCGCGCACAGCGCAGTACTTCAGCTCCGGAATCCTGGCCACCGGGTCGAGCGCCGGATTGGTCAGCCGGTTCACCGCCGCTTCGTACCAGCAGAAGGCCACGAAGACCGCGCCCACGGGCATGCCGTCGTCGGCGCGTGCATACAGGCTCACCTCGCCGCGGCGCGAGCGCAGCGTCAGCACCTCGCCCGCCTGCACGCCAAGCCGCGCCAGTTCGGCCGGGTGCAGCAGGGCCACCGGGTCGGGTTCGAGGGCCGAAAGCACGCCGCTGCGCCGCGTCATGCTGCCGGTATGCCAGTGCTCGAGCTGGCGGCCGGTGATGAGCACCAGAGGGTAGTCGGCGTCGGGTTGCTCGTCGGGCGGCAGCACATCCGCCGGCACGAAGCGCCCGCGGCCGTCAGCGGTGGGAAAGCGGTCGACGAAGACGATCGCTTGGCCGGGCTGGTCCTCGTGTGCCACCGGGTAGGTGACGCCGCCCTCGCGGTCCAGCCGCGCCCAGCTGACGCCGGCGATGCTGGGCATCAGGCCGCGCATCTCGTCGAAGACCGTGGCCGCGGCGGCTTCGCAGTCGCCGGGCGTGGCACCGTAATGCGACCAGTCGAGGTCGAACCAGCGCGCCAGCTCGGCGATGCACCACAGGTCCTGGCGCGCCTGCCCGGGCAGCGCCAGCGCGCGCCGGCCGCGCTGCACCAGGCGGTCGGTGTTGGTGAACGTCCCGTCCTTCTCGGCGAAGGCGCTCGCCGGCAGCACCACATCGGCCAGGGCTGCCGTCTCGGTGAGGAAGATGTCCTGCACCACCAGCATGTCCAGGCTCGCCAGAGCCCGACGGGCGTGCCCGGCATCGGGGTCGGACATCGCCGGGTTCTCGCCCATGATGTACATGCCGCGGATCTCGCGCCGATCGATGGCGTCCAGGATCTCCACCACCGTCAGCCCCGGCGCCGGGTCCAGGCGCTGCACGGGCAGGCCCCAGGCCGCGGCCACGCGCGCGCGCGCCGCGGCATCGTCCACGCGCTGGTAGTCGGGGAACATCATCGGGATCAGGCCGGCGTCCGACGCGCCCTGCACATTGTTCTGGCCACGCAGCGGGTGCAGCCCGGTGCCGGGGCGGCCGATCTGGCCCGTCATCAGGGCCAGCGCGATCAGGCAGCGTGCGTTGTCGGTGCCGTGCACATGCTGCGAGATGCCCATGCCCCAGAGGATCATCGAGGCTTTGCTTGTTGCGTAATGCCGGGCGACCGTGCGCACAAGCGACGGCGCGATGCCGGTGATGGGCGCCATCGCCTCGGGCGCGAAGGCGCGCACGTTGTGCGCCAGCGCCGCGTAGCCGCTGCTGCGCTCGGCGATGAAGGCCGCATCGACGAGGTTCTCGGTGACGATGACATGCATCATCGAGTTCAGCAGGGCCACGTCGCTGCCCGGGCGGAAGGCCAGATGGTGGCTGGCGTGGCGCACCAGTTCGCTGCGCCGCGGGTCGATCACGATCAGCGTGGCGCCGCGCCTGGCGGCGTTCTTGATCCAGGTCGCAGCCACCGGATGGTTGACCACCGGGTTGGCGCCGATGATGACGATCACCTCGGCGTGTTCGACATCGGTGACCGGGTTGCTCACCGCCCCCGAGCCGATGCCCTCCAACAGCGCGGCGACGCTGCTCGCGTGGCACAGCCGGGTGCAATGGTCGACGTTGTTGCTGCCGAAGCCGGCGCGCACCAGCTTCTGGAAAAGATAGGCCTCCTCGTTGCTGCCCTTGGCCGAACCGAAACCGGCCAGCGCCTTCGGGCCCTGGGCGTCGCGCAAACGGCGCAGGCTGCCGCCGGCCAGGGCCAGGGCCTCGTCCCAGCTGGCCTCGCGAAACCACTGCAGCGCGATCGCCGGGTCGGTGCAGGCGTCGGCGTCCTTGGGCGCATCGGCACGCCGGATCAGCGGCACGGTCAGGCGCTGCGGGTGGCGTGTGTAGTCGAAGCCGTAGCGGCCCTTGACGCACAGGCGGCCGCGGTTGGCCGGGCCGTCGCGGCCCTCGACGGCGATGATGTGCTCGTCCCTGACCTGCCAGGTCAGCGCGCAGCCGACGCCGCAGAAGGGGCAGATCGAATCCACGCTGCGGTCCGGCCGCTGCAGCGCGGCACCATTGGCCGGTGCCAGCGCACCGGTCGGGCAGGCCTGCACACATTCGCCGCAGGCCACGCAGGTGGACGCCCCCATCGGGTCGCCGAGGTCGAACACGATCTGCGAATGTTCGCCGCGGAAGGCCAGGCCGATCACGTCATTGGCCTGTTCGTCGCGGCAGGCGCGCAGGCAGCGCGTGCACTGGATGCAGGCGTCCAGGTTGACCGCGATCGCCGGGTGCGAGGCATCGGCCGCGAGTCGTTCGCGGGCCGGGAAGCGCGGCTTGCCGACGCCGAGCTTGCGGCTCCAGTCGTCCAGCTCGTTGTGGCGCGTGAACGGGGTCGCCGGCATGTCGGCCTGCAGCAGTTCCAGCACCATGCGCTGCGACAGGCGGGCACGTTGGCTGTCGCTCTTCACCACCATGCCGGCCTGCGCCGCGCGGCAGCAGGACGCGGCCAGCGTGCGTTCGCCGTCGATTTCGACGACGCAGGCGCGGCAGTTGCCGGCCGGGGCCAGGGCGTCGCTGAAACACAGGGTCGGGATCTCGATGCCCACGCGGCGGGCGACGTCGAGAATCGTCTCGCCGGCGTCGGCGGTGACGCTGCGGCCGTCGAGCTGGAAGACGGCGCTCACGGCAATTCCTGCGGGAAATGGCGCAGCACGCTGTCGAAGCAATTCGGCGCGGCCTGCCCGAGGCCGCAGATCGAGGCGTCGCGCATCAGCTGCGAAAGTTCGGTCAGCAGTTCGCGGTCCCAGACCGGGGCCTGCATCAGCGCCAATGCCTTGGCGGTGCCGGCGCGGCAGGGTGTGCACTGGCCGCAGCTTTCGTCGCGGAAGAAGCGCATCGCGTTGCGCGCCACGTCCACCGCGCGGTCCTGCTGCGAGAGCACGATCACCGCCGCCGAGCCGATGAAGGCGCCATGCGGCTGCAGGGTGTCGAAGTCCAGCGGCTCGTCGGCCAGCCGCGCCGGCAGGATGCCGCCGCTGGCACCGCCGGGCAGGTAGCCGTACAGCGTGTGGCCGGGCAGCATGCCGCCGGCGAATTCGGCCACCAGTTCGCGCAGCGTGATGCCGGCCGGCGCCAGGACCACGCCGGGCCGCTTGATCCGACCGCTGACACAGAAGCGGCGCAGGCCGTGGCGCCCATGGCGGCCCTGGGCCGCGAACCCGTCACCGCCACGCTCGACGATCTCGCGCACCCAGAACAGGGTCTCCAGGTTGTGCGCCAGGGTCGGCCGCCCGAACAGGCCGACCTCGGCGACATAGGGCGGGCGCAGCCGCGGCAGGCCGCGCCGGCCTTCGATCGACTCGATCATCGCCGACTCCTCGCCGCAGACATAGGCGCCGGCGCCGCGCCGCAGTTCCAACGCCGGCAGCGCATGCGGTGCCCAGGCCTGCAGCCGGGCGAGTTCGTCGGCGAGCATGGCGCGGTGGCCGTGGTATTCGTCGCGCAGATAGATCCAGACTGCATCGATGCCCACCGCCCAGGCGGCCAGCAGCAGGCCTTCGAAAAAGCGGTGCGGGTCGTGCTCCAGGCACCAGCGGTCCTTGAAGGTGCCGGGTTCACCTTCGTCGACATTCACCGCCATGTGGCGCGGCGCCGGCATGCCGCGCACGATGCGCCACTTGCGGCCGGCCGGAAAACCGGCGCCGCCGAGGCCGCGCAGGCCGGACTGCTCGAGCGCGGCGATCATGGATTCGGCGTCGCGCCGGCCCTCGACCGCGTCGCGCCAGAGCGCATAGCCGCCCGCGGCGAGATAGGCGTCGAAACCGATCTGGGGCGTCACCCTGTGACTGCGATGCCCGGCCGCCACCGCGGCGGCAACGGACTCGACGCTGGCCTGCAGCACCGGGTGCTGGTGCACGACGGCAGCGGGCGCGCTGTCGCAGCGGCCGATGCAGGGCACGGGGAGCACGCGCACCTCAGCCCCCAGGATCGCCGGCAGGCGCGTCAGCAGCTCGCGCGCGCCGGCCATCTCGCAGGCGATGCCGTCGCACACACGCACGGTCAGCGCCGGCGCGGCAGGCACAAGTCCGTCGGCATCCTCGTGCACGACGTCAAAGTGGTGATAGAAGCTCGCGACCTCGAAGACCTCGGCCATCGACAGTTTCATCGACGCCGCCAGCGCCACCAGCTGCGGCGCGGGCAACTGGCCGCAGCGGTCGTTGATGAGGTGCAGCGCCTCGATCAGGCGGTCGCGCGGCCAGGGCAGCGGGCCCAGCCAGGCATGGATGTCGGCCAGTGCGGCGGGATCGACGGCGCGGCCCTTGGGCAGGCGGCGACGGCGTTCGCGCGAGGGCGGGACCGGCTGGATCGGAATGGTGCGGGCGTTCACGCGCTCAGCGTACCTCAGTGCGGATCACGACCGCCAGACCCGCGAGCACGGCCAGCAGACCGGCGAAAGCCAGCTGGCCCGGCCGCTCGCCGACCACCAGCAGCGCCAGCACGAAGGCCGTGACCGGCTCGAACAGCGCGAGCGACACCCCGGTGGCGCCCGAGACATGGCGCAGACCGTGGCTGAACAGCAGGTAGGCCACGCCGGTGGTGACGACGCCGAGCCAGCCGACGACGAGCAGCTCGCGCGCGCCCAGGGGCGGCAGCTCCGCCATCACGAAGGCCACCGGCAGCGACAACGCCGCGGCCAGCATGAACACGGCGCCGGTCACGCGCCCCGGCGCGGCCCTGGCCACCAGACCCTTGTTGAGCAGCGCATAGACCGCATACGACAGCCCGGCGGCCAGGCACAGCATCAACCCGCTCACCGACCCCGGTGCGGCGGCGCCGCCGTCGCTGACCAGGGCCACGCCCCCGCCCACGGCGAGCACGGTGCCGAGCCACCAGGACGGGCTCGGCGGACGCCGCCAGGCCAGCGCCTGCAGCAGCCCGGCCCACAGCGGCCCGCTGCCGAGCGCCAGCGCCGTGCCCACGGCCACGCCCAGGGCGCGCACGCCGGCAAAGAAGGCGAGGTTGTAGACCGCCATGCAGGCCGCCGCGGCGGCGATGCCGGGCCAGGGCAGGTCCGGCGTACCGTCCGCGTGCCCGCGCGCCGCCGAACCGGCCCGCAGCAGAGCGAAGAACAGCGCCGCCCCGGCCAGGCGCAGGGCGCCGACCCAGACCGAGGACAGCTGCGGCGAGGCCAGGCTCTGCGCCGTGCCGGTGCTGCCCCAGAGCATCGCCGCGCCGAGCACCAGAGCCACGCCGCGCAGCGGGTGCGCCGTCATGCGGCTTGCAGCGGCACCGGCGTCATCGCCTGCAGCGCCTGCAAGCTCAGGCCGGGGCACAGCGCCAGCACACCGACCTGCCCGCCCTGCAGCGCCATCACCGCCAGCTCGGTATAGACCCGGCTCACGCAGGCCAGACCCGTGACCGGGTAGCTCAGCGTCGGCACCAGCTTGGGCGCGCCGGCCTTGGTGCGCAGATCCATCATCACCCAGGTCTGGCGCGCGCCGATGGCCAGGTCCATCGCACCGCCGACGGCGGGGATCGCGTCCGGCGCGCCGGTATGCCAGTTCGCCAGGTCGCCATTCGCCGCGACCTGGAAGGCGCCGAGCACGCAGACGTCCAGATGCCCGCCGCGCATCATCGCGAAGCTGTCGGCGTGGTGGAAGAAACAGCCGCCGGACCGCAGCGTCACCGGCTGCTTGCCGGCATTGATGAGGTCGTAGTCTTCCTGTCCGACGGGCGGCGCCGGGCCCATGCCGAGCACGCCGTTTTCGCTGTGCAGCACGATCTCGCGCCCGGCCGGGAGATGGTTGGCCACCGCGGTCGGCAGGCCGATGCCGAGGTTGACGATGGCCCCGTCGGGCAGGTCGGCGGCCACGCGCTGCGCAATCTGCGCGCGCGTCCAGGGGGTGTGCGCTGCGGTCATCGTCAGGCCTTCTTCGCCAGACCGCCGGCGCCGGTAACCCGGCGCGCCACCGGCACCACGCGCTGCACGAAGATCCCCGGCGTGACCACGGCCTCTGGGTCCAGCGCACCGAGTTCGGCCACCTCGTGCACCGTGGCCACGGTGCAGCGCGCCGCCATCGCCATGATCGGCCCGAAGTTGCGCGCCGTCATGCGGTAGCTGAGGTTGCCCCAGCGGTCGCCGCGCTCGGCCTTGATCAGCGCCAGATCGGCATGGATCGGAGTCTCGAAGACCTGCCAGCGGCCGTCGAGGAAACGCGTCTCCTTGCCCTCGGCGAGCGGCGTGCCGTAACCGGTGGGCGTGAAGAAGCCGCCGATGCCGGCGCCGGCGGCGCGGATGCGCTCGGCCAGGTTGCCCTGCGGCACGAGTTCGAGCTCGATCGTGCCGGCGCGCCAGGCGCGGTCGAAATGCCAGGAGTCGGCCTGGCGCGGGAAGCTGCAGATGATCTTGCGCACCCGCCCGGCGCCGATCAAGGCCGCCAGGCCGGTGTCGCCGTTGCCGGCGTTGTTGTTGACCACGGTGAGCTCGCGCGCGCCCTGGTCGAGCAGGGCCTCGACCAGTTCGTCGGGCAGGCCGGCGGTGCCGAAACCGCCGATCATCACGGTGGCACCGTCGCCCACGTCGGCCAGGGCCTCGGCGGGCGTGCAAACCAGCTTGTCGATCATGGGGCGACAGGATAGCGTGGGGCCCGAAGCGCAAGCCGCCTGCGGCACCAGCCCGGCAGGCCGGCCGGCCGGCAAGTCTGGAATCCCGAGGACCGCCCCGAATGCACGTCGACTACTACTTCACCCCCGTGTCCCCCTGGACCCACCTGGGCCACGCCCGCTTCGTGCAACTGCTGCGCGAGCACGCGGCCAGCGTGTCGGTGCTGCCGGTGGACTACGGGCAGATCTTTCCGGTCTCGGGCGGCCTGCCGCTGCCCAAGCGTGCGCCGCAGCGCCAGGCCTACCGGCTGGTGGAGCTCAGGCGTTTTGCCGCGCACCTGGACATGCCGATGAAGGTGCAGCCGAGGTACTTTCCGGTCAGCGCCGATCTGGCGTCGAAGCTGATCGTCGCCGCCGACCAGGCGCAAGGGGCGATGGCGGCACTGGATCTGGCCGGGCGCTGCGGGCGTGCGGTCTGGGAACAGGAGCGCGACCTGGCCGACGCCGGCGCCCTGGCCACCCTGCTCGCCGAAGCCGGCCTGCCGGCCGCGCTGCTCGAGGCGGCGGCGCAGCCGGGTGTGGCCGAGGCCTTCGCCGACAACACCCGGCGCGCGATCGACGCCGGCGTCTTCGGCGCGCCGAGCTACGTCATCGACGGCGAGATCTTCTGGGGCCAGGACCGGCTGGACTTCGTCGGCCGCCGGCTGGCGGCCTGAAGCCCGCGGAAGAATCCAGGCCCCCCGCGCGTAGACCGCATGACGACCTTGTCGTCGTCAAGGAGGTCGCGATGCACAAGAGGATCCTCGCGGCGGCACTGGTGGCCGCCGGCATGGCGGGGGCCGGGCCGGCCCTGGGCATCACGCTCGGCCAGTCCGACACCTTCGACGGTGGCGACAGCGCCGGCTGGACTTCGGGCGCTGCACATCCGGTGCCCCCGGTCGGCGTGGCGGACGGTGGACCCGCCGGCGACGGTGATGGCTACCTCCAGCTGACCGCCCTGGGCGGTGCCGGGCCGGGCAGCAAGCTGGTGGCCTTCGCCGGGCCGGCCTGGCAGGGCGACTGGCTGGCTGCCAGCGTCAGTGGCCTGACGCTGGACCTGCGCAACACCGGCCCGCAGGATCTCAGCCTGCGCCTGTACCTGGTCGGCAGCACTGGCAGCGCGATCACCCAGAGCACGCTGCAACTGCCGGCGGGCGGTGCCTGGGCTCACGGCCACTTCGATCTGCGCCCCGAGGCGCTCGACGGCCAGGCCCTGGCCGCCTTGTCCGACCTGGTCGAACTGCGCCTGTACCACGGCCTGGCGCCCCTGTACCCGGGCGATCCGGTGACGGCCCTGCTCGGCATCGACAACGTCAGCGCCGTGCCCGAGCCGGCATCGGCCGCCCTGTGGGCCGCCGGCCTGCTGCTCGCCGCCCTGCATGGCCATGCGCGGCGACCAACCGCCAGGAGAACCCCATGAGCCGTCACCTTGCCATCCTGGCGCTGCTGTGCGCCGGCGCCGCGCAGGCCGCGAGCGTGCTGCCGCCGATCCAGCGCGGCGATCTCGCGGTGCGCCTGAACCCGGTGGCCAGCGGACTCGGGGCGCCCGACTACGGCATCAGTGCGCCGGGGTCGCCGGGCCGGCTCTACGTCGTCGAGCAGTCCGGCCTGCTGCGCGTGATCGAGCATGGCGCGCTCCTGCCCGACGCCGTGCTGGACATGCGCGACCGTGTCTCGCCGCCCTTCAACCCGACGAATGCCAACGACGAACGCGGTTTTCTCGGCCTGGCCTTCCATCCCGACTTCGCCACCCCCGGCAAGGCCGGCTTCGGCACCCTGTACACCTATGCCAGCGAGGCGGTCGCCGACGGCAGCGCGCCCACCTACGCGGCGCCCAACGGCGCGCTGCAGAACTACCAGCTGGTGGTCAACGAATGGAAGATGGCCGGCGGCGTGGTTGATCCGTCGTCACGCCGGCAGGTGATCTCGTTCGGCAAGAACGCCGGCAACCACAACGGCGGCACGATCACCTTCGGCATCGACGGCTACCTGTATCTCGGCCTGGGCGACGGCGGCAACGCCAACGACGTCGGCCCCAGCCACCTTGAGCCCGGCGGCAATGCGCAGAACCTGTCGACGCCTCTGGGCAAGATGCTGCGCATCGACCCGCTGGACCCGTCGCGCACCGCCGGCAGCCTCGATGCGGTGGCGCCAAACGGCCAGTACCGCATCCCGAACGGCAACCCCTTCCAGGCGCCCGGGCAGGTGCCCGAGGTCTATGCCTATGGTTTCCGCAACCCCTACCGCTTCGCGGTGGACCGCCCGGACCTCGGCGGCAACGGGCAGATCATCGTCGCCGACGTTGGCCAGAACAACATCGAAGAAATCGATCGTCTGGAGATCGGTGGCAACTTCGGCTGGGCGATCAAGGAAGGCGACTTCCTGTTCAACCGCGTGGCCGGCCCCGGCGGCCCGGCCGGCAGCATCGGTCCGCGCAGCCCGGGCAGCCCGGCGGGGCTGATCGATCCGATCAGCGGCAGCCTGGGCACGCTGGAGTACGACCATGAGGACGGCATCTCGATCACCGGCGGCTTCGTCTACCGCGGCAGCGCCATCGCCGAGCTCTATGGCAAGTACGTGTTCGGCGACCTCGCGATCCGCAACGCGCCGCCGCGCGTCGACGGCCGCCTGTTCTACGCCGACCTGGACACCGGGCAGATCCTTGAATTCCAGCTGCCGCAGTTCGCGGGCGGCCAATTGCCCGATGGCCTCACCGTGCACGGCTTCGGCGAGGACGGCTTCGGCGAGCTGTACGCGATCGTCACCAACACGCCGGCCAGCGGCAGCGGCGGCATCGTGTACCAGATCACCGCGGTCCCCGAGCCCGGGACATGGCTGCAACTGGGGCTCGGCGGCGCCGTGTTGCTGGGCTGGCGGCGCCGGCGGCGCGGGGCCGTGCAAGACTAGGCGCTGCCGCGCAGCAGGTTGGCCAGCTCCACGGCCGACTTCACGCCCATCTTGTCGAACACACGCGCCCGGTGCACCTCCACCGTGCGCACGCTGATGCCCAGGGCGTCGGCGATCAGCTTGTTCGGCCGACCGTCGATGACGAGGTTCATCACGTCGCGCTCGCGTTCGGTGAGTTCGGCGAGATGGCGCTGCACGCTGTCGCCGGCCAGGCGCAGCGCCAGCGTCGCGGCGCTGGCTTCCAGGGCGTCTTGAATGCGGTCGACCAGGGCATTGTTCGAGAACGGTTTCTCGACGAAGTCGAAGGCGCCGCGCTTGACCGACGAGACCGCGGTCGGCACGTCGCCGTGGCCGGTGAGAAAGATCACCGGCAATGCGGCCAACAGGCCACGTTCGGCCAGGCGCTCGAAGAGCAGCAGACCACTGGTGCCGGGCATGCGCACGTCCAGCACCAGGCACGAAGGCGCGGCCGGGAAGGGCAGCGGCAAGGCGTCGACATGGGCCTCGAAGGCCTCGGCGCTGGCAAAACCCTCGGACAGCAGCCGGCGCGAGCGCAGCAGCCAGGCCAGCGCGTCGCGCACCACGTCCTCGTCGTCGACGAGGTAGGTCATCGGAATGCCCAGCGAGGGGTCGAGGTTCATGGCGTGGTCTCGGAAGCGGGGGCCGCCGCCGAGGATGCCACGCGCGCGGCCGGCAGCGTGAAGCGGAATTCGGTGCCCGCCGCGCCACCGGGCAGCGGCCCGAAATCGAGTGCACCGCCATGCTGTTCGATCACCGTGCGGCAAAGACTCAGGCCCAGGCCCATGCCTTCGCGCCGCGTCGTGTAGAAGGGGGTGAACAGCCGGGCCGCGACCTCCGGCGCAATGCCCGGCCCGGCGTCGGCGACGCTGAAGGTGACCCAGCGCGGGTGCGTCTGGCGCACCACGATGCGCAGCACCCGCTCGGCCAGCGGGGTGGCCTCTTCCATGGCCTGGATGCCGTTGCGCGTCAGGTTCAGCAGCACCTGTTCGAGCATCGTGCGGTCGCAGCGCACGCGCGGCGCCGGTGTCGGCAGGTCGAGCTCGATGCGGGTGCCGCTTTTGCGCGCCTGCAGCCGCACCAGGGGCAGCACCGCCTCGATCAGGACATCGGCGCCCAGGGCCTCGTGCAGTTGCTCGCGCCGGCGCACGAAGTCGTGCACGCTCTTGATGACGCGGCCGGCGCGTTCGGCCTGCTCCTGGATGCGCGTCAGGGCCTGCCCGAGCAGCGCCGGCGTCTGGTCGTCGGGCGCATCGAGCAGGTTCAGCGAGCCGCTGGCGTAGCTCGCGATTGCCGCCAGCGGCTGGTTCAGCTCATGGCTGAGCAAGGAGGCCATCTCGCCGACGGTGGCCAGGCGGGCGGTGGCCTGCAACCGCTCCTGCTGCTGGCGCGACAGCTCCTCGACGCTGCGCTGCGCCGACAGGTCGAGCACCGCGCTCATCCAGCCGGTCTGGCCGCCGCCGTCGACCAGCGGCGCCTCGTAGATCATGACCGGGAAACGTTCGCCGTCACGGCGCATGAACTCGGTCTCGAAACCCTCGCGCGCGGCGGCGTTCAGGGCCGCGGCCTCGGGCGACAGGCGCACCGCCTGGCGCCGGCGGTAGTCGTCGCGGTGTTCCGGCGGCCAGTAGGGCGGCTCGTCGGCACCGAGCAGTTCCTCGGCGGCAAAGCCCACCATCGTGCAGAAGGCCGGGTTGACGTAGGTGATGCGGCCGCGCAGGTCGCGTGCGCGCAGGCCCGTGACCAGCGAATCCTCCATCGCCTTGCGAAAGGCCAGCGCCGCGGCCAGCGCACGTTCGGCGACGGCGCGGCGCTGCACGTCGTAGGCCAGCAGCAGCACCAGCGCGAAGAGCCCGATCGACAGCCCGAGCACGAGCGCGGTGGACAGGTTGGGGATCAGCCGCGGCGCACCGGTGGCACTGTCCACGCGCAGTTGCAGCGTCGTGCCCGGCAGATCGACCAGGCGCTCGGCGCGGAACACCCCGGCGCCGCGGATCAGGCCGGCGCGCACCAGCCGCGTGCCGTCGCCCTCGACGAAGGAGAGCTCGTGACCACGCGTCTGCTGCGGTGTGCTGGCGGCCTCGAGCACCGCGCCCAGGCCCAGCGTGCCGACCACATAGGCCTGCACCTCGCCGGCCACCGTCACCGGCACGCACAGGTCCAGCAGTTCCTGGCCAAAGCCGCCCGGCAGGGGAACGAAGTAGCTGCGCGAGAAGGCCGGCACCAGGGTGCGCCGCGCCGCCGCGCAGGCCTGTTCGGCCTCGACGTCGCTGTCCTCGCGGGGCATCAGCATGAAGGCCCGCGTGAAGAAGGGCGAGTCCACCGCCGCGGCGACGGCATCGGTCGCGTCGCGCCGCTCGGCACGCAGCAGCAGGCGTTGCCGACGCAGGACCTCGGCCGCCGCGCTCGCCCAGCGCACCGGCGGTTCGGCCGCCAGCGACTGCAGCTGCTGCTGCAGACCGACCAGTTCGCGGCGCAGTTCGGCGGCCACCTCGACCGCCACGGCGTCGGTGGCCTCCTGGGTGCGCGAGGCCTCGTAGCTGACGGTCAGCCCGACGAGCAGCGACTGCGCCACCACCAGACCACAGAGCAGGGCCGCCCACAGCAGCGCGCGCCGCCGGCGCGTCCAGCGCGACGAGCGGGGCGTCGATGGGGAGGGTGCAGGGCGCGTCGGGCTCAAGACAAGGACATAGCCGCCACCGGCGGCGGCCGGAGCACCGAGAATAGGCGGCCGCCGGTCAGGTGTGCTACGCAGTTTTGCGCATCGGTCGTGCCGGCGCTGCGGCGCACACTCGACCTCGCCCGATCACCCCGCGCGGCGCCTGCGGCGCCGCGCACAGCAGGAAGCCCTGGCATGTCCGAAGCCGATGACAAACGCGACGCGCTGCGCCGCGCCGCGCTCGATTACCACGAGTTCCCGGTGCCCGGCAAAGTGGCCATCCAGGCCACCAAGCCGCTGGCCAACCAGCGCGAACTGGCGCTGGCCTATTCGCCCGGCGTCGCCGCGGCCTGCGAGGAGATCGTCGCCGACCCGGCGAACGCCTTTCGCTACACCAGCCGCGGCAACCTGGTCGCCGTGGTGACGAATGGCACCGCGGTGCTCGGCCTGGGCGACATCGGCCCGCTGGCGGCCAAGCCGGTGATGGAAGGCAAGGGCGTGCTGTTCAAGAAGTTCGCCGGCATCGACGTCTTCGACATCGAGGTCAACGAGCGCAACCTGGACAAGCTGGTCGACGTGATCGCCGCGCTGGAGCCCACCTTCGGCGGCATCAACCTCGAGGACATCAAGGCGCCCGACTGCTTCTACGTCGAGCGCGAGCTGCGCAAGCGCTTGAAGATCCCCGTCTTCCACGACGACCAGCACGGCACCGCGATCGTCGTCGGCGCCGCGCTGCTGAACGCGCTCGAGGTCTCGGGCAAGCGCATCGACCAGATCAAGCTGGTCACCTCCGGCGCCGGCGCCGCGGCGCTGGCCTGTCTGGGCCTGCTCGTCGAGCTGGGGTTGCCGCGCCAGAACATCTGGGTCACCGACCTGGCCGGCGTGGTCTACCGCGGGCGCACCGAACTGATGGACGAGGACAAGGTGCAGTTCGTGCAGGACACCGCGCATCGCACGCTGGCCGACGTGATCGCCGGCGCCGACGTCTTCCTCGGCCTGTCGGCCGGCGGCGTGCTGAAGCCGGCGATGGTGGCCACGATGGCCCCGCAGCCGGTGATCTTCGCGCTGGCCAACCCGTCGCCCGAGATCCAGCCCGAGGAGGCCAAGGCCGTGCGCCCCGACGCGATCCTGGCCACCGGCCGCACCGACTACCCGAACCAGGTCAACAACGTCCTGTGTTTCCCGTACATTTTCCGCGGCGCGCTCGACTGCGGCGCAACCACGGTGACCGACCGGATGAAGATCGCCGCGGTGCGTGCGATCGCCGAACTGGCGCGCGCCGAACAGAGCGACATCGTCGCCGCCGCCTATGCCGGCGAGAACCTGGCCTTCGGCCCGCAATACCTGATCCCCAAGCCCTTCGACCCGCGGCTGATGGTGAAGATCGCGCCGGCCGTCGCACAGGCGGCGGCCGAGTCGGGCGTAGCCCTGCGTCCGGTGCCCGATCTGGACGCCTACCGCGAGAAGCTGCAGTCCTTCGCCTACGCCTCGGGGCAGATCATGCGGCCGATCTTCAGCGCGGCGAAGATGGCCACGCGCAAGCGCATCGCCTACGCCGAGGGCGAGGAGGAGCGCATCCTGCGCGCCGCGCAGGTGGTGGTCGACGAGAACATGGCGCGGCCGACCCTGATCGGCAGGCCGGCCATCATCGCCCAGCGCATCCAGCGCTTCGGACTGCGCCTGCGCGAAGGCGCCGACTACGATGTGGTCAACGTTGACCAGGACCACCGCTACCGCGACTTCTGGCAGACCTACCATCGCCTGACCGAACGCAAGGGCGTGACCCAGCAGTTGGCCAAGATCGAGTTGCGGCGCCGGCTGACCCTGATCGGCGCGATGCTGCTGCACAAGGGCGAGGTCGACGGCATGCTCTGCGGCACCTGGGGCACCACCGCCAACCACCTGCACTACATCGACCAGGTGATCGGCAAACACGCCGGCGACAGCGCCGGCACGCAGCACAACGTGCAGGTCTACGCCTGCATGAACGGGCTGCTGCTGCCGGGACGCCAGGTGTTTCTCGTCGACACCCACGTCAACGTCGATCCAAGCGCCGAGGAGCTGTGCCAGATCACGGTGATGGCGGCCGCGGAAATGCGGCGCTTCGGCGTGCTGCCCAAGGCCGCGCTGCTGTCGGCCTCGAACTTCGGCAGCCTGGAAATCGACAGCGCACGCAAGATGCGGCGCACGCTGGCCTTGCTGCGCGAACGCGCGCCGTCGCTGGAGGTCGATGGCGAGATGCACGGCGACTCGGCGCTCAACGCCGTCGGCCGGCAGGCCACGGTGCCCGGAAGCACCCTGGTCGGCGAAGCCAATCTTCTGGTTTTCCCGAACATCGACACCGCCAACATCTCCTACAACCTGCTCAAGACGGCCGCCGGCGGCGGCATCGCGATCGGGCCGGTGCTGCTCGGCGCGGACCGGCCGGTGCACATCCTCACGCCCTCGGCCACGGTGCGCCGGATCGTCAACATGACGGCACTGACGGTGGCGGACGCCAACGCCCAGCGCTGAACCCGGTTCGGCAAGGACACACTTCTTTGCAGGGCAGGGTGCGCTGAATCGCCTCGTTCAGGGGCGGGCGACTTGAGCTTTTAGGGGGTTTCCGGTACCATCCCGCGCTGTTTTGCAGGGTTATCCCGTGTTTCCTGAAGGTCCGGTCCGGAAGTCGGTCCACCCCGTTTGCGCAGTTGGCAAGTCAGTGCTTGCTTGCGCGGCAATGGTGGCGGCATCGGCATTCGCTGCGGTGGTCCTGGCGTCGTCTGCGGCTGTTGCGGCGCATGCACGCGAGGCGCAGCCGGCAGAATCCGGCGCATCGGCGGTGCTGTTGTCGACATTGCCGATGCCGGCCCGGCAGACACATGCGCTGATCCTGTCTGGCGGCCCCTTTCCGTACTCCAAGGACGGGTCGGTGTTCGTCAACCGCGAGCGCCAGCTGCCGTTGCACCCAAGGGCCTACTACCGCGAATACAGCGCGAAGACACCGTGAAGACACCGGGACTTGACCACCGGGGCGCGCGCCGCATCGTCTGCGGCGGCGACCGGCCGAAGGTCTCCGAGGCCTGTCATGACACCGCCGACCACGACACGGGCTTGCGCCGCATCGTGCCGTGATCGACGCCGCCGCCGAATTGAACATTCCTGAAATCCGAAGGACCGCCACCATGCTCCTGCCGACCGTCCGTCCGAACATCGTGCAGGCGATACGCGCCTACCGCGTGTCCGACCTGATGCAGGCCGCCGAACAGGCCGGGCAGCATTTTCTGTACGCCAACCTGTCCAGTGTGCAAGCCAAGCCCGAAGTCCTGGAAGGCATCGCCACCGCCTTCCTGTTCCCGGCACATTACGGCAAGAACCTCGACGCGCTGTACGACTGCATGACCGACCTCGTGCACAAGGCCGGGCCGCAGCCGGGTTTTGTGGTCGTGCTCGAACAGCTGCCCGACAACCCGCGCTTCGACCGCGAGGCCCGCGAGCAACTGCTTGACGTCTTCCGCGACGCTGCCGACTTCTGGGCCGACCGGCGAATACCGTTCCGATGTTTCTATTCTTTTCAGTAGCCCGCTCCCAGGAAATCGGGTCATGGGAGCGGGCCAGCGAAACGGCCCAGATCAGCACCGCCGCCAAGCCGGCGGCCAAGGTTGCGAGCGCGAAGAACGGCGTGAACCCGAATTTCGGGGTCAACATGCCGATGATGAGCAGCGCCTTCGACACCGCCATGTGGCTCAACGCCGCATGAGTCAGGCCGCGGCCTGACACGCGAAGGGCCCTCTTGCGGGGCCCTTCCTGTTCCTACGCAGCCAGTTCGACCGCGAGCGCCACGAAAGCCTCCACCGGCACTTCTTCGGCGCGGCGCTGCAGGTCGAATCGGCCGGCGTAGCCGCGCGCCTCCAGCCAGCGGCCCAGGCTGTGGCGCAGCAGCTTGCGGCGCTGCGAAAACGCCACCTGCACCAGTTCGCCCAGCAACGCCGGCCGCAGCGCGACCGGCTGCGGCCAGGGGATCATGCGCGCCAGCGCCGAAAACACGCGCGGCGGCGGCTCGAAGGCCTCCGGCGGCACGTCGAACACCGACTCGATGTGGTAGCGCCACTGCAGCATCACCGACAGCCGCCCGTAGTCCTTGCCGCCGGGGGCCGCGGCCATGCGCTCGACGACCTCGCGCTGCAGCATGAAATGCTGGTCGACCACCCGGTCGGCCCAGGGCAGCAGATGGAACAGGATCGGGCTCGAGATGTTGTAGGGCAGGTTGCCGACCACGCGCAGCCGCCCGGGCGGGTTGGCGTCAGCAACGGCACCGAAGTCCACCGTCAGCACGTCGGCCTCGATCACGTTCAGGCCGGCGCGGCTGCGCAGGCGCGCCGCGAGGTCGCGGTCCAGCTCGATGACGGTGAGCGCGCCGCAACGCTCCAGCAGGGGCTGGGTCAGGGCCATCAGCCCGGGTCCGATCTCGACGATGCGCTCGCCGGGGCGCGGGCCGATCTCGCGCACGATGCCGTCGATGACGGCGCGGTCGGTCAGGAAATGCTGGCCGAAGCGCTTGCGCGCGACGTGCGGGCGGTTCACGGCGCGCTCAGCGTTGCGCCGTGGCCAGCCCCGGCTCGCGGATCTCGATGTAGGCGCGCGCCCGCAACTCCTCGACCCAGTCCTGGTAGGCCTGCTCGAACTTGCGCTCGCGCAGCACATTGCGCACCTGTTCGCGCTTCTGCGCCGGCGGCAGCGCGCTGCGCCGGCGCTCCAGCACCTGGATCAGGTGCACGCCGAAGCGCGAGGCCACCGGCTCGGAGATCTCGCCGGGCGCCAGGCGCGAAGCCGGCTCCTCGAACTCCGGCACCATCACGCCGGGGCCGAACCAGCCGAGGTCGCCGCCGGCGGCGGCCGAGCCGTCCTCGGAAACCTCGCGCGCGACGTCCTCGAAGCGCCGTGCGCCGGTTTCGATCTGGCGGCGCAGGTCGCGCAGCCGGCGCGCAGCCTGCTCGGGGGTGGACTGCTCCGAGGTGCGCAGCAGGATGTGGCGCGCACGCGTCTCGGTCACCGTCTGGGCGTCGGCGGCGGCCTGGCGCTCGATGAGCTTGAGCACATGGAAGCCGGCACCGCTGCGCACCAGGTTCGGTGCCACCTGGCCGGGTTCGAGATTGCGCACGCTGTCCACGAAGAGGTCAGGCAGGCGCTCGGGTGGGCGCAGGCCGAGTGTCCCGCCCTGTTCGCGGCTGGCGTCGTCGGACAGCTCGCGCGCCACCTTGGCGAAGTCTTCGCCGGCGCGCACACGCGCCAGCGCCTGCTCGGCGCGCTGGCGGCGCTCGGCGAGCGCGCTGCCCTCGGCGCCGTCGGGCACGGCGACGAGGATCTGCGCGATGTTGACCTCGGCCCCCGCCCGCCCGGCCTCGGATTCGGCGGCCAGTGCACGGTCGATGTCTTCGTCGGTGACGACGATGCGCGCGATGACCTCGCGTTCGCGGGTGCGTTCGACCTCGATCTGGTCGCGCAGCTGGGCGCGGAAGCGGGTCAGGTCCAGGCCCTCGATCTGCAGCCGCTCGCGCAACTGCTCGAGCGTCATCTGGTTCTGCGCGGCCACGCTCTGCACCGCACGGTCGATCTCGGCCTCGTCGATGCGCCAGCCCTGGTCGCGGGCGTGGGTGACGATCACACGCTCCTCGATCAGGCCGTCCAGGGCCTGCTGGCGCAAGGCCTCGGGCGCCGGCACCGGCTGGCCAGCACGCAGGGCGGCCTGCCTGATCTGCGCCTGGCGGCGCTCGAACTCCACCGCCGTGACCAGTTCGCGGTTGACGACGGCGATGATGTAGTCGCCCGGCGTGGCCACGACCCGCGGCTCGGCCACCCGCTGCGCCGCCGCCGGCAGGGCCGCGCACAGCGCCAGGCCCAGGGCCAGCAGGGTTGTGGCCAGCCCGGGCAGTGACCGGCGGCGGAGTGGGTGGTGTGGGGTCATGGGGAAGTGGGTGCGCCGTCGGGCGGCTCGTCGGCGTCGCGCAACAGGCGGTAGCCGGGGATATTGTCCTTCAAGACCTGCAGCGGATTGCTTCCGAGTCGGGACAGGCCCACGAGTTCCAATTGCAGCATCAGCCGCGTCGTCGCCGCACTGCTGCCGGTGGACTGGCGCTCGGCCACCATGCGCAGGATCCAGCAGCCGGCGTCGTACTCGGTACCGAACAGCGAATCCGTCACCCGGCTGTCCTTCAGGCTGTAGTTGATGCGGCCGACGGCGTACCAGGCGCCGGTGCAGGCACCGCTGCCGGCGTTGGCGACGCTGCGGCTGTGCGGCGCGTTCAGCGGCCACTGCCAGCCGAGCTCGAACTGTTCACTGACGCCGCGCGCCAGCCGGTAGCGGCCGCTGACGGTGCGGTAGGGGCCGGGGGTGTAGCTGGCGCCGACGATGGAGCGCTGCAGGCGGCCGATGTCCGGGCTGTACTGCATCGAGGCGTCCAGCGTCCAGCGCGGCAGCAGGGTGGTCGAGCCGAGCAGCAGAACGTCCGAGACACGCCGCTCCTGCACCGGCCCGTCGACGTCGCCGTCGGCCTGCGGCGCGATGCGCTGGTCGGCGAAACGAAAGCGCTGCGCCACGCCGACCCGCAGCAGCTCGGCACCGCTGTCGGGGTCGATCAGCCGGCTGGTCGCGCCGGCGGTCAGCTCGTGGGCGTCGGAAACCCGGTCGATGCCGGAAAAGGCGTTCGTGGTGTAGATCGAGCTGAGGTTGAAGTCCTTGCCGTAGCTGTCGAAATTGGGCAGCAGGTCCTGCCGCCGGTACGGGGTGCGCACCCACAGCAGGCGCGGCTCCAGGGTCTGGCGCAGCGCGCGGCCGAAGAGCCACAGCGGCGCCTCGCGCTCGAAGGCCAGCCCGGCGTCGAGCGACAGGGTCGGGATCAGCCGCGAGGCCTGCGTGCGGCCATCGGCCATCGGCTCGTCGGTGCGGTAGCTGGCGGCGTTCAGGCCCAGCCGGGGCACGATGCTCAGCCCGCCGCGTTGCCAAGGCAGCGCCAGCTGGCCCACCGCATGCCAGCGCCAGCCTTCCGGGCGCAGGCCGGCAACGTCGTCGTGCGGGCGCTCGAAGCGGTTGATTTCAGTCGTGAAGCTCAGCTCCAGCGGGCCGAGCAGGCGATTGCGGCCGTCAGGGCCGGCCACGCTGTGCCCGCTCAGCCCGAGCCGCGGCCGGCGCGAATAGGGCGCGACGATCGGCGCGTCCACGTCCTGCAGCACCTGCCAGTCCTGCACCTGGGCATAGGCGTTGAGCGCCAGCATGCCGAAGCCGAAGGGCCGGTCCAGACGCGCCGACGACGACAGCAGGCGCGGCGTCAGCAGGCCGTCAGGACGCGCGAAGTCCTTCCACCAATCGTCGTCCGACACACGCAGGCCGGCCACGCGCAGCGTGCCCAGCGCGCCGAGCTGATGCTGGTGGCGCAGCCCCAGCAGGCCGCGCGAGCGCCCGGCCAGGCGGTCGTCGGGCAGCCATTCGGTCTGCAACTGACCGGCATGGTCGGCGGCCAGGTAGCGGTACTCGGCGTCCAGCCCGACGCCGCGCCGGGTGATGATGCGCGGCGACAGGGTCAGGTCGCGGTCGGGCGCCAGGTTCCAGTACCAGGGCACCGACAGCTCGAAGCCGCTGCGGCTGTCCAGACCGATCGTGGGCGGCAGCCAGCCGGTCTTGCGCGCCCCGGTGACGGGGAAGCTCATGCGCGGCAGGGCCAGGATCGACACCCCCTGGAAGCGCAGTCGCGCGCCTTCGGCCCGGCCTTCGTTGGCGTCGAAATCCATCGTCACCCGGCGCGCCAGCAGCTGCCAGTCGGGTTCGGCCTCGGGGTCACTGCCTTGGGCCGGCCGCGGGCAGCTGGTGTAGCGGGCATCGGTCGCGCTCAGCCGGGTGCGGCTGGCGAAGTCGATGCGCGAGGCCTGGCCGCGCGTGCCGAGCAAGGGGAACTCGAACTCGGGAGCCTCGAACCAGCCGCTGAAGTCCCGCACCGAGAGCTCGACCGCACGGCCGCGGTAGACCGCGCCCTCGCGCTCGATGAGCACGCCGCCGTGGGCAGCGGCGCGGTCGGTCGGCGGCCGGTAGCTGAGCCAGTCGGCGCGGATCAGCAGGCCGCCCTGGCGCAGTCGCACGTCGCCCTCGGCCACGGTTTCGCGGTCGGTGGTGGTGCTCAGGCGGTCGGCCGTCAGCTCGATCGGCAGCGGCGCCGACGCGGCCGCCGCCGCCGGCGGCGATGCCCCGAGGGCGGGCAGGCCGGCCGAGCAGGCCAGGCCCGCGGCCAGTGCAAGCCCACGCAGGGCGGAGTCAGGAGCCGACATTCGTAGAATGAATTATCCATGCCCTCCGATCCCCCGCCGCCCGCCCTGCCCACGATCCTCTGGCCTGACGCCGCGCGCCGGGCGGCTTTCGAGGCCTGGCTGGCGCAGATCGCGCCGCGCCACGGGCTGCAGCCGGGCACGCTGGCCCCGGCCTCGGCCGACGCCAGCTTTCGCCGCTACCTGCGCCTGCAGGGCCGCGACGGCACGCTGATCGTGATGGACGCCCCGCCGCCGCAGGAGGATGTGCGCCCCTTCGTGCGCATGGCGCGGCAGATCATCGCCGCCGGCCTGAACGCACCCCAGGTGCTCGAGGCCGACGAGGCGCAGGGGTTCCTGCTGCTCACCGACCTCGGCAGCAATCTGTACCTCAGGCGCTTGCAGGCCTGCGACGCGCCGGAGGCCGACCACCTGATGCGCCAGGCGCTGCAGGCCCTGCTGCAGTTCCAGCTCCAGGTGCCGGCCGACGATCTGCCGCCCTGCGACGAGGCCCTGCTCGCGCGTGAGCTCGCGCTGTTTCCCGAGTGGTGCGTGCAGCGCGAGTTCGGCATCGGCTGGACCGCAGCGCAGCAGGAGACCTGGACGCACATCTGCCGGCTGCTCATCGACAGCGCGCTCGCCCAGCCCCAGGTGGCCGTGCACCGCGACTGGATGCCGCGCAACCTGATGCTCAGCGACCCCAACCCGGGCATCCTGGACTTCCAGGACGCGGTGCGCGGGCCGGTGACCTATGACCTCGCCTCGATGCTGCGCGACGCCTTCCTGTCCTGGGACGAAGCGCGCGAGATCGACTGGGCGGTGCGCTGGTGGGAGCAGGCGCGGCGCGCCGGCCTGCCGCTGGGCGAGTCGATGGGGCACGACTTCGGCGAATTCTGGCGCGCGCTCGAATGGATGGGCCTGCAGCGCCATCTGAAGGTGCTGGGCATCTTCTGCCGCCTGAAGCACCGCGACGGCAAGCCGGCCTATGCCGAGGACCTGCCGCGTTTCTTCACCTACGCAACGAAGGTGGCGCAGCGTTACGGACCGCTGCGCCCGCTGCTGCCGCTGCTCGCGCCGATGAGCGGCCAGGCCCTGGGCAGCGGCTTCACCTTCTAGGGAATTCCTTGTTCCGCCCGTCCTGGGCGCGCCTGCGCCCCACCGACGTTCCGACCCTGGCACCGCCGGCCGGGCTGTGGGCCTTCTACTGGCACTTCATCCGCCAGTCGCGCGGGCTGTATGGCGCCCTGTTCGTCACCGGCCTGGGCGTGGCGCTGATCGACACCGTGGTCCCGCTCTTCATCGGCCGCCTGGTGCGCCTGATGGAAGCCGCCGACCGCGCGGCCGCGGTGCAGCAGGCGCTGCCGATGCTGCTGGCGATGGGCGCGCTGGTGCTGCTCGGCCGGCCGCTGATGCTGCTCGCCGACAGCGTGGTGCGCAACATCGTCGTGGTGCCGGGGGTGACGAGCATGATCCGCTGGCAGAGCCACTGGCATGTGGTGCGCCAGAGCTGGCCCTTCTTCCAGAACGACTTCGCCGGGCGCATCGCCAACCGCGTGATGCAGACCAGCAATGCGGTGCGCGAGAGTGTGGTCTCCAGCATCCGCGGCGTCTGGTACATCGTGGCCTACGGCCTGACCGCGCTGGCGCTGATGGCCGGCAGCGACTGGCGCCTGGCGGTGCCCACCGTGCTCTGGTTCGCCGGCTACATGGTCGTGCTGCGCCACTTCGTGCCCCGGGTGCGCGACCTGTCCAAGGCGAGCAGCGAACTGCGCAGCAAGGTCATGGGCCGGGTGGTGGACAGCTACACCAACATCCTCACCGTCAAGCTCTTCGCCCGCGCCCGCGACGAAGACAGTTATGTGCGCGAGGTCATCGACGATCACACCGACGCGATCCGCGCGCACATGACGCTGATCACGCGCTTCATGACCACGCTGTCGCTGCTCAACGCGATGCTGCTGGTGGGCACCGGCGCAATCGGCATCGCGCTGTGGGCCCAGGGCATCATCGACGCCGGCACGGTGGCCACCGCATTGCCGCTGGCCTGGACGATCGCCAACGTCGCCGGCTGGGTGAGCTGGGAGGTGACCAGCGTGTTCGAGAACATCGGCGTCGTGCAGGAAGGCATGCAGACCATCGCCGTGCCGCATGCGATGGTCGATGCCGGCGACGCACGCACGCTCGAGGTGCCCGAGGGCGGCATCCGCTTCGAGCATCTGACCTACACCTACGGCCGCAGCGACGGCCGCCAGGTGCTGTCCGATTTCGACCTGACGATCCGCCCCGGCGAACGGGTCGGCCTGGTCGGCCGCTCGGGCGCCGGCAAGAGCACCCTGGTCAACCTGCTGCTGCGTTTTCACGAACTCGAACAGGGGGCGATCCGCATCGACGGCCAGGACATCCGCCAGGTGACGCAGGAAAGCCTGCGCGCGGCGATCGGCATGGTCACGCAGGACACCTCGCTGCTGCACCGTTCGATCGCCGAGAACATCCGCTACGGACGCCCGGGGGCGACGATGGATCAGGTCGTGGCCGCAGCAAAGAAGGCGCAGGCGCACGAGTTCATTCTCGGCCTGCAGGACTGGCATGGCCGCAGCGGCTACGACGCCCAGGTCGGCGAGCGCGGGGTCAAGCTGAGCGGCGGCCAGCGCCAGCGCATCAGCATCGCCCGCGTGGTGCTCAAGGACGCGCCGATCCTGGTCCTGGACGAAGCCACCAGCGCCCTGGACAGCGAGGTCGAGCTGGCGATCCAGGACCAGTTGCTCGGCCTGATGGAGGGCAAGACCGTGATCGCCATCGCGCACCGGCTGTCGACCATCGCGCGCATGGACCGGTTGGTGGTGCTGGACGCCGGGCGCATCGTCGAAACCGGCACGCATGCCGAACTGCTGGCCAAGGGCGCCGCGGGCGGGCACTACGCGGCACTCTGGGCGCACCAGAGCGGCGGTTTCCTCGGCGAGGCGTAGTCCGCCGGCTCAGGGGCAGGCGGTGATCACCTGGGCCACCGCCGCGGTGAGCTTCTTCGCGTAGGGCACGTGCAGGAACTCGTTCGGCCCATGCGCATTGCTCTTCGGGCCGAGCACGCCGCAGACCATCATCTGCGCCGCCGGGAAACCCTGCTGCAGCATGCTCATCAGCGGGATCGTGCCGCCCTGGCCGATGTAGCCGCAGGGTGCGCCGAAATGCGCCATCGACGCCGTGTTCAGCGCCGTCTCCAGCCAGGGCGCAAGTTCGGGCGCATTCCAGCCGGTGGCGCCGAGCGCGCCGGCGCGCCCGTCGGGCTCAAAGGTGACCCGCGCGTTGTAGGGCGCGTTGTCCTCGAGCAGGGTCTTGAGCCGCAGGCTGGCCTGGTGGCCGTCGACCAGGGGCGGCAGGCGCAGGCTGAGCTTGAAGGTGGTAAAGGGCCGCAGCACATTGCCGGCGTTGCCGAGCTCCGGGAAGCCGTCGACCCCGGTGACGCTGAGGGTGGGCCGCCAGGTGCGGCGCAGCAGGCCCTCGACCGGGTCGGTGGTGGTCGGCAGGGTCGGCCCGCCGTCGGCGCCGCAGGCCCAGGGCATGCGCTTCCAGACCTCGTCGCCGAGGATCGCCGCGGTGGTGCGCGCCTGTTCGAGCCGCGATGCGGGCAGCGCGCAATGGAAACTTCCGGGCAGCAAGGCGCCGGTCTTCGAATCCTCCAGCCGGTCGAGCACCTGGCGCAGGATGCGAAAGCTGCTCGGCACCAGGCCGCTGGCGTCGCCGCTGTGAATGCCTTCGGTCAGGATCTCCACCTTCAACACGCCGCTGACCATGCCGCGCAGGCTGGTCGTCAGCCAGAGCTGGTCGTAGTTGCCGGCGCCGCTGTCCAGGCAGACCACCAGGCCCACCTGGCCCAGGCGCGGCCGCAGCGCGTCCAGGTAGGCCGGCAGGTCGAAGGAGCCGCTTTCTTCGCAGGTCTCGATCAGGCCGACGCAGCGCGGGTGCGGCAGGCCCTGCGCCTGCAGGGCTTCGATGGCGCTGATCGCGGCGTAGACGGCATAACCGTCGTCGGCGCCGCCGCGGCCGTAGAGCAGGCCGTCTTGATACTTCGGCGTCCAGGGGCCGAGGTCGTGCCGCCAGCCGTTGAACTCCGGCTGCTTGTCCAGATGGCCGTAGAGCAGCACGGTGTCGCTGCTGTCGGCGCGGGTGGCCGGGATCTCGAAGAAGATCACCGGCGTGCGGCCTTCCAGGCGGATCACCTCCAGCTTCAGGCCCGGCACCTTGCGTGACTCGACCCAGGCCGCGGCGTCGCGCACCACCTGGTCGATCAGGCCCTTGGCGGCCCAGTCGGCGTCGAACATCGGGCTCTTGCAGGGCACCGCGATGTACTCGGTCAGCGCCGGCAGGATGCGCTGATCCCAGGCCGCATCGGCAAAGCGGCCGAGCGCGCCGGCCTCGTCGGGTTGCAGGGGCAGGTTCGGGTCGCGGGCGTTCATCGGGTGCACCTCCGGATCGGTGGCGCCAGTGTAGGACGCCGGCCGGGCGATGTCCGCGTCGCGCCGGCGGTGCCCCTGGCGTCCACAGGCCGGACGATGCGCCGCCGGGGCGCAGATCCTAGATTTCCATCAGCCGACGCCGTCGGCGATTGGCTCTCAACCTGATGGAGTTCACCATGACCGCACAACGTTTCCTGGTTCTGGCCGCTGCCGCGGCCGCCTGTTTCGCCGGCGCAGCGCAAGCGCAGGAGGCCACCTCGGACGACTGGATGATCCTGCCGCAGCCGCAGACGGTGGCCCAGCAGAAGGCGGCGCAGGCCGAAGAAGACGCCAGCGTCGAAGCCGAGGCCAAGCTCTTCCCGAACGGCCGGCCGGGCAAGACGCGCGCCGAGGTGCGCGCCGAGCTGATGGCGGCGCGCCGCGACGGCAGCTTTGCGCGCCTGCACGCCGAAGCCTGGGTGCCGGAGGATCACCCGCTGCTGGCGCCGAGCACGCGCCTGGCGCACAAGCAGCCTTGAGCGCAAGCCGGCCGGGGTCGCCGAGCCCCGGCCTGGCCATGCAGCGTGCGGATGCAAGTCCTTCATCCGCACGCGGATAAGGCGCGGCCGCGCATCCATTGCGCCGCCGCCCGCGAAATGAAGCCTGCGAAGCCGGACGGAACGGCAAGTGCCGCCCCACCGCCGTCGTCAACCGCCACCCCTCGAAAGGACAGTCTCATGAACACCCGCAGCCTCATCTCCGCCACCGCCCTCGCCTTCATCGCTGCCGGCAGCCTGGCGCAGGAAGTCAGCATCGACCACGCCATCGACACCGGTGCGGCCAAGAGCCGCGCCCAGGTCCAGAGCGAACTGCAGCTGGCCCGCCAGGACGGCACGCTGCGCGCCTGGAGCGACGGCTACATCGAGCCGCTGAAGAGCGCGAAGTCGCGCGCCGAAGTGGCGGCCGCGACGCTGGCCGCGCGCGACAGCGGCGAGCTCGGCGCGATCAACGCCGAGGTCTACCGCTTCAAGCCGGTGCCGGCCTTGCGCCTGGCTGTGTCGGGCCGCTGATGCCCGCGAGCCAGCGCGTCAGATGCGCCAGCACCTCGGCCCGCTCAGGCTCGTTGAAGATCTCGTGCGCCAGGCCGTCGAAGCAGCGATGCTGCACGATGGCCTTTGGCGCTGCGGCGGCAAACGCCGCCGACCCGGCCGGCGCCACGAGGCGATCGGCCCCCGCCCACATCAGCAAGGTCGGCACCCGCCAGCGTGGCGCCGCCGCGATCACCTCGGCACCGTCGTCGACGATGAAGCGCGCCAGGCGCGCGCTGATGCGGTCGTGCACCTTGGGGTCGGCGATGTAGTCGGCCACCGTCTGCGGATCGCGCGACACCGATTGCGGATCCAGCCCGCTGGGCTGCGGCCGGTCCGGCATCAGGTGCTCGCCCAGCCACAGTTGCAGGCGCTGCGCCGCGCTCGGCGCCACGTCGAGTGCCGGCGACGACAGCACCAGCGCGTCCACCGGCCGCCGCCACGGCGCCGGCCGCTCGACCAGGGCCTCGGCAACCAGGCGCGCCGCCACCAGGCCGCCCAGGCTGTGGCCCAGCAGCACGAAGGGGCCAACGAACGGGCCTTCGTCGGCACGCAGCTCGTCGATCACGGCCGCGAGGTCGGCGCACAGCGCATCGCGCGCGGGAATCGCGCCGCGTGCGCCGTCGCTGTCGCCGTGGCCGCGGTGGTCGTAGGCGTGCACCGACCAGCCGGCCGCGTTCAGCGCCCGCGCCACATGCACGTAGCGCCCGCCATGCTCGCCCAGCCCGTGCACGATCAAGACCCGGCCATGCGCGCGAGCGTCGGCGGGCCAGGCGTGCAGGCGCAGGCGTGTGGTGTCGGCCAGCGTCAGGCGGTCGATGCTTTGCATGGCCGGCATTGGAGCATGGCGCCGCTATGCTCGCGCCATGGCCACCGACTTCTTCCGCATCGACACGCCGGCGCCCGGCATCGCGCACCTGCAGCTGAACCGGCCGGACCGGCTGAACACGCTGGCACCGCCCTTCTTCAGCGCGCTGCGCGATGCGGTGCAGGCCCTCGACGACGCCGGCCAGACGCGCGTGCTCCTGATCTCGTCCACCGGCCGCCATTTCAGCGCCGGCATGGCGCTGGAGGTGTTCGATGGCGGCAGCCCGCCGACGGGCCGCCCCGAGGCGGGCGGTGCCCCCTCGGGGGGCCAGGCGCGCAGCGACTCAGGGGCCCTGGCAGCCATGCTCGACACCGGCAGCGCGCGCCGGCGCCTGTCTTTCCAGGACGGCCTGCGCCGCCTGATGCAGACCCTGGACGTGCTGGAGAACGCGCGATTCCCGGTGATCTGCGCGGTGCAGGGCGGCTGCATCGGCGGCGCGCTCGACCTGGCCGCCGCCTGCGACATCCGCGTCGCCAGTGCCGACGCCTTCTTCACGGTGCAGGAGATCCACATCGGCATGGCCGCCGACCTGGGCGTGCTGCAGCGCCTGCCGCGCATCGTGCCGCCGGGCGTGGCACGCCAGATGGCCTACACCGGCGAGCGCATGGGTGCCGAGCGCGCGCTGGCCGTGGGCCTGATCAACGCCGTGCTGCCCGACGCCGAGGCCCTGCTGGCGCATGCGCTGGACCTGGCGCGGCAGATCGCCGAGAAGTCGCCGCTGGCGATCGCCGGCAGCAAGCGCGCGCTGAACTACGCCGTCGACCACCCGACGCATGAAGCGCTGCAGCAGATGACCCTGCTGCAGAGCGCGATCTTCGACCTCGGCGAGATGCAGCGCGCGATCGCCGGCTGGAAGGCCAAGACCGCCCCCGACTTCGACCCGCTGGCGCCGATCCCGCCGGTCTGATCGCGTCAGCCGGCCGTCGCCGCGGCGGCCGGCGCCAGCACCTGCCAGCGCAGCCGCGCCTGCGCCGCCAGCACCAGGGCGCCGGCCAGGGGCACGGCCAGGACCAGCGCCTCGGGCTGCGGCCACCAGCGGCGCAGGAACATCGCCAGCAGCAGCGGCGCCAGGACCAGACCGGCGCGGCCCAGGCGGCGCTGGCTGTCGCCCAGGGCCGCCGCACCCGCGGCCAGGAAGACCGCCGAGGCGACGAAGATCAGGGTGAACAAGGTCTCGAAGATCGGCGCCGCGGCACCGCTGTCGAACCAGCCGCTGCGGTAGGGCAGCCAGGCCAGACAGCCCAGCGCCAGCACGGCGCTCAGCCCGCGTGCACGCGCGCCGCCGCCGTCGGCCGAGGTCGCGCGGCCGGGCCGGATCAGCGGCAGCACGGCCAGGCAGAGCAGACCGGTCAGCGCGTCGATGAGCAGGGTCACCGGGTAGCCCAGCACCTCGGCGGCGATGCCCTGCCAGGTGGCCGAGTAGGAGATCACCAGATTCATCATCGCCATGTAGGCGGTGAACTGGGTGGCCGCCACCTTGGGGTTGGTCACGTCCATGAAGATCGCCGAGCGGGTGCCGTACATCAGGCCCTGGCCGACCGAGTAGGACAGCGTGGCCACCCACAGCGCCGTCACCAGCGCCGGCGCGGCGATGCGCGATCCGCGCTCGGCGGCGGTGATCGGCATCACCCAGTGGTGGGCCTGCAGCATCCAGGCCATGTAGAGCACCGGCAGGCTCATCAGCGCCATGTACACCGCCAGCGTGCGGCGGCGGCCGTAGCGGTCCGACAGCCAGCCGCCGAGCACCATGCAGGCGGCCGAGATCACCTGCGTCCACAGGTTCAGCCAGGCGACGCTGGCGTCGTCCAGACCGAGCTCCACCGCCAGGTTGGACTGCAGGGCCAGGCCGAGCGCCATCGCGCCGGCCGGCAGCAGGGCGAAGGCCAGGCCGGCGAAGGCCCCGCGCGTGCCGAGGAAGGCGCGGAAAGCCTCGACCGAAAAGTGCTTCATCTCGCGGCCGGCGGCGGCCAGGCCGACGGCGCGACGCTCGGCCGCCGGCGTCGGCGCCTCGCGCATCGGCAGCACGATGAAGACCGTCACCGCCGCAATGCAGGCGGCGACGAAGACGAAGCCGCCGCGCAGGCCGAGCAGGGGCATCAGGAAGAGCACGCCGCTGCCGCCGAGCGCCGCCCCCAGCGCGGCGCCGGCGAACATCACGCCGTTGGCCAGGCCGCGCTCGTCGGGCTGCAGGGTGTTCACCGCCAGCGCGTCGATCGCCACGTCCTGCATCGCACCGAAGCTGTTGTGGATCAGCAGCACACCGGTCAGCAAGCCGAGCTGGGCCGGCAGGTCGAGCAGGGTGCAGGCGAGCAGGGTGACGATGAGCATGCCCTGCGTGCCCAGGATCCAGCCGCGGCGCCGGCCCAGGCGCTCGGAGCTGAAGACATCGATGAAGGGCCCGAAGGCCCACTTGAAAGCCCAGGGCAGGTAGAAGGACGCGACGAAGGCGCCGATCTCCGCCGGCCCGACGTCCTGCCGGCGCAGCTGGGTGGCCACGGCGGTGGCCGCAAACCCGAGCGGGATGCCTTCGGTGAGGTAGAGGAAGAAGAAGGCGACCAGCCGGCCGAGCCGGGTCTCGAGCAGGTTGGGCAGGCGCATCAGCCGTGCCAGGCTACTTCGCGAACAGCTGCGAACGGTCCTTGAAGGCCTTGAACTCCAGCGCGTTGCCCGAGGGGTCGCGGAAGAACATCGTGGCCTGCTCGCCGACCTGGCCGGCGAAGCGCACATAGGGCGCGATGACGAAGACCACGCCCTGCGCCTTCAGGCGTTGGGCAAAGGCATGGAAGTGGTCCCAGTCGAGCACGACACCGAAATGCGGCACCGGCACGTCGTGGCCATCGACGGGATTGTGGTGGTCGGCGGCGCGGGCCGGCGCCAGGTGGGCGACGATCTGGTGGCCGAAGAGGTCGAAGTCGATCCACTCGGCGCTGCTGCGCCCCTCCGGGCAGCCGAGCAGGCCGGCGTAGAAGGCACGCGCCGCGGCCAGGTCGTGCACCGGAAAGGCCAGATGGAACGGGGAGATCTGCATCCCTGGCAGCATAACGCCATGAATACCCTCTTCGACCCCTGCACCGTCGGCGCCTGGCGGCTGCCCAACCGCATCGTGATGGCGCCGCTGACGCGCAACCGCAGCCCGGGCGGCGTGCCGCCAGCGCGCGTCGCCACCTACTACGCCCAGCGTGCCAGCGCCGGCCTCATCGTCAGCGAAGCCACCGCCATCAGCCAGCAGGGCCAGGGTTATGCCGACGTGCCCGGGCTGTACACGCCGGCGCAGCTCGCCGCGTGGCGGCGCGTGACCGACGCGGTGCACGCCGCCGGCGGGCGCATCGTCTGCCAGCTCTGGCATGTGGGCCGGATCTCGCATGTCGACCTGCAGCCCGGCGGCCGCGATCCGGTGGCGCCGTCGGCGATCACCGCCAAGGCCAAGACCGTGCTCATCCGCGACGGTGCCGCCGCCTTCGTGCCCGTCTCGCCGCCGCGCGCGCTGTCGCGCGCCGAGATCCCCGGCATCGTGGCCGACTACGCCCGCGCCGCGAAGGCCGCCGTGGCCGCCGGCTTCGACGGCGTGGAAATCCACGGCGCCAACGGTTATCTGATCGACCAGTTCCTGAAGACCGGCAGCAACCGGCGCGACGACGACTACGGCGGCAGCATCGCCCAGCGCGCGCGCTTTGCGCTCGAAGTGGCGCAGGCCGTGGCCGCGGCGGTGGGCGGCGGGCGCACCGGCATGCGCCTGTCGCCGGTGACCCCGGCCAACGACGCTGATACGCAAGACACGCAGCCGCTGTTCGAGCAGCTGCTGCGCGGGCTGGCGCCACTGGGCCTGGCCTATGTGCACCTGATCGAAGGCGCCACCGGCGGCCCGCGCGAACTGCCCGAGCGCCCCTTCGACTACGCCGCGCTGCGCCGCGCCTGGCGCGACGCGGGCGGCGATGGCGCGTGGATGGTGAACAACGGCTACGACCGTGCGCTGGCCGATAGCGTGCTCGCCGACGGCGCCGACCTCGTCGCCTTCGGCCGGCCCTTCATCTCGAATCCGGACCTGGTGCGCCGCCTGCGCGAGCGCCTGCCGCTGGCCGAGCTTCACCGCCCCACCTTGTATGGCGGTGGCGACGCGGGCTACACCGACTACCCGGCCCTGGCCTGAGAGCCCGCGGATGAACCCGGCGTGGCCGTGGCCGCCCGCCACGGCCACAGCAGCAGCCGTGCATTGACAGTGTATTAGTACATACATACACTAGTTCAGGTGCACACCCCGATCCGCTTCCAGGTCAATCCCGGCGCGCCCGAGCCGATCTACCGCCAGCTGATGGAACAGCTTCGGCGGCGCGTCGCGGCCGGGCAGTGGGTGGCGGGGCAGGAGCTGCCCTCGGTGCGCGAGCTGGCCCTGCAGCTGGCGGTGAACCCGATGACGGTCTCCAAGGCCTACAGCCTGCTCGAGCTGGAGGGCCTGCTGGAACGGCGGCGCGGGCTGCCGATGGCCATCGCCGCAGGCCACCACAGGCCGGCCGCTGCACGCGATCGCGTCGAGCAGCTGCGCCCGCTGCTGGCGCGCGCCGCCGAGGCGGCGCAGGAGCTCGGCATCGCCAAGGCCCAGGCCCTGCAGCTGCTGGAGCAATTGTTCGATCAACCGGCCCCGGGAAGGAACCCATGACCACCGCCCAGCCCTGGTGGCGCGCCGCGCGCCACCCCTCCGCCAGCGAAACCGCAGGCTTCGGTCTGCGGGCATCGTCGGCGCTGCCGAGCGCCCCCGCCAGCGTCGCCGCACGCGGCCTGCATCTGGCCTACACCGGCCAGCCGGTCCTGCAGGACCTGGACTGGACGCTGCAGCCCGGGCAGGTGGTGGGGCTGCTGGGCCGCAATGGTGCCGGCAAGACTACCCTGCTGGAGACCCTGCTCGGCCTGCGCGACCCGCAGGCCGGCGAAGTCACGCTGTTCGGCCAGCCGGCCGCGCGGCTGGACGATGCGGCACGCGCACGCATCGGCTATGTGCCGCAGCGCTCGGACCTGTTCGAGGAACTGCGTGCCGACGAGCTGCTGGCCTACTTCCGCAGCTTCTACCCGCACTGGAACGGCGCCAGGGTCGAGTCGTTGCTGGACCGCTGGGCGGTGCCGCGCGAGCTGCCGATCGGCCGCATGAGCGGCGGCGAGCAGCAGCGGCTGTCGATCATCCGCGCGCTGGCCCACGAGCCCGACCTGCTGGTGCTCGACGAGCCGGTGGCCAGCCTGGACCCGCTGGCACGGCGCGATTTCCTGCGCGAGCTGATCGAACGTGTGCTCGACCGCGGCACCACGGTGGTCTTCAGCACCCACATCCTCAGCGACCTGGAGCGCGTGGCCTTCAACGTCGCCTTTCTGCGCGGCGGCCGCATCGCGCTGCAGGCGCCGCTGGACCAGTTGCTGGACGAGGTGCAGGAGGTCCGCGGCAGCGAAGCCGCGCTGTCGGCACTGCCCGCCGCGGCTTTGCTGGCCCGCAGCGACGGCATGGCCCTGGTGCGCGGGCTCGACCCGCAGGCGCTGCCGCCGGGGCTGCTGGCGCAGCGCGCGTCGCTGGAGGACCTCTTCGAGGCGCTGACATGAACCAGCCCCCCAGCTCACTTCGTTCGCGGCCCCCGAGGGGCGTGTCAGCACCTTCGGGCGGCCGGGCGGCGCTGACTTTGGCTGCCCCCAGCTCACTTCGTTCGCGGCCCCCGAGGGGCGCGTCGGCACCTTCGGGCGGCCGGGCGGCGCTGACATGACCGCCGCCATGTTCGTTGCCGTGACCCGCCAGCCCTGGCAGGCGCGCCGCGGCCGGCACGGCCTGTGGTGGGCGCTGGCGGCATTGCTGGCGCTGCCGCTGATGCAGGCCCTGCGCTATGGTCCGGTGCCGCTGCAGATCGCGGGCACGCTGGCCATCGTCGTGGCGCTGTGGTGGTGGTGGACAGCGGTGGACGGACTGCTGGCGCAGAACCACCCGGCCCTGGCGCGGCTGCTGCCGGGGCAGGTGCGCACCCTGCGCATCGCGCTGCTGTGGCATGCCCTGCTGGCCGGCGCGCTGGCACTGGGTGGTGCGGCCCTGCTGGTCGGGCCCCGCGCCGAGTCGGTGGGCTGGGTCATCGCCGGCCTGCTGCTGACGGTCTGGACGCAGCGCCGGCCCTGGTTGTGGGCGCTGGTGTGGCTGCTGCCGGTGGCACCCTGGAGTCTGCGCGCCGGCCTGCTGCAGGTGATGGCCTGGCCCGTGGCGGCGCAACTGGCGCTGCTGGCCGGTGCCGCGGCGCTGCTGATGTCGGCGGTGGGCGGCGGCGGCCGCATGCACCGGCGCGTCTTTGCCCGCCAGCGCAGCTGGCAGGCGGCCTCACAGGCCTCGAAGCAAGGCCGTGGCGTGCCGGCCACCGCGCGCCTGACCTGGCTGCGCCGGGCCACGCTGCCCTTTACCTGGCCCGACCGCTGGGCCCGGCAGCGCCTGCTGCAGCGACCGGACACCGCCAACGCCCTGCGCCGACTGGACCTGGGGCTGCAGACGGGCACCGGCGCACCGATGCTGGCGTGGCTGCTGCTGCTGTGCTTCGGCAGCATGCTGCTGGCGCTGGCCGTGGCCCGCGCCTGGCACCCCGACACCGACTGGAGCCGTGTCGTCGACGGCGGCCGCATCGGCCTGTGCCTGGGCTTGTTCGGCGTGCTGACGGGCGCGCAACTGGGGCGCCACGGCGCGCTGTGGGGAAGGCGCCACGAGCAGGCCTTGCTGGTGCTGCTGCCGGGCCCGCCGTCCGGGGTGTCGCTGGCCGCCGCACTGGAGCGCCAGTGGCACCGCGAAGGCCTGCTGCTGTGGGTGCTGGGCACGCCGCTGGTGCTGACGATTGCGGCCCAGGGCCGGCCCGGCAGCCTGCAGTTCGTGGCCGGCTTTGCCGCCGCCCTTCTGCCTTTGGGCGCCTGGCTGCGGGCCCGATGGCGCCGGCAGGGCGAAGCGCCGAATGCAGCGCTGCCGGCGATGGTGGTGGTGACGCTGGCGGGCAGCGCGGCGACCGGCGCGCAGCTGCTGGCCGTGCCGGCCGCAGCCAGCGTGGCGGCCGGGGTTGCGCTCTACCTGGCCGTGCGCCTGCGGTCGGGCGCGCCCAGGCAGGCGCTGCTGCCGGCGGGTCGGACGCCTGGCTGAGTCACCTCCCGCGCGCGGTCACACTCGGCCATGACGCCCCTGATCCTGCTGCCCGGCCTGGCCTGCGACGCGGCGCTGTTCCGCGACCAGGCGCCGGTGCTCGCCGCGCGCGGGCCGGTGGCCGTGACCGACGTGCACCGCCACGCGTCGACCCTGCCCGCAATGGCCGCGCGCCTGCTGGCCGAACATCCGGGGCCGCTGGCCCTGGCCGGTGTCTCGATGGGGGGCATGCTGGCGCTCGAAGTCTGGCGCCAGGCCCCCGGGCGTGTGCACGGCCTGGCCCTGCTGGGCACCACGGCGCGCGCCGACACCCCGGCGCAGACCCGCCTGCGCAGCGAAGGCATCAAGGCCTTCGAGGCCGGCCGGCTGGACGAGGTGCTGGCGGCCAGCCTGATGTTCGCCTTCCACCCGGCCAGCATCGTCCGGCTGGCGGCTGACTACGGCAAGATGATCCGCCGCGCCGGGGTGGCGCAACTCGTGGCGCAGAACCGCGCGGTGATGGCGCGCGAAGACCAGCGTTTGCGGCTGCAAGCGGTGCGTTGCCCGGTGCTCGTGATGGGCGGCGAAGACGACGGCCTGACGCCGCCCGACTGCGCACGCGAGATCGCCGCCGCGATTGGGCAGGCACGGCTGGAGATCCTGCCCCGCTGCGGCCATATGCTGAGCTGGGAGCAGCCCGAGGCGGTGACCGCGGCGCTGCTGGACTGGTGGTCGGCGCTGGCCTGATCCAGGCGTCGCTCAGGCGTCGCTCAGGCGTCGATCACGCCGCCGCCCAGGCAGACCTCGCCGTCGTAGAGCACGGCCGACTGGCCCGGTGTCACCGCCCATTGCGGCTGCTCGAAGTCGAGCCTGAAACCGTCGCCTTCGGGTACGAAGGCACAGGCGGCATCGGCCTGCCGGTAGCGTGACTTGGCACTGAAGCGCCCCGGCGCCGGCGGCGCGCCCGCGACCCAGCTGGTGTCGGCGGCGTGCAGCGTCGACGACATCAGCAGCGGGTGTCCATGCCCCTGCACCGCGACCAGCACATTGCGCTGCAGGTCCTTGCGGGCCACGTACCAGGGCGCGTGATCGCCGCCGCCCGGCCCGCCGCCGGGCCGCCCCAAGGCGGGCTCGCCCCCTCGGGGGGCCGGCGCCGCTTGCGGCGCCGTGGGGGCCGGTTTCAGGCCGCCGATGCCCAGCCCCTGCCGCTGGCCCAGCGTGTAGAAGCTCAGGCCCACGTGCTCGCCGATGCGGCGTCCAGCTTCATCCTCGATCACGCCCGGCTGCTGCTGCAACCAGCGGCTGAGGAATTCGCGGAAGGGGCGCTCGCCGATGAAGCAGATGCCGGTGCTGTCCTTCTTCTTCGCGTTCGGCAGCCCGATGCGCGCGGCCAGCGCGCGCACCTCTGTCTTCGGCAGTTCGCCGACCGGAAACAGCGTGCGCGAGAGCTGGGCCTGGTTCAGCCGGTGCAAAAAGTAGCTCTGATCCTTGGCCGGGTCCAGGCCCTTGAGCAGTTCGAAGGCCCCGCCGGATTCACGCACACGGGCGTAGTGCCCGGTGGCGATCTTCGCCGCACCCAGGCGCATGGCGTGGTCCAGGAAGGCCTTGAACTTGATCTCGGCGTTGCACAGCACGTCCGGGTTCGGCGTGCGGCCGGCCTGGTACTCGCGCAGAAACTCGGCGAAGACGCGGTCCTTGTACTCGGCGGCGAAGTTGACATGTTCCAGCTCGATGCCGATCACGTCGGCGACCGCGGCGGCGTCGACAAAATCTTCGTTGCTGGAGCAGTAGTCGTCATCGTCGTCGGCCTCCCAGTTCTTCATGAACAGGCCGATGACCTCATGCCCCTGCTGCTTGAGCAGCCAGGCACTGACGGCGGAATCGACGCCGCCGGACAGGCCGATGACAACGCGGTGGGGGTCGGAAGCAGACACCCTTGGATTATCCGACCGGGTCGTTGACCGTGCAGTCCGTAAGATGCCCGGGCACAGAAGTCCCAGCGATGACCACCTGCCCGAAGGATCAGCCCGACAAGCACCGCTGGATGTACGGCGACCGACTCGCGTCCTTTCTCGGAACCGAGCCGGTCGCGATCCTCGGCGAGTTGCTGCTGCACAGTGGCGGAGCCGTCGAGGCGGCTCAACGTGATGCCTGGATGCAGGAGGTCGAGATCCTCCAAGCCGTCCCATGGCCGCCGGACATGGTCGCCGGCAGCCGGATTTACTTCGAATACACCGTTCCGCGGCTGGGGCGGCGCGTCGACGTCGTGCTGCTGACGTCGAATACGCTGTTCGTCATCGAGTTCAAGGTCGGTGAATCAAGCTGCACGCGCTCGGCACTGGATCAAGTCTGGGACTACGGCCTGGACTTCAAGCATTTCCACGAAGCCAGTCACGCGATTGCGATCCTGCCCGTGCTCATTGCCACGCGGGCGCCCCGACAGCCGCTCCAGATCGACGTCAGCTGGCACCAGGACGGACTGGCGCGGCCTTGGTGTGCCGCACCCGAACAGCTGGCCGAGATCGTGCGCGCGCGACACGGCCTGCTGAATAGCCCCCCGATTCACGCCGACCTGTGGGAGCGCGGTCGGTACCTGCCGACGCCCACGATCGTCGAGGCCGCGCGCGCGCTGTATGCCGGGCACTCGGTGGTGGAGATCTCGCGCAGCGATGCAGGTGCGCGCAATCTGGCCCACACAACGGCGGTTCTCGATCGCGTCATCGAACAATCACGACGGCTGGGTCGCAAATCGATCTGCTTCGTGACCGGTGTCCCGGGCGCCGGCAAGACCCTGGTCGGGCTGGACGTGGCCAACCGGCATCTCGACCCGGACAGCGTGACCTACAGCGTCTTCCTGTCGGGCAACGGCCCACTGGTGGCGGTGCTGCGCGAGGCACTGGCACGCGACCGGGTCGAGCGGGCCGCGCGTGAGGGTCGGACGGTCCGCAAGGGTCACGCACGGCACGAGGTCGAGGCCTTCGTTCAGAATGTGCACCACTTCCGCGACGAGTACCTGAGGGACACCGGCGCCCCACCCGAGCACATCGTCCTGTTCGACGAGGCGCAACGTGCATGGAATCTCGAACAAACGAGCGCCTTCATGCAACGCAAGCGTGGCCGAGCCGGCTTCGACCAGTCCGAGCCGGAGTTTCTGGTGTCCTGCCTGGATCGACACGACGACTGGGCGGTTGTCGTCTGCCTCGTCGGCAGCGGCCAGGAGATCAACACCGGCGAAGGCGGCATCGCCGAATGGTTCGAGGCCGTGCTCAGGCGCTTCGAGGCCTGGGATGTGCACCTGTCGCCGCAACTGGCCGGGGCCGAGTTCCAGGGCGGCGCGGCCTTTGAACGCATGCTCGCGCGAGACAACACCTACCGGCATCCTGACCTTCATCTCGCGACGTCGATGCGCTCGTTCCGCGCCGAGACTCTGAGTCGCTTCGTGCGCGAGCTACTGGACCTGGAGATTGCGGCCGCCCGTCAAACCCTGGAGGGACTTGCCGATCGTTACCCGATCGTCCTCACCCGCGATCTCGATCGGGCCAAGGATTGGCTGCGCCGGCAGGCGCGGGGGTCAGAGCGCTATGGCGTCGTCGTGTCGTCGCAGGCGGAACGCCTCAAGCCTTTGGCCATCGACATCCGGGTGAAGACCGACCCGGTCAAGTGGTTCCTGGATGGCAAGGACGACATCCGTTCGTCGTACTACCTTGAAGACGTGGCCACCGAGTTCCAGGTTCAAGGACTTGAGCTGGACTGGGCCTGCGTGGTCTGGGACGGTGATCTGCGCTTCGATGCGCAGCGCTGGTCGCACCATGAGTTTCGCGGCACACGCTGGACGCGGATCAACAAGCCGGCGCGCCGACAGTACCTGGAGAACGCGTACCGGGTGCTGCTGACACGCGCCAGGCAAGGCATGGTGGTCGTCGTGCCGGAAGGCAATGCCGACGACCCGACACGCGACCGGCAGTTCTACGACCCGACTTTTGCCTATCTGCGAGGTCTGGGGCTACCCATGCTTTAGGAGGCTGACGGGCTTGGGGTCGCCTGATCCTGGTCACGACCGCACTCACCCACCCCGCAGCACCTCCAGCGAAAACCTCAGCCCCGCCCGGTGATCGTCGATGCAGCGCTGCACCAGCACGCTGCGGTGTTCGGCGGCGCGCTCGGCGATTTCCTCGGACGTCAGCCACAGGGTGCGCAAGATGGGCTCATCCAGCACCCGCCCGATCACCGGGTCACCGGCGCTGCCGCAGAAAGCGAAGCGCAGGTAGGTGATGGTCTGCGCGGCCCGCTCGAAGCGCGCCAGGTGCACGCCGAGCAGGGCCTCGGGCAGGAAGTCGCAGGCGGTTTCTTCGCGCGTCTCGCGCACCACCGCCTGCAGCAGCGACTCGCCCGGGTCCAGGTGGCCGGCCGGCTGGTTCAGGCGCAGACCCTCGGGCGTCATCTCCTCGACGAGCAGGTAGCGGCCCACGCGTTCGATCACGGCGGCGACGGTGACATTCGGGTGCCAGCGGTCTTCGGACATGCCCCGGATGGTAGCGATACGGCATTCGGTTGCGGCCACGTACACTTCGACCCCATTCGAAGACCCACAGTGGCGAGGAGAGCTTCATGCTGATCGGCGTTCCGCTGGAGACCGCGGCGGGCGAGACCCGGGTTGCGGTCACGCCCGAGACGGCGAAAAAACTCAAGGCCCAGGGCCACACCGTGAAGGTGCAGTCCGGGGCCGGCGTGGCCGCCAGTTGCATCGACTCGGCCTACGAGGCCGCCGGCGCATCGATCACCGACCGCGCCGGCGCCCTCGGCGCCGAGCTGGTGCTCAAGGTGCGCAGCCCCGACGCCGACGAGCTGAGCCTGATGAAG
>CAZWUR010000003.1:0-129571 GCA_964637205.1 uncultured Rubrivivax sp.
GGGAAACCTGCGTGCTTTGCACTGCGGTGTTCGCCCTTGGGACGGCCCGGCGGGCGGATGGGGAAACCTGCGTGCTTTGCACTGCGGTGTTCGCCCTTGGGACGGCCCGGCGGGCTCACGGCGTGCGCAGCGCCGAGAAGAAGGTCTCGGCGGCTTCTTCGCCGATCCGGCGCCCGATCACGGTGGCCTGGTAGGCCCGCGTGCCCTTGGTGAACACGGCGACCTGCATCTGCACCGGTTGACCGTCGCTGCGCTGTCCGGTGTAGGCGCCGCGGCTGGATTGTGCGTTCGGCGTCGCGCCGCGAACGGCCAGGGGCAGGGGGGTCGGGGCGCCGGCGCCGATGTTGCTCGCGGCGCTGTCGCGCAGCGCGCGCAGGGTCGCGCTAATGCGCGCCGGATCGGAAACGTCGGCCACGGCGAGGGCGTAGGTCACGTCGTCGCCGGCGGTGCAGGCGTGCAGGGTCAGGCGCACCGGGGCGCCGGCCAGCGGCAGGTCGCGCGCATGCCGGGTCGGTTTGCAGGGGAACATCAGCGTCGCCCCACTGCCTTCGGGCCGCAGTTCGCGCCAGTCCTGCGCCGGGCTGCACCCGGCGAGCACGGCGCAGCACAGCAGGGCCGGCAGCACGGGCAGCACCGGCAGCACCGGCCGGAGGGCCGGTGTCGGGGGGTGACAACACATCCGGTGCATTATCCGGGCCATGAGCGAGCTTCCAACCGACGCCGCGCCGGCCCCGGCGATGGCCCTGTCCGGCGTCCAGGTGCTGGATCTTTCGCGAGTGCTGGCCGGTCCCTGGTGCACACAGACCCTGGCCGACCTGGGCGCCGACGTGATCAAGGTCGAACGCCCCGGCAGCGGCGACGACACGCGCGGCTGGGGGCCGCCCTTCCTGAAGGACGCGGCCGGCGCCGACACCGCCGAAGCCGCCTACTACCTGGGCACCAACCGCAACAAGCGTTCGATCACGATCGACCTCGCCCAGCCCGAAGGCCAGGCCCTGGTGCGTCGGCTGGCGCTGCAGGCCGACGTGCTGGTGGAGAACTTCAAGGTCGGCGACATGGCGCGCCACGGCCTGGACGGCGACGCCATGCTGGCGCTGAACCCGCGCCTCGTCTACTGCTCGATCACCGGCTTTGGCCAGACCGGCCCCTACCGCGACCGCGCCGGCTACGACTACGCGATCCAGGGCATCGGCGGGCTGATGAGCATCACCGGCGAACGCGACGACCGGCCCGGCGGCGGGCCGCAGAAGGTGGGCGTGGCGGTGGCCGACCTGTTCACCGGCATGTACGCCACGGTGGCCATCCTGGCCGCGCTGCGCCACCGCGATGCCACCGGCCAGGGGCAGGTCATCGACATGGCCCTGCTCGACACCCAGGTCGCGATGCTGGCCAACCTGGGCGCCAACTATCTGGTGACCGGCCAGGCGCCCAGGCGCGTCGGCAATGCGCACCAGAACATCGTGCCTTACCAGGTCTTCGAGGTCGCCGACGGGCACCTGATCCTGGCCGTCGGCAACGACAGCCAGTTCGTCAAGTTCTGCGCCGTCGCCGGCGTGGCGGGTCTGGCCGCCGACCCGCGCTTCGTGAAGAACGCCGACCGCGTGCGCCACCGCGAGGCCCTGGTGCCGATGCTGGCCGAGGTGCTGCGCACGCGAGGCAAGGCCGACTGGCTGGCGGCGCTGGAAGCGGCCAAGGTGCCATGCGGGCCGATCAATGACCTCGGCGAGGTGTTCGCCGACCCGCAGGTGCGCGCGCGCGACATGGTCAGCACCCTGGCGCATCCGCTGGCCGGGTCGGTGAATCTGGTGGCCAGCCCGATCAAGCTGTCGGCCACGCCGGCGCAGGCGCGCCGCGCGCCGCCCCTGCTGGGCCAGCACACCGACGAGGTGCTGGCCGAACTGGGCCTGTCGGTCGAGGATCGCGCCGGGCTGCGCAAGCGGGGCGTCGTCTGAGGTTCAGCCGTCGGCACCGCTGGCCTGCGCCACCAGGCGGCGCAGCCAGCGCTGCGCCGGATCGGCGTCGCGCCGGGCCAGCCAGACCATGTCCAGGGTCAGCGGCCCGATCTCCACCGGCAGCGGCCGCATCACCACCGGCCCCGACACCGCGGCGGCCACGAAGCTGCGCGGCAGCACGGTCAGCAGGTCGCACTGCGCCACCACGCGCCCGGCGAGGTGGTACTGGTTGACGGTGAGCAACACACGCCGGCGGCGGCCGATCAGGGCCAGGGCTTCGTCCACTTCGGCGTGGTCGCGGCCGGTCACGCTGACCAGCACATGCTGCGCGGCGACATAACGCTCCAGGGTCAGCTCCCCGGCCGCCAGCGGGTTCTGTGGTCGCATCACGCAGACGAAGTCGGTGGTATGAAGACGGAGGTATCGAAGCAGTGAGTGCTCGCCTTCAGACGACATCGTGCTGAACAGGGCCGGAAAGTGCCCGATCGCGAGGTCGGCCTCCTCGGCATGCAGCAGGGCGCGCGGGTCGCGGGTGGTCAGCGGCCGGATGCGCAGGTCGGCGAGTGCCGACTCGGCCTCGACGGCGGCCACCAGGGCCGGCGCCAGTGCCCCGGCGGCGGCATCGGCCATCGTCAGCTGAAAGGTGTGGCGGTCGCGCTGCGGGTCGAAGTCGCCCGGGGCCAGCGCCTGCTCGAGCGCCTGCAGCGCGGCGCGCACCCGCGGCCACAGCGCCACGGCCCGGGCCCCGGGGGTCATGCCGCTGGCGCTGCGCTGGAACAGCGGCTCGCCCAGCCAGGCATGCAGGCGCTTGAGCGCGTGGCTGGCCGCCGGCTGGGTGATCGACAGGCGTTCGGCGGCACGGGTCAGGCTGCCTTCGCTCATCACGGCGTCGAAGACCCGCAACAGGTTCAGGTCCAGGGTGCGGAAATTCTTCACAGGCGGCAGTGATCTACGATTTGTTTATACCTTACATGCCGAATATTCATTGGATGAAGTCAGGGTTTGTACTATGCTCCTATACATCCGAGGGTTTACCCGAGCCCTCCACTGAAAGGAAGCACCATGAATACCGCCGTCCTCCGCGAACCGAGCCTGAACGCAGCGTCGAGCCTTCGCACGACCGTTGGCGTGCCGGGATTCTGGCAGCGGGTCTGGGCCGCGCTGCAGCGCCAGGGCCATCAGCGTGCCGCGGCCGAGCTGCGCCGTGCGGCCTCGATCCACAGGTCCAGCGACCCCGAACTGACCCTCAAACTGCTCGCCGCCGCCGATTTTGCCGAGCGCCGCTGAGACCCCCTGACCCGCAAGGAAACACCATGAGCACGACCACCCTGAACATCACCACGCCCACCGGTTCGCTGCTGGGCAGCCTGCGGCAGGCGTTTGCCAGCTGCTTGCGTTTCACGGCCAAGGCCCCGACCCGGGTCGAGGAAGCCGCCGAAGTGCGCGAGCTGGCGCGCCGCCTGCAGGCCACGGACCATGGTCTCGCCGCCGACCTGTTTGCGGCGGCCGACCGCCACGAGACCGCCGCGCACTGACCGAGGGCCCGGACCGGGCCCTCGGCAGTCTCCTAGATGCAGCGCCCGCCGTCGATCTCCATGCACACGCCGGTGACCATGCTGGCTTCGTCGCTGCACAGGTAGCAGGCCGCATGGCCCAGATCCTCGGGCGTCGAGAAGCGCCCGATCGGGATCGACGCCAGGAACTTGGCGCGCATCTGCGGCGTGTCCTCGCCCATGAAGGACTTGAGCAGCGGCGTTTCGCCGGCCACCGGGTTCAGCGCATTGACGCGGATGCCCGCGGGCGCCAGCTCCACGGCATTGGCGCGCGTGGCGGTGATCACCCAGCCCTTGCTGGCGTTGTACCAGGCCAGGCGCGGCCGCGGGCTGACCCCGGCGGTGCTGGCCACGTTGAGCACCACGCCGCGGATGCCGCCGGCACCCGGCGCATTCAACTTGAAGCGCGGCACCACCGCCACCATCGCGCGGTAGATCGCCTTCATGTTGACCGCGACGATGCGGTCGAAATCGGCCTCCGTCACGTCCTCCAGGGCCTGCGGCAGATGCGTGACGCCGGCGTTGTTGACCAGGATGTCGAGGCGGCCGAACTGTTGCTCGGCCGTGTCCATCATCAACCGCACATCGCCGGCATCGGCCACGTCGACGCAGAGCGCATGCGCTTGTTCGCCCAACTCGGCCGCCAGGTCGAGCGCGCCCTGCAGGTCGAGGTCGGCGATCAGCACGCGCGCGCCCTCGGCGGCGAACCTGCGCGCGATGCCGGCGCCGAAGCCGCTGGCCCCGCCGGTGACGATGGCCACCTTGTCCTTCAGTCGCATGGGTGAGCTCTCCTTCAGCCGTGATGGATGGCCACGGTCTTGAGCACCGAGAAACCGTACAGCGCCTCGAAGCCTTTCTCGCGCCCATGGCCGCTGCGCTTGACGCCGCCGAAAGGCAGCTCGACGCCGCCGCCGGCGCCGTAGTTGTTGACGAAGACCTGGCCGCATTTCAGCCGGCGCGCGCAGCGCAGCGCGCGCGAGCCGTCGCGAGTCCAGACGCCGGCCACGAGGCCGAAGTCGGTGCCGTTGGCCAGCGCGATCGCCTCGGCTTCGTCCTCGAAGGGGATCAGCACCTGCACCGGGCCGAAGATTTCCTCCTGCGCCAGCCGGTGCCGGCCGTCGATGCCGCTGATCAGGGTCGGCGGCACCCAGAAGCCGCCTGCGTCGTCCGCGCCTTCGGGCAGCGGCGGCTGGGCCAGGATGTTCACGCCGCGCTCTGCGGCCAGCGCCAGATAGCCCATCACACGCTCGCGTTGGCCTGCGCTGATCAGCGGGCCGACATCGGGGTCGGCCATCGCCGGGCCGACACGCAGCGCACGATAGCCCTCGGCCATGCGCCGCGCGACCTCGTCGAAGACGCCGCGCTGGACCAGGATGCGGCTGGCCGCTGAGCAGGTCTGCCCTGCGTTCTGGATGCCGGCGTTGACGAGGGAGGGCAGGGCCGCGTCCAGATCGGCGTCGTCGAAGACCAGCTGCGCGCTCTTGCCGCCAAGTTCCAGCGTCACCGGCACCGCATTCTTCGCCGCCGCGGCCTGGATCAAGGCGCCCACCGCCACCGAGCCGGTGAAGGAGATGTGGTTCACGCCCCGGTGCGCCGCCAGCGCCGCACCGGCTTCTTCGCCCAGCCCCGGCACCAGGTTCAGCGCACCCGGCGGCAGCCCGGCCTGCTCGGCGATGCGGCTGAAGGCGATGGCGCTGAGGCAGGCTTCTTCGGCCGGTTTCAACACACAGGCGTTGCCCATCGCGAGCGCCGCGCCGACGCTGCGGCCGATGATCTGCATCGGATAGTTCCAGGGCACGATGTGCGCCGTCACGCCGTGCGGCTCGCGCAGGGTCAGCGCGGTGTAGCCGGCGGCGAAGGGGATCGTCCCGCCATGCACCTTGTCGGCCGCGCCGCCATAGAACTCGAGGTAGCGCGCCAGGGCCAGCGCGTCGGCCCGCCCCTGGCGCAGCGGCTTGCCGACGTCGTGCGCCTCGAGCTCGGCCAGCATCCCCACCTGTTGCAGCACCAGCGCACTCATCTGCGTCAGCAAGCGGCCGCGCTCGGTGGCGCTCAGACGGCCCCATTCGCCATCGAGTGCGCTCTGCGCCGCCGCGACTGCCGCGTCGACCTCGGCCGCGCCGCCGCGGGCAATGCGCGCCAGCGGCTCGCCGGTGGACGGGTCGAACAAGGGCAGGGTGTCGCGGGCCGGCTGCCAATGGCCGCCGATGAAGAGCTGCGACGGATCGAAAGGCAGGTGCATCAGGCATCATAGGATGCCACCGATGTCGCTGTTTCTCCTTCGCCGCCTGCTCAGCTTTGCCGCCACGCTCGCGGTGGCTTCGGTGATCGTCTTCGCGGTGCTCGAACTGCTGCCCGGCAATGCGGCGCAGGTGATCCTGGGCGACAGCGCGACGCCGGAATCATTGGCCGCGCTGGAAACCCAGCTCGGCCTCGACCGAGCGCCGCTGACGCGCTACCTGGACTGGACAGGCGGCCTGCTGCGCGGCGAAACCGCGTCCAGCCTGGCCTACGGTGAACCCACCGCCGGGCTGATCGCCGAGCGGCTGCAGGTCTCGCTGCCGCTGGCCACGATGGCGATGGCGCTGACGGTGCTGCTCGCGCTGAGTGCCGGCGTGTATGCCGCGTCGCGCCACAACCGGCTCGGCGACGTCGGCGTGATGGCCGCCAGCCAGCTCGGCATCGCGATCCCCAACTTCTGGTTCGCGATCCTGCTCATCCTGCTCTTTGCGGTGCAGCTGCAATGGGTTGGCGCGGGCGGCTTCCCGGGCTGGACGGAAGACGAGGGCGGTGGCCTGTTCGAAGGCCTGGTCGCTCTGGCGCTGCCGGCGCTGGCGCTGGCGATGGTGCAGGCGGCGATCCTGGCCCGCGTGACGCGCTCGGCGGTGCTCGACGTGATGCGCGAGGATTTCGTGCGCACCGCAAGGGCCAAGGGACTGACGCGCGCGCAGGCCATGCGCCGCCATGTGCTGCGCAACGCGATGATCCCGGTGCTCACGGTGGCCGGCCTGCAGTTCGGCAACCTGATCACCGGCGCCATCGTGGTCGAGAACGTGTTCGTGCTGCCGGGCCTGGGCCGGCTGGTGTTCCAGGCCATCGCCAACCGCGACCTCGTCGTCGTGCGCGACGTGGTGATGTTCCTCGCCGCCACGGTGATCGGGATCAACCTCGTGGTCGACCTGCTCTACGTGGCGATCGACCCGCGGCTTCGGCGCAGCGCCGCATGAAGGCCTTGCAGCACAGAAGTTTTGCCGTCGGTGCGCTGCTGACCCTGCTGCTGGCGCTGGCGGCCCTGCTGTCCCTGGTCTGGGCGCCTTATCCGCCGGGCGAGATCGACATCCCGAACAAGCTCGCCGCGCCGTCGGCGGCGCACTGGCTGGGCACCGACAGCCTGGGGCGCGACATCGCCTCGCAGATCCTGGTCGGCAGCCAGAACAGCATCGTCGCCGGCCTGGTGGCGGTGGGCATCGGCCTGGGCTTGGGCGTGGCGCTGGGCCTGCTGGCCAGCGCGCGGCGCGGCGTCGTGGAAGAAGCGGTGATGCGCTTCAGCGACTTTGCCTTCGCCTTCCCGGCCCTGCTGACGGCGATCATGCTGACCGCGATCTACGGCCCGGGCCTGCTGATGAGCATCATCGCCATCGGCCTGTTCAATGTGCCGGTCTTCGCGCGCCTGGCGCGTGGCGCAGCGAACGTGGTCTGGGCGCGCGAATACGTGCTCGCCGCGCGCGCCGCCGGCAAAGGGGCCTGGCGCATCACGCTCGACCATGTGCTGCCCAACATTTCCAGCGTGCTCATCGTGCAGGCGACGATCTCCTTTGCCACCGCCATCCTGGCCGAGGCCGCGCTGAGCTATCTGGGCCTGGGCACCCAGCCGCCGCAGCCGAGCTGGGGCCGCATGCTGGCCGAAGCGCAGACGCAGATGTTCCAGGCGCCGTTGCTCGCCGTGTGGCCGGGGCTGGCGATCATGGCCAGCGTGCTCGGGCTGAACCTGCTCGGCGACGGCCTGCGCGACCTGCTCGACCCGCGGCTCGCCAGCGCCCGCTGACATCCGGGTGCTGATCGGCTGGCGCTACAGTCGGCGCACATGAACCGACTGAGTGAATTCCTGAGCCAGACCGTCGGCGTCGAGCTGTGGGCGGCGTCCCTGGTCGCGATCGCGATCGTCACCGTGCTCGCCAACCAGCTCGCGCAGGTGCTGCTGCGCCAGGCGGCGCACGTCACCGCGAAGACCAGCACGGTCTGGGACGACGCCCTGGTGCAGTCGGCCAAGCGCCCGGTGCTGGCGGCGATGTGGGTGATCGGCGCCGGCTACATGGCGCGCGTGATCCAGCACGAGGTCGACACCGCCTTCATCGCCGAGGTGCTGGCGATCCGCGACGTGCTGCTCATCGTCTGCGTGGCCGGCTTCCTGCTGCGTTTCGCGGGCAAGGTGGGCGTCAACGTCGAGGCCCGGCGTGCCGCGGCCGGCGAGGAGATCGACCACACCACGATCGACGCCCTGGTCAAGCTGGCGCGGCTGGTGATCGTGCTCGTGGCCCTGATCAGCGCCGCACAGACCCTGGGCTTCCAGATCGGCGGCCTGCTGGCGCTGGGCGGCGTCGGCGGCATCGCGGTGGGTTTTGCCGCCAAGGACCTGCTGGCCAACTTCTTCGGCGGCCTGACGATCTACCTCGACCGGCCGTTTTCCGTCGGCGACTGGATCCGCAGCCCCGACAAGGCCATCGAAGGCACGGTGGAATACATCAGCTGGCGCCACACGCGCATCCGTGCCTTCAACAAGAACCCGATCTATGTGCCGAATGCGGTGTTCACCAGCATCGTCGTCGAGAACCCCTCGCGCATGAGCCATCGGCGCATCAAGGAGACGATCGGCCTGCGCTACGACGACTTCGCTGCGGTCGAGCCGATCGTCGCCGACATTCGCACGATGCTGCAGGGGCACGAAGGCATCGACAGCACACAGACCCTGATCGTCAACTTCAACCTCTTCGGCGCCTCGTCACTGGACCTCATGGTCTACACCTTCACCAAGACCACGGTCTGGGTCGAATACCACCACGTGAAGCAGGACGTGCTGCTGCAGATCGGGCGCATCGTCGAGGCCCACGGTGCGGAGATCGCCTTCCCGACGCAGACCTTGCACCTGCGCCAGGATCAGTCCCCCGACGCCGCCAGTGCCGCGGGGATGGCCGACGCCAGGTAGTCGAACACCCGCCGCACCGCCGGATTGCCGCGGATCTCGCGGTGCACCGCCAGCCAGCAGGGCAGGGGCGGGATCTTCAGCGTCGGCAGCAGTGGCCGCACGCCCGGCATCGCGGCCAGGGTGTAGCGCGCGACGAAGCCGATGCCGCCGCCGGCGGCCAGCAGCCGCATGTACGCGACCTGGTCGTCGGTGCGCAGCGCGAAGGCCTCGCGCGCCAGCGGCAGGCCCATCGCCGCGCAGCCGCGCAGGATGGTGTCGTCCTGGTCATAGCCGATCAGGCGGTGCTGGCGCAGGTCGTCCGGCACGCGCGGTGTGCCGGCGCGGGCCAGGTAGTCGGCGTGCGCGGCGGCGCAGATCGGCAACTCGGCCAGCTTGCGCGCGACCAGCGAGCCCTGGGACGGGCGCACCATGCGTACCGCGATGTCGGCCTCGCGGCGCAGCAGGTTGTGCACGGCGTTCGAGGCCACCAGTTCGATGTGGATCTCGGGCGCCTCGTGCTGCAGCGCGGCCAGCACCGGCGGCAGCAGGCAGGCGGCGGCCACGTTGCTGGTGGTGATGCGTACCGTGCCGCCCGAGGCCGCGGCATGGCCGGCCACCACCCTTTGCACCGCCGCCGCGCCGTCGGCCATCTGGCGCGCGCCATCGGCCAGCGCGCGGCCGAGCGCGGTCGGCGCCAGGCCGCGCCCGGTGCGCTCGAACAGCGGCGCGCCGAGCTGGCGCTCGAGCTCGGCGACGTGGCGGCTCAGGGTCGGCTGGTGCGCGCCCAGGCGCCGCGCGGCGCCCATCACGCTGCCGGCATCGTTCACGGCGAGAAAGCTGCGCATCAGCGCCCAGTCGAAGGTAGGCATGCCCATACGGTAATGTATAGCTTGTCTTCGAATTCAGGCGGTTCACGAATGTCTTTCCAAGCGCCACACTGATGCCGTGCATTTGCCAAAGGAGAACCGCTTGAACACACGCACCGTGATCGTCCTGGGCGCCAACGGCCGTTTCGGCCGCGCTGCCACCGAGGCCTTCGCCGCTGCCGGCTGGCGCGTGCTGGCGCAGCTGCGGCGTGCGCCGTCGTCGCCGCTGCCCCCGGGTGCCGCGGCCCTGCTGCTGCCGCTGGCTGACACCGCAGGCCTCGCCGCCGCCGCCGCCGGGGCCTGCGCCGTGGTGCATGCCGTCATCCCGCCCTATACGCGCTGGCAGCAGGACCTGCTGCCCATGGCGCGCCTGGGCATGGCTCTGGCGCAGCGCCTGGGGGCGCGCTTCCTGCTGCCGGGCAACGTCTACGGTTTTGGCGAAGGCATGCCCGCGACGCTGACCGAGGCCACGCCGGAGCGGCCGACGACGGACAAGGGAAAGCTGCGCCAGACGCTGGAAGCGGAGATGGCCCGGCGCAGCCAGGACGCGGCCGCGCCCCTGCACGCCACCGTGATCCGGGCCGGCGATTTCTACGGCAGCGGCACCGGTTCGTGGCTGGACCTGATCATCGCCAAGGACCTGGACCGCGGGCGCCTGAGCTATCCGGGGCCGATGGACCGGCCCCATGCCTGGGCCTACCTGCCGGACCTGGCCCGCGCCTTCGTGGACGCTGCTGCGCAACCGCTGTCGTTGCCCGGCGTGCAACGCCTGCACTTCGAGGGCCACACGTTGACAGGCACTCAGCTGCTGGACGCGGTCGAAGCCGCTGCGGGCGACCTGGGGCTCACGCCCAAGCGCGGCTGGCAGCGGCGCAGCATGCCGTGGTGGCCGCTGAAGCTGGCCGCACCGGTCTGGCCGATGGGCCGCGAGATCGTGGACATGGCCTACCTGTGGCGGGTGCCGCATGCGCTGGACGGGCGGGCGCTGCGGGCGGCCCTGGGGCCGCTGCCGGACACCCCCGTGCGCCAGGCGATGCGCAGCGCCTTGGTGGCGCTGGGCCACGCGAGCCCTGCCGGTATCCCGGCGGGCCAAAGCACATGAAGGTGGCTGCCGGGCGGGTTCAGCCGTCGCCCATCGTGGTCCGCGTGAAGAATGGCAGGTCGCGCCGTCGTGTGCCGGTGAGCGCCGCGTAGGCGTTGGCCAGTGCCGGTGCGAAGGTCGGCACGCCCAGCTCGCCCACGCCCCCGATCGCCACGCTGCGGTCGGCCTGCGCCGGCGGCGGCATGATGATCACGTCGACCTGCGGCATCTCCTGCAGGCGAATCATGCGGCTGCGGTCGAAGTTGCGCGCCTGGCCGGCGCCGTTCTTGAAGGTCTGCTTGCCATACAGCGCTGCGTTCATCGCGTGCACCACGCCACCGACGATCTGCGCCTCCACCGCGCCCGGGTTCACGGCCAGGTAGCAGTCGACCACCACCGTGACCTTTCGCACCTTGAGCGCGCGGCGTGGCGCCGAGGCCAGCTCGACGACCTGGGCGACGATGGTGTTGAAGGCCTTGCCGATCGCGATGCCACGCGCGCCACTGACCGGCGTGCCCCAGCGCGAGGCACTCGCCGCAGTGTCGAGCACGGCCAGCCAGCGCGGGTCGGCGATGCGGCTACGCCGGAACTGGTACGGGTCTTCGCCTGCAGCCTGGGCCAGTTCGTCGATCAGGCTCTCGATGGCAAACGTGTTGATCGATGCGCCCACCGAGCGCCAGAATCCGACCGGGATGGGCGACGTGTGTGAGACCCATTCCGTCAGCCGCTCGCCAAAGTTGTAGGGCAGGCCCTGCGCGGCCTCGTAGCCCTGGCTGTCGCCGGTGGCGCCGAGCACCACGCCGCGCTGGCCCAGGATCGAGGGCGAGACATTGCGGTAGGTCCAGCCGGTGATGCGCTTGTCCGCGGCGAGTCCGGCAGTTGCGTGCACCAGGGCCATCGGGCGGTACTGGTCACGCGTGAAGTCCTCCTCGCGCGGCCACATCAGCTTGACGGGGCGCTGCACGGACATCGCCACCTGCACCGCCTGCGAGATGAAGTCCTGCTCCGCCTTGCGCCCGAGGCCGCCGCCGAGCTTGGTGACGTGGATGTGGACCTGCGACTCGCTCATGCCGGTGAGCGTCATCACCAGCGCCAGCGCGTTTTTCGCCGATTGCGTCGGTGCGTAGACATCGCAGCGCACGCCGGCCACGTAGTCGACGGTGCAGTTCAGCACCTCCATGCAGGCATGCGACACGTAGGGCAGCGTGTAGGTAACGTCGAGCTTGGTCGGCGAGGCGGCAATGGCGGCAGCCGCGTCGCCGGCGCTGCGCTCCACGGTGTACAGCGTGCCCGGCGGATTGGGGCCGCCCGGGTCGTAGGGCGTGGCCGAGACCGCCAGAGCGCGCGCGTCGGACAGGATCTTTCGCGTGCTCAACGCGGCTGCGTTCGGCGCCGCCCGCCACTGTGCGTTCAGACCTTTGGCCGCGCGCCAGGTGTCCCAGGTGTTCGGCCCCACCACCGCCACCGCGTTGACCGCGCCGGTGACCTCGGTGCCGCGCCCGGTGCCGGGCGCCACGGTGGTCGGCACCACGGCGATCATGCCGGCCGGCACGCCTGGTGCATTGGCCAGCGTGCTGCCGAAGGCCGGGCCATGCTTGATCACCGCGTAGACCATGCCCGGCAGCCGCACGTCCAGGCCGTAGACGGCACTGCCGTCGACCTTGGACGGGATGTCCTGTCGCGCCACGATGGTGCCGATGGAACGGAAATCGGCGTCGGCCACCAGCGGCGCACTGGCCGGCGGCGTCAGCTGGCCGGCGGCGTCGGCGACGCTGCCGTAGCTGTAGGTCGTACCGCTGGGCGTGTGCGTGATGACGCCGTCGGCCACGGCGTAGTTGCCGCGCGTGCCGTCGCCATGCCGGTTCATCGCCGCCTGCACCAGCGTCTCGCGTGCGCGGGCCGCGGCATCGCGCAGCGCCCAGAAATTGTTGCGCGTGACGCCGCTGCCGACGGTGTTGATCGCGGTGCCCACCGGCGCCGGGCTGAGCATCGTCGGTACGCCCTGCGCCAGACGGATGCGCGCCGGGTCCACCATCAGGTCCTCGGCCATCACCTGGCCCAGGCCCTGGAAGGATCCCTGGCCCATGTCGGATGCGCCGACCGTGAGCGTGATGCCATTGTCGGCGCCAACGGTCAGCCAGCTGTTGACGGCGCCGGCCGCCGCTGGGGCCACGGCGCGGCGTGCGCCAAAGGCAGGCAGCGTGAAGGCCAGTGTCAGGCCACCGGCCGCGCCGAGAAAGCTGCGGCGGCGCATCGTGAGGGTTTCGGTATGCATGGTGTGTCTCCGCTCAAAGGCCGCCGACCGCGTCGCGGATGCGCTGATACGTGCCGCAGACGCAGACGTTCTTGACCTCGTTGGCGATTTCGCCGCCGTGGTGCCCCTGGCGCATCGCACCCGCCACCGACATCAGCATTCCCGACTGGCAGAAGCCGCATTGCGGCACCTGGTGCTCGATCCAGGCCAGCTGCGCCGGGTGACTGCGGTCGGCCGACAGACCTTCAATGGTGGTGATGCGCTTGCCGACCGCCGAGCTGACATCGAACTCGCAGGACTTCTCCGGCTGGCCATTGACCCAGACCGTGCAGGCGCCACAGATTTCGATGCCACAGCCGTACTTGGTGCCGGTGAGGCCGATCAGGTCACGCAGAACCCACAGCAGCGGCATGTCTGCGCTCGAAACGTTGACGGTGTGGGTCTGGTCGTTCACGTTCAGGCTCAATGTGGGCATGGGGTCTCCTGTGGGCTGCAGCGCGTCAAGATCGGGTTTTTGCGCGCAGGCTGTTGAAATGCGCAGATTGCGCATTTACTATCGCTCTACCCGGCACCCATGTCGAACGAACTTTGCAACCAATCGTTACAAAATGCTCTGGAGCAGGTCCTGGGGCCTCTGGCGCGTCTGGCCGTGGGCCAGGGCCTGCCCTATGCGCAAGCCGAGGAGTTGTTCAAGCGCGCCTACGTGCGAGCCGCGCGAGACGCACGGCGGGCCGCGCGCGCCCCGGCCGCACGCGACATCAGCCAGGTCAGCGTCGCCACCGGCATCGGCCGGCGCGAGGTCAAGCGCATCACGCAGTCGCTGGCGCCGCCCGCCCTGCAGCGCCCGGCGCCAGCGACGAGGCTGTTCCTGCGCTGGGCCTCGGACCCGGCGCTGCGCAGCGTCGATGGCCGGCCGATGGCGCTGCCGCGCAGCGGGCCGGCGCCCAGCTTCGAGGCGCTGGCGGCAAGCGTGACGCGCCATGTGCACCCGCGCAGCCTGCTCGACGAGCTGACTCGGCTGAAGCTGGCCGAGGCCTCGGCCGACGGCCAGCTTGTGCGCCTGCTGCGCGAAAGTTTCGTGCCGCCGGCGGACGATCCGCGCCTGCTCGCCTTCGTGGCCCACAACGTGGGGGACCACCTGTCCGCCGCGGCGTCCAACGTGCTACACCACGACCGCAAGCACATGGAGCAGGCGATCTACACCGACGAGTTGTCGGACGACTCCGTCGCCGCCGTGCGCGCGCTGGCGCAGACCCAATGGAAACAGCTGGTCGCCGCAATCGTGCCGGCGATCGAAAAGCTGATCGAAGAAGACCAGGCGCGGGGCCGCGTGCCGACGCACCGCGCACGCCTGGGCTGGTTCAGCTACGACGAACCGCTTTCGGAATCAGCACCCGTTGAAGTCGGAGACAAGCCATGAAGAAGATACCCCCGAGACCTGCCCCCCGCACCCGGCGGCAAGCATTGAAGCTGGCCCTGATGCTCGGCGGCGCCGCCATCGGGCTGCCCGGCTGTGGCGGCGGCTCCGGTCCGATGCCCACGGCCGGCGGCATGGCCTACGACGAGCGCCGCCACGCCACCGGCGGCGTCGACAGTGGCGGCACCGGCGGAATGCGCAGCTTTTTCAGTGTCGCTCTGCAAGGTGTGGCGCCGCTGGCCGCGGGGGGCGTCGGCTTCGACACCCAGGCCTGCATCTTCGTCGACGCGGACGGCCAGCCGATCCATGCGGCCGCACTGGCAGCCGGCATGACGGTCTGGATCGACGCCACTGCCGTCACGCTCGTCGACGATCAACCCGTCGCTGCGGCACTGCATCTGAAATTGGCTGAGCAGATCGTCGGGCCTGTCGAATCGCTCGACCTGACAGCCGGCACGGTGATGGTGCTCGGGCAGACGGTGGCGATCGGCGTCGACACGCTGGTGGACCCGGCGCTGGCGGCAGACTGGTCGCAGCTGGCTCCCGGCACGCGGATCCGCGTCTGGGGGCAACTGGACTCGGTGCGCCGGCGCACGGTGGCCACGCGACTCGACCGGCCGGTCGATGACAGTGTCGATCTCGTGCGTGGCGTACTGACCCGACTCGATGCCGAGACAGGCCTGCTGGGCGTCGGCGCCCTCCAGGCAGCTGCCGGGTCCGGTGCAGCACTGCCGGGCGATGTGGCGCTGGGCGAGGTCGTGCGCCTGACGCTCGACGCGAGCACGCAGCTGCCGCAATGGCAGGCCGTGCGGCTGGACCCGCTGCCGCTGCCGGATCGTGAGACCGTCGAACTCGAAGGCCGCGTCACTTCGGTCGAATCGCCGTCCCGCTTCGCGCTTGACGGCCTCCCCGTCGACGCCAGTGGCCTGTCCGGCGGTGGCGTGTCGTTGGTCCCCGGACAGCGAGTGTCCGTCGAGGGCAGCTCGCGCGGCGGGGTGCTCCTGGCGCGGCAGGTCGAACTGCAGGCCGACGAGTCCGACGCCATCGTCGAACTGCACGGCGTGGTGCAGAGCGTCGATGCCGGAGCGTCGCGCTTCACGATGCGCCGAACGACGGTGCAGTGGAACGAGGCGACCCGCTTCGAGGGCGGACCGGCGTCAGCGTTGCGCGCACGACGCAGGGTGGAACTGAAGGGCCGGCGCAGTGGCGGCGGCGTGATCGAGGCCTTCGTCGTGCACCTCGAGCTCTGATCGACAACGCCGGCGACCCGGACCGGCTGCCGCCTCAACCGTGCAGCATCTCGCCCAGGTCCAGCCCGGTGAGCTTCTTCGCGCTGCTGGCCAGCCACCACATCAGGCCCATCATCATCAGCATCGACGGCACCGCGATCACCGGGTAGCTCATCAGCGTGAGCTTGCCGAGCTCTTCGTTGAAGGCCTCGCTGCCGGCCGGACTGGTGACCATCCAGCGCGCCAGCACGTAGTTCATCACCGCCGAGAAGAAGAAGGTCGCGGCCAGCCACAGCGTGCCCGAGCGCAGCCTGAGCTCGAAGGGTACCGAGGTGCCGCGTGCGGCGAGCGCCGCGTTGACCCTGGCCACGTCGAACAGGGTCGGGTTGAAGACCAGGATGCGGATCAGCGGCCAGCGCGTCCAGTTCGACCCCAGCACCGCCAGGCCGATCAGGGCCGGTATCGCGGCCTCCTTCACGGCCAGCCAGAAGGGGTCGACCTTGAGCAGCCCGATGCCGCCGGTGAGCAGGGTACTGACCACGCCGAGCACGGCCATCCAGCTCGTCTTGCGCTTGGTCAGGGCCTCCTTGACGCCCCAGACGAGCGGAAAGCTCAGGGCCAGGACCAGGGCCCAGCTGGTGCCCAGACGCTCGGGTTTGCTCAGCATCATCAGCACCAGCGCCGGCAGCAGCACGGTGATGAAGATCTCGAACAGCGGGTTGCCGTTGGCAGGGCGCGGGCTGGGGGCGGGCGCGGGCGGTGGGTTGGCGGTTTGCATCTCGACCGATAGCCTAACCGCTCGTCGAGACCGGCTATCGTCAAGGGGCATGTCGAACCCGCGCCTTCCGTGAAACAACTGCTGTCCGTGCGCGACCTGCGCATCGTGCTGCCCACCGCCCACGGGCCGGCGGAGGTGCTGCGCGGCGTGTCCTTCGACCTCGATCGCCGGCAGACCCTGGGCCTGATCGGGGAGTCCGGCTGCGGCAAGTCGATGACCGCGCTGGCCCTGATCGGGCTGCAGCCCGAGAGCGCCACGCGGCACGGCGAGATCCGTTTCGACGGCCAGGACCTGAGCCAGGCCGACGAGCTTCAGTGGTGCCGACTGCGCGGCGCGAAGATCGGCATGATCTTCCAGGAGCCGATGGCGGCGCTCAACCCGCTGCACCCGGTGGGCCGGCAGATCGGCGAGTCGCTGCGCCTGCACCGCGGCCTGTCGGCCGCCGCCGCACGCGCCGAGGCGCTGCGCCTGCTCGAACGTGTGCAGCTGACACAGGCCGCACGCCGGCTCGACGCCTACCCGCACCAGCTCAGCGGTGGCCAGCGCCAGCGTGTCGTGATCGCCATCGCGCTGGCCTGCCGGCCGGCCCTGCTCATCGCCGATGAACCGACGACGGCGCTCGACGCGACGGTGCAGCGCGAAGTGCTCGACCTGCTCGGCGCGCTGGTGCGTGATGACGGCATGGCCCTGCTGCTCGTCAGCCACGACCTGGCGATGGTCGCCGACCGCGTCGAGCGCCTGATGGTGATGTACGCCGGCAAGGTGGTCGAGCAGGGCCCGGCGCGGGCCGTGTTTGCGCAGCCCGCGCACCCGTACACACGCGGCCTGCTGGCGGCGCGGCCGCGCCTGGGCCTGGCGCGCGGCACGCGCCTGCCGACCATCCCCGGCCGCGTGCCCGACCCGCACGAGATGCCGGCCGGCTGCGCCTTTGCCGAGCGCTGCCCGCTGGCCGACGATGATTGCCGCGCCGCGCCGCCCGCCGAGGTGGCCGTGGCGCCGGGGCGCAGCGCGCGCTGCATCCACATCACGCCGCAAGCAGCCAGCGCATGACCCCGCCGCTGCTGCGCGTCGAAGGCCTGGGCAAGCGCTACCGCCTGCCGCGCACGGGCCTGTTCTCGGCCGCGCCGGAACTGGTCGCCCTGGAGAGCCTGGACTTCACCCTGCAGGCCGGGCGCAGCCTGGGCGTGGTCGGCGAATCGGGCTCGGGCAAGAGCACGCTGGCGCGCCTGGTGATGGCGCTCGAGCCGCCGAGCGCAGGGCGCGTGGTGTTCGACGGCCAGGACCTGCAGGCGCTCGACGCCGCTGCATTGCGGCGTGCCCGTGCCGGTTTCCAGATGGTCTTCCAGGACCCCTTCGGTTCGCTGGACCCGCGGCGGCGCGTGGGGCAGACGGTGGCCGAGCCGCTGGCCCTGGTCGGCATCGACGACGCGGCCGAGCGCGCGGCGCGCTGCGCCGAGGTGCTGCAGGCGGTGGGCCTGCGCGGCGCCGACGCGGCGAAGTTTCCGCATCAGTTCAGCGGCGGCCAGCGCCAGCGCATCGCCATCGCGCGTGCGCTGATCACGCGGCCGAAACTCATCGTCGCCGACGAGCCGGTGAGTGCGCTCGACGTCTCGGTGCAGGCCCAGGTGCTGAACCTGATGCAGGATCTGCAGGAGCGCTACGGCCTGACCTATCTCTTCATCAGCCACGACCTGGCCGTGGTCGACCTGGTCTGCGACGAGGTGCTGGTGCTGCAGCACGGCCGTTGCGTCGAGAGCGGGCCCGCCGACACCCTGCTGCATGCGCCGGCCCACCCGTATACGCGCCGGCTGCTGGCGGCTCTGGCCGGCGGTGCAGAATCGACCGCCCCTGTTTCCACCACCCCGGACCCTTGACGAGGAGCTACCCGATGCTGCTGCCCCGCCGTGCCACCCTGGCCCTGATCACCGCCGCCGCCGCGGCCGTCGTGCTTGCCGGCCCCGCCGCCGCCCAGTCGCGCAAGGACGCGCTGGTGCTGGGCATGGTGCTGGAGCCGACCTCGCTCGACCCGACCAGCGCCGCCGCCGCGGCGATCGGCGAGGTCGTGCACTACAACATCCTCGAAGGCCTGAGCAAGATCAACGTCGACGGCAAGGTCACGCCCTTGCTGGCCGAGTCCTGGAGCGAAACGCCGGACGGCAGGACCTACACCTTCAAGTTGCGCAAGGGTGTGACCTTCTCCGACGGCAGCGCCTTCGACGCTGCGGCGGTGAAGTTCAGCTTCGAGCGCGCCAAGGCGCCGGACAGCAAGAACAAGGCGAAGAAGGGCGTGTTCTCGAACATCTCGACGATCAGCACGCCCGACGCACACACCGTGATCCTGGTGCTCGACCGGGCCGACCCCTCGCTGCCCTTCCGCCTGGGCGAAAACACCGCCGTCATCCTGCACCCGAAGACCGCCGAGCAGGCCGCCACCCACCCGGTGGGCACCGGGCCGTACAAGTTCGCCGACTGGAAGAAGGGCTCGTCGATCACCCTCGTGGCGCGCGCCGACGCCCGGGTGAAGCCGGCGATCAAGCGCGTGACCTTCCGCATCATCAACGACTCGGCGGCGCAGGTGGCGGCGCTGCTCGCCGGTGACATCGACGGCATGCCGCGTTTCCAAGCCTTCCAGAGCCTGAAGCAGTTCCAGGGCAATCCGCGCTTCACGGTCGAGATCGGCAACACCGCGGGCAAGGGCCAGCTGACGATCAACAACAAGCGCAAGCCCTTCGACGACGTGCGCGTGCGCCGCGCGATCACGCACGCGATCGACCGCAAGGCCTTCATCGACGGTGTGCTCGAGGGCCAGGGGGTGCCGATCGGCAGCCATTTCGCGCCCACCGACGACGGTTATGTCGACCTCACCGGCATGTATCCCTACGACCCGGACAAGGCCAGGGCCCTGCTGAAGGAAGCCGGGGTCGCCACGCCGCTGAACGTGACGCTGACCCTGCCGCCGCCGCCCTATGCGCGCAAGGGCGGCGAAGTCGTGGCCGCGATGCTGGCCAAGGTGGGCATCGTCGCCAAGATCGAGAACGTCGAATGGGCGCAGTGGCTGTCGGGCCCCTTCAAGGGCAACTTCGACCTCACGATCGTCAACCACGTCGAGCCGTTGGACTACATGCAGTACACCAACAAGGCGTACTACTGGGGCTACGACAGCCCGGTCTTCGACAAGCTCGTCGAGCAGCATGCCAGCACCACGAATGCCGCCGAACGGCTCAAGCTCTGGCAGCAGATGCAGCGCCAGCTGGCCACCGACGCGGTCAACGACTGGATCTTCAACCCGACCCAGGTGGCGGTGGCGAAGAAGGGCCTGAAGGGCCTGTGGGCCAGCTCGCCGATCTTCGCCAACGACATCGCGGCGGTGCGCTGGGAGCGCTGATGCTCCACGCGCTGTCCACGGCCGAGCTGCTGAGCCGCTATGCCGGCGGCGAGCTGTCGCCGGTGGAGGTCGCGCGTGACGTGATCGCCCATGTCGAGCGCTGGGAGCCGGTGCTGCACGCGCTGTGGGCCTTCGAGCCCGAGCGTGTGCTGGCCCAGGCGCGTGAGTCCGAAGCGCGCTGGCGCGCCGGCACGCCGCGCGCGCTCGACGGCGTGCCCTGCACGATCAAGGAGAACATCGCCACCCGGGGTTTGCCGATCCCGCTGGGCACGGCGGCCACGCTGCTGGCGCCGGCCGCCGCCGATGCGCCGCCCGCCGCGCGGCTGAAGGAAGCCGGCGCGGTGTTGATCGCCAAGACCACGATGCCCGACTGGGGCATGTTGTCGTCCGGCCTGTCGAGCTTTCATCAGCTGGCGCGCAACCCCTGGGATCCGGCCACCAACCCCGGCGGCAGCAGTGCCGGCGCCGGTGCGGCGGCCGCGGCCGGCTACGGCCCGCTGCACCTGGGCACCGACATCGGCGGCTCGGTGCGCCTGCCCGCGGCCTGGTGCGGCGTGGTCGGCCTCAAGCCCAGCCTCGGGCGCATTCCCATCCACCCGCCCTATGCCGGCCGCGTGGCCGGGCCGATGACACGCACGGTGGACGACGCGGCGCGGTTGATGGCGGTGCTGTCCTTGCCCGACGCCCGCGACACGATGAGCCTGCCGTACCAGGCCATCGACTGGACGGCGCGCGCGCTCGAACCGAAGGGCCTGCGCCTGGGCCTGTGGCGGGACGCCGGCTGGGGGCTGCCGGTGGAGCCGGAGATCCTGGCCGCGGTTGAGGCCGCGGCACGGCGCTTCGAGGCCGCCGGCGCCAGCGTCGAGCCGGTGGCGCCGTTCACCACGCGCGAAATGGGCGACGGCATGGACCGCTTCTGGCGCATGCGCTCGTGGCTCGATTTCCAGGCCCTGCCGCCGCAGCGCCAGCAACTGGTGCTGCCCTACATCCGGCAGTGGATCGCGCGCGGCGCCGACTTGAGCGCGGCCGATGTTTTCCACGGCTACAGCCAGATGGGCGCTTTCCGCGAGGCGGCGGTGGCGGCCACGGCGCCCTTTGATTTCCTGCTCGCGCCGGTGGCGCCGGTGTCGCGTTTTCCCGCGGAATGGGCCGGCCCGACGAATGACCCGGCCACGGCGATGGACCACATCGCCTTCACGGTGCCCTTCAACATGAGCGAGCAGCCGGCGCTGAGCATCGACTGCGGCCGCAGCGCAGCCGGCGCGCCGATCGGCTTGCAGATCATCGGCCACCGGCACGACGACCTCGGCGTGCTGCGCGCCGCCCGGCTCTGGGAGCAGCTTCGCGACCCGCTGCCGCCGGCGCCGCCGCTGCAAAGCTGAAGCCGGGCTGAAGACCGGTTTCAGCCGCAGGCGGCACAATCCCGGGTTTTCGCTGGCGCCATCTTCCTGCCGTGATCTCCGTCGTCGTTCCCGTCCACAACGAGTCGCCCAATGTCCCGCCGCTGCTGGCCGAGATCGAGGCGGCGCTCGCGCCCCTCGGCGAGTTCGAGGCGGTCTTCGTCGACGACCTGAGCAGCGACGACACCCTGGCCGTGCTGCGCGCCCAGGCCGCCGCCCGCCCCTGGCTGACCGTGATCGCCCACCGCAACAACTGCGGCCAGAGCGCGGCCCTGCTGTCGGGTGTGCGCGCCGCGCGCGGCCCGCTGATCGCGACGCTGGACGGCGACGGCCAGAACGCACCGGCCGACATCCCGGCCCTGGCCGCGCGCTGGCGCGAGTTGCAAGGCCAGGGCCCGGTGCTGATCGCCGGCTGGCGCAACAAGCGCCAGGACACGGCGCTGCGCAAGCTCTCGTCGCGCATCGCCAACGGCGTGCGCGCCTGGCTGCTCGGCGACGCCACGCCCGACACCGGCTGCGGGCTGAAGGTCTTTGCGCGCGACGACTTCCTGGCCCTGCCCTGGTTCGACCATCTGCACCGCTTCATGCCGGCACTGTTCCGCCGCGCCGGCGGTCGCGTCGAATCGGTGCCGGTGACGCACCGGCACCGCACGATGGGGCGCTCGCACTACGGCGTGCACAACCGGCTGTGGGTCGGCCTGGTGGACCTGTGCGGCGTGATGTGGCTGCAGCGGCGCGCCAAGCTGCCGGTGGCCGAACGGCTCACCGACTGAGGATCGAGGCATGGACTTCAACATCGACGGCGGCTGGCTGGTGATCGGCTTTCTCGGCCAGGCCCTGTTCTCGGCGCGCTTCCTGGTGCAGTGGTTGAGCAGCGAGAAGATCAAGAAGAGCGTGATCCCGAAGGCCTTCTGGTACTTCAGCGTCGCCGGCGGCGCGACCCTGCTGGCCTATGCCATCCATCGCCGCGACCCGGTGTTCATCGTCGGCCAGGCGGCGGGCCTGTTCATCTACGCGCGCAATCTGCAGTTCATCTGGCGCGACCGCAAGCCCGGCGCCGCCGGGGAGTGAACACGCGCCCCGCGGCCAGCGCCCCGGTCACGGCGGCCGACCGCCGCGCCCTGCTGTGGCTGCTGGCGGCGGCGCTGCTGGTGCTCGGCGCGGGCATCGGCCTGCGCGACCCCTGGCCTTCGGACGAACCGCGCTTCGCCCTCGTCGCCAGGACCATGGTCGAGTCGGGCGACTGGCTGTTCCCGCGCCGCGGCAGCGAGCTCTACCCCGACAAGCCGCCGATGCTGATGTGGCTGCAGGCGCTGTCCTTCAGCCTCGTGCGCGACTGGCGCATTGCCTTCCTGCTGCCTTCGCTGTTGGCCGGACTGGGCACCCTGCTGCTGGTGTGGGACCTGGGCCGGCGGCTGTGGAGCCCGCGCGCCGGGCTGCTGGCGGCGCTGGCGGTGCTCGCGGCGCTGATGTTCAGCTTCCAGTTCAAGCGCGCACAGATCGACCCCCTGATCACCTTCGAGATCACCCTGGCCAACTGGGCGCTGCTGCGCCATCTGCTGCTCGGCCCGCACTGGCGGCTGTACGGGTTCGGTTGTTTCGTCGCCGGCCTGGGCGTCATCACCAAGGGCGTGGGCGTGATCGCGCTGCTCATGCTGCTGCCTTATGCGCTGGCGCGGCGCGCCGGCTGGCAGGGCCTGGCGCAGACCCGGGGCGATGGCTGGCGCTGGGCCGCCGGCGCGCCGGCCTTCCTGGGGGCGATCGCGCTGTGGCTGGTCCCGATGGTGAGCGTGGCCCTGATCCGGGCTGAACCCGAGTACCTGGACTACATGCGCAACATCCTGTTCGACCAGACGGCGCGGCGTTATGCCGGCCAGGTCGGCGGGCATTACGGCAAGGGCTGGTGGTACTTCATCCCGGTGCTGCTGCTGCACTTCTTCCCGCTGTCGCTGGCTTACGCGGCCGGCGCACGCGATCTGCGGGCCGGCTGGCGCGCCCGCGACGGCCGCGTTGCGCTGCTCGCCGGCTGGTGCGCGCTGGTGCTGCTGTTCTTCACGCTCGCGGCCGGCAAGCGCGAGGTCTATGTGCTGCCGATGCTGCCGATGCTGGCCCTGCTGCTGGCGCCGACCCTGCTGCGCATCGAAGATGCGCTGTGGCTGCGCCGCAGCGCCTTCGGTCTCACGCTGGCTTTCGGCGCGGCCCTGTGCGCCTTGGCGGGCTGGGCGCTTGCGGGCCGCTGGGCGAAGCTGCAGACGTCGATGCTCGAACGCGGCCTGCAGGCCGATGAACTGCGGCCGATCTTCCTCTGGCTGGCCGCCGCGGGTGCGGTGTTCCTGCTTGCCGCTGCGCTCGGGCGCGTGCGCCACGGCGTGCATGCGCTGCTCGCCGGGCTGGCGGGTCTGTGGATCGTCTGGGGCGTGGGGGTGGCGCCGCTGGCCAATGCCAGCGTGACCTCGGCCCAGGTGATGCAGGCCGCCGACCGCATCGCCGGCCCGGGCAGCGAGATCGGCATGGTGGCCTGGAAGGAGCAGAACCTGCTGATGGCCCCGCGCCCGATGCAGGACTTCGGCTTTCGTCGCGAGCCGGCGGCGCAGTTCGAGGCTGCCGTGGCCTGGCTGCGCGAGGCGCCGGAGCGACGCTGGGTCTTCGCCCGCGGCGATGTCGTGCAGGCCTGTGTCGACCGTGCCCGCGTGACGCTGGCCGGCAACGCCAACCGCTGGACGTGGTGGATGTTCAGACTCGACGCGGTGCTGCCGGGCTGCCGACTGCCGCAACGCCGGCCGCAGGAGGCCGCCGTCGACGACGAAACCGGCTGAGCGCGTCGAGCGCCGCCGGCAGCGTCCAGCAGGCCCAGGCCGACCACGCGACATGGCTGACGAAGTGGGCACCGCGCAGCACCTGCGCGGCCCCGAACAGCGCGCCCGCGGCCAGCGCACCGAACAGCCAGGCGCGTGCCGGCCCCGGGCGCGCGTCGCGCCAGGCGAAGTACATCGCGATGAAGGCAAATGCCGCGACCGCGTGCCCCGACGGGAAGCAGTGCCCCGGCCCGCCGTCGAAGACGCCGAAATTCCAGTGCGTGACGAATTGCGCGCTGCCGCCGAACTCGGCCAGATCCCAGGGGCAACTGGTGGCGCTGCTGCGCTTGACGCCGGGCACCAGCAGCAGGTTCAGCAGCACCATGCCGAGCGCCGCCCAGCCGGCCTTCGGCGATGCCGCGGCGCCAGCCTGCCGGCGCAGCAAGCCGATGAGCAGCCCCGCCAGCACCAGGGCCGAAGCCCAGCGCCCGCCATCGTGCAACAGGCTGCGCGTGACCCAGGCGTCGCGCCAGGGGAAGCCCTGCGCGCCACCACCGACGGCGTGCGCCACCACGCGGTCCAGGCCGCTGGCGTCCCAGGCCAGCAGCAGGGTGAGGCCGGCGAGCGTGAACAGCGCGTCGCGCCGCCAGCACGGCAGGGCCGGGCCGCCGCCGCTCACGACGCAGCCCCGGCGCGGCAGGCGGCGGACAGGTCCCAGTCCGCCGCGTAGACCTGGGTCTGCACCCCGAGCAGGCCGAGCACGGTGTGGAACAGGTTGTCGTGCGACGCCGGCAGCCGGGCGCGGCGCTGCATGCAGCCGGCGTCCAGCTGCAGGCGGCGGCGCCAACCCTCGGTCCACCACATCGTCATCGGCACCCGGGTCTGCTCGTCGGGTGCGATCAGGTAGGGCATGCCGTGCAGGAACAGGCCCTTCTCGCCCAGCGACTCGCCGTGGTCCGACACGTAGATCAGCGCGCTGTCGACCTGGCCGGCACTCGCCTGCAGCTTGGCGATCAGGCTGGCCAGCACATGGTCGGTGTAGAGCAAGGCGTTGTCGTAGGCGTTGACGATCTGCTCGGCGCTGCACTGGCGCAGGTCGTCGTCCTCGCAGGCCGGCTGGAAGCGGGCGAAGGCCGGCGGGTAGCGGCGAAAGTACGCGGGGCCGTGATTGCCCAGCATGTGCAGGACCCAGACCTGGGTGCCCGAGGCGCGGGCCAGGCGCGCGTCCAGGCCGGCGAGCAGGCCTTCGTCCAGGCAGCGGCCGTCGCGGCACAGGCCGGGCGGGTTCAGGCCCGCCACGGTGTCCTGCGGCAGGCCGTCGCAGACGCCCTTGCAGCCCGACTGGTTGTCGCGCCACTGCACGTCGACGCCGGCGCGCTGCAGCAGATGCAGCAGCGACTCGCTGCCGCGGATGCGGCCTTCGTCGTAGGCGCGGCGGCCGATGGGCGCAAACATGCAGGGCAGCGAGGTCTCGGTGTTGGTGCCGCAACTCGTCACCGCATCGAAGTTCAACACCGGCAGCCGGGCCAGTTCCGGCGTCGTCTGGCGCGCGTAGCCGCTCAGGCCCCAGTTCGCCGCGCGCGCGGTTTCGCCGATCACCAGCACCAGCACCTGCGCACGGCTGCCCGGCGGGTCGGCCGGGCGGATCGCGTCTTCGCCCAGGACGCGGCGCGGCAGGCCGGCGCCGCGCGCATCGCGGGCCAGCACCGCACCGGCCGACCAGACCAGGTTCGCCGGGGTCACCAGGTAGCGCATCTCCCGGTGGTTGCGCATCAGCGAGGCCAGGGGCTGGAACATCAGAACCAGCAGGCCGACCGAGAGCAGGCCGGCGGCGGCGATGACCAGCGCACGCCGCAGCAGCGCCCGACCCCAGGGCCGCGCTTCGATGTGCACGCGCCACAGCAGCAGCAAGGGCAGGCCGGCATACAGCGCCAGATGGGCCAGGAGTGCCCCTGACCCCAGTTCGCGGGCCTCGGCCAGATCGGTGCGCAGCACGTTGCGCAGCATCGTCGGGTCGAGGTAGATGCCGTAGGCCTGCATGAACCAGCTGGCGGCGGCTGACGCGAGGATCAGCGTCGCGAGCACCGGCTTGACCGTCCAGCGGTTGGCCACCAGGCACAGCAGCAGGAAATGCACGCCGAACAGCAGCCCGGCCAGCCCGACGGCAAAACCCCAGGTTGCCGGCTGATTGAGGTGCCGGCCCTGCAGCGCGGCGCCGAAGAACAGCGAGTTTGCCGACAGCACCCAGAACAGGCTGGCCACGGCCAGCACCTGTTCGACGGAGGCGCTCAGGACGCGGCTTGGCGGGGCGGCAGTGGGCATGCACCGATTGGGCCGATGCACGCTGAAGCGGATCTGAAGCCGCTGGCGGGGTCGGCAGTGGTACCGTCAGGCCCGCGATGCGCCTGCTGCTGATCGAAGACGACGACATCCTCGGCGAAGGCCTGGCCGACTATCTGCGCGCCGAAGGCCATGTCGTCGACTGGTGCCGCGACCTGGCCGCCGTCGACGCACGCCGCGGCGAGCCCTTCGACGCCCTGCTCGTCGACTGGCAGCTGCCCGACGGCTCGGGCCTGCAATGGCTGCGTGCGCGGCGCGCGCGTGGCGATGCCACGCCGGCACTGATGCTGACCGCCCGCGACCGCGTGCACGAGCGCATCGAGGGCCTGGACGGCGGGGCCGACGACTACCTGGTCAAGCCGTTTGCACCCGAGGAACTCACGGCGCGCCTGCGCGCGGTCAACCGGCGGCATGCCGGTGCGGCCGGCGCGCGCCAGCACTTCGGCGAGGTCGAGGTCGACGTCGGTGCCAGGGCGGCCTGGCGGCAGGGTCGGCGGGTCGACCTGACCGCGCGCGAATGGTCGGTGCTGGAGGCCCTGGTGCTGCGCAGCGGGCGCATCGTGGGCAAAAGCGATCTGGAGCGTCTGGTGCTGGGCTTTGACGCCGAACTCGCCAGCAATGCGCTGGAGGTGCATGTGTCGGCCCTGCGCCGCAAACTCGGCAGGGGTCTGATCGACACCGTGCGCGGGCTCGGCTACAGCATCGGCAGCGGGCGCTGAGGCCTATGGCCCTGCCCTCCATCGCCCGCCGCATGGCCCGCACGCTGCTGGCCAGCGCCGTGCTGTGGAGCATGGCGGTTTCGCTGGCGGTGTGGCTGTCGGTGCGCGACGAGGTCGGCGAACTGCTCGACGACACCTTGCGCGGCGCCGCCGAGGCCATGCGCCCCAGCGTGTCGGGCCCGTTGCCGCTGCCGGCGCTCGCGCCCGCCGGCCTGGCGAGCGACAGCTATGCCTGGCAGGTGGTCGAGTACCGACCGGCCGGGCAGGCCCAGCTGCTGCAGGCTTCGTCGCTGGCCCCGGAACTGGCCTTCAGCGCCACGCCGGCCGCCGGGTTTCACGACCTGCCGGGCTGGCGTGTCTTCGGCACCGCGATCGGCCACGACGGCCGCATGCTCTACGTGGCCCAGCTCGAGGAGGAGCAGGTCGAGGCGACGCTGGAGATCGCCTTCAATGCCGCGCTGGCGACCCTGGCGGTGGCCCTGCTGGCCCATCTGTGGCTGCGTTCACGGGTCGCTCACGAGCTGGCGCCGCTGCAGCGTCTGTCGACCCGGCTGCACGGGCACGACCTGCTGGCCCCGGGCGCGACCCTGGGTGCGGCCGAACGCGAGGAACTGCAGCCGATGCACCGCGCGCTCGACGATCTGGCTGCGCAGCTGTCGCGGCGGCTGGCCACCGAACGTGCGTTCAGCGCCCACGCTGCGCACGCGCTGCGCACGCCGCTGGCCGGCATCGACGCGCAGCTGGCGGTGGCGCTGCGCGAAGCGCCGCCGGCCCTGCAGCCGCGCCTGCAGCGTGTGCGTACCGCGGCCGGGCGGCTGCAGCGGGTGGTGGCGGCCCTGCTCGCGCTGTTTCGCAGCGGGGTCGAACTCAAACGTGAGTCGGTGGACCTGGCCGCCTTGCTGGCCCGCTTGCCGGTCGAGGGCCTGATCGTCGAGGTCGCAACCGGCGCCGGCGTCAACGCCGACCCCGACCTGCTGAGCGCGGCACTCCTGAACCTGCTCGACAACGCATTGCGCCACGGTGCGCAGCGCGTGCACGTCAGCGCGCCGGATGCCCACTGTGTCGCCGTCGACGACGACGGCCCCGGGGTCGACGATGCGCGCCGCCTGGCCCTGCAGGCCGCGGTCCAGGCCGGCGACCCGGATGGACAGACCGGCCTGGGCCTGGTGCTCGCGGACCTGGTCGCGAGGGCACATGGCGGTGCGCTGAGCCTGCCGCCGGCACAGCGCGGCTTTGCCGTGCGGTTGCAGCTCGGCGGCTTCGCCGTCCCGCTGCAGCTCGGCGGTGACGCATGAGCCCGCCCGGCCGTCCGCAGGACGAATCCCTGGAACGAATTGGAAGGGTTGCCTGATGAGCGCGGCCGACTTCAAGAGCCGCGGCGGCCTGCGTCGCGTGCTGCGGGCTGCGCGCTACTCCTGGGCCGGGCTGCGCGCCGCGCTGCGCCACGAGGCCGCCTTCCGCCAGGAACTCGCGCTCGGCCTGCCGATGATCGTGGCCGCACCGTTCCTGGCGCCGGGCCGCTGGGCGGCGCTGGCGATGATTGCCAGTGTGGTGTGCGTGTGGGTCGTCGAGCTGCTGAACTCGGCGATCGAGGCCCTGGCCGATGCGATCAGCACCGAGCGCCACCCGCTGCTCGGCCGTGCCAAGGACCTGGGCAGTGCGGCGGTGATGTTCAGCCTGATCCTGGTCGTGGCCACCTGGCTCGTTGCGCTCTGGCCGGATTGAACTGAATCGCGGACGCGCGCTGCGTTCGCTGCCCCCCGCAGGGGGCTGAAGTAAAGTCCGCGCATGGTGCATCAGGACCGGCGCGGCCTGCCTTGCGGCAGTAGCTCCGCCACCGCGCGCGACGCCGTCGACACCGCGCTGTGGCGCATGATGTCGTTCTACGACGTGCCGCTGGCCGACCTCGACGCCGCGACGGCCGCCGACGAGGGCTGGGTGCTGCCGCATCTGATGCGCGCCGGCTTCCTGTTCAGCCTCACCGAGCCGGCCTTGCTGGCCGAAGCCGCGCGCCACCTCGACATGGCGCGCGCCTGTCTGCGACCCGACACGCCGCAGCGTGAACGCCGCCACCTCGACGCGCTGGAGCTGGTGCACGAAGGCCGCTGGGCGCAGGCCGGGCGCCTGTGGGACCAGCTGCTGCTCGAGCACCCGCGCGATGCGCTCGCGCTGCAATGGGCGCACCTGTGGGATTTCTACCGCGGCGACGCGCTGCAGCTGCGTGCGCGCCCGGCGCGCGTGCTGCCCGAGTGGCCGGCCGACGACCCGCTGCACCCCTGCGTGCTCGGCCTGTACGCCTTCGGCCTGGAGGAGAACCACGAATACGCCGCGGCCGAGGACGCCGGCCGCCAGGCCCTGGCCGCCGACCCGCGCGGGCCCTGGGCGGTGCATGCGGTGGCGCATGTGATGGAGATGCAGGGCCGCTTCGACGATGGCTCGACCTGGCTGCGCCAGCAGCAGCCGCAGTGGGCCGAGGGCAATGGTTTTGCGGTGCATCTGTGGTGGCACAAGGCCCTGTTCCGCCTGGAGGCGATGGACCCGGCCGGCGTGCTGCGCGTGCTGGACAAGCACATCAGCGGCGACGCGCTGCAGATCACGCTCAACCGCGTTGACGCGGCGGCGATGCTCTGGCGGCTGCACCTGCACGGCACCGACGTGGCCGAACGCTGCGCCGCCCTGGTGGCCGGCTGGGAGCTGGACCCGGCACATGCCGGCCACTACGCCTTCAACGACCTGCACGCCGTGCTGGCCCTGCTCGGCGCCGACGACGTGGCGGGCGCCGAACGCTGGGTGGCGCGCTGCGCCGAGCGTGCGCTGTCCGGTGCCGACCTGAAGCGCGACAACCACGCGATGGCGCGCGAGGTTGGCCTGCCCCTGATGCGCGGTGCGCTGGCGCTGGCGCGTGGTGACGCCGACGGTGCCGTCGACGCGATCTACCCGGCGCGCCAGTGCGCGCAGCGGCTCGGCGGCAGCCATGCGCAGCGCGACCTGATCGACCTCACCTTGCTCGCCGCGGCGGCGCGCGGCCACGGCCGCGCGGTCGGCCGGGCCCTGCTCAACGAACGCCGCATGGCCAAGCCGTCGACACCGTTGACGCGCCACTGGATCGAGCAGATCGAGCACAGCGCGCAGGAACGCGCCTGAGTTCACGGCAAGCCCGGCCCGGGGCCGACGCGCGCTTCGCCGTTGAGGCCGGGGCTTGCCGCGCCGGTCCGGCGGGCCCAAGATGCGGGCATGGCACAGAACTTCGGCATCGCGGTCCCGTCGCCGCACACCCCGGGCGGGCGCCGGGCCGTGGCGCGCTACGTCGTCGTCATCGACGCCGCCGGCGCAATGACGGCGCGCCTTTTTTCGGCCGAGCGCGAGCCGCTGGGCGAGTTCGACGCCGCCACCGAGGAGATGTCGCTGATGACGCGCGGGCTGCGGCCCAGCGGCGACGCCAGCGACGCCAGCTGGGACCGTGCCCTGCAGGGCCATGCCGCGTCCGAGCGGCAGGGCGCCCGCATCTACGAGCTCGACGTGTGACGTTGACTCAGGCGGGGGCGACCAGGCCGCTGAACAGCGGGTCGCGCCGGCTGCGCGGCCGATAGCTGCCGACCTGCTGGCGGATCGCCGCGATGTGCTCGGGCGTCGTGCCGCAGCAGCCGCCGGCAATGTTGAGGAAACCGCTTTTTGCGAACTCGCCCATCAGGGCGGCGGTGACCGGCGGCGTCTCGTCGAATCCGGTTTCGCTCATCGGGTTGGGCAGGCCGGCGTTCGGGTAGCAGCTGATGAAGGTGTCGGCCGCGACCTTGCTCAGCTCTTCGATATAGGGCCGCATCAGGGCCGCGCCGAGCGCGCAGTTCAGGCCCACGGCCAGAGGCCGCGCATGGCGCACGGAATGCCAGAAGGCGGCCACGGTCTGGCCGCTGAGGATGCGGCCCGAGGCATCGGTGACGGTGCCCGAGACGATCACCGGCAGGCGCTCGCCGCTGTCCTGCATCAGCGCGTCGAGCGCGAAGATCGCCGCCTTGGCGTTCAGGGTGTCGAAGATGGTCTCGACCAGGAACAGGTCCACCCCGCCTTCGAGCAGGCCCTCGGCCTGTTCGCGGTAGGCGTCGCGCAGCTGGTCGAAGCTCACGTTGCGCGCCCCGGGGTCGTTGACATCGGGGCTGATGCTGGCGGTCTTGGGCGTCGGGCCCAGCGCGCCGGCGACGAAGCGCGGCCATTCGGGCGTTGACGCGGCGTCGGCGGCTTCGCGCGCCAGGCGCGCCGCGGCCACGTTCATCTCGCGCGCCAGAGGGGCCAGACCGTAGTCCTCCTGCGCCACCGAGGTCGAGCCGAAGGTGTTCGTCTCGACGATGTCGGCGCCGGCGGCGAGGTAGGCGGCGTGGATGTCACGGATCAGATCGGGCCGCGTCAGCACGAGCAGGTCGTTGTTGCCCCTCAGGTCCTTCGGGTGATCGGCAAAACGCGCGCCGCGGAAATCGGCTTCATTCAGGCGCTCGCGCTGGATCATCGTGCCCATCGCGCCGTCGATGATGGCGATGCGCTGCGCGAGCAGTGCCTGCAAGGCGGCACCGCGGGTGTAGACCGGGGTCTTCATGCGCCGATTGTAGGCAGAGGGGTCGTCGACCGCGGCAGCGCCGATGCCCGCAGGCGGGCGGCCTTCAGTGCAGGTTCACGGGCTGCTGCGCCAGCGCGCTGTAGCGGCCGAAAAACTCGTCGAAGGCCTCTTCGGTGGGGTTGCTGGCCACGAGCGCCTGCACACCCTGCTGAAAATGTTCGGCCAGCAGGCCGTCGAGAAAGATCTCGCGCCGCGCATGGCGGTCGACGAGCTCGTAGCCGCCGCGGGTCGGCGCATCGGCGGGTGCATCGGCCACCGGCAGCTCGAAGCGCACCACGATGAAACTGTCCGACTGGTAAAGCGTCTGCATGCTGAAGGTCTCCTTGACGCTGCAGTTGGGGTTGCATCGGGCAGATTCAAGCGCCTCGGGACTCAGTTGCGGCTGAGCAGCAGCTCGGTCACGTCGCCGCTGTCCGGCGTGGCCAGGCGCACGCGCACCGGCAGAAAGCCGCGCGCCGGGTCGAGCCAGGCCTCGGCCTGGGTGTCGAAGGCGCGCCGGGGGGCGCGCAACACATGCAGGGCATCGGGTACCTCGCCGCCGGGCAGCACCAGCGCCGCACGGCCCTGGACGACGAAGGTCCAGACATCGGCATCCCCGCGGGCGCCGGTGACGAACAGCTGCACCGCGGCGCCCTCGGCCTGCAGCGTCGGGTCGGCCGCGAGCACGGCGCCGAGCTGCACCAGCCAGCTGACCCGGTCCTGGGCGCCGGGCGGCAGCGGGTATTCGACGCCGGGGCCGGAATAGCTCAGCTTGCCGGCTTCGCGCTGGAAATTGGCGGCCATCTCGGTGCGGCCGCGGCGGCGGTCGGTGAAACGGTCCGGCGCCAGGCCATGTGCGTCAAGGTGGCCGCGGCTGTGCTGCGCGAGCAGGGTCTGGCCGAAGACGCTGCCCTCCAGCCGGACCTGGTAGCCGCCGTCGCCCTGCGGCGCCCAGTTGAGCTCGCCGCTGCCGCTGAGCAGGCCGCGGCGCAGGACGTAGCGCAGCTGCGCGGCGGGCGGCAGCCGGGTGGCATACACCGGGACGATCTCGCCGCCGGGGTCGGTCGCCGGTGCCGACGCGGGCTCGGCGGCCGGCTCGACCACCTCCGGCGCTGCCGCGGAGGCAGCCGCAGCGGCGGACGCGGCCAGCGCGTCGGGCGCGGCGGCCTGCACCGCGACCGGCTCGGCGGGCGGCGGCATCGGCGCTCCGGGCGGCGACGCCTCGACGGCTCGCGTGCGGGTCGGGACCGGCGGGGCGACGGCTTGCGCGGCCGCGACCTGGCTCGGCAGGGCCGGCTCCGGCACAGTCCGCACGGCGCGCAGCGTCACCGGCAGCGCCAGCGCGCGCAGCGTCTGATCGACCTCGCCGCCGACGCCGGCCGGCAGCGCGACCAGCACCAGCCCATGCCCTGCCGCCACGCCGAGCAGCACCACGACGGCCGCAGCCCGGCGCGCCGGGCTGCGGCCTGGCGGGGCGGGGGACGAGGCAGGGGCGCGGGACATCGGCACCGCACAATACAAGACCATGAAACTCGCCACCTACCGCGACGGTTCGCGTGACGGCCAGCTGGTCGTCGTGTCGCGCGACCTGAGCACCGCGCACTTCGCCACCGGCATCGCCACCCGGATGCAGGCCTTGCTCGACGACTGGAACTTCGTCTCGCCCCAGCTCGAGGATCTGTCCACCACGCTGAACCAGGGCCGCTCGCGCCACGCCTTCGCCTTCGACCCGCGCCTGTGCATGGCGCCGTTGCCGCGCGCCTTCCAGTGGGCCGACGGCTCGGCCTATCTGTCGCATGCCGAACGGGTCTGGCACGCGCGAGGCGCCGAGATGCCGCCCAATCTGCGCAGCGACCCGCTGATGTATCAGGGCGGCAGCGACGACTTCCTCGGCCCTACCGACGACGCGTGGTTCGCCAGCGCCGAGCACGGCATCGACTTCGAGGCCGAACTCGCGGTGGTCACCGGCGACCTGCCGCTGGGCGCCACGCCGGCGCAGGCGCTGGAAGCGGTGCGCCTGCTGATGCTGGCCAACGACTGGACGCTGCGTGCGCTGGTGCCGGCCGAGCTGGACAAGCTGCTCGGCCTGGTGCAGAGCAAACCCGCCACCGCCTGGGCCCCGCTGGCGGTGACGCCCGACGAACTCGGCGACGCCTGGCAGGGCGGCCGCGTGCAGCTGGAAGTCTCGGTGGCCTGGAACGGCCAGACCGTCGGCCGCCTCGACGCCGGCGAGATGCACTTCCACTTCGGCCAGTTGCTGGCCCATCTGGCGCGCACGCGCAACGTGCGCGCGGGCAGCATCGTCGGCGGCGGCACGCTGAGCAATGCCGACGCCAGCCGAGGCTACGCCTGCATCGCCGAGCAGCGTGCGCTGGAGACGATCGCCAGCGGCGCACCGAGCACGCCCTACATGGCCTTTGGCGACCGTGTGCACATCGAGGTCATGGGGCGCGACGGGCTCAGCCTGTTCGGCGCGATCGAGCAGACGGTGGCCGCGCCCGGCTGATTCGTCCGCCGGGATCGACACTTCGTCGCATGGCGGCCGGTGGCCGGGCCGGCGACGGGAGAATGCGGCGCATGCTGAGCATCCGCCACCTCACCCAGATCTACCCGAATGGCACGCGCGCGCTCGACGACGTGTCGCTGGACATCCCGCCCGGCATGTACGGGCTGCTCGGGCCCAACGGCGCCGGCAAGTCCTCGCTGATGCGCTGCCTGGCCACGCTGCAGCAGCCGAGTGCCGGCGAGATCCGTTTCGGCGACATCAACGTGCTCACCCGCCCCGAGGCGTTGCGCGCGACCCTGGGCTACCTGCCGCAGGACTTCGGTGTCTACCCGCGCGCCAGCGCCAGCGACCTGCTCGACCACCTGGCCGTGCTCAAGGGCATCACCGGCCGCGGCGAGCGGCGCGAGACGGTGCAGACGCTGCTGCAGCAGGTCAATCTGTGGTCGGTGCGCAAGAAGGCGGTGGCCGGTTTTTCCGGCGGCATGCGCCAGCGTTTCGGCATCGCCCAGGCGCTGATCGGCAACCCGCAGCTGATCATCGTCGACGAGCCCACGGCCGGCCTGGACCCCGAGGAGCGCAACCGCTTCAACACCCTGCTCAGCGAGATCGGGCGCGGCGTGGTGGTGCTGCTGTCGACGCATCTGGTCGACGACGTGACCGACCTCTGCCCGCGCATGGCCATCCTGACCGAAGGCCGCATCGCACTCGAAGGTGAACCTGCGGCCCTGATCGCCGCCCTGCAGGGCCGGGTCTGGCAGCGCGAGGTTGCGCGCGAAGACCTCGACCGCGCGCGTGCCGACTGGCCGGTGATCGCGACCCGGCTGCAGGCCGGCCGCAGCGTGGTGCGCACCTTGGCCGAATCACCGCCGGCGGCGGGCTTCACGCCGGTGGCGGTGGGCCTGGAGGACGTCTACTTCGCGACCCTGCACCAGGTGCGCCGGGCCACGGCCGCCGCCGCCCAGGCCGCCGCATGATCGGCCACGTCGCCGCCTTCGAGCTGCGCCAGCAGTTGCGCAGCCCGGTGTTCTGGGTCGGCTGCGCGATCTTCTTCGGGCTCACCTTCGGCGCGATCACGGTCGACCAGATCCAGATCGGCTCGCGCGGCAACGTCAACCTGAACGCGCCGTTCGCGATCCTGCAGATCCTGGGCATCATGAGCCTGTTCGCGGTCTTCGTGCAGGTGGCCCTGGTCGCCGGCAGCGTGATCCGCGACGACGAGACCGGCTTCGCGCCCCTGGTGCGCAGCACGCGGCTGGGCAAGTCGGCCTACCTCGGCGGGCGATTCGCCGGCAGCGCCGCGGCAGCCTTCCTGGTGCTGGCCTGCATGCCGCTGGCCATCGCCATCGGCTCGGCCATGCCTTGGCTCGACCCCGACAAGGTCGGCCCCTTCGTGCCGGGGCACTACGCCTACGCACTCTTCGTCTATGCGCTGCCGACGATGCTCGTCATCGCTGCGATCTTCTTCGCCCTGGCCACCGCGACACGTTCGATGATGTGGAGCTATGTCGCCGCGGTGGCCCTGGTGGTGGCCTTCTTCGTCACCCGCGGCCTGCTGCGCGACACACGTTTCGACACCTGGGCGGCCCTGGTCGACCCCTTCGGCATCTCGGCGCTGGGCATCGTCACGCGCTACTGGACGGCGGCCGAGCGCAACACCCTGATGCCGCCGCTGGACGGCCTGCTGCTCGCCAACCGGCTGCTCTGGCTGGGCATTGCCGCTGCGCTGCTGGCGCTGGCCTGGTGGCGCTTCGGCTTCGCCGAGCCCGGCGCCGCCAGCGCGCGCGCCGCGGCCGCCGGCGAGGGCGCGCCGCCGCCACCGCCGGCCGGCCCGCTGCCGGCCCCGCGCGCCGGCGGCGGCTGGACGCAGCTGCGTGTGCTGGCGCGCCACGACATGGCCTTCGTCCTGCGCAGCCCGGCCTTCTTCGTGCTGCTGGCGATCGGCGTGATCAATGGCGGCGCCGCGGCCTGGTTCACCGGCGAGTGGTACGGCGCCGGCTCCTGGCCGGCGACACGGCTGATGGTGCAGGCGCTGCAGGGCGCCTTCAACATCATGCCGGTCATCATCGCGATCTACTACGGCGGCGAACTGGTCTGGCGCGACCGTGAACGCCGGCTGCACGAGATCGTCGACGCCACCGCGGCGCCCGACTGGGTGCATCTGCTGCCCAAGATCGCGGCCATCGCGCTCGTGCTCGCGGCCACCGGCGCGGTGGCCGTGTTCACCGGCATGGCGGTGCAGCTGGCCAAGGGCTGGACGGCCCTGGAGCCGCTGAACTACCTGGCCTGGTTCTGGTTGCCGTCGCTGGTGACGGCGCTGCAGCTGGCCGTGCTGACGGTGTTCGTGCAGGTGCTGGCGCCGCACAAGGCCCTGGGCTGGGCGCTGATGCTGCTGCAGCTGGTGGCCAGCGTGGCGCTTGGCGCCGCCGGTTTCGAGCACAACCTGTACAGCTTTGCCGGCAGCTCGCCGGTGCCGCTGTCGGACATGAACGGCGCCGGCCGCTTCTGGATCGGGGCGGCCTGGTTCCAGGCCTACTGGACGGCCTGTTGCCTGCTGCTCGGGGTGGCCGCCTTCGCCCTGTGGCGGCGTGGCGCGCCGACGCCCTGGCGGGCCCGCTGGCGCATCGCCGCGCGCCGCCTGCGCGGGCCGGCCGGTGTCGTGGCCGGCGCGGCGGCCCTGGCCTGGGTGGGCAGCGGCGCCTGGATCTTCCACAACACCAACCGGCTGAACCTCTACCAGCCGGCGCCGGCACGCGACGCGCTGCTGGCCGCCGCCGAGAAGGCCCTGCTGCCGCTGGAGAGCCTGCCGCTGCCGCGCATCACGGCCGTGACCCTGGACGTGCAGCTCTACCCACGCGAGGCGCGCGCCGTGACCACCGGCCGCTACACCTTGCTCAACCGCGGCAACGTGCCGATCGAGCAGTTGCTCGTGCAGTGGCCCGAGCGGCTGCGCATCGATCGGCTGGACCTGCCGGGGGCCACGCTGGCGCAGACCTGGGGCCCGGCCGACGCGCCCTGGCCGTTGCGGCGCTACGCACTCGACCCGGCGCTGCAACCCGGCGAAAGCCGCGAGCTGGCCTTCGCCACCACGCTCGAGGAGCACGGTTTCCCCAACAGCGCACCCTTGACGCGCATCGTCGCCAACGGCAGCTTCCTGGACAACAGCGAGATCACGCCGACGCTCGGCATCGACCGCCAGGGTTTCCTCACCGACCGCAGCAAGCGCCGCCAGCAGGGCCTGGAGCCCGACCTGCGTCCGCCGAAGCTGGAGGACGACAGTGCACGCTGGCGCCACATGCTGCGCGCCGACAGCGACTGGGTGCAGGCGCAGATCCGTGTCACCACCGACGCCGACCAGACCCCGATCGCGCCCGGCCAGACGGTTTCCGACAGCGTCAGCGGCGGTCGGCGCACGGTGCTGTTCCGCCCCGAGGCGCCGATCAACCACTTCTTCTCGATCCAGTCGGCGCGCTATGCGGTGCGCCGCGACCGGCTCGGCGACATCGAGCTGGCGGTCTACCACCACCCGGGCCACGAGCACAACGTGGAGCGCATGCTGAGCGCGATGAAGGCCTCGCTGACGCTGTTCCAGCGCATCTTTTCGCCCTATCAGTTCAAGCAGGCGCGCATCGTCGAGTTCCCCTCCTACGCCGACTTTGCGCAGAGTTTCGCCAACACCATCCCCTACTCCGAGAACATCGGTTTTCTGTCGCAGCTGGGCGACCCGCAGGACATCGACCTCGCCACCTATGTGACAGCGCACGAGATCGCGCACCAGTGGTGGGCGCACCAGCTGATTCCGGCCCAGCAGCAGGGCGCCACGATGCTGGTCGAGACCTTTGCGCAGTACTCGGCGATGCGGGTCATGGAGCAGATGTTCGGGCCCGAGCAGCTGCGCCGCTTCCTGAAGTACGAGCTCGACCGCTACCTGCGCGGGCGCGGTGGCGAGGTGGTCGAGGAACTGCCGCTGGCGCGGGTGGAGAACCAGCCCCACATCCACTACCGCAAGGGCACGCTGGCGATGTTCTGGCTCAAGGAGGTGGTGGGCGCCGAGGTCGTCGATGCGGCGATGGCCGAGATGCTCACGCGCTATGCTTTCCACAGCGCGCCCTATCCGAACACGCGCGACTTCCTGGCCATCCTTCGCGCCAGGGCCGGGCCGGCACACGACGCGCTGATCACGGACCTGTTCGAGACCATCACGCTATGGGACAGCAAGCTCGAAGCAGCCAGCGCGACGCAGCGCGCCGACGGCCGCTGGGACCTGGCGCTGACGATCGCGGCGCGCAAGTTCCGCGCCGACGGGCAGGGTGTGCAGACCGAAGTGCCGCTGGACGAGGTCTTCGAGGTCGGCGCCTTCCGCGTCCGGCCGGGCGAGGCCGGCTTCAAGGCCGCGTCGGTGCTTGCACTGCAGCGTCCGCGGCTGCGCAGCGGAACCCAGACCCTGACCCTGGTGCTCGACGAGGCCCCGGCCTGGGCCGGCGTAGACCCCTACAACAAGCGCATCGACCGCAACTCGGGCGACAACCTCATGGCGGTGGAGATCCGGGGAGCACGCTAACCTCGGCAACATGAAAGAACTCCCCCGCGGCCTGAAGATGGCCACCGTCTGGCTGCTGCTCGGCACCGCACTGTTCCTGGCCGTGCAGGCCTTCCTGGCCGAACGACAGCGGCCGAGCTTCACCTTCGGCAGCGGCGGGCTGGTCCTGCAGCGCGCACTCGACGGCCATTTCCACTGGCCGGGCCGGGTCAACGGCCGCAACGTCGAGTTCCTTGTCGACACCGGGGCCACGCGCACCGCACTGCCCGGCCCGCTGGCCCAGCGCCTGGGCCTGACCCCCGAACGCGAGGTGCGATCGGCCACCGCCGGCGGCGTGGCCGTCGGCTACGAGGCGCGCGTGGACCTGGCGCTCGACGGCGGTGTGGTCGCGAACCGTCTGCGTGTGACGGTGCTGCCCGACCTGGCGTCGCCGCTGCTCGGCATGGACGTGCTCGGGCGGCTGCACTTCACGCAGCAGGACGGCCGCCTGACGGTGCAGGGGGCGGCGCCATGACTGGCGCAAGGCGCGGCGCACAATGGACCATCCCAACCAGGAGATCACCGCCATGGCCGACCCCGCCGCCTTCGCCAAGCTCGTCCCGGGCTTCGACTTCCTGCAGGGCCTGATCAAGGGCGCCGGCGAGAGCCTGCCCGGCATGGGGCAGTGGATCGCACCCTCGATCGACCCCGAGGAAATCGAAAAGCGCATCCGCGATCTGCGCACCGTGCAGTTCTGGCTCGAGCAGAACGCCAAGATGATCGGCGCCACGATCCAGGCGCTCGAAGTCCAGCGCATGACCCTGGCCACCCTGCAGGGCATGAACGTGCCGGTAGACGCGCTGCGCGAGTCGATGAAGATGCAGGCCCCGCGGCCGGCACCCGCACCCGCACCGACACCCGCACCGACACCGGCACCGGCACCGGCACCGGCACCGAAGACGGCGGCGCCGGCCGCGGCCGCGCCGGGTGTCGACCCGATGGCCTGGTGGGGCGCGTTGACGCAGCAGTTCGGCGAACTGGCCGCCAAGGCGATGAAGGACCTGCCGGCGGGCGCGCCCGCCGCCCCGGCGCCCGCCGCCGCAGCGGCGAAGAAGGCGCCGGCAAAAAAACGCACGCGCAGATGAGCACCTTCCGCAGCGGCCACGCTGCGCACAGCGACTGGCGCATGGCGCTGACGGCGGCCGCCGCGCAGATCGAAGCCCAGCCGGCCGCTGCGCCGCCGACCCTGGGCTGGTGTTACTTCACCGACGCCTATGCGGCGCAGGCCGAGCCGCTGCTGGCGGCGCTGCGCGCACGCTGGCCGGGGGTCGACTGGGTGGGCTGTGTCGGCGTCGGCGTCGCCGCCTCTGGGGTCGAGCATTTCGACGAGCCGGCCCTGGTGCTGATGCTGTCGAGCCTGCCGCGCGAGCGTTTCGAGGTGTTTTCCGGCGCGCGGCCGCTGTCGCGCATCGCCCCCTTCAGCGCCCTGGTGCACGCCGACCCGGCAACGCCCGATCTGCCGGAACTGATCGCCGAAATGAGCGCGCGGGTCGAAAGCGGCTACCTGTTCGGCGGTCTCGCCGCTTCGCGCGGCGCGACCCTGACCCTGGCCGACGGCGTCTGGCAGGGTGGGCTGTCGGGTGTGGCCTTCGACGTCGACATCACCCTGATCTCGCGCGTCACCCAGGGCAGCCAGCCCGTCGGCCCGGTGCGCGAGATCACCGCCGCCGACCGCAACGTGGTGCTCGAACTCGACGGCCAGCCGGCGCTGCCGCTGCTGCTTGCCGACCTCGGCATCGCCGACCTGGACAACCCGCGCCAGGCGCTGCCGCTGCTGCGCGCCACCCTGGTCGGCCTGTCGGACGCGACCGAAGCCCTGCTCGGGCGCGGGGGGCAGTTCGGCACCGACACCCGCGTGCGCCACCTGATCGGCCTGGACCCGGGCCGGCGCGCCTTCGCCATCGCCGATGTCGTCGAACCCGGCATGCGCCTGGCCTTCTGCCAGCGCGACGTGGCCGCCGCGCGGCGCGACCTGGTGCGCATCTGCAGCGAGATCCGCGAGGCGGTGGCCGAAACCCAGCCCGCACACACCGTGCCCGGCGTGCCGCCGACCGACCCGGTGCAGCGCGTCCTGGGCGCGATCTATGTCAGCTGCTCGGGCCGCGGCGGGCCGCATTTCGGCGGGCCGTCGGCCGAAATGCAGATCGTGCGCCACGCCCTGGGCGACGTACCGCTGGCCGGGTTCTTTGCCGGCGGAGAGATCGCGCGCCACCATCTGTATGGGTATACGGGGGTGCTGACGGTGTTTGTGCACAGGGGGTGAGGCGGCTTGACGCTCCAAGGGTGGGGCGCGCCGTGGGAGCAGACTGTCTTCCATCCCGTGATTGAAATCGCAGCGTGATCCAGCAGCGGGCTCACTTCCTGAGCCAGTGAAGGATCAGGATGGCCTCATGTCGGATTTCCGCAGGATCAGTGACTGGCGCTACTGGGGCAAGGCCTCGGAAGGCGCATGCTGGCATCCGCTGGCGGCCCACAGCCTGGATGTTGCGGCCACCGGCGTTGCGCTGTTGGGCCGTTGCCCGGGCCTGCGCCAGAGGATGGCGTGGCGCCTGTCAATGTCTGTCGCGGAAGTCGGCAACTGGGTCGCGTTCTGGTTGGCACTCCACGACCTTGGCAAGTTTGCCGAGTCGTTTCAGGCCCAAAGGCCGGATCTCTTCGTTCAACTCCGGGGCCGCAACCCTGATCCCGCCAAGATCTACGACGTTCGCCACGACAGCCTGGGCTGGCGATTCTGGGACAAGGTGGTGCTCGATCGACTGGTGGATCGATCCTGGTTCGGGCCGGCCAGCGAAGACCTGGCGGACGGGCTGAATTTCTGGATGCGCGCCAGTACCGGCCATCACGGTCAGCCGCCGCAGCCGGGTGGCGCCTGGAAGCAGCATTTCCATGCCCAAGACGACGGCGCTGCTGCGTTGCAGTTCGTGGATGCCATGCGCGCGATGTTCCTGCCCGACGATCTGGTCGCAAGCGTGGGCGGGCAGGACGCGCACAACTTCCTGGCGGTCAGTCAGGAGTTGTCCTGGTGGATGGCTGGTCTGGCGGTGCTGGCCGACTGGCTGGGCTCCAACGTCCTGTATTTCCCTTTTCTGTACGGCGCCGACGCGTCTCATTCGCTGGCGGACTATTGGCAGCGCGCGCAGCGCCAGGCACAGGCCGCGGTGGGCGCCAGCGGGGTCGTTCCGCCGCAGGCTGCTGCCGCGATGCCGTTCGACCGGCTGTTTCCGGGCATCGCACACCCATCACCGTTGCAGCATTGGGCGTCCGAGGTGGCACTTGCGGACGGCCCGCAACTGCACTGCCTGGAAGACGTCACCGGCGCCGGCAAGACAGAAGCTGCCGTGATGCTCACCCATCGACTGATGGCTGCGGGTCACGCCACCGGGTTCTTCGTCGCTCTGCCGACCATGGCCACCGCCAATGCGATGTACGAGCGCATCGCCACTGCCTACCAGTGCCTTTTCGACGACGCGGCCAGTCTGATCCTCGCCACCAGCAGCCGCAGTCTGGTCGACGCGTTTGCGGCCACCATCGTCGAAGACCTGGGCGCGCATGTGCTGCCGCCCGATGCCGCCGAAGACGACAAGGCGCAGCGCGACGAAACCGCATCAGCGCGCTGCGCGGCCTGGCTGGCCGATCACCACAAGCGCGCCTTGCTGTCGCCGGCTGGCGTGGGCACCATCGACCAGGCGCTGATGGCAGTGCTGCACAGCAAACACCAGTCCTTGCGCCTGCTCGGGCTGCAGGGCAAGGTCCTGGTGGTCGACGAAGTGCATGCCTGCGATGCCTACATGCTCAAGGTGCTGGCCGTGCTGCTGGAGTTCCATGCCCGTGGCGGCGGCAGTGTGGTGCTGCTGTCGGCGACGCTCCCGCAGCGGGTCCGACAGACCCTGCTGCGCGCCTTTTCCCGCGGCGTCGGGGGCTACGCGCCGCCGCTCGCTTCGTTGGCCTACCCACTGGCGACGACATGGCCGACGGTCGATGGCATGGCTGGCGCGGCAGCGGAGACGGCCATCGAGACCCGGTCGGACGTGCGGCGCCTTGTCGGCGTGGAGATGCACGAAGATCTGGCCCCCGCGTTGACGGTGATCCGCCAGGCGCTGGCGGCCGGTCAGTGCGTCTGCTGGGTGCGCAACACGGTGGCCGATGCCATCGCCGCCTTCACGCTGCTGCAGCAGGAACTTGCACCGGAGCGACTGTGGCTGTTCCACGCCCGCTTTGCATTGCACGACCGCCTGGCCATGGAACAACGGGTACTGCAGAGCTTTGGCAAGACCAGCGGCACGGCCGAACGTGCCGGCCGGCTGCTGATTGCGACCCAGGTCGTCGAGCAGTCGCTCGACGTGGACTTCGACCTGCTGCTCAGCGACCTTGCGCCCATCGACCGCCTGGTGCAGCGCGCCGGCCGGTTGCGGCGCCACCGCCGGCAGGCCGACGGCACGCCGCAGGGCGACCCGGGCGCGGCCGACGCCCGCGGCACGCCGGTGCTGCACCTGCTGTGCCCGCCGTGGAACGCCAACCCCGGCGAAGATTGGTACAAGAACACCTTTCCCAAGGGTGCTGCCGTGTACCCCGACCATGCACAACTGTGGCTGACGATGCAGGCCTTGCGCGACGGTGTCTTCACCATGCCTGACGATGCGCGGCGGCTCATCGAGCATGTGTTCGGCGACGAGGCCGATGTGCCTGCCGGCCTGCAAGCCAATGCCCAGGCGGCCGAAGGGCAGGGTTTTGCCGAACAGGCGCAGGCCATGATGAACACGCTGACCCTGGCCGAGGGCTACAGCCGCAGCCAGTCGGGCGGTGTCGATTGGTGGAGCGACGCGCGCACCCCTTCCCGGCTGGGCGAGGCCACCAGCACGGTGACACTGGCGCGCTGGGACGGCGCGCACCTGCGGCCCTGGGTGGACCGGCGCCATGGCTGGGCCTACAGCAGCCTGCGCATGGTCGAACGTGCCATGGCCGCCACCGCGGCCGTCGACGACGCCGCCTTGCAGGCCGCGATCGACGATGTCAATGATCAACTCCCAGCGCAGGGCCGCTGGACCGTGCTGCTGCCGCTGCGCGAGACGCCTGACGGTTGGATCGGTGAGGCGATGGGCGCCGAATCGCGCGGCCGGCCGGCGCAACGCCGACGCTGGCGCTACGACGCCCGCCGCGGCCTTGAAGCGTGGCGCCGCGATGTTGATCCCGCTGCTGATTCGATTGAACGCCAGGAGCACGCTGAACCATGAACCTGCTGCAAGACCCCTGGATGCCCGTGCGCGACGCGCAGGGCCGGCGCGAATGGATCACGCCTGACCGACTGAGTGAGCCCCGATGGCTGGCCTTCGACGCCGACCGGCCCGACTTCAATGGTGCGCTGGCCCAGTTCGCGATCGGCCTGCTGCAGACGACCACACCAGTGGCCGACAGCATTGCGTGGCGGCAGCTTTTCAGGACGGCGCCGGAGCCGGAGACCCTGGCCGAGTGGTTTGCGCCGGTGGCCTTGGCATTTGCGTTGGATGGGGAGGGGCACAGATTCATGCAGGACGAGGATCTGGGCTCCGCGGGCGTCGCCATCAACCCCATCGGCGCCTTGTTGATCGAGTCACCCGGCGAGCAGACGCTGAAGAACAACGCCGACCACTTCGTCAAACGCAACCAGATCGATGGCATGTGTGCGGCCTGTGCAGCAACCGCCTTGTTTGCGCTGCAGACGAACGCGCCTTCCGGCGGCGCAGGGCATCGAACCGGCCTGCGCGGTGGTGGTCCACTTTCGACGCTGGTGATGGCGGCCGAAGGCGGCACGCTTTGGCAGCATCTGTGGCTGAACGTCCGTGACCGAAAGGGCTTCTTCGGCGCCGACGGCGATTTCCAACTTGAGGTCAATCAGCGCGCGTTTCCGTGGCTCGGTCCGATCGCCGGGCTGCAGGCGCTCAAGGGTGAAATCTCCATGGCACAGGTTCACCCGGTACACCACTTCTGGGCCATGCCCAGACGGATTCGCCTGGTGTTCGAAAACAGCGACAGCGAAGGTGCCGCCCATTGCGACCTCTGTGCGCGTCCTGCACAGATTCCAGTGCGGCGCTACGCCACCAAGAACCATGGTCTGAACTACAAGGGCGAGTGGAATCACCCGCTGTCGCCCTACTACCAGACAAAGGAGGGCTGGCTGCCGCTGCACCCGCAGCCCGACGGTCTTGGCTATCGGCACTGGCTGGCCTGGAGCCTGGGGGCACCAAGCGAGCGCCGTACGGCAAGAGTGGCGCCTGTCGTCGCCCGCGCGCTTGATCAACTTCGGCGCCAGACCGGGCCGGGCCTGCGTCTGTGGGCCTTCGGCTTCGACATGGACAACATGAAGGCGCGTTGCTGGTATGAGTCCTCCCTGCCGCTGTATGGACTGCCGGAGTGCGATGCTGAAGCCGTAATCAACATCCAGGCCGAGGTCGGCCGTTGGCTCGCCGCCGCCGAGCTCGGCAACCAGTTCCTGCGCGGCGCGATCAAGGACGCCTGGTTCGGTCACGACGCCCGCGGTGACTTCGCCCACGTTGATACGGCCTTCTGGAGCGCCACCGAGCCTGGCTTCTACCGTCATCTGCAGGCGCTCATTGAAGCGATGCGCAACGGCACCGAACCTGATCCTCTGCCCACCCGCGAAGCGTGGCATCGCACCCTGTCCGAGACGGCACGGCGTCTGTTCGACGAGGTCTTTGTCGGCACCGGCCCGGTGGAACGGCAGAACCCGCGCCGCGTCGCGCTGGCCTACCGGCAGTTGAAGCGCAACCTGTACGGCCCGAAGTTCAAGCTGGCCCTCGGGCTGCCCGTGCCCCCGCCCGCTGAAAAGCCGAAGCGTGCCGGCGCCGGCAAAGACGCTGGCACTTTGCCCAAGGAGCCCGCATGAACCCGGATCGAGCGCTCAGTTTCCGTGCCCAGCAGGCCTGGGGTGATCTGCTGCAACACTGGTGGCACCAACTCGCCGACGACACCGGCGGCCGCGCCGCGCTGCGCCGTGCGCCGGACATCACCGCCGTGGTGCTGCAGCCGGCATTCCAGCGCCTGCACCGCCGGCTGCTGGCGGCCGGCTGGCCGGCGGGCCCGGGTGCAGGTGATCGCCTGGCCGCCGCAGCCGGGCTGCTGGCGCATCTGCGCGAGGCCGACAACCTGCCACTGCCCAAAGCCATGAGCCAGCGCGAAGGCGACAAGCAGCGCGTGAGCGAACTGCGCTTCAAGCGCCTGCTGGAGTCGCCCGACACCGATGCGCTGTTCGTCGGTCTGCGCCGCACATTGCCGCTCATCGGGCACCGCTGCGACCCCTTGTCGCTGGCCACCGACGTCGTGAACTGGGGCGATGCAGTTCGCAAACGCTGGGCCTACGACTATGAATGGCTCGATAAGGCTCGCAGCTGAATCCAGCGCAGCCGTTTCCTGATTCCCACCCCGATTGTTTACGGAGATTTCACATGACCCGCTTCGTCCAATTGCATGTGCTCACCGCCTACCCGCCGGCCAACCTCAACCGTGACGACACCGGCCGACCCAAGACCGCACTGGTCGGCGACGCGCTGCGCCTGCGTGTGTCTTCGCAAAGCTTGAAGCGGGCGTGGCGAACCTCCGACATCTTCGCGCGAGCGCTGGGTGATTCGGCGATGCAGATCGGCGTGCGGACCAAACGGGTAGGGCAGGATTGGATCTTCAGTCATCTCACTGGCGATGGCGTCGACGAGGCGACGGCAGTGGCTTGGTCGGTTGACCTTCAGCGTGCCTATGGTGAACCGGAAGCGGCTTCAACCGCCGATCCACACGCGCCCCTGATGAACACGCAGCTCGTGCACGTGACTCGAGTGGAGGAGGCGAAGTTGAAGACGTTTGTCGAGGCGCTATCGGCGCATCTGCGCCATGGCCGCGAGGACGAGACTGTCGACGCTGTAAAAAAGGCGATTGCACGGAGAAACAGCGACAAGAACAAGAAGACGGCCAACGCAACACTTGCCAAGTCGCTTGCCACGCTGTTGCTCGTTGAGGAGAGCACCTCGGTTGACGTCGCACTCTTTGGTCGAATGCTGGCAGCTGTACCAGCCTACAACTTCGAAGCCGCCGTCCAGGTCGCCCGCGCCGTCACCGTGCACAAGGCCGCCGTCGAAGATGACTACTTCAGCGCCGTCGACGACCTGAACTTGGGCCTTGAGGACAAAGGCGCCGGCCACATCGGCGAGCGTGGCTATGGCGCCGGGCTGTTCTACCTGTATCTGTGCATCGATCGTGCTCTGCTGCGCAAGAACCTGGGCGACGACGTCGCCCTCGCCAACCGCGCCCTGGCCGCGCTGGTGCAGGCCGTGACACAAGTGGCGCCCACCGGCATGCAGAACAGCTTTGGCTCGCGCGCCTATGCCTACCACATGCTGGCGGAAAAGGGCTCGCAGCAGCCTCGGTCCCTGGTCCAGGCCTTCTACAAACCGGTGCGACCCTACGGCGATCGCGGCATGCTGGAGCTGGCGGCCGAGGCGCTGAATCAGCGCCAGGCCAACTTCGACCAGGTCTACGGTGCCTGTGCAGACGAGCGCCGCCATTTCGACGTCGAGAAGGGCGAAGGCTCGCTGGCCGACATCATCACTTTCGTGCAGGAGTGAGGCCATGGCCGACTTCCTCGTCTTCCAGCTGCAGGGCGTGCTGGCGTCCTGGGGCGATGTGGCCGTGGGCGAGTTCCGCGGCACGCGCGACGACCCGGGCGCTGCTGCGCTGGTGGGGCTGCTCGGGGCGGCTCTGGGCATCGACCGTGCCGACGACGCGGCGCATGCTGCGCTGCGTGACGGTTACGCCTGGGCAGTGGGCACGCTCGGCGGCGGCACGCTGCTGCGCGACTACCACACCACCCAGGTGCCCGGGCGGGCCGACGTGAAACACCGCCCGCACCGTACGCGGCGCGGTGAGCTGGCGCTGCCCAAGCCCGTGCTTAACACCATCCTGTCCACACGCGACTACCGACAGGGTGGCGCCTGGGTTGTTGCGGCGCAGGCCTTGGCGGCCGCACCGCATGTGTTGCCGGTGCTGGCGCAGGCCCTGCGACAACCGCACTTCGTACTTTGCCTGGGCCGCAAGAGCTGTCCACCTGCCGCACCGCTGGCGCCGCAAGTCATGGCGGCCGACTCGGCGTTGGCCGCCATGCGGGCGTTTCTGGCCGATCGTGCTGCCGCCGAAGGTCTGACCAGCGCCCCCGAACTGCGCCGCCTGGCCTGGTCTGAAGGCATTCAGGCCGGCGCCGCGGCCGACCTCAGCGTGCCGCGCAAGGACCGCCTCATCCGCCGGCGCGGCTGGCAATTCGGCGACCGAACCGAACATGTGGCGCTGCTGGACAGCGAGGCCTGAGCATGTACTTCAGTCTCATCACGCCCACAGCCGGGCAGGAGCGCGCCGCCGCGCACGAGTGGAGCCAGGGCGCTTATGAGCAGCACCAATGGCTGTGGCGCTTTCTGCCGGCGCCTGCGGGCAGTGCGCGGCAATTCCTGTTCCGTCGTCGCGATGTGGAGGGTTTGCCACGTTTCTATGTCGTGTCGGCGGCCCTGCCACAGGCGCCCACGCCGGCCTGGCTGGTGTCGAGCAAACCCTACGCACCCGAGTTGCACGAAGGTGAGTGCCTGCGGTTCGAACTGCGCGCCAACCCGGTGGTGACACTGCGTGACGCCACGGGTCGGGCGGCCCGTCACGACGTGGTGATGCAGGAAAAGACCCGCCTGCTGCGTGAACGTGGTCTTGCCCGCTGGGCGGACTGGTCGACCAGCGAGCGGCCAGCCCTGGCCGATCTTGTGCAACGGTGTGGCACCGCCTGGCTGCTGGCACGCGCCACGCGGGTCGGCGCCGTCTTCGACGAGGACAGCCTGAGCGCCGACGGGTACGAGCAGCATCGTGGCAAGGGCGGTACGCTGCGGCTGTCCACGGTGGACTTCGCGGGTCGCTTGCGTGTGGCCGACCCTGTCGCGCTGCGCCAGGCGCTGGTTTCGGGCGTCGGCCACGCCAAGGCTTTTGGCTGCGGGCTGCTGCTGGTCCGGCGAACCGAGGGTATTTGAGCTGCGCGCCTTCAGCGCGCAGAATTGGCAAGTATTGAACGTGTCGAGGCAAGGCCATGCACACCCTGACCGACGAAGATGTTGAACGCACCCCCGCGCGGCTGCTGGCAGATGCCCGCCGGGGTCAGGTCACGGTGGTCACCACGGCGGGCCGGCCCATGATGCTGGCGGTGCCGCTGGAGAACGGGATGCCGATGCGCGGTGCGCTGGTCGAACTGGCCGCCGTGCTGTATGACGGGGACGAAATCAGCCTCGGGACCGCGGCGCGCATCGCCGGCTTGAGCTACAGCGAAATGATCGACGAGCTGGGTCGGCGCGGAATCGCCACCGTGCGCTACTCACCCGAAGAGCTGGAACGCGAGCTGGCCCATGCCGCAACGCTTGCTGGCCGCGGATAGCGGGCCACTCATCGCGCTGGGCAAACTGGGGCTTCTGCATCTGCCGGCGGCGCTGTACGACGATGTCCTCGTGTCGCAGACCGTCTGGGTCGAAGTCACGGTCGGCCCGCCTCGTGCCGAACACGCCGCCTTGCATGCTGCTCACGACTCGGGATGGCTGAAACTGGTCGACGACCCCCCGGACACGGCGGGTGGCTTTGACGCCCCCGGATTGGACGAGGGCGAACGTACCGCGCTGGTGTTGGCGCAGCAGGAGCATTGCGACCTGCTCATCGACGAGCGCCGTGGCCGCGAGGCCGCACGAAGTGTGGGACTGGAGGTTCTGGGCACGCTGGGTGTGCTTTCCCGCGCACGACAGCTGGGCTTGATCGGCCCGGTTCGACCGCTGATCGATCGCTTGCTGGCGGCTCGCTACCACCTCGCCCCCGCGCTGGTGGCGCATGCCTTGTCGGCCTTGGGCGAGTAGCGGGCATGCCCACCGGCCTGCTTCCACCGCTGAAGCCGCTGGCCATCAAGGAACGGCTCTCGGTCGTCTTCGTCGAGCGCGGCGAGATCGACATGCTCGACGGTGCCTTCGTGGTCGTCGATGCCGGCGGCGTGCGCACACACATCCCGGTCGGCGGCGTCGCCTGCCTGATGCTGGAGCCGGGCACGCGTCTAAGCCACCGCGCCGCTGCGCTGGCCGCGCGCGTGGGCACGCTGCTGGTCTGGGTCGGGGAGGCTGGTGTGCGGCTGTACTCGGCCGGCCAGCCCGGCGGCGCGCGCAGCGACCGGCTCTTGCATCAGGCGAAACTGGCGCTCGACGAGACCCTGCGGCTGAAAGTGGTGCGCAAGATGTACGCCATGCGCTTTGGCGAAGAGCCACCCGCGCGGCGCAGCGTCGAACAGCTGCGCGGCATCGAGGGCGCGCGAGTGCGCCGCACCTACCAATTGCTGGCGCAGCAGTTCGGGGTGAAGTGGAGCGGTCGCGACTACGACGCCGAGGACTGGAGCAGTTCGGATCTGCCCAACCGGTGCCTGTCGGCCGCCACATCGTGCCTGTACGGCGTGGCCGAGGCCGCGGTGCTGGCAGCCGGCTATGCACCGGCGGTGGGTTTCATCCACACCGGCAAGCCACTGAGCTTCGTCTACGACGTGGCCGACATCTACAAGTTCGAGACCGTGGTGCCGGTGGCATTCAAAGTGGCCGCGTCCAATCCGGCGGGCAATCCCGAGCGCGCGGTGCGACTGGGTTGTCGGGATGTCTTCAGGCAGACCAAGCTGCTGCACCGGATCATTCCTGACATGGAAGAGATGTTGGCGGCCGGCGAGGTGCCACGGCCGGATGCGCCGGACGACGCCATCGGCCCTGCGCTGCCCAACCCGACGAGCCTTGGTGATGCTGGTCATCGTGCTTGAAAACGCACCACCGCGGCTGCGCGGGCGGCTGGCGGTGTGGCTGCTGGAAGTGCGAGCGGGGGTGTATGTCGGGTCGTACGGCAAACGGGTGCGCGAACACATCTGGGAGCATGTGGAAGAGGGCCTGGAGCACGGCAACGCGGTGATGGTCTGGCGCAGCCTTTGCGAGGCCGGCTACGAGTTCAAGACGCTGGGTGCGAACAGGCGCGAGCCGGCAGACTTCGATGGCGTGCAGCTCGTTCGATTCATGCCTGAAGCGGCCGGACCCGATCTTTGACAATCTGGCTGGACAGGGTCGATCGGCTGGTAGATTTCGGACGGTCGGAAAAGTCGTGCTGTTGCAACAAGATAGAAATGGTGTGTTCCCCACGTGCGTGGGGATGAACCGCACCAGCTCGTGCTCGACATCGCCCACGCGCAGTGTTCCCCACGTGCGTGGGGATGAACCGCCCAGGCGCAGCCCGAAGGCGCCCACCCGCTTGTGTTCCCCACGTGCGTGGGGATGAACCGCCCGCCGCATTGCCGCGCAGGCCGGCGTGCCAGTGTTCCCCACGTGCGTGGGGATGAACCGGCCTCGGCGCCGAACCAGCGGGTGTGTGCGGCCGTGTTCCCCACGTGCGTGGGGATGAACCGTACTGCTCGCTCCACTCGTCCAGCCACAGCTCGTGTTCCCCACGTGCGTGGGGATGAACCGTGGTAGACCGCGGCTGTCCGCCTCACGCTGCCGTGTTCCCCACGTGCGTGGGGATGAACCTCGTAGGAGGTCCTGGGGAGGCAACTTCAGCAGGTGTTCCCCACGTGCGTGGGGATGAACCGACATGGCGCACGATGTTCGTGCACTCGCCAGCGTGTTCCCCACGTGCGTGGGGATGAACCGCAATGCTTGACGAAACAGACGCAGATCGGGTCGTGTTCCCCACGTGCGTGGGGATGAACCGCTCGATCGGGCAGGCCGGCGGCGGCGCGGCGCGTGTTCCCCACGTGCGTGGGGATGAACCGCCCGCATCAGCAGCGCCATTGCCACCAAGGAGGTGTTCCCCACGTGCGTGGGGATGAACCGCCTGGTCCATCCCCGTCGCGCGTGTCCAGCAGGTGTTCCCCACGTGCGTGGGGATGAACCGGAGGTGGGGCTGAACCTGGCCGACCCGGCGCTGTGTTCCCCACGTGCGTGGGGATGAACCGCACGTCGTCACGGTGTGGGCCGCGCATGAGTGGTGTTCCCCACGTGCGTGGGGATGAACCGGCCTACCTGCTGGAGCGCGAGCAGCGCCAGCAGTGTTCCCCACGTGCGTGGGGATGAACCGCACCACCGACCTCACCGCGCTAACGCTGGCCATGTGTTCCCCACGTGCGTGGGGATGAACCGCAATGGATACCCACGACCGCACACGCTTGCGGGTGTTCCCCACGTGCGTGGGGATGAACCGGGCAATGCGGTAGGCCTCGTAGCGGCTTTTGAGTGTTCCCCACGTGCGTGGGGATGAACCGCGCGCCGACAGCGATGCCGTCAATCATCAACTGTGTTCCCCACGTGCGTGGGGATGAACCGGCGCCGCGGATGTGCGGCGTGTTCATGGCGGAGTGTTCCCCACGTGCGTGGGGATGAACCGCCGGCGCGCAGCATCTCGATGACGTGGTTCGTGTGTTCCCCACGTGCGTGGGGATGAACCGCCCTTCACCGTCACGCTGATCGTGCTGGTGCCGTGTTCCCCACGTGCGTGGGGATGAACCGTCTGTGGCGCGGTCGACAGGCTCAACCTTGGCGTGTTCCCCACGTGCGTGGGGATGAACCGTCATCATGGACATGACCAGCGCCGAGGCGCCGGTGTTCCCCACGTGCGTGGGGATGAACCGTCTCGGCCGTCGGCCGCGGCAGGCCCATCACAGTGTTCCCCACGTGCGTGGGGATGAACCGCCTGATGCCGATGTCAACGTTCGTGTTCAAACGTGTTCCCCACGTGCGTGGGGATGAACCGATGCTGCGGCACGCGGAAGGCACGGCAGATGCGTGTTCCCCACGTGCGTGGGGATGAACCGCAGACGAAAGAAAAACCGTGAGCCAGAACATGGTGTTCCCCACGTGCGTGGGGATGAACCGATCGGATACGTGCCCAGCGCCAGCGCCGTCGTGTGTTCCCCACGTGCGTGGGGATGAACCGACATCACCCTCATCGGTCTCACAGGCCCGGCCGTGTTCCCCACGTGCGTGGGGATGAACCGGCGCCGGCCACCAGGTCAACGGCCGCACCGCCGTGTTCCCCACGTGCGTGGGGATGAACCGCCCCCGAATGGGAACCCGGCCGGAACCCGAGAGTGTTCCCCACGTGCGTGGGGATGAACCGTGCGAATGCCCCTCCTTGGCCGTGCCCGTGCCGTGTTCCCCACGTGCGTGGGGATGAACCGCATTACTTGACAACAGAGTAAAGCACTGCTGAGTGTTCCCCACGTGCGTGGGGATGAACCGGCGACCGCGAACCGGTCCTGATTGATCGGGCTGTGTTCCCCACGTGCGTGGGGATGAACCGGACAGGCGATGGACAAATACCTGGTTCACAACGTGTTCCCCACGTGCGTGGGGATGAACCGTGCCGGCCCGATGCCGCGATCGTCGAGATCAGGTGTTCCCCACGTGCGTGGGGATGAACCGTATCCGGCGACGGCGCCTCCGACGAATGCCACGTGTTCCCCACGTGCGTGGGGATGAACCGACATTCCTGGGGAATTGCACGCGAATTCGGTGGTGTTCCCCACGTGCGTGGGGATGAACCGTACCCCACCGCCGCGCGCGAGTGGGGGTGGCAGTGTTCCCCACGTGCGTGGGGATGAACCGTCCAGCGCCAGCGGGCGCAGGGCCCCCGGGGGGTGTTCCCCACGTGCGTGGGGATGAACCGCCATGACTACCGCCCGCGAATTGCTTGCCGCCGTGTTCCCCACGTGCGTGGGGATGAACCGCGCAACGCCTGGCGCCCGCCCACGGCCTGGCAGTGTTCCCCACGTGCGTGGGGATGAACCGTGGTGGCGGCGCTCTTCCCCCGTCTCTGGGTTGTGTTCCCCACGTGCGTGGGGATGAACCGGTGGCAATGCGGTCGACGGCGTACAGGTGCGCGTGTTCCCCACGTGCGTGGGGATGAACCGCCTGCGTCACGCATCGTGTCCACCCTGCTGCTGTGTTCCCCACGTGCGTGGGGATGAACCGGCGGAATCGGCGTTGACCTGGTCGCTGGTGAAGTGTTCCCCACGTGCGTGGGGATGAACCGATCGGAGTTGCTGGCGCATGGGAACCTCGGGTGTGTTCCCCACGCGAGCGGCGACGAGCCTGAGCCGCTCCCGCATGGAAGGACACGACGAGCTTTGCGGGAATCGAGAAAGGGCGTAATACGGATGGTGTTCGCGGCGGTAGGAGCGCGGCGGTACCACACGCCGACCCGCTACAGTCGCAGCCATGAACGCGCCCGAACCCGTCGGCCCCGCTGCCGCCACCCCCGACCGCGCCGCCCGCCAGCGCGAAGCCGTGGCGGCGCTGTCGGCGGTGCTGCCCGCCCACGCGCTGCTCTGGCAGGACGAAGTCACCACACCCTACGAGTGCGACGGTCTCACTGCCTACCGCCAGCGGCCCCTGGTGGTGGCGCTGCCGGAAACCGAGGCCCAGGTGGCCGCGGTGCTCAAGGCCTGCCATGCGCTGGCGCTGCCGGTGGTGGCGCGCGGCGCCGGCACCGGGCTGTCGGGCGGGGCGCTGCCGCATGCGCTGGGCGTCACGCTCAGCCTGGCCAAGTTCAACAAGATCGTGATGGTCGACCCGCTGGCGCGCACCGCCACCGTGCAGTGCGGCGTGCGCAACCTCGCGATCAGCGAAGCCGCCGCGCCGCACGGCCTGTACTACGCACCCGACCCGAGCAGCCAGATCGCCTGCACCATCGGCGGCAATGTGGCCGAAAACGCCGGCGGCGTGCACTGCCTGAAGTACGGGCTGACCCTGCACAACGTGCTGCGCGTGCGCGGTTTCACCGTCGAGGGCGAAGCGGTGGAGTTCGGCAGCACCGCGCTCGACGCGCCCGGGCTGGACCTGCTGAGCGCGGTGATCGGCAGCGAAGGCATGCTCGCGGTGACCACCGAGGTCACCGTCAAGCTGGTGCCCAAGCCGCAGCTGGCGCGCTGCATCATGGCGAGCTTCGACGACATCGGCCGCGCCGGCGATGCGGTGGCCTCGATCATCGCGGCCGGCATCATCCCCGCCGGCCTGGAGATGATGGACAAGCCGATGACGGCGGCGGTCGAGGACTTCGTGCATGCCGGCTACGACCTGAGCGCCGTGGCCATCCTGCTGTGCGAGAGCGACGGCACGCCGGAAGAGGTGGCCGAGGAGATCGAGCGCATGCTGGACGTGCTCACCGGCTGCGGCGCGACCAGGCTCGAGGTCAGCAAGGACGAAGCCCAGCGGCTGAAGTTCTGGAGCGGGCGCAAGAATGCCTTCCCGGCCAGCGGGCGCCTGAGCCCCGACTACATGTGCATGGACAGCACGATCCCGCGCAAGCGCCTGGCCGACATCCTGCGGGCCATCGCCGAGATGGAGCTCAAGTACGAGCTGCGCTGCGTCAACGTCTTCCATGCCGGCGACGGCAATCTGCACCCGCTGATCCTGTTCGACGCCAACGACCCCGACCAGCTGCACCGCTGCGAGCTGTTCGGCGCCGAGATCCTCGAGACCAGCGTCGCGCTGGGCGGCACCATCACCGGCGAACATGGCGTGGGCGTGGAAAAGCTCGGCAGCATGTGCGTGCAGTTCAGCCCCGCCGAGCTCGGGGCGATGACGGCGCTCAAGCGCGCCTTCGACCCGGCCGGCACCCTGAACCCGGGCAAGGTCATCCCGACCCTGCAGCGCTGCGCCGAGTACGGGAAGATGCATGTGAAGAAGGGTCTGCTGCCGTTCCCGGAGCTTGAAAGATTCTGATGACGGACACCGCACTCGCAGCGCTGGTCGAGCGCGTCAAGGCCGCGCGCGCGGCGAAGACGCCGCTGTGCCTGCGCGGCGGCGGCAGCAAGGACTTCTACGGCGGCCCGCTGCTGGGCGAAGTGCTGGAGCTGGGCTCGCTGGCCGGCATCAGCAGCCACGAGCCGAGCGAACTGGTGGTCACGGTGCGCGCCGGCACGCCGCTGGCGGAGTTGGAATCCGCGCTCGCCGCGCAGGGCCAGTGCCTGCCTTTCGAGCCGCCGCGCTTTGCGCCCGGCGGCACGGTCGGCGGCATGGTCGCGGCCGGGCTCGCCGGCCCGGCGCGTGCCAGCGCGGGCGGCGTGCGCGACTATTTGCTCGGCGCGACGATGCTCGACGGTCGGGGCGAACTGCTGAGCTTCGGCGGCCAGGTGATGAAGAACGTGGCCGGCTACGACGTGTCGCGCCTGCTCGCCGGCTCGATGGGTGTGCTCGGCGTGATCTGCGAGGTCTCGCTGAAGGTGCTGCCCCTGCCCACCGCCAGCGCCACGCTGCGCTTCGAGTTCGACCAGCTGCGTGCGCTCAAGCAGCTCAATGCCTGGGGTGGCCAGCCGCTGCCCTTGTCGGCCAGCGCCTGGTGGGACGGCATGCTGGTGCTGCGCCTGTCGGGCGCGCGCGCCGCGGTCGACGCGGCCTGCCGTCAGCTCGGCGGCGAAACCGTCGAGCCGGCTATGGCCGCCGCCTTCTGGGGCGGGCTGCGCGACCACAGCGACGAGTTTTTCGTCGGCGCGAAGAAGGCGGTCGAAGGCGGCGCCGCGCTGTGGCGCCTGTCGGTGCCGCAGGTCATCGGCCCGCTGAAGCTGCCCGGCGAACAGCTGCTGGAGTGGGGCGGTGCGCAGCGCTGGCTGTGCACGCCGCTGCCGGCGGCGCAGGTGCGCGAGGCGGCGGCCTCGGCCGGCGGCCATGCGGTGCTGTTCCGCGGCCGCGACAAGTCGGCCGGCGCCTTCGCGGCGCTCAAGCCGCCGCTGGATCGCATCCACCAAAAACTGAAGTCGGCCTTCGACCCGGACCGCATCTTCAACCCGGGGCGCCTCGTCCCCGACCTCTGATGCAGACCAATCTCTCCCCCGAATTCAAGGGCACGCGCGACGGCGACGCCGCCGAGGCGATCCTGCGCAAATGTGTGCACTGCGGTTTCTGCACCGCCACCTGCCCGACCTACCAGCTGCTGGGCGACGAACTCGACGGCCCGCGCGGGCGCATCTACCTGATCAAGCAGGTGCTCGAAGGCGTGGAGCCGACGCGTGCCACGCAGCGGCACCTGGACCGCTGCCTGACCTGTCGCAACTGCGAGACCACCTGCCCCAGCGGGGTGGCCTACGGGCAGCTGGTGGACATCGGCCGCCGCGTCGTCGACGCCAAGGTCGAACGCCCGCGCGGTGAGCGGCTGCTGCGCCGAGCCTTGAAGGACGGCCTGACCAGCCCGCTGTTCGGCCCGGCGATGAAGCTCGGCCAGTGGCTGCGCCCGCTGGTGCCGGCCTCGCTGAAGGGCAAGGTGCCGGCGCGGCCGGGGCCGCAGGCGCACCGCTGGCCGACGCGCACGCACCCGCGCAAGGTGCTGATGCTGCTCGGCTGCGTGCAGCCGGCGATGATGCCCAACATCAACAGCGCCACCGCGCGTGTGCTCGACGCCGCCGGCATCCAGACCCTGGTCGCCGACGGTGCCGGCTGCTGCGGCGCGATCCGCGCGCACCTCGGCGACCACGACGGCGCCCTGGCCGACATGCGGCGCAACATCGACGCCTGGTGGCCGCTGGTGGACGGGCTCACCGTCGACGGTCGGGTCGAGGCGATCGTGATGAACGCCAGCGGCTGTGGCGTCACGGTCAAGGAATACGGCCAGGCGCTGGCCCACGACCCGGCCTATGCCGACAAGGCGGCGCGGGTCTCGGCGCTGACCCGGGACCTGTCGGAGCTGCTGCCCGGCCTGCTGCCGGCGCTGAAGTCGCGCCTGGGCAAGGGCCACGCCGGCGGCGCCCTGGTCTTTCACCCGCCATGCACCCTGCAGCATGGCCAGCAGCTGCGCGGCGGTGTCGAGGACGGCCTGCGCGCGCTCGGTTTTGAGGTCCGCCTGGCGGCCAGCGACAGCCATCTGTGCTGCGGCAGCGCCGGCACCTACAGCGTGCTGCAGCCCGAACTGTCGCTGCAGCTGCGCGACCGCAAGCTCGCGGCGCTGGCGGCCGAGCCTGGCGAGCTGATCGTTTCGGCCAACATCGGCTGCATCCAGCACCTGGGCGACGCCAGCCGCACGCCGGTGCGGCACTGGGTGGAAGTGCTGGACGAAGCGCTGGACTGATTCCCCCTTTCGATCGAGGGCGGAGGCGGTCGACCTCGGTGGCGACAGCCTGGGGTAGCGGTCAGTTGCCAGGCAGATCGACGGCATGCGCCAGCGCCGGGCCGAGCGCCTGCATCAGCACTCGCACCCGCGCGGTGTTGCGCAGTTCGGCGTGGGTGATGAGCCACAGTGGCGTGCGCAGTGCGTCCAGGGGCGAAGTCAGCGGCACGATGTCAGGCACCGTGCGCCCGAGAAATTCCGGCAGCAACGCGATGCCCAGCCCGGCCTGCACCATCGTCAGGGCGTGGCTGAAGTTGTCGACACGCAGGACCACCTGAGGCTCGGGCACGGTGCTTTCGATCCAACGGTCGAATTTCAGGTCACGAGCGTCGCGCTCGAAGCCGATCCAGCGCCGTTGTCCCAGCAACTCCGCCAACGGACGCAGTTCCGGCGGGTGCGCGGTCCGGCGCGCGTAGATCCGGAACGCCAGGTCCGCAAGCTTGCGGCCGACCAGCCAGTCGGGCACGGCGTCGGCAATGCGAATCGCGACATCGGCCTCGCGCCTGCGAATGCTGACCAGCTCGCGTGCCGACACTAGCTCAAGGGTCACCTCCGGGAACGCCGACGCGAACTGCGCCAGCACCGGTACGAGCAGATGTTCGATCACGATCGACGCCACGCTCACGCGCACATGTCCGGCCGGGCGCAGGTCCTGACCGCGCACGCGCACTTCGGCGGCGCGGGCCAACGGTTCCATGGCCAGGGCTGCCTCCTCGATGCCCTGTCCCGCGTCGGTGAGGGTGTATCGGCCGCGCACGCGATCGAACAACCGCGTCTGCAGCCGGGTTTCGATCTGATCGAGCTTGCGCAGGAGCGTCGCGTGCGTCACCCCCAGGTTCACGCAGGCGCGTGCCACGCTGCCTTCCCGGGCGATGGCCAGCACGGTGTGGAAGTCGGTCCAGGGCAATTTCGGCCGCGACGTCGCCATGGCGCTGTCGGGCACCTCGGTGCTGGCGGTGCTGGCGGTGCGGCGCAGGGAACTTGTGCTATTGATTTTCATTTTCGATAAGTACGAGTTCTATTTATGCATTTTACTTGTCAAGAGCGCAAATCTAGGATGCGGTTCTTTCTATTCGTGGGCTGCTGTGCTGCCGGTTGTCCCGTCCCCATCGCCCTGCGCCTACCGGAGAGAAATGGATGAAACAAGTCACCGCCTGGATCTCCTGGCTCGGAGTTGCCCTTGTGCTTGCGTTGATCGCGCTGAATTGGTCGACCTTGTCGACCGTGGCGCGGCTGGACTTCGGCGTTGCCGCAGTGGATCTTCCGCTGGGCATCACGATGCTGGTGGCCTTCGCGGCGCTGTTCGGGCTGGGTCTGGTGTTGCATGCGCTCGGGCAGAGGCGTTCGACTCGCGAGGTGCGCCGGCTGCTGGAAGAGGTGCGTCGTGTTCAGCAACTGGCCGACAGCGCGGAAGCGTCGCGCATCGGGCAGTTGCGAAGCCTGACCGAGACCGAGTTCCAGCGGCTGCATCGGCGGCTGGACGCGCTGGTTTCTTCCGCGGCTTCTCCCGCGGTTCCTCCCGCGGCTGATGGCGCCGGCTGATTCGCCGGCGCGCCGCCGGCCTGCGCTGTGCAACCGTTTCTGACACCTGAAGGACTCGAATGTCATCGATCACGGATTCCGTACAACAGCTCGACACCCTGTCCGACGAGCAGTTGCTCGACCTGCACCGCCGTGTCCAGGATGTGGACAACTGCTACCGATCGCTGGCCGAGAAGATGGGCCAGCTCTACATGGCCGCCGACCAGAGTGGTGCCCACGCGCTCACGCGCAGCCTGGACAAGCCGATGCGCAACGCGTCGGACAACCAGCGCCAATTCGCTGAAACGGCCGAGGCGATGCAGATGCAAATCCACGGTCGGGCTTGAGAGCATGTGTCGCGGTCGGCTCCGAGGCCGCGATGTTTCACCGACTTCCATCACCAGGAAAGCACGCCAAATGAACCTACTTCAAGCACCCCATCGCCGCAGCACACCGGGTCCGGTGCTCCTGCCCCTGCGCTGGGGCCTGATCCTGTGCATGGCCGTCCTGACGGCCTGCGCCAGCACCGGCACGCCGCCGGTGGCCGAGCTCAGCCGCGCGCGCGCTTTGATCAGCCAGGCCGAGTCCGCTGGCGCGTTGCGCTCGGCGCCGGTCGAACTGATGGCGGCACGCGACAAACTCGGCCGTGCCGAAGCTGCGGTGCGCGAAGAGCGCTATGCGCTGGCGCGGCAACTGGCCGAGGCGGCCGAAGCCGACGCGCTGCTCGCGGAGCGCAAGACGCGCGCCGAGAAGGCGCAGTCTGCCGTGGCCGAACTGGAGCGCGGCAACGCGACCTTGCGCCAGGAAATCGAACGCCGCCGGCCGTGAGGCTTTGGCAGCGCCCCAGAACGTCCACCTTCACCGACTCCAGGAATCTTCGATGAACCGTACTCCCTTGACCCGACCCTGGTTGGCCGTTGCTGCCACTGCGGCCGTGGCCGTGCTCGCCGCCTGCGCCAGCGCCCCGACCAGCAACGCACGACTGGAGGTGGCCAAGACCGCCTACCAGAGCGCCGCGACCGACGCCGACGTGGTGCGCGCAGCGCCAGTTGAATTGCGCCGTGCGCAGGAGGCGATCCAGAGCGCCGAGGCGGCGCTGCGCGCCGGCGCAGAGACGGCCGATGTCGAACACCAGGCCTACCTGGCCGCTCAACTCACCGCGGCGGCGCGAGAGACTGCGCGCATCGCGGCCGCCGAACGTGCCGTGCAGGCCGCTTCTGACCAGCGCGACCGGATCCTGATCGACAGTCGAACCGCCGAAGCGCAGACGCAGCGCACGCAAGCGGACGCGGCGCGGCGTGATGCCGAATCTGCGCGGCGCTTGGCCGAGGATCGGCTGGCGGCGGCGCAGGCCTCGCAGGCCCAGGCTGCCGCCGCGGCGGCCAAGGCGAAGTCGCTTTCGGAACAACTTGCGGCATTGCAGGCCAAGCAGACTGATCGGGGCATGGTGCTGACGCTGGGCGACGTGCTGTTCGACACCGGCCGTGCCGAGCTCAAGCCGGGCGCCAATCGCACGATGGACGATCTCGCCACGTTCCTGCGCGAGCATACGGAGCGCACCGTTACCGTCGAGGGCCATACCGACTCCGTCGGCTCGGACGCGCTGAACTTCGCGCTGTCCGAACGGCGCGCCGCTGCGGTGAAGGCACAGCTGCTGACGCGTGGCATCGCCCCTGAACGGGTCACGACCCGCGGCTTCGGCCGGGCCAACCCGGTGGCTGGCAACGACACGGCCGCCGGCCGCCAGCAGAACCGTCGGGTGGAGATCGTCTTCAGCCAGGGTTGACGGCGCGCGGCTGCCAGGGGCAAGGCATGGCCGGTGGCGGCCCGGCCGTGCGCAGCGAAAACCCGCCGCTCGGGCAACCGGGTGCGCCGACCCGCGTTGAGGCGCGAGTACATTCGGATTCCAATTCCGTCCGCATGGAGGTCCACATGCCTGTTCCCGACGCCGTCTATTCCCGCCTGCTCGCCCTCGTCGACGACTCGCCACTCGGCCGCGCCACGGCCGAGCAGGCGGTGCGGCTGGCGCGTGCGCTCGAGGCCGAACTGATCTTCCTCGCCGCGATCCCGCCCGCGCCGCCGATGATGGCCGAGGTCGACGTGGCGATGTTCGACCCGAGCGCTGACCACGAGCGCCTGGGCCGCGAGCAGGCCGGCCGCGCCTTCGCGATGGCGCAGGGCCTGGCGCAGGCGGCGGGCCTGGCCTCGCGCACCCTGATCACGGTCGGCGCCGACCCGGCCGAGGCCGCCAACCAGACCGCCAATGAACACGACTGCGCGATGATCGTGGTCGGCTCGCACGGCCGCGGCACGCTGGCGCGGCTGGTGCTTGGCAGCGTGATGACGCATCTGACGCAGATCGCCGACCGGCCGGTGCTGGTGGTCAAGCTGCATGCCGACGCCGCCGCGGTCGAGGCCGGCGGATGAACGACGGCCTGCAGGCCGTGCTGGGGCTGCTGCAGCGGCCGCTGTTCGCCGTCGGCGCGACACCGGTGACGCTGATGTCGCTGGCACTGGCGGTGGGCCTGGTGATGGCCATCTGGTGGCTGGCCAGCGCGCTCGAGCGGCTGCTGATGCGCGCCGCGCAGCATGGTGCCGGCGCCCAGGATGGCGATCCGGCGCATCTGGCCCGCCTGCACATGATTTCGCGCCTGGCCCGCTACGTGGTCTGGGTGCTGGGCACCATCGTCGTGCTCAACTACGTCGGGCTGGACCTGGGCAGCGTGGCGCTGGTGGGCGGCGCGGTCGCCTTCGGCCTGGGCTTCGGGCTGCAGAACGTCTTCTCCAACTTCATCAGCGGCATCATCATCCTGCTCGAAGGCGGGCTGCGCGTGGGCGACTATGTCGACCTGGAGTCCGGTGTGCGCGGGCATGTGCGCGAGATCGCGATGCGCTACACGCGCGTGACCACCAATGACGCCATCGACGTGCTGGTGCCGAACTCGGAGTTCATCAACGGCCGCGTCATCAACTGGACCTTCGACGCCAGTTTCCGCCGCATCCGCGTGCCCTTCGGTGTCGCCTACGGCACACCGAAGGAAAAGGTGCGCGAAGCCGCCATTGCCGCCGCGCGCCAGGTCGACGGCGTGCGCGACGTGCCGGGGCAGGAGCCCACCGCCTGGCTGGTCGAGTTCGGCGACAACTCGGTCAACTACGAGCTCGTGGTCTGGGCCGAGCGCCGGCTCACCACGTCGCCGGGCAGCACCCATGCGCGGCTGATGTGGGCACTCGACGATGAGCTGGGCGCACGCGGCATCGAGATCCCCTTCCCGCAGCGCGACCTGCACCTCAAGGGCGGGTCGCTCGACGTGCGCCTGACGCAGGGCTGAGGCCCCCCGGCCGGGGCCGGCGCTACAGGCCGTAGTGGCCGGCGAGCACCCAGCTCAGACTGGCCCACATGATCAGGAACAGCGGCCCGCCGACACGCACGAAGTCGCGAAATCCGTAGCCGGCCGCGTTCATCACCAGCAGATTGGTCTGGTAGGCCATCGGCGTGACGTAACACAGATTGCAGCCGAAGAGCACGGCCAGCACATAGGCCTCGGCCGGCAGGCCGAGCAGGCGCGCGATCTCCACCGCCATCGGCGTGCCGATCGCCGCCGAGGCGTTGTTGCTGACGAAATTGGTGAGCATGCCCATCATGCCCATCAGCGCCGCCAGCACCAGCAGCGGCGGCCAGCCCGCGGCCAGCGCGACGAAGCCGCGCGCCATCGCCGCGGTGGCGCCGGTGACCGTCAGCGCATCGCCGAGCGCCAGGCTGGCGGCGACGATGAGCACCACATTGATCGACAGCGAGCTGCCGACTTCCTTCCAGGCCAGGGTGCGCGTGCCCAGCAGCATCAGCACCCCGACCAGGGCCGCCAGTGCAATCGGCACGCCGCCGAGGCCGGCCGCACCGACGACGCCGGCCAGGGTGCCCAGGGCGACCATGGCGTGACGCCGGCGCGGCAGGGCGAGCCGCTCGTCGAGCAGCAGGCCCAGGGCGTCACGCTGCACGGCCTGCAGCGCTTCGGTCGGGCCCTGCAGCAGGAGCACGTCGCCGGCGTCGATGCGCTGGTCCGGCAGTTCGGTGCCCGACGGTGCGCTGCCGAACGGCTTGCGCAGCCCGATCAGGATCAGGCCGTAGGTGTCGGCAAAACGTGCACCGCGTGCGGTGCGGCCAACCAGGGGTGACTCGGGGGTGATCACCAGCTGCGCTGCAACGGCCGGGTTGTTGGCGTCGGGCCGGTGCTTCTGTTCGATCGAGTGCAGCCGCGCATCGAGCCGCGCCTCGTAGTCCTTCAACTGTTCGGCGGTGGCCTGCACGATGAGGCAGTCGCCGACGTTCAGGGTGGCGCTCGGCAGCGGGTGGGTGAGGGCCCCGCCGGCGCGCCGCAGCTGGCGCAGCGGCAGCCGCCCGCCGGTGCGCTTGAGCACCTCGTGCACCTTCGCGCCGTCCAGCCAGCTGCCTTCGGCGACACGCAGTTCGGCCTCGAAGACCGGCTGCACCTCGGCCGCCGGGGCGTCGGCCACATGGCGCAGCAACCAGGGCGCGACGATCCACAGATAGGCCAGGGCCGGCAGCGCGGCGGTGGCCACCAGGGGCAGGAAGTCGAAGACGTCGAAGGCGCGCACGCCGAGGCTGGCGGCCAGCGCGACGACGATCAGGTTGGTCGAGGTGCCGATGGTGGTGCCCATGCCGCCGATCAGCACCGCGAAGTTCATCGGCATCAGCATGAAGGCCGGCCCGCGCCCGGCACGCTTGAGCGCGGCGATGAGCAGCGGCATCAGCAGCACGACCACCGGCGTGTCGTTCATCACCCCGCTGGCCGCCCCGGCCACCACCAGCACGAGCAGCAGGGCCAGGCGCGGCGCCTTCTCCACCAGCACCGCCAGCCGGCGCGCCGCCGGCTCCAGCGCGCCGGTGAGGACCAGGGCATGGCCCAGGATCATCAGCGCGCAGATCGCCACCAGCGCCGGGTGGCCGAAGCCGTCGAAGAAGCGATAGGGTTCGACCGCCGGATGCGGGAAGACGAAGAACAGCGCCGGCAGCAGGATCAGCACGCCGAGGCAGACCGAGCCGATCTGGAAGCGGTCGCTGGCGAAGGTGGCGAAGACGGCCAGCGCAAAAACCAGCATCAGCACCGCGTGCCCCGACAAGGGGCCGATCGAGATCAGTTCAAGCGACATGGCCGCAGTATCCCGCGCGCCATGCAGGCCCGGTAAGCTCTGGTGCATGAATCTCCGGACACTCAGCCTGGCCCTGGCCCTGGCGCTGGCGGCAGGCAGCCCGCTGGCCGCCGCCGCGCCGGCCGCCGACCCGGCCGGTGCCGGCGCCGAATCCACCCGGCTGCACCTTCTGTTCGAGCGGTCCTGGGACGACTCGGCACGGCGTTCGCCGGAGTGGGCCACCTTCCGCGGCGACCGCCGCTTCGATCACCGCTTCAGCGATGCTTCGCCCGAGGCCGCTGCGGCGGCCGATGCGGCGATTCACGCCGAGCTGGCCGCGGCGCGTGCCATCCGGCGCGAACTGCTGCCACCCGCCGATCAGCTCTCGCTCGATCTCTTCGTCGACCGTGCCGAACGCCAGGTGGCGATGATGGCCTTCGACGGCTGGCGGCGGCAGAGCATCGGGTCGGCCTTCGGTTTCCAGTCGCGGCTGGCCGGCCTGCTGCAGGCGATGCCGATCGACACCCCGGCGCGCGGCGAACAGGTGCTCGCCCGGCTGGCGGCCTGGCCGGCGCGGCTGGCGCAGGAAATCGAGCGTGTGCGCGGCGCAGTCGCCCAGGGCTGGGTGCCGGCGCGTCCGGTGCTCGAACGTGCACTGGCGCAGCTCGACGCGCAACTTGCCGCGCCGGTGCGCACAGGGCCGTACTTCCAGCCCTTCCGAGACATGAGCCCCACGCTGCCGGCCGATCTGCAGGCCGCCCTGCGCAGCCGCGGCGAAGCGGCCATCACGGCGCTGGTGCTGCCGGCACAACGAAGCTTGCGCACTTTCATCGCCGACGAGATGCTGCCGCGCGCACCGGCGTCCGGCGGGCTGACGCACTACCCCGGCGGCGAGGCCCTCTACGCCGCTCTGGTGCGCGAGCGCACGACCACCACGCTGAGCCCGGCCGAGGTGCATGCCATCGGCCTGCGCGAGATGGCGCGCCTGCGCGGCGAGTTCACCCGCGTGCAGCAGGCGATGCGCTTCGAAGGCAGCTTCACGCAGTTCGTGGCGCATCTGAACGGCCCGCAGTACTTCTACGCCTCGCCCGAAGCGATGCTGATCGGCTACCGGGCGCTGGCCAAGCGGCTCGACCCGGAAATGCCGGCGCTGTTTGCCGAGCTGCCGCGCCTGCCTTACGGCATCCGGCCGATGCCGGCCTTCCTGGGCGCCGGCGCGGCCGACAGCTACAACGGGCCGCCGGGCGACGGCAGCGGGCCGGGCTGGTACAACGCCAATACCCAGGCCTTTCAGCGTCGCCCGCGCTGGGCATTGCCGACCCTGGTGGCGCACGAGACAGTGCCCGGTCACCATCTGCAGATCGCGCGCGCCCGCGAGCTGGGCGACCTGCCGGACTTCCGCCGGCTCGGGGGCTATACCGCCTTCAGCGAGGGTTGGGCGCTGTATGCCGAGACCCTGGGCGATCGTTTCGGCCTCTACGACGCGCCGGAAGACCGCTTCGGCCACCTGCAGGCGCAGGCTTTTCGTGCCGCGCGCCTGGTGGTCGACACTGGCCTGCACGCGATGGGCTGGAGCCGCCATCAGGCCATCGACTACATGGTGCAGGAAGTCGGCGAGAGCCCGGTCTTCATCGAGAGCGAGGTCGACCGCTACCTGTCCAACCCGGCGCAGGCCCTGGCCTACATGATCGGCAAGCTGAAGTTCGACGAGCTGCGCGATCGAGCGCAGCTGCGCCTGGGTGCGCGCTTCGACCTGCGCCGCTTCCACAATGCCGTGCTCGACGCCGGTGCACTGCCGCTGAACCTGCTCGAGCGGCGCATCGACGACTGGATCGCGGCGCAGCCGCGAGCCTGAACGGCGCGCTGGCCGGCCGCGCAAAGGCCATCAAAAAGGCGCGCGCCCCGACGGATCAGGACGCGCGCCTGGCACGAGGTGGTCGCGGGGCTCAGCGCACCCGGCCCGCCTTCCAGGCGTTGAGCAGGGTGTCGTAGGCGATCGTCTCACCCTTGGGCTTCTCGTTGGCCAGCTTCTTCCAGGGGGCGCCCTTGTCGGACAGCCACTTCTCCGGGCTTTCCTTCTTGTTCAGCTTGGGCGGGCAGCGGGCCATGCCGGCGCGTTCCAGGCGCGCCATCACCTGGTCCATCTCCTCGGCCAGGTTGTCCATCGCCTGCTGCGGGGTTTTTTCGCCCGTCACTGCCACGGCCACGTTCTTCCACCACAGCTGGGCCAGTTTGGGGTAGTCGGGGACGTTGTTGCCGGTGGGTGTCCAGGCCACGCGCGCCGGGCTGCGGTAGAACTCCACCAGGCCACCGAGCTTGGGCGCCAGGTCCGTCATTGCCTGGCTCTGGATGTCGCTTTCGCGGATCGGGGTCAGGCCGACGACGGTCTTCTTCAGCGACACCGTTTTGGCGGTCACGAACTGCGCGTACAGCCAGGCTGCAGCCTTGCGGTTCTCGTCGTGCTTGTCGAAGAAGGTCCAGCTGCCGACGTCCTGGTAGCCGTTCTGCATGCCCTGCTTCCAGTACGGGCCGTTGGGGCCGGGCGCCATGCGCCACTTCGGCGTGCCGTCGGCGTTCACCACCGGCAGACCGGGTTTGGTCATGTCGGCGGTGAAGGCCGTGTACCAGAAGATCTGCTGTGCGATCTGGCCCTGTGCCGGCACCGGGCCGGACTCGCCGAAGGTCATGCCGGTGGCTTCTTTCGGTGCGTACTTCTTCATCCAGTCGACGTACTTGGTCAGCGCGTAGACGGCGGCCGGCGAGTTGGTGGCGCCGCCGCGCGAGACGCTGGCACCCAGCGGCGTGCAGCCGTCGGCGCTGACGCGAATGCCCCATTCGTCGACCGGCTTGCCGTTGGGGATGCCGATGTCGGCGGTGCCGGCCATCGACAGCCAGGCGTCGGTGAAGCGCCAGCCCAGCGACGGGTCCTTCTTGCCGTAGTCCATATGGCCGTAGATCGGCTTGCCGTCGATCTGCTTCACGTCGTTGGTGAAGAACTCGGCGATGTCCTCGTAGGCGCTCCAGTTCAGCGGCACACCCAGCTCATAGCCGTACTTGGCCTTGAACTTCTCCTTCAGGTCCGGGCGCGCGAACAGGTCGGCGCGGAACCAGTACAGGTTGGCGAACTGCTGGTCGGGCAGCTGGTAGAGCTTGCCGTCGGGCGCGGTGGTGAAGCTGGTGCCGATGAAGTCCTTGACGTCCAGGCCCGGATTCGTCCATTCCTTGCCCTTGCCGGCCATGTAGTCCGTCAGGTTCATGATCTTGCCGTAGCGGTAGTGGGTACCGATCAGGTCGGAGTCGGAGATCCAGCCGTCGTAGATCGACTTGCCCGACTGCATCGAGGTCTGCAGCTTCTCGACCACGTCGCCTTCCTGGATCAGGTCGTGCTTGACGACGATGCCGGTGATCTCGGCGAAGGCCTTGGCCAGGGTCTTGCTCTCGTATTCGTGCGTCGTGATCGTCTCCGACACCACCGAGATCTCGTTGACGCCCTTGGCCTTGAGCTTCTTGGCCGCGTCGATGAACCACTTGAGCTCGGCCATCTGCTGGTCCTTGCTCAGGGTCGATGGCTGGAATTCGGCGTCGACCCACTTGCGGGCCTCGGCCTCGCCGGCCCAGGCATGCCCGGCGACCGCGCAGCAGGCGGCCAGGGCGAGTACGGAATGGCGCAGTTTCATCCTCATCTCCTCGTTGTCGAAGGTTTCCCCTGATGCAGTGACGGCCGCCACGGCCCCGGGGAAACGACGGGCCGGCTCCGGTAGAGGGGCGCGCTTCAGCCGCGCCGCATGATCCATCCGAGCAGGGCAATCGAGATCACGAAGCTGATCCAGATGCTGGGCTCCTGCTCGAGCGACAGCCATTCGGCCAGGCGCCCGGCCATGCCGACAAAGCCCAGGTTCACATACGCCGCCGCGAGCAGCCCGATGAAGAGGCGGTCGCCGCGGGTGGTGGCGATCGGCAGGAAACCCTTGCGCAGCGTGGTCGGCGAGCGCAGCTCCCAGACCGTCATGCCGACCAGCATCAGCCCGATGCAGATGAAGAACACCGCCACCGGCAGGGTCCAGGACATCCAGGCGAACATGGCGTGCCCCTTGTCAGACGCGGCCCATCGCGAAACCCTTCGCGATGTAGTGGCGCACGAACCAGATCACGATCGCACCCGGCACGATGGTCAGCACGCCGGCAGCGGCCAGTGTCGCCCAGTCCATGCCCGAAGCGGAGACGGTGCGCGTCATCGTGGCGACGATCGGCTTGGCATTGACACTGGTCAGGGTGCGCGCCAGCAGCAGCTCGACCCAGCTGAACATGAAGCAGAAGAAGGCGGCGACGCCGACGCCGGCCTTGATCAGCGGCAGGAACAGGGTCACGAAGAAGCGCGGGAAGGAGTAGCCGTCGATGTAGGCGGTTTCGTCGATCTCGCGCGGGATGCCGCTCATGAACCCTTCGAGGATCCAGACCGCCAGCGGCACGTTGAAGACCAGGTGCGCCAGCGCCACCGCCAGATGCGTGTCCATCAGGCCCAGGGTCGTGTAGAGCTGGAAGAAGGGCAGCAGGAAGACCGCCGGCGGCGTCATGCGGTTGGTCAGCAGCCAGAAGAAGACATGTTTGTCGCCGATGAAGCTGTAGCGCGAGAAGGCATAGGCCGCGGGCAGCGCCACGCTGATCGAGATCACGCTGTTGATGGCGACGTAGATCAGGCTGTTGATGTAGCCCGAGTACCAGGACGGGTCGGTGAAGATGGTCCGGTAGTTGGCCCAGGTGAAGTCCTGCGGCCAGAGCGAGAAGGTCGACAGGATCTCCTCATTGGTCTTGAAGGACATCATCGTCATCCAGTAGATCGGCAGGATGGCGAAGACTAGGTAGGCGATCAGGAATAGGCTGCGCTTGCGCCAGCGGCGTTCATTCATGGCCGGGCTCCTGGCTGCCGGTGCCCACGCGCTGCATCCAGTTGTAGAGCACGAAGCACAGCAGCAGGATGATCAGGAAGTAGATCAGCGAAAACGCCGCTGCCGGGCCGAGGTCGAACTGGCCGACCGCCTTCTGCGTCAGGAACTGGCTGAGGAAGGTGGTGGCATTGCCCGGGCCGCCGCCGGTGAGCACGAAGGGCTCCGTGTAGATCATGAAGCTGTCCATGAAACGCAGCAGCACCGCGATCATCAGCACGCCGCGCATCTTGGGCAGCTGGATGTAGCGGAAGACGGCGAACTTGCTCGCGCCGTCGATGCTGGCGGCCTGGTAATAGGCCTCGGGGATGCTGCGCAGCCCGGCGTAGCACAGCAGCGCGACCAGCGGCGTCCAGTGCCAGACGTCCATCGCCAGTACCGTGAACCAGGCATGCCAGGCGTGGCCGGTGTAGCTGTAGTCGAAACCCAGGCGTTCGAGCGTGGCGCCGAGCAGGCCGATGTCGGTGCGGCCGTAGATCTGCCAGATGGTGCCGACCACGTTCCAGGGGATCAGCAACGACAGCGCCACCAGCACCAGCACCGCGCTCGATTTCCAGCCTTTGGCCGGCATCGACAGCGCCAGTGCGATGCCCAGCGGGATCTCGACCAGCAGCACCGCCATCGAAAAACCGAGCTGGCGCAGCAGGGCGCCGTGCAGCTCTTCGTCGCGCAGCACGGCGGCGAACCACTCGGTGCCGACGAAGACGCGGCGCTCGGGTCCGAAGATGTCCTGTACCGAGTAGTTGACCACCGTCATCAGCGGCAGCACGGCGGAGAAGGCGACGCAGATCACGACCGGCAGGATCAGCCACCAGGCACGCTGGTTGACGGGTTTGACACTGTTCATGACACCAGCTCCTCGTCGCGATAGAAGCAGCTGTGTTCGCCCAGCAGTTGCAGCCACAGCGGCTCGCCGGGCAGCGGGGCCGCGGCCTCGGCGGGCAGCCGCGCACGCAGCAGGTGTTCGCCCAGGCGCGCGGTGATCAACCGGTAGGTGCCCAGGTCCTGCACGCGCAGCAGTTCGGCCTGCAAGGCGCCGGGAGCGTGGGCAGCGGCAAGCGTCAGGTACTCGGGGCGCACGCCGAGCTCGAGCGGGCCCTCGGGCAGCCTGGGGCTGGCCGGCAGCGCCAGGCTCTGCCCGGCCACCTCGAGCTGCTCGCCGCGGGCCATCGCAGGCAGGAAGTTCATGCCCGGCGAGCCGATGAAGTGACCCACGAAACGGTGCTGCGGGCGCTCGAACAAGGCCTCGGCGCTGCCCACCTGGACCGTGCGGCCGCGTGTCATCACCAGCACCTGGTCGGCGAAGGTCAGCGCCTCGACCTGGTCGTGGGTGACGTAGATCAGGGTCAGCTTGAGTTCGTGGTGGATCTGCTTGAGCTTGCGCCGCAGCTGCCATTTCAGGTGCGGGTCGATGACGGTCAGCGGTTCGTCGAAGAGCACCGCCGCGACATCGTCGCGCACCAGGCCGCGGCCGAGCGAGATCTTCTGTTTTGCGTCGGCAGCGAGCCCGGCTGCGCGCTGGTCGAGCTGGGCCGACAGGTCGAGCATCTCGGCGATCTCGCCCACGCGCTGGCGGATGCGCTCGGCGCCCAGGCGCCGGTTGCGCAGCGGGAAGGCCAGGTTGTCGGCCACCGTCATGGTGTCGTAGATGACCGGGAACTGGAACACCTGGGCGATGTTGCGCTGCTGCGGGCTCAGCCGCGTCACGTCGCGCTCGTCGAACAGCACGCGGCCCTGCGAAGGCTGCAGCAGACCCGACATGATGTTGAGCATCGTCGTCTTGCCGCAGCCCGAGGGCCCGAGCAGGGCATAGGCGCCGCCGTCGTCGAAGCGCATCTTCAGCGGCAGCAGCGCAAAGTCCTCGTCGCCGCGCGGGTCGGCGCGGTACGAATGGGCGAGGTCGAGGTCGATGCGGGCCATGTCAGCCTTTCGCGCCGCGCGCCGGGGCCCGGAGAAGCCCACCGTCGGCACCGAAGACGAAGGCCTGCGCCGGGTCGGCGTGCAGGGTCAGCGCCGAGCCGAGCTTGAAGTTGTGCACCCCGGTGAGTTGTGCGACGAGGTCGCCGACCGACGTGTGCGCATGCACGAAGGTGTCGGAGCCGGAGATTTCGGCCAGTTCGACGCGCCCGGGCAGGGCGACGTCGCCGGGCCGCGCCGCCACGCGCAGCGCCCCGGCCCGCCAGCCGACGGTCAGGGCGCCGGTCGGCGCGTCGGCCAGGGGCAGGCCCGGCCCGCCGTGCAGGCGCAGGCCCTCGGCGCTGCGCTCGCCCGCCATCAGGTTCATCGGCGGGTCGCTGAATGCGCGTGCCACGCGCACCGAGGCCGGGGCGTGGTAGACCTCGGGCGTCGGCCCGTACTGCAGCAGTTCGCCTTCGTCGAGCACGGCGGTCCAGCCGCCGAGCAGCAGGGCCTCACCGGGTTCGGTGGTGGCGTAGACGACGCTGGCGTCGCCGGCGTCGAACAGAGCGCCGAGTTCCTCGCGCAGTTCCTCGCGCAGTTTGTAGTCCAGGTTCACCAGCGGCTCGTCGAGCAGCATCAGCGGCGCACCCTTGGCCAGCGCGCGGGCCAGGGCCACACGCTGCTGCTGGCCGCCCGAGAGCTCGGCCGGCAGCCGGTCGAGGAAGGGGTCGATGTGCAGCCGCGCGGCAATCTCGCGCACGCGGGCATCGACGTCCGGCGCGCGCGCCAGCTTCAGTGGCGAGCCGATGTTCTGCGCCACCGTCAGCGACGGGTAGTTGATGAACTGCTGGTAGACCATCGCCACATTGCGCTCGCGCACCGGGGTGCCGGTCACGTCCCGGCCGTCGACCAGCACGCGGCCGCGCGTGGGCCGGTCCAGGCCCGCCATCAGTCGCATCAGGCTGGTCTTGCCGGCCTGGGTGGCGCCGAGCAGCACCGTCACCGCGCCCGGTCGCAGCGCCATGCTCATCGGCTGCAGCCAGGTCTCGCTGCCGACCTTCTGGGTGATGCCTTCGAGGGTCAGTTGCATACGACCTCCTGCCCCGTCGCTTCGCTGGCCGGCGGCAGACCCGTGCGGCGGCTCATCCAGTCGTCGATGCGGCGTCTGTCGTCGACATCCAGATGCAGACCGAGCTTGCTGCGCCGCCAGAGAACGTCCTCGCCCGTGCAGGCCCATTCGTCGCGGCAGAGGTAGTCCAGTTCCGCCTCGTGCACGCCCGGCGCCACGGCGGCGCCAAGATCACTTTCGTGCTGCGCTGGGCCCAGCACCCGCTCGACCCGGCTGCCGTAGGCGCGTGCCCAACGGCGTGCCAGCGCTGCCGGCAGCCAGCGGTGGCGCTGTCCCAGGGCCTGGACGAATCGCTCGAAATCGGTGTCGGGCCGCTGCGCCGGGCCGATCCAGGTCGAGAGATCGCCGCCGGGCAGGTACGCGCCTTCGGTCCACGGCCGCCGGCGTTCGCCGAGCAGCAGCCCGATCTGGTCGGCGGCCTCCTCGGCGAGCTTGCGAAAGGTGGTGATCTTGCCGCCCCAGACGCTGAGCAGGGGTGCCGCGGCGGCATCGGTCTCGAGCTGGTAGTCGCGCGTGACGGCCGCCGGGTCGCCCGAGGCGTCGTCGAGCAGGGGGCGCACGCCGGAGTAGCTCCAGACCACGTCGCGGGGCGTCACGGCGCGGGCGAAGTAGTGGCTGGCCTGCGCGCAGAGATAGTCGATCTCCTGCGCCGTGACGCGGGCCGCGGCCGGGTCGCCCTCGATCTCGACATCGGTGGTGCCGATCAGGGTGAACTCGCCCTCGAAGGGGATGGCGAAGATGATGCGCTGGTCGGCGTTCTGGAAGATGTAGGCCTGTTCATGCGCGAAGCAGCTGCGCACGACGATATGGCTGCCCTTGACCAGGCGCAGGCTGCGCCGGGCCAGGGCCTCGCCGGCCGCCGGCCGCGCGACGCCGCGCAGAAAAGCTTCGGCCCAGGGCCCGGCGGCGTTGACCAGGGCCCGCGCGCGCAGCGTCCGCGCGCCGCCGTCGGCCTGGCGCAGCGTCACCCGCCAGTGGTCGGCGGCGCGCTCGGCGGCGGCGCAGCGGGTGCGCGTCATGACGCTGGCGCCACGCGCACGCGCGTCGATCGCGTTGAGCACCACCAGGCGTGCGTCGTCGACCCAGCCGTCGCTGTATTCGAAGCCGTGGCGGAACTGCGGCTGCAGCGGCGCGCCGGCCGGATGCGAGGCCAGGTCCACGCCGCGCGAGCCGGGCAGCACCTCGCGCCGCGCCAGGTGGTCGTAGAGAAAGAGGCCGATGCGGATCATCCACGCCGGCCGCATGGCCGGGTCGTGCGGCATCACGAAGCGCAGCGGCCGCATGATGTGCGGTGCGCTCCTGAGCAGCCGCTCGCGCTCCTGCAGTGCCTTGCGCACGAGGCCGAACTCGTAGTACTCGAGGTAGCGCAGGCCGCCGTGGATCAGCTTGGTCGACGAGGACGAGGTGTGCGATGCCAGGTCATGCTGCTCGACCAGGGTCACGCGCCAGCCGCGGCCGGCGAGGTCACGCGCGATGCCGGCGCCATTGATGCCGCCGCCGACCACCAGCACGTCGACCACCAGCACGTCGACCGGGTCGGTTTCGACGTCCGGGGCGCGGGGCGGGGAGGGCGGAGACATGTAAGCGATTGTTTTTCGTTTCCTTTCTATTCTTGATTGCATGGATTCGTTTGTTAGTCTGGTTTTCCCTGTGATTGATTGTTTTGATTCGTTTTAGGCTCGCCGGAGATGATTCCGAACCCGCGCCAGACCGCCCTGATCGACTTCGTGCGCGAGCGTGGCGCGGTCAGCGTGGAGTCGGCGGCGGAACATTTCGAGGTCACGCTGCAGACCGTGCGGCGCGACATGAAGCTGCTTGAACAGGCCGGCCTGCTGGCGCGCTTTCATGGCGGCGCGCGCCTGCCGGCCTCGACCACCGAGAACCTGGCCTACCGCCAGCGCCGCGAACTGCAGGCCGAGGCCAAGCAGCGCATCGCGCGCGCCGTCGCCGCGGCGGTGCCCAACGGCAGCTCGCTGATCCTCAACATCGGCACCACGATGGAGGCGATCGCCGGCGCGCTGGGGCGCCACCGCGGCCTGCGCGTGATCACCAACAACCTGAACGTGGCCACGATCCTGTCGGCGCATGCCGATTGCGAGCTCATCGTCGCCGGTGGCGTCGTGCGCCATGCCGACCGTGGCATCGTCGGCGAGGCCACGCTGGACTTCATGCGCCAGTTCCGCGTCGACGTCGGCCTGATCGGCATCTCCGGCATCGAGGCCGACGGCTCGCTGCGCGACTTCGACTTCCGCGAGGTGCGCGTGGCGCGTGCGATCATCGAACAGTCGCGCCAGGTCTGGCTCGCCGCCGACCACAGCAAGTTCAACCGGCCGGCGATGGTCGAGCTCGGGCACCTGACGCTGATCGACCGACTGTTCACCGACAAGGCGCCGCCCGAGCCTTTCGAGACCCTGCTGGCGGAAGCCGACGTCGACTGCGTTGTCGCCAGGCACTGAACGGAGACCGGGATGCGTCATCTACTCGCCCTCGACCAGGGCACCTCCAGTTCACGCGCCATCGTGTTCCGCGAGGACGGCAGCATCCGCGCGCTGGCGCAGCAGGAATTCACCCAGCATTTTCCGCAGCCGGGCTGGGTCGAGCATGACGCCGACGAGATCTGGTCCAGCCAGCTCGCGGTGGCGCACGAGGCCCTGGCGCGCGCCGGCCTGCAGGCGCGCGACATCAGCGCCATCGGCATCACCAACCAGCGCGAGACGGCCGTGCTCTGGGACCGCCGCAGTGGCCGTCCGGTGCACCGCGCCATCGTCTGGCAGGACCGCCGCGGCGAGCCGCTGTGCGCGCAGCTGCGCGCCCAGGACGGCATGAGCGAGCGCATCGTGAATGCCACCGGACTGCGCGTGGACGCCTACTTCTCGGCAACCAAGCTGCGCTGGCTGCTCGACCATGTCAGCGGCGCGCACATCGCGGCGGCGCACGGCGACCTCGCCTTCGGCACCGTCGACAGCTGGCTGGTCTGGCAGCTCACCAAGGGCCAGGCGCATGTCACCGACGTCAGCAATGCCTCGCGCACGATGCTCTTCGACGTGCGCCACAACCTCTGGGACCGCGAGCTGCTGGCCGCCCTGCATGTGCCCGAGAGCGTGCTGCCGACGGTGTTCCCGTCGGCGCATCTGTTCGGCCACACCCACCCCGACCTGTTCGGTGCGCCGATCCCGATCGCCGGCATCGCCGGCGACCAGCAGAGTGCACTCTTCGGCCAGGCCTGCTTCACGCCGGGGCTGGCGAAGAACACCTATGGCACCGGATGTTTCCTGCTCATGCATGTCGGCGAGCGCTTCCGGCCCTCGGCGCACGGCCTGGTGGTGACCAGCGCCGCGCAGCCCGGGGCGACGCCGGAGTTCGCGCTCGAAGGCAGTGTCTTCGTCGCCGGCGCGGTGGTGCAATGGCTGCGCGACGGGCTGAAGTGCATCCAGAAGAGCGCTGACGTGCAGGCCCTGGCGGCCAGCGTGCCCGACAGCGGCGGCGTGACGGTGGTGCCGGCCTTCACCGGCCTGGGCGCGCCCTACTGGGACACCGAGGCGCGCGGCACCATCACCGGCCTCACGCGTGGCAGCACCGCCGCGCACATCGCGCGCGCGGCGGTGGAAAGCATCGCCTACCAGAGCGCGGCCCTGCTGCAGGCGATGCAGGCCGACGCCAGGGCCATGGACGCGCCGCCGCTGACCGAACTGCGCGTGGACGGCGGCGCCAGCGTCAACGATGCGCTGATGCAGTTCCAGGCCGACTTGCTGGGTGTGCCGGTGGTGCGACCGAAGGTGGTCGAGACCACGGCGCTCGGCGCCGCCTATCTGGCCGGGCTGGCCACCGGGGTCTATGCCGGGCGCGACGAACTGGCGGCGCAGTGGCAGGTCGAGCGCCGCTTCGAACCCATGATGTCGCGCGACGAGGCGGCGGCGCGCCTGGCCGGCTGGGAACACGCAGTGCGTCAGGCCCGCAGCCGATGACACCGGCGGCCGCCGGCCGCTGGCGGGTCGCCAACCTGATCGCCCAGCTCGCTTTCGGGCTGGTGGCGATGACGATCTGCCTGCCCTCGATGCCGTCCTGGGTCGACGACTTCGGCACCTCGACGGCCGCGGTGCAGCTCACCTTCAGCGCCTATGTGCTGGCCTTCGGCGTGCTGCAGCTGGTCTACGGCCCCTTGTCGGACCGGCTCGGCCGGCGCCGCGTGCTGCTCGCCGGCCTGGCGGTGGCCGGCGCCGGCTCGCTGGCCGCGATGTTCGCCCCCGACCTGCCGACCCTGGTGGCGGCGCGCGCCCTGCAGGGCGCCGGCACTGCGGCCGGCATGGTGGTCGGCCGCGCCCTGGTGCAGGACCTGTTCCAGGGCGCCGAGCGCACCCGCGTGATGGCCTTCGTCGGCATGGCGATGGGCCTGTGCCCGCCGACGGCGATCCTGCTCGGCGGCCAGTTGCATGTGCGCCTGGGCTGGCAGGCCAATTTCGCCCTCGTCACCGGCATGGCGGCGCTGCTGGCCGTGGCGGCCTGGCGCGGTCTGCCGGCCAAATCAGCCAGCCCGGGCATGTCCGCGCCCGAACATTGGGCACGCGCGATGGCGCAGGCCTATGCGCGGCTCGCGCGCGAACGCAGCTTCGTGCTCTACGTGTTCATCCTGGCGATGGCCACCGCCACCTTCTATGCCTTCCTGGCCGGCGCGCCCCTGGTGCTCGGCCGGCTCGGCGTGGGGCCCGAAAGCATGGGCCTGTACATCATGGCGATCCCGCTGTCCTACATCGGCGGCACCTACCTCGCCACGCGGCTGGCGCGAAGGGTCGGCGACCGCGCGCTGATGCGCTGGGGCCAGGGCCTGTCGCTGGCCGGGCTGCTCCTGCTGCTCGCGTTTTCCGCCCGGCACACGGCGCTGGCCTTTGCCGCGCCCCTGGTGCTGCTGGGCATCGGGCATGGCCTGCTGATGCCGCCGACCCTGTCGGGCACCGTCGGCGTGATCCCCGCGCTGGCCGGTTCGGCCGCGGCGGTGGGCGGCCTGATGCAGCAGCTGCTGGGTGCCGTCGGCGGCTACGCGGTGGGCTGGGTGCGCCATGACAGCGCCTTCGGCGTGGGTGCGTTGATGCTCGGCTTCATGCTGCTCGCGCTGCTGGCACAACTGGCTCTGCACCGCGCACCTGCCGGCGCCCCCGCAAGCCGGGGGGCGGGCGCTGAGCCCTGAGCGCCCGAAGCGCGGCGTAAGTGGACAGTCCCCAACTCCCGGAGTGCTGTCTTGGAACCGAACCTCACCCTCCTGCAACGCGCCGAAGGCCTGCTCGCCGGGGCAGCGCTGGCGGCCCTGGCCGCCGTACCGCTGGCCGCCCAGGCCGACGTGGTCAGCGCCCGGGACTTCGTCGTCGAAGGCGCCGGCGCCTACTTCTACAACGCCAGCGGCTATTTCGCCGACTGGCGCGGCCAGCCCGACGGCGGCCCGGTGGCCAGCGTCAACTCCGACGGCTCGGCCAAGCTCTACGGTACGGCGAGCGCCGACAGCGGCCAGTTCCTGGCGCACAACTGCTCCGACGCCTACGGCTGCTCCTGGTACGAAGACCGTGGCTTGACCCTGGTCTACTGGGGCAGGCTGCGCGCGCCGGCACGCGCCGGCGACCAGATCGCGATGCACTACGACTTCAACGTCGACCTGCCCGACGTCGGCGGCAACTGGCGCCTGAGCGCGGCGCTGAGCAGCTGGGACTTCGGCCAGAGCAACACCATCGCCTACGGTACGGCGGTCGAGGGCTGGGCCGACGCAGGCGGCCAGTACCACCTGGAAGGCGAATTCACCAGCGACGCGGTGCAGGCATGGGACATCGACCCGGATCAGCCGATGCTGTACTGGCAGGTGGCGCTGTCGGCGGTGGCCAATGCGCCCTGGGACGAGACCTACTGGTCCGACCGTTACGGTGACTACGTCACGCCCTTCCGCGGCCTGTCGATCTCGGTGCCCGACCAGTCGCTCGACATCGCGCTGTTCAACGCCAACGATGCGCTGCCCAGCCCGGTGCCCGAGCCCGGCAGCCTGGCGCTGACCCTGGCGGCCCTGGGCGCTCTGGCGGCGCGCCGCCGCCGGCGCTGAGACGATGCCGCCGCGGCTGCTGCTGGCCCTGCCGCAGTCGCTGTTCGACCGCGCCAGCGGCGCGGCGGTGTCGATGCGCCATCTGGGCTGTCTGCTGGCCCAGGCCGGCTGGCAGGTGCAGATGTTGTGCACCAGCGCCACCGAGTCCGGCCTGCCCGGCCTGCCGCTCGACGACGAGGACCTGGGCGGCGCGGCGCTCGAACTGCTGACCCTGCCGGCGGGCACGGGCCGCGACTGGCAGCAGCATGACGGCGGTGCCTTCGAGGCGCGGGCGCGGGCGCTGCTGCGCGACTTCGCACCCGACCTGCTGCTGACCTTCGGCGCCGACGCGCTCGAACACCGTCTGTGCACGGTGGCGCGACAGCAGGGCTGCCGGGTGCTGCTGGCACTGCACAACCGCGCCTATCGGCAGCTGGCCTTGCCACCGGCCGACGCCCTGCTGCTGCCCAGCCGCGACATGCAGCGGGCCTATGCCGCGCTGCCGCTGCCCGCCCTGGTGCTGCCGCCGCCGATGTGGGACAGCGACGTGCAGGTGCCCAGCCACGATCCGGTGTTCGCGACCTTTGTGAACCCGGAGCCCGAAAAAGGCGCCGCGCTCGTGGCCCGGCTGGCCGCACGCTGCCCGGACTGGCCCTTCCTCGTCGTCGAGGGCCGTGCCCGGGCGGCCGACTTTGCCGCCACGGCGCGCGGGGCCGGTGTCGACCCGGCCACACTGGGCCAGGTGCGGGTGGTGCCGGGCGGTCGCCGTCTGCGCGAGGTGCTGGCCGTGACGCGGGTGGTGCTGATGCCGTCGCAGGTGCCGGAGGCGGCCGGCCGGGTCGCCGCCGAGGCCCTGGCGAACGGCATCCCGGCCCTGGTGTCCGACCGTGGCGGCCTGCCGGAAATGGTGGCCGGTACCGACGGGGTGCTGGCCGGCGACCCGGCGCAGGAGGCCACGCTGGAGCGCTGGGTCGACGCGCTGCGCGAACTTGCCGGCGCATCGGGCTGGGCGGCGGCCGTGGCGCGCGCGCGCCGGGTGGCGCCGCGCTGGCGCAGTGCGGCCCAGGCACCGATGTTCGACCATGCCCTGCGCGCGCTGCTGGCGCCGGACTGAGGCGCCCGGCCGCGAAGCTGCGTCAGGGTGCCTGCAGTGTCGCGCGGTCCAGGTCCAGCTTGTCCTGCGGCAGGCGCAGCACACCGCCGGGTGCGTCCAGCGCCTTGACGCTGTCGCCGGCCGCGGCCCAGTCGCCGGCCACCACCACGCGCAGGGTCTGCGGTTGCCACCAATGCGCCGCGTAGTCGCGCACCTGGGCCGGCGTGACGGCGCGGATCTGCGCCACGCGCCGCGCCAGGGTCGCGGCCGGATCCCGCCCGCGCACCAGCTCGGCGGCCATCAGTCGGGCCAGGCCGGAAGTGGTCTGCAACGGGTGCGCAAAGCCGCCGACCAGGGCCGCCTGGCGGGCCGCGAGTTCGGCCGCCGGCGCCGGCTCCTGCGCAAGCCGGGCCACCGCCTCGCGCATCAGCTGCACGACCTCGGCAGCGCGGGCGTGCTGGGTCTGCGCCTGGCCGCTCCAGCGGCCGCCGACCGGGTGCGACTCGGCACCCCCGAAGGCGCCGTAGCTCAGGCCGCGTTCGATGCGGATGGCCTGGTTCAGGCGCGCCGAGTAGCCGCCGCCGAGCAGGGCCTGGGCGACGTCGCCGACGGTCTCGTCGGCGTCGCCCAGCGGCTCGGCCGGTGCGCTGAGCAGCACCGCACTCTGTCCGCTGCCCGGCATGTCGATCCAGACCACGGCCGGCACGGCGGGCGACGCCGGGCTGCCGCCGGCCACCGGTGGCGGGGCCTTCGGCCGCGCCCAGTCGCCGAAGTTCGCCTGTGCCAGGGTGCGGGCGCGTTCCAGGTCGATGTCGCCGGCGAGCACCAGCACGGCGCGGTCGGGCCGCCACATCGCGGCGTGAAAGGCGCGCACGTCGGCCGCCGACAGGCGCGCCAGCGTGGCGGCGCTCGGGCTGGCGCCATACACGCTGTCGCCCCACCAGGCGCGCGCCGCCGCCAGGCCGGCCACGCTGCCCGGGCTGTCCAGCGCCACGCGCAGCGCGTCGAGCGCACGCGCACGTTCCTGGTCCAGTTCGGCGGCCTGCAGCAGGGGCTGGCGCACGACGTCGGCGATCAGGGCCAGGGCCTCGGCCAGCTTGGGCGTCGTCACCGTCATGCCGACGCCGCTGCCGCGCCAGCCGGTGAAGCTGTCCAGACCGCCGCCCAGGGCCTCGGCCTGGCGCGCCAGCGCGGCGGCGTCGACCTCCCGGGTGCCGCGGCGCGCACCGCGCGTCAGCAGGCTGGTCGTCATCGCCGCCAGACCGGTCTTGCCGGTGGGGTCGGCCTCGCGCCCGGCGAGCAGCAGCAGCTGCGCGCTGACCAGCGGCAGGCCCGGGCGCGGCGCGAGCACCACGCGCAGGCCGTTGTCCAGGGTAAGCGCGCTGATCGCCGGCACCGCGATCGGCAGGGCCGGGCCGGGCTCCGGCGCCTCGGGGATGGCGGCCGGAGGTGCCGCCACCGCAGCGCCGGCGCACAGGGCCAGCCAGAGCGCCGTGGCACGCAGGCTGCGCTTCATCGACGGCCTCCTTTCTGCCTGTAGTGCACCGTGACGGCGGGCCGATCCAGCAGATGCCGGCGCAGCACGCGCTGCACGTCGGCGGCGCTGATGGCCTGCAGGCGCGCGATCTCGCCTTCGGCCTCGCGCGGATCGCCATGGTTGATCAGGGCCCAGCCGGCGGCCTCGGCCTGGCCGGGCGGCGTCTGGCGCGCGGCGATCACCGCGGTCTGCAGCTGGGTGCGCACCTTGTCGAGTTCGCTGTCGGCGATCGGCTCGGCCGCGAGGCGCCGGATCTGCGCCAGCAGGGCCTTCTCCAGCGCCGCCAGGGTGCGGCCGCCGGCGGCCACCGCGTAGGCGACCAGCATGCCGGCGTCGGCGTTCAGGTCGGCCCAGAAGCCGGCCGACTGCGCCAGTCGGTCGCGGTAGACCAGGCTCTCGTTGAAGCGCGACGAGTCGCCCTGCGACAACAGGGCCGAGGCCACCTGCAGCGCCGGGGCGTCGGCCGCGCCGGCACGCGGCCCCTGCCAGACGATGGCCAGCGCCGGCAGCGGCACGACCGGGGCCTGCAGGTTGACGCGGCGTGCGGCAGCGCGTCGCGGCTCGCTCACGTCGACACGCGGGATCGGCGTTCGCGGCGCCGGCAGCGGGCCGAAATGGCGGTCCACCAGGCGCTCGAAGTCAGCCGGGTGAAAGCCACCGGCGACGATCAGCACCGCGTTGTCGGGCCGGTAGTAGGTGGCGTGGAAACGCTGCACGTCGGCCAGCGTGGCGGCGTCGAGCTCGGCGATGCTGCCGATCACCGGGCGCTTGTAGGGGTGGCGCAGATAGGCCAGGCCGGGCAGGGACTCGAACAGCCGGCCGTAGGGGTCGGCCTCGACCCGTTCGCGCAGTTCCTCCTTCACCACCTCGCGTTCGCTGGCGAAGTTGGCCTCATCCACACGCAGGTTCTGCATGCGCTCGGCCTCGGCCCAGAGCAGGCGCTCGAGGTGGTTGGCCGGCACTTCGTTGGTGTAGACCGTGGTGTCGGCGGCGGTGAAGGCGTTGTTGCCGCCGCCGACGTCCTCGGTCAGGCGGTCGAAGGCCTCGTCGGGCAGGCGCGCCGTGCGCTTGAACATCAGGTGCTCGAACAGATGCGCGAAACCGCTGCGCCCCGGCGGGTCGTCCTTGCCGCCGACGCGGTACCAGACCTGCACCGCCACCGTGCCCAGGCCCGGCATCGGCAGGCCGACCACGCGCAGGCCGTTGGCCAGGCTGCGGTCGGACAGGGCCAGCGGCGGCAGCGCCATCGCCGACGCCGCCCGGGCCGGCGCGGCGGCCCAGGGCAGCGCGGCGGCCGCGGTGAGGAGCTCGCGCCGGCCGATCACGGCTTCAGGTACTTCGCGAGGAAGGATTCCATCGCGGTGTAGAAGTCGAAGCGGTTCTCCTCGTTGGCGAAGCCGTGGCCTTCGTTGTCCTTGACGATGTACTCCACGTCGACGCCGCGCTGGCGCAGCGCGGCCACGATCTGGTCACTTTCGGCCTGGTTGACGCGCGGGTCGCGGGCACCCTGGGCGACGAGCAGCGGGGTGATGATGCGCTCGGCGTTGAGTGCCGGCGAAGTGGCGCTCAGGCGCGCCTTGTCGGCCGGATCCTCGGGGTTGCCGACCATCTCGTACATCTGCTTCCTGAACGGCTCCCAGTAGGGCGGGATGGTGCTCATGAAGGTGAACAGGTTGCTGACGCCGACGTAGTCCACCGCCGCGGCGTAGAGCTGCGGCGTCTTCACGATGCCCTGCAGGGTGGCGTAGCCGCCGTAGCTGCCGCCATAGATCGCCAGGCGCTTCGGGTCGGCGATGCCCTGCCTGACCAGCCATTGCGCGCCGTCGGTCACGTCGTCCTGCATCGCCAGACCCCATTGCTTGAAGCTGGCCTCCCAGAACTGGCGGCCAAAGCCGGTGGAGCCGCGGAAGTTCATCTGCAGCACGCAGTAGCCGCGGTTGGCGAGGAACTGCACCTCGGGGTTGAAGCCCCAGCCGTCGCGCGCCCAGGGGCCGCCGTGCGGGTTGATGACGCAGGGCAGGTTCTTCGCTGCCCGCCCCACCGGCAGGGTCAGATAGCCGGGGATCTCCAGGCCGTCGCGCGCGGTGTAGCGGATGGGCTGCATCGGCGCCATCTGCGCCGGCTTCAGCCAGGGCGAGATCTCGCCGAGCAGGCTCAGCGTGTCGGCCTTTGCATCGTAGAGATAACGTGCGCCCTGGGTGCGATCACTGGCGGCGGCGACGATGTACTTGTCCTCGGCCAGGGTGGCGCTCTGCAGCACCAGCGTGAAGCCCGGCAGCTTCTGCTCAAGCCGCTCGAACATCTGCCGCGTCGGGCCGTCGAAGTAGTGGCGGCCGGGTTTGTCGACATTGAAGGCGGCCAGGGCCAGGGTCTTGCGCACGCGCGACCAGGCCGCGCCGTCGAGGTCCACCTGGGGATGCGCGTAGATCAGTTCCTCGGCCTCGGGTTGCGCCGGGTCGATCAGCACCAGGGCCGACTTGTCGCGCCCGCGGTTGCTGACGGCGTAGAACTTGGCGTTGCGCGCATCGAAGAACTGCGGGTTGACCTGGGTGCGGAAGTCGGTGCTGAACAGCGGCTTGAAGGGTTCGGCCTCGCTGGCGCGGTAAAGCAGGGTGTTGTTGACGCCGTCGCTGGCCACCCCCATGCGTACCGCGCCGCGGTGGTCGGTGCTCCAGCCGACGATGTTGCCCGGGTTGGACGCCACCAGGGTCTGGGCGCCGGTCGTCACGTCGATGCGGTAGACGTCGAAAGCGCGCTTGTCGCGCTGGTTGTGCTGCACCAGGATGTGTGTCGGGTCCTCGGGCAGGTCGTCGAGCACGGCGGCGCGAACACCGGCATAGGGCGTCAGGTCGGTGATCTTGCCGCTGCCGGCGTCCACCGCGACGACGTGGAAGTTCTCGTCGCCGCCGAAGTCCTTGGTGTAGAGCAGGGTGTCGCCGCCCTTCCAGAAGTAGTTGCTGATGTCGCGTGCGCTCTCGAAGCTGAGTTGCCGCGGCTCACCGACCGGACGGCTGCCGTCCAGCGCCTGCACGAAGATGTTCATGCGCTTGGACGCCCCGTCGGCGCCGGCGGCGGGCTGCATGAAGCCCAGCCTGCGGCCGTCGCCCGAGACGCGGAAGTAGCCGCGGTCGATGTTGCGGAAGAAGTCGCGCATCGGGATCTGCGGCGGCGCGGCCTCGGCCGCTGCCATCGGGGCGGGGCCCGGGGCGGCGCAGCCGGTGAGCAGTGCAGTCAGCGCGGTCAGCGCGGTGGTGGCGCTCAGGGTGAGTCCGGGGTTCAGACGCATGGGGGCGGTTCCTGTGGGGGTGGTTCAGGTGCGCGCATTGTCACCAGCGCGTCGCTCCCCGATGCAACGATGCGACGAAGCGCCGGGTGGACAGCACCAAACGCGGGTTGGCGGCCTGGCGATCCGCCGCTCAGGCTTCGTCCAGACCGCCGATGCGCGCCTCCACCCGGACCGTCGTGCGCACCGAGTTGGCGATGAAGCAGGCCGCGTGCGCCGCGTGGTGCAGGCGGTCGAGTTCGGCGTCGCCGGGGCGGCGCTCGCCGCCAAAACGCACGGCGGGGCGCAGCACGACCTCGGTCATCGCCATGCGCCCGTCGCCATCCCGGGCCAGGCGGCCGACGGCCTCGTCGTCGTAGGCGTCGACGCACCAGCCGGCGCGGCAGGCCAGGTCCAGGAACCACAGCATGTGGCAGCTCGACAGCGCGGCGACGAAGAGCTCCTCGGGGTCGACCGCCGCCGCGTCGGAGCAGGGCAGGGGCACGACCTGGGGCGACGATGATGCGGCGAGCTCGACGCCGCCGTCGAAGTGCAGACGGTGCGCGCGGCTGTAGCGGCTGTCGGTGAAGGGCTGCTCGCCGCGTGACCAGCATGTGCGGATGCTGTAGTGGCTCATCACGTATCGTCCGGGCCTTCGATGCCGAGGATTGTCGCCGTGCCCCTGGTCCTGCACTACTACCCCAGCAATGCCAGCCTGACGCCGCATATCCTGCTGCGCGAGCTGGGCCTGTCCTTCAGCCTGCAACTGGTGGACCGGGCGCAGGACGCGCACAAGTCCCCGGACTATCTGAAGCTCAACCCCAACGGCCTGATCCCGGTGCTGCAGGACGGGGCGCTGGTGCTCTACGAGACCGCCGCGATCGTGCTGCACCTGGTGGATACGCATGCCGATGCCGGCCTGGCACCGCCGGTGGGCAGCGCGGCGCGCGCCGAGTTCTACAAGTGGCTGGTCTGGCTGTCGAGCAGCGTGCAGGCGATGATGCCGCACTACTTCTACAGCGAACGCATGGTGGCGCCCGGCAATGCGGCCGGTGCCGCCGAAGTCAAGGCCATGGCCGAGACCCGGATCGGCGCGTTGATGGACCAGATCGACCGGCGGTTGGCCACGCAGGCCTGGATGGCCGGCGCCGACTTCAGCGCGCTGGACCCCTACACCTTCATGCTCTGTCGCTGGACGCGCGGCATGCGGCGGCCGGCGCGCAGCCTGCCGCATGTCGGGCCCTGGCTCGAGCGCATGCTGGCGCGGCCGGCGGTGCAGGCGACCCTGGCCGCCGAGGGCCTGAGCGCGCCCTGGGTCTGAGCGGCGCCTGGGCGTCGCCGCCGAAGCCGCCTTCAGCGCACGCCGAGCTTGAAGGCGATCATGGCGCGCAACTTGTTGGGCAGGACTGGCTTGATCAGCAGGTGGAAGTCGTGCGCGAGCGCCTCGTCCTCGTGCCCGCCCAGGCTGCTGCCGGTGACCACGATCGCCGGCAGGCGCTTCTGCGGCCAATGGCCACGCAGTGCGGCCAGGGCCTCCAGACCGGTGCTGCCGTGCGGCAGCCGGTAGTCGACGAGCAGCAGGTCAGGCGCCTCGGGCGGCGATGCCTCGACCCAGGCCTGCACCGACTCCACGGTCTCGAAGGCGTCCACGCTGGCGCCCCAGGCCTGCAGCAGGACCACCAGGCCTTCGCGCACCGCGGCCTCGTCCTCGACGACCACCAAGCGGCGGCCCTCGAGGGTGAGCCCGATCGGGCTGCGGCCCCCGGCCGCCGGGGCCTCCAGCGGCCGCGGGGCCTTGCCCACCGGCAGTTCGAGCGTGAACACGGTGCCGTGGCTGACGCGCGAGCGCACGCTGACTTCGGTCTGCATCAGATCGGACAGGCGCTTGACGATGGCCAGGCCCAGGCCCAGGCCCTTGCGCTGGTGGGCCTGCAGCGGCCGGTTGCCCTGGACCTGGAAGAACTCCTCGAACACGCGCGGCAGCATCGCGTCGGGGATGCCGACACCGCTGTCCCAGACCTGCACGCGCAAGCGACCCTGCACGCGGCGGCAGCTGACGAGCACGCCGCCGTCGTCGGTGTAGCGGATCGCATTGCTGACCAGGTTGCGCAGGATGCGCTCGAGCAGCACCGGGTCGGCCTGCACCACATGCTGCCCGCCGCGAAAACTCAGCTGCAGGCCTTTCTCGAAGGCCACCGGCTCGAAGTGCAGGCGCAGCCGGGCAAAGAGCTCCTTCAGCCGCACCGGCGCGGGGTTCACCTCAACGCCGCCGGTGTCGATGCGCGTGATGTCGAGCAGCTCGCCGAACAAGCCCTCGAGGGCGTCGACGCTCTCGTTGATGCTGTTCACCAGGGAGGCGACCTCGGGGTCGCGGATGCGCTGGCGCAGGGCCTCGGCGAACAGGCCCATCGCATGCAGCGGCTGGCGCAGGTCGTGGCTGGCGGCGGCGAAGAACTGGGTCTTGGCGCGGCTGGCGGCCTCGGCCGCTCGGCGTGCGGCCTCGGCCTCGGCCTTCTCGACGCGCAACTGCAGCGCCAGCATGTCGGTGCGCGACTTGAGGCGGATGGCCTGTCCGAGTGCACTGCCGGCGGTGCGCGCCATCAGCACCGTGATGGCGAACATCAGGGTCAGGATGCCGGCCAGCTGCCAGTGCCCGGGCTGGCTGGTGTCGGTGGCCACGCGCGTGATGGTGGGCACCAGCACCAGCGAGATGAAGGCCAGGAACACCCGCCATTGTGTGGACAGCAGCTGCACCGAGGCCACGCAGTAGCTGTACAGGATGAAGAGCAGGGCCAGCCGGTCGTCGGCCGTGCCCAGGCCCCAGAACAGCCAGGCCGCCACGCCCCACATCGTGCCCTGCAGCAGCAGCAGGGCCTTCCAGCTGACGCGCCAGCGGCGCATCGTGGCGTCGTCGGCGCGCGGGTTGCGGCGATAGCGCAGATAGTGCAGCAGGCGCAGCACGAGCAGCACCGAGACCAGGGTCGCCCAGATCGCCAGCCGCACCGGCTCGGCCGGGCCGGCGAAGAGCAGCAGCACCAGGGCCAGGCCGACCGCGTTGCCGGTCAGCGAGACCGGGGTCTGCGTGAACAGCGCGCGCACATGGTCGATCTGGTGGTGCTCCTCGGCGTCGTCGGCGCTCATGGCCGTCGGCGCCGGCAACTCGGCGGGCGCGTTCACCGCGTGCCGGGACGCACGCCGGGGATGCCGGCGCCCTGCGTCATCTGGCTCACCGCCAGCACCGCCTGGGTGCGCGAACTGACGTTCAGCGCGCGCAGCACCGCGGCCACATGGTCCTTCACCGTCTCCACCGAGACGTTCAGCTGGCGCGCGATCAGCTTGTTCGGCAGCCCCTGCAGCAGCAGGGCCAGCACCTCGGTCTGGCGCGGCGTGAGGCCGATCGACTCGAGCGATACCGCCCTGCCCTGGTGCGGCTCGGGCTTGGCATGTTCGGCGAGCAGGCGCATCACCTGCGGCACGGTGTCGGAGTCGACCTGCTGCGGCATCTCGGTCAGGCCCAGCATGTGCGGCGGCACGAACAGGCCGCCGTTCATCACCAGGCCCAGGGCCTCGACGAGCTGGTCGTTGGAGGTGCGCTTGGGCACGAAGCCCATCGCCCCGAGGTCGAGCGCACGGATCACGTCGCTGGCGCGCTCGGAGGCCGAGACCACCACCACCGGCACCGCCGGCCAGGTGTTGCGCAGCTCGGCCAGCACCACGAAGCCGTCGACTTCGCCGAGCGCGAGGTCGAGCAGGACGAGGTCGACGCTGTCGTCCTCGCGCAGCACCTGGCGCGCCGCCTCGGCGGTTTCGACGCCGATCACGGTGACGTCGTCGCCGAAACCCTGGATCACGCTCTGCAGCGCGGCCAGGATCAGCGGATGGTCGTCGACGAGCAGTACCTTCATGCGATGCCTCCCGGGATCAGCCGCCGATGCTAGACCGGTGCAAAGGCCGGCCCCTTACCCCTTTAGGGGGGCCGCCGCGGTGAAGCGGCGCGACAGCGAGATGGCCACGCAGGCCGGCTTGGGCTGGCCTTCGATCTGCACCGTGACCTCGGCCGTCAGCTGCGCGCCGCCGTCCAGCGGCTGGAAGGCCTGCAGCACGAAGTGCCCGCGCAGCCGGCTGCCGACCCGCACCGGCGACGGGAACCGCACCCGGTCCAGGCCGTAGTTGATGCCCATCACCACGTCGTCGATGGCGAAGGCCTCGGCGCCGAACTGGGGCAGCAGGGACAGGGTCAGGAAGCCATGTGCGATGGTGCCGCCGAACGTGCTGGCGGCGGCGCGCACCGGGTCGATGTGGATCCACTGGTGGTCGCCGGTGGCATCGGCGAAGGCGTTGATGCGGGCCTGGTCGATCAGCACCCAGTCGCTGCTGCCGATGGCCTGGCCTACGCGCGAGCGCAGATCGTCGAGATGGGGGTAGCGTGTCATGGGCCGATCATCGCAGCCATTGCGCCAGGGGCTGCCATTGCGCCAGATCGCGCTCGACGCGGCCCGGCGCCACGTCCCACAGGGTCAGCCCGCGTGCGGCCAGCTGCACGTAGTTCTGCGTGTCGCGCAGGGCCGCCACCAGCGGCAGCGGCAGCGTCGCCAGGTAATGCCGCAACTGCTCGAAGGCCAGGGTGTGGTCGCGCACGCGCATCGCCACCAGGCCGAACCTGATTTCCGGCGCCCGGCGGTGCGCCTGCAGGGTCTGCACGAAGGCATGCGTGGCCTGGATGTCGAACAGGCTGGGCTGCAACGGGATCAGCACCTGGTCGGCGATCTTCAGCACCGCCTCCAGGCGCTTGCCCTGCAGGCCGGCCGGCGTGTCGAGCACCACATGGCGGGTCCCCTTGGGCGGACGCACGACCGCGTCATGGGCGACCGCCCAGCCCTGGATCGGCGGCAGCGCGCCCGGGCGCAGCGCCAGCCATTGACGCGCCGACTGCTGGCGGTCGACGTCGCCGAGCATCACCGCATGGCCCTGGTGGGCCAGCCAGCCCGCGACCTGGGTGGCCAGGGTGCTCTTGCCGACCCCGCCCTTGGGGTTGGCGATCACGATCACGGGCATGTCCCCTCCGTCCGATGTGCTCGATGTGCGGTTATGGTAGCGGCGACCATGAGCCGCATCGTCGTGATTGCCGCCCACCCCGAGCTGGCGCAGTCGCGTGTCAGTGCGCGCCTGATGCGCCGCGCTGCGCGCGACGCGCCCGAGGTCGAGGTGCGCGACCTGTACACGCTCTACCCCGACTACTGGATCGACCGCGGCGCGGAACAGGCGGCGCTGGCCGGTGCGCGGCTGATCGTCTGGCTGCACCCGGTGCACTGGTACGGCATGCCGCCGCTGATGAAGCTCTGGCTGGACGATGTCTTCAGCTTCGGCTGGGCCTACGGGCCCGGCGGCCGGGCGCTGCACCACAAGGCCCTGTGGCTGGTGGCCTCCAGCGGTGGCCCGGCCGAAAGCTACCGGCCCGCAGGCCGCCATGGGCATGCCTTCGACGACTTCCTGCCGCCCTACCGTCAGACCGCGGCCCTGGCCGGCCTGCATTGGTGCGAGCCGCTGCTGCTGCACGGTGCACTGCGCGCCGACGACGATCAACTGCAGGCCTTCGAGGACCGCTTCGCGGCCGGGCTCGTGCGCCATGCCGCCGAGCCCGCGCCGGCGTCGCCGGCGATTGAAGTGGCGCACGACGAACGCCCCGAGTCGAGCTGAAGCATGGAGCACTCCAACTGGCTGCAGACCAGCCTGATCTACCTGGGCGCCGCGGTGCTGGCGGTGCCGCTGGCGCGTGCGCTGGGCCTGGGCGCGATCATCGGTTACCTGGCCGCCGGCATCCTGATCGGCCCCTGGGGGCTGGCCCTGGTGACCGACCCGCAGGCGATGCTGCAGTTCGCCGAGTTCGGCGTCGTGCTGATGCTCTTCCTGGTCGGGCTGGAGCTCGAGCCGCGCCGACTGTGGGCCCTGCGCGGGCCGATCTTCGGCTGGGGCAGCGTGCAGCTGCTCGGCGCGGCGCTGGCGATGACCGGGGTCGGCATGGCTTTCGGGCTCGACTGGCGGCTGGCCCTGGTGGGCGCGCTGGCGCTGGGCATGAGCTCCACCGCGATCGGCCTGGGCGTGCTCGCCGAGCGCAATCTGGGCGGCTCGGTGGCCGGGCGCAGCGTGCTGTCGGTGCTGCTGTTCCAGGACGTGGCCTCGATCCCGATCCTGGCCCTGCTGCCTCTGCTGGCGCTGGGTGCCGGTGCGCTGGGCAGCGGCCATGGCGTGGCGGCCGGCTGGACCGACGCGGTGCGCGCCCTGGTGGCGGTGGTGGCCATCGTCTTCGGCGGCCGGCTGCTGCTGCGCCCGGCCCTGCGCTGGATCGCCCGCAGCCGCACGCCGGAGATCTTCACCGCCGCCGCGCTGCTGCTGGTGGTGGGCACCGCCTGGGGCATGCATGCGGTGGGCCTGTCGATGGCGCTGGGGGCCTTCCTGGCCGGCGTGCTGCTCGCCGAGAGCGAATACCGGCGCGCGCTGGAGACCGACCTCGAGCCCTTCAAGGGCCTGCTGCTCGGGCTGTACTTCATCGCGGTGGGCATGGGCATCGATTTTGGCGTCGTGCTCGCACAGCCGGGGCTGATGGCGGCCCTGGTGGCCGGCTTCATCGTGCTCAAGGCGCTGGTGCTGCTCGCGATGGCGCGCGCCATGCCGGTGCCGCCGGGCGAGCGGCCGGTGTTCACGATCCTGCTCGCCCAGGGCGGCGAGTTCGGCTTCGTCGTGCTGCAGGCGGCGACCCAGGGTGGCGTGATCGCGGACACGCCGGCGGCCCTGCTGGTGGCGGCAATCGCGCTGTCGATGCTGGCCACGCCGCTGCTGCTGGCCGCCGCCGACCGCTGGTGGGCGCCGCGCGTGGCGGCGCGCCGGGGGGCTCCGCCGCCGAGCATCGAGACCCCGCAGCAGGCGCCGGTGATCATCGCCGGCTTCGGCCGCTACGGGCAGATCGTCGGCCGGATGCTCGCGGCCAATGGCCTGGCGGCCACCGTGCTCGACCATGACCCGGAGCAGATCGAGACCGTGCGCCGCTTCGGCTGGCCGGCTTTCTACGGCGATGCGTCGCGGCTGGACCTGCTGCGCATGGCCGGCGCCGGATCGGCGCGCGTCTTCGTGCTCGCGATCGACGACATTGAACGCAGCGTCGCCGTCGCCGCCCTGGTGCGCGAACATTTTCCGCAGCTGCAGGTGGTGGCGCGGGCGCGCAACGTGGCGCACTGGCGGCGCCTGGACCTGCTCGGCGTGACCCTGGTCGAACGCGAGACCTTCGAGTCGGCGCTGCGCAGCGCGCGCAGCGTGCTCGAACTGATGGGCTGGGAGCGCCACGAGGCGCGCACCCTGGCGATGCGCTTTCGCGCCCACAACCTCGAGCTCACGCGGCGCATGGCGCCACATTTCGACGACGAGGCACGCCTGATCGCGATCGCCAAGCAGGGCCGCCAGCAACTGGAGTCGATGTGGGCCCAGGAGCGCAGCGAACGCCAGGCGCAGAACCCGCGCGCGGCCTGGTCAGTCCGGCCCGAGGTAACGCTTGCGCCGGAACAGCGCGACCAGGGCGAGGCCGACGGCGAGCATCACGACCAGGGCCACCCACAGCCCGGTGGCTGAGTGGATCAAGGGCAGGTCGTCGAAATTCATGCCGAAGAAGCCGGTGATCAGGTTCAGCGGCAGGAAGATGGCGGTGAGCACGGTCAGCGTGCGCATGATCTCGTTGGTGCGCTGGCCGAGCGCCGAGAAGTGCATCTGCACCGCACTTTCGGCCGACTCGCCCAGCCGGCGCACATGCGCCAGCACACGTTCGACATGCTCGAGCACGTCGCGCGAGCGCACGCGCAGCAGTTCACGCTCGCGCCGCAGATGGGCGTCCTCCTCGTCGGGCCATTCGTCGAGCGCGTCGATCCATTCCTGCACCGCGCTGCGCTGGTCCTCGCAGATGTCCTCCAGCAAGGCCAGCGCATTGCGCGATTCGGCCAGCATCGCCCAGTCGCGGAAGCGGCTCTTCGGGTCCAGCAGTTCCTGCTGCAGGCTGCCGAGCTGGCGCGTCAGCAGCCGGCGCAGGTCGAGGTAGCCGTCGACCAGGTGGTTGACCATGCGCAGCATCAGGTCCGCCGGGCTGGCCGGCAACCGGGCCCCGGCGCGGCCTTCGCTGCCGGCCGACAGCGCCGCCAGGCGCTGCGCAAAATGGTCGCGCACCTGGCCGTCGGTGGGGTGCACCGTGAGCAGCACGCGGTCGAACACCGCGAAGCCGATCGGGCGGGTGTCGATCGCCGCCAGCGCCTGGCGCGCGGCGGCCGGTGCGCCCTGGGCGGCGTCGACGCCCGCCGGCGCAGCCGTCGCGGCCGTCGCGGCCAGGCGGCGGAACACCATCAGGTCGTACCAGCTGGTGTAGTCGAAATGGCTGGGCAGCTGGTCGTTGAGCAGGTCCGACACATGCAGGTCGACGAGCTGGCCGCCCGTCCAGCGCTGCAGCGCGGCCTGGATCTCGGCGCTGCCCTGCTCGAATTCGCGCCGCGTGCAGCCGAGCCACAGAAAGCCCGTTTCGGGCAGCGCTGCCGGCATCGCCGGCAGCTCGACGAAACGGTCCGGCGCGACGTGGAAGACCCGCATCAGCGCAGCAGCTGTGCCGCGTCGAGCGCGAAGTAGCTGAGCACGCCGTCGGCCCCGGCACGGCGAAAGGCGAGCAGCGACTCCATCATCACCGCGTCGTGGTCGAGCCAGCCGTTGGCCGCGGCGGCCTTGAGCATCGCGTACTCGCCGCTGACCTGGTAGGCGAAGGTCGGCACGCGGAACTCCTGCTTCACCCGGCGCACGATGTCCAGATAGGGCATGCCGGGTTTGACCATCACCATGTCGGCGCCTTCGGCGATGTCGAGCGCCACCTCGCGCAGGGCCTCGTCGCTGTTGCCGGGGTCCATCTGGTAGCTCTTCTTGTCGGCCTTGCCCAGGCTGGCCGCGCTGCCCACCGCGTCGCGGAAGGGGCCGTAGAAGGCGCTGGCGTACTTGGCGCTGTAGGCCATGATGCGGGTGTGGATCAGGCCGCGCGCCTCGAGCGCGTCGCGGATCGCGCCGATGCGGCCGTCCATCATGTCGCTCGGCGCGACGATGTCGACACCGGCTTCGGCCTGCACCAGGGCCTGCCGGGTCAGCACCGCCACGGTCTCGTCGTTGAGGATGTAGCCGGTCTCGTCGAGCAGGCCGTCCTGGCCGTGGCTGGTGAAGGGGTCGAGCGCCACGTCGGTGAGCAACCCGAGCTGCGGAAAACGTGCCTTCAGCGCGCGCGCCGCGGTGGGCACCAGGCCCTCGGGGTTGGTGGCCTCGCGGCCGTCGGCGGTCTTCAGCGACGGCTCGATGACCGGGAACAGCGCCATCACCGGCACCCCCAGCGCGACGCAGCGTTCGGCGACCGCGAACAGCCCGTCGAGGCTGCGGCGCTTGACGCCGGGCATGCTGGCCACGTCCTGCTCGCGCCGCTGCCCGTCGAGCAGGAACACCGGCAGGATCAGGTCCTCGGGCGCCAGCCGGTGTTCGCGCACCAGGGCGCGGGTGAAGGCGTCGCGGCGCAGACGGCGCGGTCGGGCGGCGGGGAAGGGCGGGGGGCTGAAGTTCACGGGCGCTCCGGTCGCTGGCGCGTGCACGGCGGCGCGTGCAAATCCGCTGGCGGCCCCCGGATGCGCTCTGTTAAAGTGCTTGATGGATGATAGCCGCAAGGCGGTCGTCCCCTGCTTTTCCTCCCTGAGCAGGTGCCTTACCGTAGACAGCGATAAGGCTTGCAGGCCCCGGCCTTGCGCCGGGGCTTTTTTTGCCGGCAGCGGGCGCTTCGCGGGTACGCTGGCGCCGCCCCGGTCCGGCCGTCAGCGCCGCGACCCCGGGGTCGCCAAGCCGCCCTCCATAATGACCCGATGCTCTATCTCTGGGTCAAGGCCTTTCACATCGTCTTCGTCGCCAGCTGGTTCGCCGGGCTGTTCTACCTGCCGCGCATCTTCGTCAACCTGGCCATGGTGCCGGCCGACAGCCACGCCGAGCGCGAGCGGCTGCTCTTGATGGGGCGCAGGCTGTACCGCTTCGCCAGCCTGCTGATGGTTCCGGCAATCGGCCTCGGTCTGTGGCTGTGGCTGGGCTGGGGCGTCAGCGGCGGCTGGCTGCACGTCAAGCTGCTGCTGGTGCTGGGCAGCATCGGCTACCACCATGTCTGCCGTACCCAGCTGCGCCGCTTCGAGCACCTGGAAAACCGGCGCAGCGAGCGCTGGTACCGCGTCTTCAACGAGGTCTCGGTGCTGCTCTTCGCGGCCACCGTGGTGCTGGTCGTGGTCAAGCCCTTCTGATGGCCCCGGCCGGTGCGCTGCGGCTGCCGGCGGCGCTGGCTGCGGCGCTGCTGGTGACGCTGATCGTCTACGCCAGCCTGTTCCCGTTCGAGGGCTGGATCTGGCCACCGGGGCGCAGCGCGACCGAACTGCTGGTGCTGCCCTGGCCGCGCGCGCGCCTGCCCTTCGATCTGTGGTCCAACTACCTCGGCTACCTGCCGCTGGGCACCCTGCTGGCGCTGGCGATGCGCCGGCCCGGCCTGCCGGGGTGGCGCGGCCTGCTCGTCGCCCTGGGGGCGGCTGTGCTGGCCGGCGGCCTGTCCTTCGTCCTCGAAGTGACGCAGCAGTTTCTGCCCCAGCGCCATCCCTCCCTGCTCGACTGGGTGCTCAACACCGGCGGCGCCGCCAGCGGCGCGCTGCTCGCGCCGCTGCTCTGGCGCTGGGGCGCGCCGCAGCGCCTGGTGCGCGGCGTGGCGCAATGGTTCGACGCCGGAAGTGCCGGCGCGCTGCTGCTGCTGGTGCTGTGGCCGGTGGCGCTGCTTTTCCCTTCGCCGGTGCCGCTCGGCCTGGGCCAGGTGGGGCCACGCGTGCTGCCGGTGCTGGCCGGCTGGCTCGAGGGCGTGCCCTGGGTGCAGCCCTGGCATGCCGCCCTGGTTGCCGAGTCGGCGCCGGTGGCGCCGCCAGGGCTGCACCTGCTGGGCGGGGTCAGCGCGCTCGGCCTGCTGGCGCCCTGCCTGGTGGCCTACGTGGTGGTCTCGCCCGGCTGGCGGCGGGCCGGCTTCGCCGTCGGTGCCGGCGCGCTGACGCTGGCCGTGCTGGCGCTGTCGACGGCCTTGAACTTCGGACCGCAGCACGCCCTGGCCTGGGTCTCCCCCGGGGCCTGGCCCGGCCTGGCGGCGGGCCTGCTGGCGGCCCTGCTCCTGCTGCCCGTGTCGCAGCGCATGGCGGCCGGACTCGGGCTGGTGGTGGTCACCGCGGGTGTGCTGCTGGTGGCCCAGGTGCCGGCCGACCCGTACTTCGCGCAGAGCCTGCAGCGCTGGGAGCAGGGGCGCTTCATCCGCTTCCACGGCCTGGCGCAGTGGATCGGCTGGTGGTGGCCCTTCGCCGCCGGCCTGTGGCTGCTGAGCCGGCTGGGAGCGGCTTCTACAATCCGCCGATGAGCTACTACCAGCGGCATATCTTCTTCTGCCTGAACCAGCGCGACGGCGGCGAGGCCGCCTGCGAGCAGCATGGCGCGACGCTGGCCTTCCAGCATTGCAAGAAGCGCGTCAAGGCGCTCGGCCTGGCCGGCCCCGGCCAAGTGCGCGTCAACAAGGCCGGCTGCCTGGACCGCTGCGCCGGCGGGCCGGTGGCCGTGGTCTACCCGGAAGGCACCTGGTACACCTATGTCGACACCAGCGATCTCGACGAGATCGTCGACTCGCATCTGAAGAACGGCCAGGTCGTCGAGCGGCTCCTGCTGCCGCCGGACGTGGGCCGGTGAACGCACAGACACAGCATCTGCACGTCGCCGGCCCGGCCGGCCCGCTGGCCTGCGCGGTGAACGCCCCGGCCACGGCGCCGGTCGGGGTGGCCGTGCTCTGCCATCCGCATCCGCAGCATGGCGGCACGATGGACAACAAGGTCGTGATGACCCTGGCGCGCGCGTTCGTCGCCCTGGGCTATCGCGCGGTGCGTTTCAATTTCCGCGGCGTCGGCGACTCCGGTGGCGCCTGGGACGAAGGCCGCGGCGAGGCCGACGACGCGCTCGCCGTGGCGATGGCGCTGCGCGACCCGGCCCTGCCGCTGGCGATCGGCGGTTTTTCCTTCGGCGCCGCGATGGCCACCCGTGCCGCGGCGATGCTGCCGGCGCAGGCGCGCGCCGAGCGCCTGGTGCTCGTCGGCCCGGCGGTGCTGAACTTTGCGCCGGCCCCGGTGTCGCAGGACACGCTCGTCTTCCATGGCGAGGCCGACGAAGTCGTGCCCCTGGCCGCGGTGCTCGACTGGGCGCGCCCGATGACCCTGCCGGTCACCGTGATCCCCGGCGCCGGCCATTTTTTCCACGGCCAGCTCGGCCTGCTCAAGCAACTCGTCACCGGTGCCTGGCACCGGTTGCCCCTGCCCCCCACCCCGCGATGAAATCTCTCCTGTCTCTCGTGCTGGCCGCAGCCAGCCTGTGCCTGCCCCTGCGCACCTTCGCGGCGCTGCCGCAGCCGCCGGAAGTGGCCGCGCGCCAGTACATCCTGGTCGACGTCTCCAGCGGCCAGACCCTGGCCGAGCGCGACGCCGACGCGCAGGCCGACCCCGCGTCGCTGACCAAGCTGATGACGGCCTATCTGGTGTTCCAGGCCCTGAAGGACAACAAGCTGACGCTCGAGCAGACCCTGCCTGTGTCCGAGCGCGCCTGGTCCGAGCGCAAGCATGGCGGCTCGATGATGTTCATCGAGCCGCGCATGACGCCCAAGGTCGACGAACTGCTGCGTGGCGTGATCGTGCAGAGCGGCAACGACGCCTCGGTGGCGCTGGCCGAGGCGGTGGGCGGCTCGGTCGAGGGCTTCGCCGCGATGATGAACCGCCAGGCCCAGGCCTGGGGCCTGAAGAACACCCAGTTCAAGAACCCCACCGGGCTCACCGAGGCCGGCCACTACAGCAGCGCGCGCGACATGGCGGTGATCGCCGCGCACATCATCACCGACTTCCCGGACTTCTATCGCTACTACTCGATCCGCGAGTACACCTTCAACAAGATCCGCCAGGACAACCGCAACATGCTGCTCGGCCGCGATCCTTCGGTCGACGGCATGAAGACCGGCTACACCGAGGCCGCCGGCTACTGCCTGATCACCAGCGCGAGGCGCGAACTGCCCGGCGGTGAACGCCGGCTGCTGTCGGTGGTGCTGGGCACGGCGTCGCGCGAGGCGCGCGCCAACGAGAGCCAGAAGCTGCTCAACTGGGGTTGGGCGGCCTGGGATGCGGTGCGCCTGTTCCCGGCCGGCCAGCCGGTGACGACGGTGCCGGTCTGGAAGGGCGTACGCGCCGAGATCGGCCTCGGCGCCCCGGGCCCGCTGGTGGTGACGGTGCCGCGCGGCGAAGGCGCCGGCCTGAAGACCCTGATCGACCGTACCGACCCGCTGGTCGCACCGCTGACGCGGGGCCAGGCCGTCGGCCAGATCCGCATCACCACCGCGGCCGATGACGAAGTGCGCCGGGTGCCGCTGCAGGTGCTCGAGCCGGTGCCGCTGGCCGGGCTGCTCGGACGCGCCTGGGATGCCCTGCGGCTGTGGATCAAGTAAGCTGGGACCATGACTGCCCTGCCCGACACCCTGTGCCACCTCAACGGCGAATTCCTGCCGCTGAACGAGGCGAAGATCAGCGTGCTCGACCGCGGCTTCGTGCTCGGCGACGGCCTCTACGAGGTCACCCCGGTCTACGGCCGCAAGCTCTTCCGTTTCGACGAGCACATGGCCCGCCTGCAGCGTGGGCTGAACAAGATCCGCATCCGCAACCCGCACAGCCGCGAAGAGTGGCTGGCGCTGTGCCGCCGGCTGGTGGCCGCGCTGCACGAGAAGACCGGCGCCGAGGACCAGCTCGTGTATCTGCAGGTGACGCGCGGCGTGGCGATGCGCGACCATGTGATGCTCGAAGGGCTCACGCCGACCGTGTTCGCGATGGCCAATCCGATGAAGCCGCCGAGTGCCGAGATGCGCCATCAGGGTGTGGCCTGCGTGACGGCGCGCGACTTCCGCTGGGCGCGCGGCGACATCAAGAGCATCTCGCTGCTCGGCAACGTCCTGGCGCGACAGGTGTCGGCCGACCACGGCGCGCTCGAGACCATCATGTTCCGCGACGGTCACCTGACCGAGGCCGCCGCCAGCAATGTCTGGATCGTGCACGAAGGCGCCCTGCTCGGCCCGCCGAAGAGCGAACATGTGCTCGAAGGCATCCGTGTCGAATTGCTGCGCGAACTCTGCGAGGAAGTCGGCATCGCCTACAACCTGCGCCCCATCTCCGAGGCCGATGTGCGCGCCGCCGACGAGGTGCTGCTCAGCTCGGCCACCAAGGAGGTGCTGCCGGTGACGAAGATCGACGGCGAGCCGGTCGGCCACGGCGCGCTGCGCGGCAAACCCGGCCCGGTCTACGCCCGGCTGCACGAGGCCTACCAGCGCGCGAAGCTCGCGCAGGCGATCTAGGCGCTCCACGCCGATGCGCGACATCCCGCCCGAAGACAGCCTGATCGCCTACCCCGGCGCCTTCCCGATCAAGGTGATGGGCGCGCAGGTGGAGGGTTTTGTCGAGGCCATCGTCGACGTCGCGCGGCGCTACGACCCCGGCTTCGACCCGGCCAGCGTCGAGCGCCGGCCGAGCAAGGCCGGCAACTACCTGGGGCTGACGCTGACGATCACCGCGACCAGCCGCGAACAGCTCGACGCGCTGTACCGCGCGCTGAGCAGCCACCCGATGGTCAAGGTGGTGCTGTAGCGGGCGGGCTGGCTGCGGCCGCGGGGCCGAGCAGCTTGGCGTCGACTTCCTTCAGCTTGCCCGGCGCCGCCTCGTCGCCGTTGTGCGCCGCGATGGTGTACCAGTAGCGCGCCAGACGCAGGTCCTGCTGCACGCCGTCGCCGGTTTCGTACATCGAGGCGATCAGGTACTGCGCGCCGATGTCGCCGCCCTTGGCCGCCTCGCGGTACCAATGTGCGGCCTGTGCCCTGTCCAGCGCCGCGCCGCGGCCGAGGTAATGCGCGGTGCCGGTCTCGACCATCGCCTCGACGCTGCCGCCCTCGGCGGCCAGGCGGTACCAATGCATCGCCGCCGGCAGGTCCACGCGCCCGAGCCACCCGGCCTCGTGCATCCGACCCAGGCCCAGCATCGCGGTGACGAAGCCGGCGGCCGCAGCGCGTCGCAGATGGCCCTCGGCCAGCGCCGGCTGGCCGGCGTCGAGCGCCATCACCGCGAGGTTGTAGTCGGCCGCCGGCAGGCCGCTGCGCGACAGCGCCTCGAACATGCGCCGAGCGGTGTCCACATCACCCCGTTCGTAGGCGCCCATGGCGTGTTCGATCGCGCTGCCGGCAGACCGCGCCAGGGCGGCCGGCGACAGGCCGGACAGGCACAGCGCGAGCAGGAGTAGGCGCAGGGTCGACATGGTCGGGCGGACGATACGCCGACTCGGTCGCATGCGCGGACCGGATCTGACGCGCCCTACACTGCTGCAATGCGCGTGATCTCCCTGGGCCGCCGCCCCTACGCCGGCATCGAGGCCGCGATGCGCGACTTCACCGCCACCCGCGGCCCGGATACTGAAGACCAGCTCTGGCTGGTCGAACATGAGCCGGTGTTCACCCAGGGCCTGGCCGGCCGGCCGGAGCATGTGCTGGGTGCCGGCGACATTCCGGTGGTGGCCACCAACCGCGGCGGCCAGGTCACCTACCACGGTCCCGGCCAGGTGGTGGCCTACCCGCTGCTGGACCTGCAGCGCCTGGGCATCTACGTCAAGGAGTACGTCTACCGCCTCGAGCAGGCGGTGCTCAAGGTGCTCGAAGGTGTCGGCGTCACCGGCCACCGCGTGCCCGGTGCGCCCGGCATCTACGTGCGGCTGGACGACCCCTTCGCGCACGCCCCGCTGGCGCCGCCCCGGCCGGGCGACGAGGCGCTTGCCGGCCTGGGCAAGATCGCCGCCCTGGGCATCAAGATCAGCCGCCACTGCAGCTACCACGGCCTGGCGCTGAACGTGGCGATGGATCTGGAACCGTTCAGCCGCATTCACCCCTGCGGCTACGCCGGGCTGGCCACCGTGGACCTGCGTTCGCTGGGGATCGAGCTGAGCTGGGACGAGGCTGCAACCCGGCTGGCAGCACGGTTGTCGGCCCTGCTGCAGCCTCGCGCCTAGAATTCAGCCCATGGAAAACCCGATGCCCGCGCCCGCCTACGACCCCACGGCGAAACAGAAGGCGCAGGCCAAGACCTCGCGCATCCCGATCAAGGTGGTGCCGGCCGAGGTGTTGAAGAAGCCCGACTGGATCCGCGTCAAGGCCGGCAGCCCGAGCACGCGCTTCTACGAGATCAAGCAGATCCTGCGCGAGCACAAGCTGCACACCGTCTGCGAGGAAGCGAGCTGCCCCAACATCGGCGAGTGCTTCGGCAAGGGCACCGCCACCTTCATGATCATGGGCGACAAGTGCACGCGCCGCTGCCCCTTCTGCGACGTGGGCCACGGCCGCCCCGACCCGCTGGATGCCGACGAGCCGTTGAACCTGGCGCGCACGATCGCCGCGCTCAAGCTCAAGTACGTGGTCATCACCAGCGTCGACCGCGACGACCTGCGCGACGGCGGCGCCGCGCACTTCGTGGCCTGCATCGAAAAGACGCGCGAACTCTCGCCGGCCACGCAGATCGAGATCCTGGTGCCCGACTTCCGCGGCCGCGACGACCGCGCGCTCGGCATCCTGAAGGCCGCGCCGCCCGACGTGATGAACCACAACCTGGAGACCATCCCGCGCCTGTACAAGGAGGCACGACCGGGCTCCGACTACCAGTTCTCGCTGAGCCTGCTGAGCAAGTTCAAGCAGCAGGTGAGCGGCGTGCCCACCAAGAGCGGGCTGATGGTGGGCCTGGGCGAGACCGACGACGAGATCCTGGCCGTGATGCGCGACATGCGCGCGCACGACATCGACATGCTCACCATCGGCCAGTACCTCGCGCCCAGCGGCCACCACCTGCCGGTGCGCCGCTACGTGCACCCGGATACCTTTGCGATGTTCGAGCGCGAGGCCCGCGCGATGGGCTTCGCGCACGCCGCGGTGGGTGCGATGGTGCGCAGCAGCTATCACGCCGACGAGCAGGCGCAGGCCGCCGGCGTCAGCGCGGCCGGCTGATCGCCCGGCACGCATCGGGCAAGATGCGGCCATTCACGACCCCGGAGGCCCCATGCACCGCCGCACCCTGCTGATCCTGCCGGTCCTGCCGCTGTGCGCAGTCGCCCCAGCCTGGGCCTTGTCGCTTTCGGAAACCGATGCCGCCGGCGGGGTTCGCGAGGCCCTGCGCCGCGGCGCCGAGGCGGCGGTGGCCAAGCTGGGCCGCACCGACGGCTTCCTGGGCAACCAGCAGGTGCGCATCCCGCTGCCCGGCTATCTCGACGATGCGGCCAAGCTGATGCGCACCTTCGGTCAGGGCAGGCGGGTCGACGAACTGATCACCGCGATGAACCGGGCGGCGGAAGCCGCGGTGCCGCGGGCGCGCACCCTGCTGGTGGACACGGTGCGTGCGATCTCGGTCGAGGACGCGCTGAAGATCGTGCGCGGCGGGGACACCTCGGTCACCGACTTCTTCCAGCGCAAGACGCGCACGCCGCTGTCGGCGCAGTTTCTGCCCATCGTCACCCAGGCCACGGAGAAGGTGGATCTGGCCGACAAGTACAACCGGGTCGCCGGCAAGGCCCAGGGCATGGGCCTCGTGTCGTCCGACGACGCCAACATCCAGCAGTACGTGACGCGCAAGGCGCTCGACGGCCTGTACTGGATGATCGGCGAGGAAGAAAAGAAGATCCGCCAGGACCCGGTCGGCACCGGCAGCGCGATCCTGAAGAAGGTCTTCGGCCTCTGATGGCCTCGGCCGGCCCGGGCCGGGCTCAGCGCGCCAGCGCGTAGCCCAGGGCCGACGGCAGGTCGCGCAGCACCGTGTCGCGGCCGACACGCAGGATCTCGAAACGCCCGCTGCTGCTGATTTCCAGGCCGCGGAAACTTTCCGCGACATGGATCAGCGCCGGCCCGCTGCCGCCGGCCTTCAGGTCGGCCAGCACGCGGTCGACCTCGCTGCCGCGCTGGTCGACGAGCAGCGCGTCCGGCGGCATCTGCAGGCCGCAGGCACGCAGGTCGGCCAGGGTGCCGACATGGTTCACCGTCAGGCCCATCGGCGCGACGGCGTCGTGCACCAGGCGGCGCACATCGGGGCGCTGCACAAACACCAGCAGCCGGCAGCCGGCCAGCGGCTGCGCGCCGTCGCCGGTGTCCTGCTCGAGCGCGTTCAGCGCGTCCACCAGGCGCGGCCAGCGGCGCGGTGTTTCCGGGAAAGCGAGCTGCAACCGCACCTGCCAGGACGTGTCTTCGCGGCTCAGGCGCACGCCCATCGCGGCGCAGGCATGCTCCACCAGCCGCCACGACACCGTGTCCAGCAGCGACGGGCCGTCGCCGCGCTCGATGCGCGCGACCTCGAAGGCGAGATCGGCGTCGGCGTCCAGCCGGTCCGGGGCACGCCAGGCGAATTCGCAGCGCAGCAGCGCGTGCACCGGCCAGGGGTTCAGGCCGGTGCTCAGGGTAATGCCCTGGGCCCGGCAATGTTCGAAACTCCAGTCGAGCAGGCTCACCAGCAGGGCGAAGAGCAGCGCAGGATCGGCCGACACGGGGGCCGGCTGCAACACCTGGCGCAGCTCGATGCCACGCCCGGCGATCTCCACGTGGCGCTGGCCGAGCGCGTCGCGCAGCAGCTGCGGCAGTTCCAGCGCCTCGGGGGCCTGGCGCACGCTGCCGGCGGCCAGGCGGCTCACCTGCTGTCCGAGCATCGCCACCTGCCGCGCGCGCCGGATCTCGTCCTGCAACGCGAGCAGGCTGTGGCGGCCGATGCGCCCGGTCTCGGCGAGCAGGCGCACCCGCACCTGGGCCGAGGACAGGGCCGCGGCCACTTCGGCGCCGACCTGGCCGGCGAGCAGATGCGGGTCGGCGGCGGGCTGCACGGCCGGCGCCTTGTCCGTCAACGCCTCGGCACGGCGCAGCGCGCCGCCGTCCGGCACCGTCATGACTTGATCGCTCCTGTCGGGTTCCAGGCTCGCACCGGTGCACTGCCGGTCTGGCCATCGCCACCAGTGTCGTCCACGCGAAGTCGTGACAAGACCCCGCAGATCTGGGGTGTTGTTGAAAACCATGTAACCAGATGCGTCATGCGATCCGGCGACGCCCGCCACGCGGCCAGGGGGTGAAGGGCGTCAACCGAGCACCGCGGCCATCGCCTGCGCCGTGCGTTCGACGTTGCCGCTGTTCAGGCCGGCGACGCACATGCGGCCGCTGCGCACGAGGTAGACGCCATGTTCCTCGCGCAGCCGGTCGACCTGAGCCGGTTGCATGCCGGTGTAGCTGAACATGCCGCGCTGGCTCAGGAAGTAGCTGAAGTCGCGGCCGGGCAGGCGGGCGCACAGCGTTTCGTGCAGCTGCCTGCGCATGCCGAGGATGCGCTCGCGCATCGCCGCCACGTCGGCCTCCCAGGCGCGGCGCAGGGCCGGGTCGCCGAGCACGCGGGCGACGATGCCGGCGGCGTGGATCGCCGGGCTGGAGTAGTTGCGGCGCACGGTGGCCTTCATCTGACCGAGCACGAGCTCGGCTTCGGCGGCGTCGGCGCAGACCACCGACAGCGCCCCGGCGCGCTCGCCGTAGACGCTCATGCTCTTGCTGAAGGAGTTGGCGACGAAGAAGCTGAGCCCGGCGTCGGCGAAATGCCGGATCGCGAAGGCATCCTCTTCGATGCCGTCGCCATAACCCTGGTAGGCGATGTCCAGATAAGGCAGCAGCTGGCGCTCCTGCAGGATCGGCACCAGGGCCGTCCACTGCTCGCGCGACAGGTCGACGCCGGTCGGGTTGTGGCAGCAGGCATGCAGCAGCACCACGCTGCGCGGCGGCAGGCTGCGCAGGGTTTCGCACATCGCGTCGAAACGCAGGCCACCGCTCGCGCTGTCGTAGTACGGGTAGGTCATCACGGCGATGCCGGCCCCTTCGAACATCGCGCGGTGGTTGTCCCAGCTCGGGTCGCTGACCCATACGCCGCTGGCCGGCAGCCAGCGCCTGAGGAAATCGGCCCCGACCTTCAGGCCACCGCTGGAGCCCACCGTCTGCAGGGTCGCGATCCGACCGTCGCGCAGGGCCGGATGTTCGGCGCCGAACAGCAGCTGCTGCACCTCGCGCCGCATCCGGGCCGAACCTTCCATCGGCAGATAGGGCTTGGGCGCGTTTTCGACGAGCATCTGCGCTTCGGCGTCGCGCACGCAGTCGAGCACCGGGATGCGGCCGTCGTCGTCGAAATAGATGCCGATCGACAGGTTGACCTTGTCGGCCCTCGGGTCGGCCTGGAAGGCCTCGTTGAGGCTGATGATCGGGTCGCCGGCGTAGGCGTCGAGGTGGGTGAACATCATGACTTCAGGGCCTCCAGGATGTCGGCTTCGATGGCTTCGGGTCTGTCGTTGGGCGCGTAGCGCTTGCGTACCCGGCCGTCACGGCCGATCAGGAACTTGGTGAAGTTCCATTTCACGGCCTCGGTGCCCAGCAGGCCCGGCGCCTGCTGCTTGAGCCACTGCCACAGCGGGTGGGCATCGGCGCCGTTGACCTTGACCTTGCCCATCATCGGAAAGCTGACGCCGTAGTTGAGTTCGCAGAACGAGGCGATCTGCGCATCGGGCGCGGGATCCTGGCCACCAAACTCGTTGCTCGGAAAGCCGATCACCGTCAGCCCGCTTTCACGGTGCCTGCGCCACAGGGCTTCGAGCCCGGCGAACTGCGGCGTGAAACCGCAGGCGCTCGCGGTGTTGACGATCAGCATCACCTTGCCGCGCTGGGTCGACAGATGCGCGGGCTTGCCCTCAATGGACAGGGCCTCGAAATCGTAGATGCTGGATTCGCTCATGTCGTCTCCTGGCCGGCGGCACTGAATGGTAGCCCGGTCGCGCAGGGCCGCCGTAAGATGCCTTCGGCACAAGCAACCCACTGTCGATGCCTTCGACCGACCCGCCCCACCATTCACTGCTGCCGCCTCCCGAGGTTCTGGCGCGCTGGCGGCGTGCGGCCGAAAGTGCCCGCGACGGCCTGTGGGAAGTGCGTGTGTCCAGTGGCGAGAGCTGGTTCTCCGACCGCTTCGGTGCCATTCTTGGCCACCGCCCCGGGGAGCTTGACGCCAGCCTGGACCGGCTCGCTGCGCGTTTTCATCCCGAGGACCTGCCGCTGTGGCGCCATGCCTGGGCGTCCGCGCTCGCCCAGGGGGCGCCGATCCTGCTGCAGCTGCGCGTGCTCGACGCCGACGGCGACTGGCGCTGGGTGCTGTTGCGCGGACGCTGCTGGCCGGGGGCCGATGGTCACACCGAGTTCGTCGCCGGTTCGCTGGGCGACGTGCACGACGACCGGCTGTCGCAGCAGGCCCTCGAACGCCTGGTGGCCGAGCGCACCGCCGGCCTGTCGCGGGCCGCGGCGGAGGCCGAACGCGGGCGTGCCGCGGCGCGCCACGCAGAGCAGGCGCAATCGCGTTTCCTGGCCCATATGAGCCACGAGCTGCGCACCCCGCTGGCCGGCATGCTGGGTCTGGTGGACCTGGCGCGCCGCAGCAACCGCGAGCCGGCGCTCAAGCGCTACCTCGAAGTCGCGATGCAGTCCGGCCATGCCTTGCAGCGCACGATCGACCAGGTGCTCGACCTGACCCGGCTGCACGATGGCGAAATGCCGCTCGCCGACGAGCCCTTCGACGTCGCCGACGAAGCGGCAGCCGCCTTGCGCGGGGTGATGGCCCTGGTGCGCGAGAAGGGCCTGTCGGTGCGCTACGACTGGTTCGGCGAGCCGACCTGGGTGCGCGGCGACGCCCTGCGCCTGCGCCAGATCGTCGCCAATCTGGTCGGCAATGCGGCCAAGTTCACCGCGCAGGGGCATATCGCCCTGATCGGCCGGATCGAGGCCCCGCCCGACGATCCGGCGCAGCTGAAGCTGGTGCTGGAGGTCGAGGACACCGGCCCCGGCCTGCCCCCCGAGCGTGCGGCGCGCGTATTCGACGACTTCGTGCAGGGCGACGCGAGCCGCACACGCGCGCACGGCGGCGCCGGCCTGGGCCTGAGCATCGCGCGTGCACTGGCGCGCCGCATGGGCGGCGACATCGGCCTGCGCAGCCGGCCCGGGCAGGGCAGTGTCTTCACGCTGACGCTGTGGCTGACGGCGGCGTCGGATCCGGATCGGCGCCCGGCCCCGGCCCCGGGGCACGCCTGGCTGCTCTACGGCCAGCCGGCCATCGCCGAGTGGCTGCAGCGGCGCGTGCAGCGCCTGGGCTGGAGCACCGAGATCCTGCCTGACCTGGCGGCCGCGGTGGCGCGGGCGCAGGCGGGGCCGCTGCCGATTCGCCCGGCGCTGGTGGTCGCTGCCGAACATGTGCTCGATGACGCCGCCGACCTGGCCGCGCTGCGCCGGGCGTTGCCCGACGCGGTGGTCTCGCTGCTCATCCGGCCCGACTGGGACCGGCCCGAACTCGAGGCGCAGGCGCTGGCGCTGGGCATGCGGCTGGACGTGATGCCGCTGACGCCGCGCGATCTGCGGCTGCTGCTGGCGCCCGCGCCGGCAGGCGAACCGGCTCGGCCGGCAGTGGCGCCGGCCATCGACGGCCATGTGCTGGTGGTCGAGGACAACGCGGTCAACCGGCTGATCGCCGAAGAATTCCTGCGTGTCCTGGGCGTGCCGGTGCGCTCGGTGGAGGACGGTGCACAGGCCGTGCAGGCCTGCGCCGACGATCCGCCGGCCCTGGTGCTGATGGACCTGCAGATGCCGGTGATGGACGGCCTGACGGCGACCCGGCAGCTCTGCGAGCGCCAGCGCAACGGTGCGCTGCCGGCGTTTCCGATCGTCGCCCTGACGGCGCATGCACGCAGCGCCGACGCCGAGGCCTGCCGCGAGGCGGGCATGTCGGGCTATCTGACCAAGCCGCTGCTGCTCGACGCGCTGCGCGCCGAGCTGGCGCGCTGGTGGCCGGGGCTGCCGGCGGCCTGAGCGCGCCGGCACAGGCTCAACCGATGCTTTCGACCTGCCGGCTCTGCTGGTAGGCGCGGCCGAAGCGGTTGCCCAGGAAGTCGGGCAGGGCGACCTGCTCCTGGCGCACGAAGCCGCGCTGCGGCAGCCGCCCTTCGCGGAACAGGTCGAGCACGGTGCACAGGCCGGCGGCGGTGGTGATCTGGATCGCCGACAGCGGGTTGGCCTCGCTGCGGTCGGCAAAGATCTTGCGCGCGAAGACCTCCTGCACCAGGGTGCCGCGCTTGAGCCCGCTGACGGTGACGAAGACCAGCACCACGTCCTGCATCGTGCTCGGCACCGCACGCCTGAGGATGGCCTTCAGGTTCTCGGTGTCGTGCTGCAGTTGCAGTTCCTGCAGCAGCACGCGCATCAGCTCGCGGTGCCCGGGATAACGCACGCTCTTGTAGTCCAGGTTGTGCACCCGGCCACCCAGGGTGTCGCACAGGGTGCCGAGGCCGCCGCTGGTGTTGAAGGCCTCGTACTCGGTGCCGTCGAGGCTGAAATGCTCCAGGCCCTCGAGCGGCAGCGCGTCGATGCGCTGGCCGTCGCGGATCGCCTCGCAGGGGTGGCAGTACTCGTTGATCAGCCCGTCCACCGACCAGGTCAGGTTGTACTTCAGCGCATTCGTCGGGAAAGCCGGCAGCGCGCCGACGCGCATCTTCACCTCGTGCAGGGTTTCGAATCCCTGCGCCAGGTGCTGGGCGACGATGCCGATGAAGCCGGGCGCCAGGCCGCATTGCGGCATGAAGACGGTGTCCGCGCCCTCGGCCAGTTTCTGGATCGCGTGGGTGGCCGCCACGTCCTCGGTGAGGTCGAAATAGTGGCAGCCGGACTTGCGCGCCTGCGTCGCCACCGTCACCGCCAGGTGGTAGGGCAGGGCGTTGAGCACCGCGTCCTGGCCGCGCAGCACGCTGGCCAGCTGCTGCGCATCGCCGGTGTCCGCGGCCAGGGTCTGCACGCCGTCGGTGGACAGCCGGGCCAGCGCCTCGGGGTCGCGGTCGACGACGGTGACCTGATAGTCGCCGGTCTCGGCGAGCCAGCGGGCAACGGTCTGGCCGATGTGGCCGGCGCCAAGCAGGGTGATGCGCATGGGAGGTTCCTGGGGTCGGTGGGCGGCAAAAGAGTCACTCTAGGCAAATTTCGAGACGAATGAAACAATGCTTTCGTCAGAACAACAGTGGATTTCGTCGAATCGTCGATGACTTCAGTACAAATGTCCACGCTCGATGAACTCGACCGCCGCCTGATCGCCCTGCTGCAGGCCAATGCGCGCGAAAGTGCGGCCGCGCTGGCGCGCCGGCTCGGCATTGCCCGCAGCACCGTCCTGGCCCGGCTCGCGCGGCTGGAACGGCAGGGCACGGTGACCGGCTATACGGTCCGCCTGGCCGCGGACGCCGACGAGCGCGCCGTGGAGGCCTTCGTCGGCATCGTCACCGACCCCAAGCAGGGGCGCGAAGTGACGCGCCGCCTCGCGGCCCTGCCCGAGTTGCGGCTGCTGGTGTCGGTGAGCGGCGAGTTCGACTACATCGCGCAGCTGCGCGTGGACACCACCGCCAGGCTGGATGCGCTGCTCGACGAGATCGGCGCCGTGCCGGGCGTGGCGCGCACGACCAGCTCGGTGGTCCTGGCGCGGCGCATCGACCGCGCCTGAGGGCCGACAGCGTCAGCGCGGCGGGGCCAGCCCGTGAACGGCGCTGGCGATGTCGGCCGCCTGCCAGACCTCGATGCCCTTGTCCGCGGCGAAGGCGCGTGCCGTGTCGCTGAGCGTCCCGAGGCCGACCACGCGCGCGTCGGCCACGTCGTCCGCCTCGCGTGCGGCCTGCAAGGCGCGCAGGGTGTGCAGGCCGATCTGCGCCGATTTCCAGCGTCGGGCCGCCACCCGCAGGCGGCGGCCGCCGCGCTCGAGCTCGAAGTCCCAGGCCCGGCCTTCGACCCGCGTCACCGCATGTCCGTCGCGGGCGAAGGCCATCGCGAGCAGGTCGGCAAAAGCCGGCCAGGCCATGCCGGCCACCGCGTCGCGGATGCGCTCGACGTCGGCGGCACCGGGCTGACGCCACTGGCGCCAGGCAGCCATGCCGCCGATGAGCACGAAGGGCAGCGCGCCCGCGGCGCCGATGGCGCGGTAGGCCGCGGGCAGCAGCGCCGCGGCGGCGCCGCCGAGGCCGAGCGCGATCGCGAAGCTGATCCAGGCCGGCGAGCGCAGCAGGATCGCGAAGAGCGAGTTCTTCGCCATCTGCAGTTTCATCGGCTGTCCTCAGCGCGCCAGTTCGGCGCGCATCGCGTCGATCACGGCCTTGTAGTCGGGCTGGCCGAAGATCGCGCTGCCGGCGACGAAGGTGTCGGCGCCGGCGTCGGCGACGCGGCGGATGTTGTCGACCTTGATGCCGCCGTCGACTTCGAGCCGGATGTCGCGGCCCGTCCGTTCGATCAGCCTTCGCGCCCGCTCGACCTTGCGCAGTGCCGAATCGATGAAGCTCTGGCCGCCGAAACCCGGGTTCACGCTCATGATCAGCACCAGGTCGACCTTGTCGATCACCCAGTCCAGCACGTCCAGCGGCGTTGCCGGGTTGAAGACCAGCCCGGCCTGCTTGCCCCGGCCCTTGATGAGCTGCAGCGTGCGGTCGACATGCGTGCTGGCATCCGGATGGAAGCTGACGAGGTCGGCGCCGGCGTCGCAGAAGGCCAGGGCCAGCGCATCCACCGGCTGCACCATCAGGTGCACGTCGATCGGCGCCGTGGTGTGCGGGCGCAGCGCCTGGCAGACCATCGGCCCGAAGCTGAGGTTGGTCACGTAATGGTTGTCCATCACGTCGAAATGGATCCAGTCGGCGCCCGCCTCCACCACCCGGCGCACCTCTTCGCCGAGCCGCGCAAAGTCGGCCGAGAGAATCGAAGGGGCGATGCGGTAGGTGTTCATGTTCCGGATTCTAGAATCCGCGCCATGAACCGCCATCCGATCCTGCGTCGTCCGTGTTCCCGCGGTCGGCGCCAGCGCTGCCTGCGCCACGCACCGGTGGGGCTGAATTGAGCCGCCCCGAGTTCCGCTGCGAAGTGCGTGTGCAGTACCTGCCCGAACAGAGCAGCCTGCCCGACGGCCCCTTTGCCTTCGCCTACACGGTCACGGTCCTCAACACCGGGGACGTGCGGGCGCAGCTCGTCGCGCGCCACTGGGTCGTCACCGACGCCGCCGGCCACCGCGAGGACGTGCGCGGCTTGGCGGTGGTCGGCCAGCAGCCGGTGCTCGCACCCGGCGAACAGTTCGAATATTCGAGCTGGACCCGCATCGCGACCCCACGCGGCACGATGCGCGGCACCTTCTTCTGCATGACCGAGCAGGCGCATCCCTTCGAGGCGCCGGTGCCGGAGTTCGTGCTTTCGCGCAACCAGGCCTTGCACTGAAGGGCCGACGATGGGTACCGAAGCCCTGATGATCGCCATCAGCGTCGCCGTGCTGGTGTCGTACTGGTTCTCCCACCTCGGGCGCGTGCTGCGCTTCCCGTCGGTGGTCTTCCTGCTGCTCGCCGGCCTGCTGCTGCGCGAGGTCACCGATGCCAGCGACGCCACCGTGCTGCTGCCGCCCGGGCTGCTGCCGGTGCTGGGCACGATCGGCCTGATCCTGATCGTGCTCGAGGGCGGCCTGGACCTGAACCTCAAGCCCGGGCGGCGCAAGTTCCTGCTCGCCACGTTTTCCGCCGCCACGCTGGGCGTGTTCGTGACCACCGCGGCCCTGGCGGCCGCCCTGCACTACGGCCTGCACCTGGACTGGCCGATCGCCACGCTGCTGGCGGTGCCCTTCGCCGTGATCAGCAGCGCGGTGGCCATCCCGAGCTCCGAGGTGCTGGCCGACGAGGACCGCGAGTACGTGATCTACGAGAGCTCATGGTCCGACATCATCGGCGTGATGCTCTTCAACGCCGTGCTGCTGGCCGCCTCCACCGGGGGGCGCGGCGCGACGATCAACTTCTTCGGTGGCGGCCTGGCGGTGCTGGTGCTGGGCGCGCTGATCGGCCTGGCGGTCTACTGGCTGGTCGGCCACCTCGAGGGTCACGTCAAGTTCCTGCCGCTGATCTTTGCGCTGATCCTGATCTATGCCGGCGCCAAGGCGCTGCACCTGTCGCCGCTGCTGATCGTGCTGATCCTGGGCCTGATGCTCAACAACCCGCACCTCTTCCTGCGCTTCAAGTGGCTCGAGCCCCTGCACAGCAAGGACTACCGCAGCGAGCTCGACAAGCTCAAGCACCTGACGGCCGAGGCGACCTTCTTCGTGCGCACCTTCTTCTTCCTGCTGCTGGGTTACGGCACCGACCTGGACACCCTGATCGATCGGCAGACCTGGATCGTGGCCGTGGTCATCGTCGCGGCGATCTTCCTGCTGCGCCTGCCGGTGGTCTGGCTGCTCAGCCTCGGGCGCGGCACGCGCCCGCTGTTGTGGGCCGCGCCGCGCGGCCTGATCACGGTGCTGCTGTTCTACAGCCTGCCCGCCGACATGCTGCCCGAGGCCCTGCCGCCGGGCGCGCTGATCCTCGTCGTGCTGCTGAGCTGCGTCATCATGGCCCTGGGCTTTCGCATCGACGGCGGGCGCAAGGTGCAGCCCGAGACCGACGACATCGACCGCCGGCTCGACGCACGCGCCGCGCCGCCGCCGTGAACCCGGGCCCGGGCCTGTGAACGGCCCGCCGCCGCTCGACCTGGGCGCCGCGCCGCGCCGCATCGAGACGGCGCGGCTGGTGCTGGAGGTGCCGCGCGCCGAACATGCGCCGGCCTTTGCCGCCGGCGTGCTGGCCTCGATGCCGGCCCTGCTCTACGTGGACTGGCGCGCGCGCACACCCGACTGGGCCGAACGCTTCTGCGCCGAGGACGCACGCTGCTTCGACGCGGGCCAGGACCTGGCCTGGCATGTGTTCGCGCGCGCCGACGGAGCCTGGGTGGGTCGCATCGACGTGCACACCATTGCGCACGCCGACTGGCGCGGCGAGATCGGTTATGTGGGACATGTCGCGTACAGCGGGCAGGGCCTGATGCGCGAGGCCGCACTCGCTGTGCTGCAGGCCTGCTGGCGACTCGGTTTCCAGCGCATCGAGGCGATGAGCGATGCGCGCAATGCACGGGCGCTGCATTTCGCCGCCAGCCTGGGCCTGCAGCGCGAAGGCCTGCTGCGCCGCCACGAACGCGACCCCCAGGGCCGCTGCTGCGACGTCGTGATCCTGGCGGCGCTCAACCCGGACGCGCCCGCGTCCTGAAGCTCATTCGTCGCCGGCGTCGTCCTCGCGCCGGCGCTCGCCGCCGCGGCGGCCCGAAAACATCGTCCACCAGACGATCAGCACCAGCAGCACGAGGGCCAGCAGGGCCTCCAGCACAATCAACCACATGCTCCCTGTTCCTGCTCCGTTGACCTGCCCGTGTTGATTCGCGGCGCGATTCTAGGTGCCGCCCTGGCCGCCGTCGTTGCCCTTGCCGCCTGCACCACGGCGCCGCCGCCCGCGGCCCCGCCGCCGACCCCGACCGCCCGGCTGCCGCCGCCGCCGGCCCCGCCCGAGACGCCGGCCGACGGCCCGGTGGAGCGCGGCGTGGCGCGCTGGTGGCCGGTGACCTGGGCCGAACTGCCCGGTCTGCAGGCCGACCATCTGCTTGAGGCCTGGCCGGCCCTGAGCGCCGGCTGTGCGCGACCGCTGCCCGCCTGGGTGGCGCTGTGCACGCGCCTGGCCGCCGAGCCGCCGGTCGACGAGATGGCGGCGCAGGCCTTCCTGCGCGCCCATCTGCAGCCCTTTCGGGTCGAGTCGGCCGACGGCCGCGACGAGGGCCTGATCACCGGCTACTACGAGCCGCAGTTGCAGGCGCGGCGCCAACCCGACGCCGGCCACCGGGTGCCGCTGTATGCCTTGCCCGAAGCGCTGCGTGACCGGCGCGAGCCCTGGTTCACGCGCCGCGACATCGACCGCAACCCCGCCGCGCAGCGCGCGCTGCGCGGCCTCGAGATCGCCTGGCTGGCCGACCCGCTGGACGCGCTGGTGCTGCAGATCCAGGGTTCGGGCCGGCTCGACGTCACCGAGCGCGACGGCAGCGTGTCCAGCGTGCGCCTGGCTTTTGCCGGGCACAACGGGCAGGCCTACCGCTCGGTCGGCCGCTGGCTGATCCAGCAGGGCGAACTGGCGCCGGACGCGGCCTCCTGGCCGGCGATCAAGGCCTGGGCACGGGCCCATCCGGCGCGGGTCGACGAAATGCTCTGGGCCAATCCGCGGGTGGTCTTCTTCCGCGAGGAGCCCTTGCCCGACCCCGCGCTCGGTCCGCGCGGTGCGATGGGCGTGGCGCTGACGCCGCAGCGCTCGATTGCCGTCGACCCGCGCAGCATCCCCTACGGCAGCTGGGTCTGGATCGACACCACCGAGCCGCTGTCGGACACCCCGCTGCGCCGCCTGGTTGCCGCGCAGGACACCGGCAGTGCGATCACCGGCGCCGTGCGCGCCGACTTCTTCTGGGGCTGGGGCGACAACGCCGAGGCGCAGGCGGGCCGCATGAAGCAGCCGCTGCGCCTGTGGGTGCTGTGGCCGCGTGGCGCGGCGCCGGGCTGAACGGCGTCGCTCCGGCGCTGCCGGAGTCCGTCAGTGCAGCAACTCGGCCAGGGCCACCCGGTCGCGGCCCTGCTGCTTGGCTTCGTAGAGCGCACGGTCGGCGCGTGCCAGGGTCTGCGCGACCGTCTCGCCGGCATGGTGCTCGGCCAGGCCGGCCGACAGCGTGACCGCCACCGTGCCTTCGGGCACCACGATGCGCAGCCGCGCGACACGTTCGCGCATGCGTTCCAGGCCGCCGCGGGCGAGCGGTGCGCGGGTGTCCGACAGCAGCAGCACGAACTCCTCGCCGCCCCAGCGCGCGAGCATGTCGGACAGGCGCATCGCCGTCTTCAGCTCCTGTGCCATGACGCGCAGCACCTCGTCGCCGGCGGCGTGGCCGTAGCTGTCGTTGACGGCCTTGAAGTGGTCGACATCGATCACCGCGAGGCAGAAGCTCTGGCCCGAGCGTGCGCAGCGCCGGTGCTCCTGCTCCATCAGGGCCCGCATGTGGCGGCGGTTCACGAGCCCGGTCAGTTCGTCGTGGGTGGCCAGTTCCTGGATGCGCGCCACGGCCTGCGACAGGTCCTGCTTCTGCCGTCGCAGGCGCTGGCGCAGATCGCTGAAACGCGCGGCCAGCAGGGACATCGCCGGCATCATCGTGGCGATCATCAGGAAATGGCCGAACTCGATGCGTGGCACATAGACCTCGGGGCGCAGCCAGGCCATCAGCGCCATCACCAGGCCGAAGACCGCCACCGCGAACAGGCCGACGGCGCTGACCTCGCGCGGGCGCAGGCGAAACAGGCCGAAGGCGATGATCACCATGACGATCGGGAACACGCCGCCGCGCCCGGCGCCGACCAGGGTGTAGGCCAGGGCGCCGCTGGCGATCGCGAAGAGCATCTGCGCCAGGGTCAGCGACGGGTCGGCCAGCCGGCGCGACCAGCCGCTGCGGATGAGCAGGAAAAACACCGCCATGCCGCCCAGCGAGGCCGCCGCCCACAGGTTCACCGGCCAGGCCGGCGCCACGTCGACGAGCACGAAGTACTGCATCGCCAGCACCCCGGCGGCCATCAGCAGCATGGCCAGCCCGGCCTGCGACAGGCGCATGCGCTGCACCGGGTCGGTGCTCAGCAGCAAATCGATCCAGCGATCGACCGGACGGGGCGGGGGCATCGTGGACCCGAGGGTACTCCGCGCGGCGCTCGCAGGCTCAGCCCAGGGCAGCCCTGAGGTGGCCGAGCGGCAGCGCGGCGCCGGCCTTGACCTCGCCGAGCGAGAAGCTGGTGTGGATGTCCTTCACGTTCGGCAGGTTCAGCAGGGTGTCGACCGAGAAGCGCGCATAAGCGTCGAGGTCGGTGGCCATCACCTCCAGCTCGAAGGTGCCGGCGCCGCTGATGTAGTGGCAGGCGGTGACCTCGGGCAGGGCGCGGATGTGCGACTCCAGCGCGCGCATCGCGTCGCCGCCGCTGCGCTCGGCGTCCACGCGCACGAAGGCCAGCACGCCCAGGCCGATGCGCCGGCGGTCGATCTCGGCGCGGTAGCCGGTGATGTAGCCCTGCACCTCCAGCGCACGCACGCGGCGCCAGGTGGGTGCGGCCGACAGACCGATGCGCTGCGCCAGTTCGGTATTCGACAGGCGTGCATCCTGCTGCAGTTCGCGCAGGATGGCGATGTCGTAGCGGTCGAGCCCGGCGCCGGCCGGCCCGGCCTCGTCCTCGCCGGCCTGGGTTTTCCCTGATGACGCGGGTTTGCGCATGATGAGCTTTCAATCTTCCGATTCGACGAAAGAATCATTCTTGAAGTATGCCTATGCGGGCATCAAAGGAAAAGACATGCCAGGCCTGGATGCCTACACTCCTGGATCCCCCGCACAGGAGCCGAAACGATGAACGCACCGCTGCCGGACGCCGTCCGCAAGGCCCTGGAGAGCGTCACGCTCGACGACAAGTACACCCTGGCTTCGGGTCGCGCCTTCATGAGCGGCGTGCAGGCCCTGGTGCGCCTGCCGATGCTGCAGCGCCAGCGCGACGCGCTCGCCGGGCTGAATACCGGCGGCTTCGTCAGCGGCTACCGCGGCAGCCCGCTCGGTGGCTACGACCAGGCGCTGTGGGCGGCGAAAAAACATCTGGCCGAACAGCACATCGTGTTCCAGCCCGGGGTCAATGAAGAACTCGGCGCCACGGCGGTCTGGGGCACGCAGCAGCTCGACCTCTACCCGGCGGAGAAGAAATACGACGGCGTGTTCGGCATCTGGTACGGCAAGGGCCCGGGGGTGGACCGCTGCTCCGACGTCTTCAAGCATGCCAACATGGCCGGCACCAGCCGGCACGGCGGCGTGATCGCGATCGCCGGCGACGACCACATCTCCAAGAGCAGCACCGCGCCGCACCAGAGCGACCACATCTTCAAGGCCTGCGGGCTGCCGGTGTTCTTCCCGAGCGACGTGCAGGGCATCCTCGACATGGGCCTGCACGCCTTCGGCATGAGCCGCTTCAGCGGCCTGTGGAGCGGCATGAAGACGATCCAGGAGGTCGTCGAGTCGGGCTCCTCGGTGGTCGTCGACCCGGACCGCGTGAAGATCGTGCTGCCCGAGGATTTCCAGCTGCCGCCCGGCGGCCTGCACATCCGCTGGCCCGACGCGCCGCTCGAGCAGGAAGCGCGGCTGATGGACTACAAGTGGTACGCGGCCCTGGCCTATGTGCGCGCCAACCGCCTGAACCACAACGTCGTCGAGAGCGCCCACGACCGCTTCGGCCTGATCGCCAGCGGCAAGGCCTACAACGACATGCGCCAGGCGCTTTCGGACCTGGGCCTGGACGACGCCGGCTGCCGCGCCCTGGGCATCCGCGTGCACAAGGTCAACGTGGTCTGGCCGCTCGAGGCGTCGATCACGCGCGAGTTTGCGCAGGGCCTGCAGGAGATCCTGGTCGTCGAGGAAAAGCGTCAGGTCATCGAATACCAGCTCAAGGAAGAGCTCTACAACTGGCGGCCGGACGTGCGGCCGCATGTGCTGGGCAAGTTCGACGAGCCGGGGGGCGACACCACGGGCGGCGAATGGAGCATGCCCAACCCGAGCGAAAACTGGCTGCTGCGCGCCAAGGCCGACCTGACGCCGGCGATCATCGCCAAGGCCATCGCCAAACGGCTGAAGAAGCTCGGTGTGCCCGAGGACGTGGCCGCGCGCATGGACCAGCGGCTCGATGAGATCGCGGCGCGCGAGCGCGGGATGGCGGCGCTGACGCTCGACACCGGCGAGCGGGTGCCCTGGTTCTGCAGCGGCTGCCCGCACAACACCAGCACCCGCGTGCCCGAAGGCAGCCGCGCGGTGGCCGGCATCGGCTGCCACTACATGGCGGTGTGGATGGACCGCAGCACCAGCACCTTCACCCAGATGGGTGGCGAGGGTGTGCCCTGGGTCGGCCAGGCGCCGTTCACGAAAGAAAAGCACATCTTCGCCAACCTCGGCGACGGCACCTACTTCCACAGCGGCAGCCTGGCGATCCGCCAGAGCATCGCCGCCGGCGTCAACATCACCTACAAGCTGCTCTACAACGACGCCGTGGCGATGACCGGCGGCCAGCAGGTCGGCGAAAGGCCCGAGGGCCACTCGGTGCTGCAGATCATGAAGAGCCTGCTCAGCGAGGGCGTGGCCAGGCTGGTCATCGTCACCGACCAGCCCGAGAAGTACCAGGGCGTGGCGCTGGAATTGGGCGTGGTGGTCGAGCACCGCGACGAACTCGACCGCATCCAGCGCGAATTCCGCGAGATCCCCGGCACCACGGTGATCATCTACGACCAGACCTGCGCCACCGAGAAGCGCCGCCGGCGCAAGCGCGGCAAGCTGGCCACGCCGGACAAGCGTGTCGTCATCAACGAGCTCGTCTGCGAAGGCTGCGGCGACTGCAGCGTGCAGAGCAACTGCCTGAGCGTGGAGCCGGTGGAGACGGAGTTCGGCCGCAAGCGACGCATCAACCAGAACAGCTGCAACCTGGATTACAGCTGCGTGAAGGGCTTCTGCCCGAGCTTCGTCACCGTCGAGGGCGGGCAGTTGAAGAAGCCGAAAAAGGAAACCCGCGGCGACCTCTCGGCCCTGCCGCCGATCCCCGAGCCGACGCTGCCGCTGGCCGAACAGGCCTGGGGCATCGTCGTCGCCGGCGTCGGCGGCACCGGCATCATCACCATCGGCCAGTTGCTGGGCATGGCGGCGCACCTCGAAGGCAAGGGCGTGGTCACCCAGGACAGCGCCGGCCTGGCGCAAAAGGGCGGCGCCACCTGGAGCCATGTGCAGATCGCCAACCGGCCGGACGCGATCTTCACGACCAAGGTCGACCTCGCCAAGGCCGACCTCGTGATCGGCTGCGACGCCATCGTCACGGCATCGAAGGCCACGCTGGCGGTGATGCAGCAGGGCCGCACCTTCGTCGCGATGAACACCCACGGCACGCCGACCGCGGGTTTCGTCAAGAACACCGAGTGGCAGTTCCCCGGCGCTTCCTGCGAAGCGGCGGTCAGGGGCAGCGTCGGCGAGGCCCTGCTCGGGGCCTTCGACGCCGAGCAGGTCTCGGTGCAACTGATCGGCGACAGCATCTACACCAACCCGCTGATGCTGGGCTACGCCTGGCAGCGCGGGCGCGTGCCGCTGGCCCATGCGGCGCTGATGCGCGCCATCGAGCTCAACGGCGTGCAGGTCGACAACAACAAGGCGGCCTTCGAATGGGGCCGGCGCTGCGCCCACGACCTGGCGGCGGTGCAGGCCCTGTTTGCGGCGCGCAACGTGATCCAGTTCGTGAAGAAGCCATCGTTGGCCGACATGGTGAAGACGCGCGTCGAGTTCCTGAGCGGCTACCAGGACGCGGCCTACGCGGCGCAGTACCAATCCTTCGTGAACAAGGTCGAGGCGGCCGAGGCGGCCCTGGGCAGTGGCCGCGGCCTCAGCGAGGCGGTGGCGCGCTATCTGTTCAAGCTGATGGCCTACAAGGACGAGTACGAGGTCGCGCGGCTGCACACCGACCCGGCCTTCACGGCCAAGGTGGCGGCGATGTTCGAGGGCGACTACAAGCTGGTGCACCACCTGGCGCCACCCCTGCTGGCGAAGAAGAACGCCAAGGGCGAACTGCTCAAGCAGGCCTACGGCCCCTGGATGCGCAGCGCCTTCGGCTGGCTGGCCCGGCTCAAGGGCCTGCGCGGTGGCGCGCTCGACGTCTTCGGGCGCAGCGAAGAACGGCGCACCGAGCGTGCGCTGATCGGCGAGTACCGCGACACCATCGACGAGCTGTTGCGCGGGCTGGACGCCGGCCGGCTGGCGCTGGCCGCCGAGATCGCGCGCCTGCCCGACGAGATCCGCGGCTACGGCCATGTCAAGGAGCGCCATCTGGCGGCTGTGCGGCCGAAGTGGGCGGCCCTGATGCAGCGCTGGCGCCAGGGCGAGTCCGCTGCCGCCAAGGCTGCCTGAACGCCGCCAAGGCAGCGCCGCTATACTTGAAAGGTTTTTCTCCGCTGGCACGCACCCCCACCCATGAGCGCCGAACATCAAACTCAAGAGTCGCACGAAGGCCCGGTCAAGACGCCCAAGCAGCTGATCTGGACCGTGGTCGCGTCTTTCGTCGTGCCGATCGTGACCATCATCCTGCTCGTCAACTTCGTCGCCTCCGGCGACCAGCCGGCGGCCGGCAGCGCCGCCCTGGGCGAAGAAGCGATCGCCCGGCGTCTGCAGCCGATCGGGCATGTCGAGATCCGCGACGCCTCGGACGTCGCGTCGCTGAAGACCGGCGAGCAGGTCTACCAGGCGGTATGCACGGCCTGCCACGGCAGCGGCGTCGCGGGCGCGCCGAAGACCGGCGACAACGCGGCCTGGGCGCCACGCATCGCCCAGGGCTTCGACACGCTGCTGCATTCGGCCCTGGTGGGCAAGGGTGCGATGGCGGCGCAGGGCGGCGGCGACTTCTCCGACTACGAGATCGCGCGCGCCGTGGTCTACCTGGCCAATCAGGGCGGCGGCAAGTTCGACGAACCCAAGGCCCCGGCCGCGGCCGCCAGCGCGGCCGACTGAACGCACGCTGCCGGCGCCCTTCGATCGCGCTCGCGGACCGGCCCCGGGGCCTTCAGGGCGCCGGCGTCAGCTGGTAGCCGAAACGCGCCGGCATCTGCGCCCACGCCAGTTCCTGCAGTGGCCAGGCGCCGGCTTCGAGCCGGTCGGCCGCGATCCCCATGTCCAGCGTGTGCACCAGGCCGAAGCCGAGATCGGCGGCCAGGAACAGGCGCCCCTGTTCGTCGAGCCAGGCGCTTTGGGCCGAAGCCGGCCGTCCGGTGTGCGTGTGCACGGCACCGTCGGCGTCCAGCCGCCAGACCCAGGGTGCCGCTTCGAGCTCGACGTAGACACGCTGCGGCCCGTTCTGGAAATACCAGCAGCCGCGCTCATCGGCGGCGTAGTTGCGGCCGATGAAGGCGAGCAGCTTGTCGTGCACGATGCGGCTGCCCTTGACCTGCGGAAACGGCCCGGCGGCGCGGATGCGTTCGTCGCGCATGCTCCAGTTGCCACGCGCGTCCAGCGCCAACCAGCCATAACAGTGCGGCACGTTCGGCCATTTGCGCAGCGCCGCCTCGACGATCGGGTCCATGCGGGTAGCTTACGCTCTCAGGCCCGGTGGGCGAACCAGTCGCAGACGGCGGCCGGCAGGCCCTGCACATGGCCCGGGAATCGGCCCTGCGGAAACCCGACATGCCCGCCATGCGCCGGATGCCAGAGCTCGATGCTGGGCGAGACCTCGGCCGGCCGTGGCAGCGACGCCGCTGGCACGAAGGGGTCGTTGCGCGCGTTCAGGGCCAGCGCCGGGATGCAAACACGCGCCAGATGCGGCTTGGCCGAGGCACGCGCCCAATAGTCGTCGGTGTCGCGAAAACCATGCAAGGGCGCGGTGAAGACGTTGTCGAAGTCGTGCAGGGTGCGGGCGGCGGCCAGCCGCTCGCGATGAAACAGGCCCGGGTGCTGCTGCCACTTGGCCAGGGCCTTGGGTTTCATCGTGGCCAGGAAGCTGCGCGTGTAGACCCAGCGGTTGAAGCCCTGCCCCATGGCCTGCCCGCTGGCCGTGAGGTCCAGCGGCGCGCAGATCGAGACCACGGCCCGGGCGACACGCGCGGCATCACCCTCGACTTCGCCGGCCCAGCGCATCAGCGCATTGCCGCCGAGCGAGACGCCGGCGGCCAGCACCGGGCCGCCGTGGCGCGCGGCCAGCCCGGCCAGGAACCATCCGACCTCGGCATGGTCGCCCGAGTGGTAGGCGCGCGGCGCGCGGTTGAGTTCGCCCGAGCAGCCGCGGAAGTGCGGCATCACGAAAGCCCAGCCGCGCCGCTGCGCCTCGAGGGCGAAGGACAGCGCATAGTGGCTGGCGGTCGAACCTTCCAGGCCGTGGAACAGGGCGAGCAGCGGCGCGCGCGGATCGGCGGCCGTGGCCGGCAGCGCAAAGTCGAGGTCGACGAAGTCGCCGTCCGGCGTGTCCCAGCGCTCGCGCCTGAACTTCACCCGGCCGGCGAGTTGGCGCCGGCCGACCAGGGCCGGCCAGATCGTCTGCAGATGCCCGCCCGGCAGCCAGCGCGGGGCGCCGAAATCCGGCTCGCCGCTCAATGCAGCACGCCGCCGGCGGGTGCTTCCTCCGGCAACTGCAGGCTGCCCGGGCTGGCATGGTGCGCCACCAGGCGCCAGCCGCGCGCCGTCTGCAGATAGACATTGGTGGCCACCACCCAGGCGCTGCGCGGACCCTCCCGGGTGCTGACCTCGACGCGCTCGAGCAGATGGTGCACGACCCCCGACAGGGCCTCCAGCCGGTGCACCTGCTCGGGCTGCACCGGGATCGGGCCGTTGGCGAAGATGGCCTCGAAGCTGGCGCGAATGGCCACCGGGCCGACCACCCGCGGCCCACCCGGGTGCACGCAGACGATCTCGTCGTCGTCGGCCCAGACCGACATCAGCGCGTCCAGGTCGCCGCGCTGCAGCGCCTGGTAGAAGCGCGCCTCCAGTTCGTCGGGGCTGGCGCCGAGCGAGGGGGCGGGTGGCTTGCGCGGGCGTGCCATGTCAGCCGGGTCAGCGGAACACGACCGTCTTGTGCCCGTTGAGCAGCACCCGGTGCTCGACATGCCAGCGCACCGCGCGCGCCAGCACCATGCATTCGATGTCGCGGCCGACGGCGCTGAAGTCCTCGGCCGACAGGGTGTGGTCCACACGCTCGACACCTTGCTCGATGATCGGGCCTTCGTCGAGATCGGCGGTGACGTAGTGCGCCGTCGCGCCGATCAGCTTGACGCCGCGCGCATGCGCCTGGAAGTACGGCCGGGCGCCCTTGAAGCTGGGCAGGAAGCTGTGGTGGATGTTGATCGCGCGTCCGCGCCAGGCCGCGCACAGCGCCGGGCTGAGGATCTGCATATAGCGTGCAAGCACGATCAGATCGACCTGCTCGCGCTCGGCGATCGCCATCACCGCCAGTTCCTGCGCCGCCCGGGTCGCCGCGTCGGCGCCCAGGGGCAGCGGCAGGTGGTGGAAAGGGATGCCGTAGCCCTCGACCAGGCCACGGAAACGTTCGTGGTTGGACACCACGGCCGGGATCTCGACCGCGAGTTGCCCGCTCTGCCAGCGAAAGAGCAGGTCGTTGAGGCAGTGACCGTGCTGGCTGACCATCAGCAGCAGGCGCGGGCGGCGCGTCTGCACATGCACCTGCAGGTCCATCTCGAACTGGCGACGCGCGTGCTCGAACAGGCTGCGCAACTGCGCCGGTTCGGCCAGGTGGTCCGGCGCCTCGAAGTGCACGCGCATGAAGAACAGGCCGGTCGCGTCCTCACCCTCGAGGTCACCGAACTGCTGCGAATCGACGATGTTGCAGCCGGCCTGGAAGAGCAAGCCGGACACCGCATGCACGATGCCCGGCCTGTCGCGCGCGGCCAGGGTCAGGACATGGGGAAACATGGCCGGCAATTGTAGGGAGCCCGCGTTCAGGCCAGCGGCAGACGCACACGAAAGCAGCTGCCCTGGCCGGGTGCGCTGTCGACCTCGATGCGTCCGTGCATCGCATCGACCAGCGAGCGCGTCACCGCCAGGCCGATGCCACTGCCTTCGCCAGCCGGTCGCGCCGACGGGCTGCGCCAGAACGGGTCGAACAGGTGCGGGAGCTCGTGGTCCGCAATGCCGATGCCGTCGTCACGGACCTCGATGACGGCCTCGCCATCGGCGTGGCGCAGGCCCAGCTCGACGCGGCCGCCGCGCCGGTTGTACTTGATCGCGTTGTCGAGCAGGTTCAGCAGCACCTGGCGCAGCCGGGCGGCGTCGACATTCGCGTGCAGCGTGTCGTCGAGCATGGCATCGAGCGCGACCCCGGCGGCGGCGGCGCTCGGGGCGAGCATGGCCAGGCATTCCCGGGCCGTCGGCGCCAGGGCCTGCGGCGTCAGTTGCAGTGCCACCTCGCCCGACTCGGCGCGTGTCAGGTCCAGCAGGTCGGAGATCATGCGCAGCAGGTGCAGGCCCGACTCGCGCACCAGCTGCAGGCGCTGGCGCTGGCCCGCGCTGGGTGGATCGGCCGGGTCGGACTCCAGCAGCTGGGTGAAACCGAGCACGGCGTTCAGCGGCGTGCGCAGCTCATGGCTGATGCGTGACAGAAAGGCGGTCTTGGCGCGGCTGGCCCGCTCGGCGGCGTCGCGCTCCTGCTGCGCCTGCTCCAGCGCCAGCAACTCGGTGACGTCCTCGACATGGCCGTGCCACAGGGTGGCGCCGTCGTCCTCGCGGCGCGGGCTGGCGCTGCCGCGCAGGCAGCGTGTCTGGCCCGCGAGGTGCACGCAGAACTGCAGCCGCCAGGGGCCGAGATCGGCGGCCGACTGTTGAATGCTGGCCAGCATGCCGGCGCGCTGCTCGTGCGGCAGCAGGGCCAGCATGCAGGCCGCATCCTGGCGCAGCACGGCCGGCGTCAGGCCGAGCAGGGTCTCGCAGCGTTCGCTGACGTAGGGGAACCAGGCACGCCCGTCGGTTTCGCGCCGGAACTGGAACAGCATGCCCGGCGTTTCGCGTGCCAGGTCGGCGAGCTGCTGCAGGGCCGCTGCGGCATGTTCGCGCAGCGCCTCACGCTCGGTGACGTCGGTCTGCGTGCCCAGCATGCGGCGCGGCCGCCCGTCGGCGTGCCAGGCGACGAATCGGCCACGCTCCTCGAAGTGGCGCCAGCTGCCGTCCTGGGCGCGGATGCGGTAGACGCACTGCCAAATCGATGTCTCGCCGCGCCGGTAGGCGGCAAAACTCGCGTCGTAGCGCGCCCGGTCTTCGGCATGGATCAGCGCGCTCCAGGCCGCCTGGTTCTGCGCGAACTGGTCGGGCCGGTAGCCCAGGCTGAGGAAACCGTGGTCGCTGTCGGACAGGGCGCCGCTGTCGAGATCCCATTCCCAGATGTCGGTCCCGGCGCCGTCGAGAGCGTCGCGCAGATCCTCCGGGCGGAACTCGCCGGTCACGTGACCTTCAGTGCGCCGGCAGGACTTCGCCGGCCTTCAGCCGGTACACGGTGCCGCAGTAGGGGCAGCTTCCTTCACCGGTGGTGCTGATCTCGATGTACACGCGCGGGTGCTGGTTCCACAGCGTCATCTTCGGATTCGGGCAATACACGCTGCCATTGCCCAGCAGATCCTTGGCGGTCAGCTCGACCACGGCCACCGGTTTGCTGCGCATCGGATTCAGACCTTGCTCAGCCATTCGGCGTACTTCGGGTTGCGGCCGCCGACGATGTCGAAGAAGGCGGCCTGGATCCGCGTCGTGATCGGCCCGCGGGCGCCGGCGCCGAGCGTCACCCGATCCAGTTCGCGGATCGGCGTGACCTCGGCCGCGGTGCCGGTGAAGAAGGCCTCGTCGCAGATGTAGACCTCGTCGCGCGTGATGCGCTTTTCCACCAGCTTCAATCCCAGGTCCTCGCAGATCGCGAAGATGGTGTCGCGCGTGATGCCGTTCAGCGCCCCGGCCGACAGGTCCGGGGTGTAGACCACGCCCTTCCTGATCACGAACAGGTTTTCGCCTGCGCCTTCGCTGACGAAACCCGAGGCGTCGAGCAGCAGCGCTTCGTCGTAGCCGTCTTCAGTGGCCTCCATGTTGGCGAGGATGGAGTTGGTGTAGTTGCTCACCGCCTTGGCCTGCGTCATGGTGATGTTGACGTGGTGGCGGGTGTAGCTGCTGGTCTTGACGCGGATGCCCTTGGCCAGGCCTTCTTCGCCCAGATAGGCGCCCCAGGGCCAGGCGGCGACCATCAGGTGCACCTGGTTGCCCTTGGGGCTGACGCCGAGCTTGCCCGAGCCGATCCAGGTCAGCGGCCGCAGGTAGCAGCTTGTGAGCTTGTTGGCGCGCACCACCTCGAGTTGCGCCTGCATCACCTGCTCGAGCGTGAAGGGGATCTTCATGCGCAGGATCTTGGCGCTGTTGAACAGGCGCTCGCTGTGCTCGCGCAGGCGGAAGATCGCCGTGCCGTCCGGTGTCTCGTAGGCGCGCACACCCTCGAAGGCGCCGCAGCCGTAGTGCAGGGTGTGGGTCAGCACATGGATCTTGGCGTCGCGCCATTCCACCAGGCTGCCGTCCATCCAGATCTTGCCGTCGCGGTCGGCCATCGACATGATCCGAGCTCCGATAGTTGTCAATACGCGGATTCTAGGCGCTGGCTCAGGCGACACTTGGGCTGGCGAACAAGGGGAGGCAGGCGTTTGATGGCAGTGATCTTGACGAAAAGGCTGCGCCGCTGGACCAAGCACGGCCTGCGCCTGGCTTTCTCGTGGCTGCCGCGCGAAACGCGCTTCGCGATGATCCGCAACCTGGTCGACTGCGACCCGCAACCCTCGGACCGCCTGGAGCTCAAGATCGCCGAGACCGGCGACGAACTGCAGGCCTGCTTCGCGCTGCTGCACGACGCCTATGTGGCCGCCGGCTACATGAAGCCGCACCCCTCCGGGCTGCGCGTGACGCCCTACCACGCGCTGCCGACCACCACCACGGTCTGCGCCAAGTTCGACGGCCAGGTGGTCGGCACCCTGTCGATGGTGCGCGACGGCGTCTTCGGGCTGCCGCTGCAGAGCGCCTTCGACCTTGCCGCGGTGCGGCGCCAGGGCGGGCAGATTGCCGAGATCTCGGCGCTCGCGATCCATCCCGCGCACCGCCGCACGGGGGGCACGATCCTGTTCCCGCTGATGAAGTACATGTACACCTATTGCACGCAGTACTTCGACACGCGGCACCTCGTCATCGCCGTCAACCCCGACCGCATCGAGCTCTACGAGGCCCTGTTGCTGTTCCAGCGCCTGCAGGCCGCCGTGGTTGACCGCTACGACTTCGCCAACGGCGCGCCGGCCGTCGGCGCGGTGCTCGACCTGGCGGCCGCACCCGCAGCCTTCGAGCGTCTGTATGGTCAGCGGCGGCCGCACAAGAACCTGCACGCTTATTTCACCCGCGTGCAGTTGCCCAACCTGCGCATGCCCCCGCGGCGCTACTACACCACGAATGACCCGGTGATGACGCCGGCGCTGCTGGACCAGTTCTTCAACCGGCTGACCCGGGGTTTCGACGCGCTGGACCTGCGCCAGCGCCGCTTGATGCACGCCATCTACGACCGGCCGGAGTATGCCGAGGTGCTGCCTGACGCGGACCCGGGAACGCTGGGCGGTGCCGCGCTGCGCCGTCACCGGCGCTATTCGATCCGTTTCCCGGCGGTGTTCACGCCCGCCGGGCCGGCGGCCCGGCGATGCAGCCTGCTGCTGCACGAGATCTCGCACAGCGGCTGCCAGGTGACGGCGGCGCCGCATCCGCTGGTCGTGGGCAGCGAAGGTTCGCTGCTGGTCCAGCTCGGTGCAGGTGAATCCGTCACCGTATGGGCGCGCGTGATGCGCGAGGCTTCACCCGGGGCCTGGGGCCTGTGGGTGGCGTCGCCGGAGCCCGGCTGGTGCGACTGTGTCGCCGCCCTGGAACGGGGCACGACCTACCGCGAACTGGGCGCTTGCGACCTGTCCGAGGCCACCACCGGCTGAGCTGTGCGTCCGGATGCCGGGTGCAAGCCTTGTCGCGATGACGACAACGGCAAACTGATTTGCATCAAAGCGCTGTAATGCGCCCGAGTGGTGGCGCATTCATGCCCGAAAATGGCGCAGCCCGACCATCCTGATGCCATCGAACCTGGCGCGGGCCCTGCCCCCGTCCGACCGGAGTACCCCTTGATCCACGCCACCGCTGCCGATTTCCTGGGCGTCGTCCAGGCGCGCGACCCCCATCAGCCCGAGTTCCTGCAGGCGCTCAGGGAGGTCATGACCAGCCTGTGGCCCTTCGTCCAGGCGAATCCGCGCTATGCCGAACAGGCCCTTCTCGAGCGCCTGGTGGAGCCAGAGCGCGTGCTCCAGTTTCGCGTCAGCTGGGTCGACGACCGCGGGCAGGTGCGGGTCAACCGCGCCTGGCGGGTGCAGCACAGCAATGCCATCGGTCCCTACAAGGGCGGCATGCGCCTGCACCCGACGGTCACCCTGTCGGTACTGAAGTTCCTCGCCTTCGAGCAGACCCTGAAGAATGCGCTGACCACGCTGCCGATGGGCGGCGGCAAGGGTGGCTCGGACTTCGACCCCAAGGGCAAGAGCGACGCCGAGGTGATGCGCTTCTGCCAGGCCCTGATGCTGGAACTGCACCGCCACCTGGGGCCGAACACCGACGTGCCGGCGGGCGACATCGGCGTCGGCGCGCGCGAGGTCGGCTTCATGGCCGGCATGATGAAAAAGCTCGCCAACGACGCCGGCTGTGTCTTCACCGGCAAGGGCCCGTCGTATGGCGGCAGCCTGATGCGGCCCGAGGCCACGGGCTACGGTACGGTGTATTTTGCGCAGGCCATGCTGCACCGCCAGGGCCTCGGCTTCGACAAGCTGCGGGTGTCGATTTCGGGCAGCGGCAACGTCGCCCAATACGCCGCCGAAAAAGCGATGTACATCGGCGCACGGGTGCTGACGCTGTCGGATTCGGGGGGCACCCTGGTCGTCGAGCAGGGCCTGAGCGAAGCGCAGCTGGAAGCGGTGTTCGAGTGGAAGAACGTCCGGCGCGGCCGGTTGAGCGACTTCGCCGCCGAGCACGGCCTGCATTTCGAGGCCGACCTGCGGCCCTGGCATGTGCCGGTGGACGTGGCCCTGCCCTGCGCGACGCAGAACGAACTCGACGGCGACGACGCCCGGCGACTGGTGGCCAATGGCGTGCTCTGCGTGGCCGAGGGCGCCAACATGCCCAGCACCCTGGAGGCGGTGGACGTCTTCCTGGCGGCGGGCACGCTGTACGCGCCGGGCAAGGCCAGCAATGCCGGCGGCGTGGCGGTGTCGGGGCTGGAGATGGCGCAGAACGGCATGCGCCTGGCGTGGACGCATGCCGAGGTCGACGAGCGGCTGCACGCGATCATGAAGGACATCCACGAAAACTGCGTGCGCCACGGCCGGCGTGCCGACGGCAGCATCAACTACGTTGACGGCGCCAACATCGCCGGCTTCGTCAAGGTGGCCGACGCGATGCTCGCGCAGGGCGTGGTCTGAACCTCAGCCGGGCCCGTCGGCGCCTTCGGGCGCAGACTCGGCGGGCCGCGCCAGCGTCCAGTGCGTCAGCTTTCCGCCGTGCAGTTCCAGCGTCAGCGCCACGCCAGCGTCGTCGGTCCAGCGCCAGCGCTCGGGCGGCTCGCCCTCGGTGCCCAGGCGCTCGCCCAGGCTGTGCGTCATCTGGATCAGCTGCAGCAGGGTCAGCCCGGGTTTCAGGCGCGCCTGCAACATCGGCGCGCTGCCGACATGGCCGACCGGCGCGCGGCCAGCCTGCTGCAGCGCGCGCAGCGTGCGGCTGAACTGCAGCAGCAGCCAGAACACCACCACGCTGAGCGCCAGCGCGACACCGATCGCGCCGTACTGCCACCAGGCCAGTGCCACGGCGACCACGGCCATGCTCCAGCCGAGCAGCGGATTCACAGATTCCTCACCAGGTCCACGGCCTGCTCGACGCGCTCGATGGCATGCATCGTCAGCCCTTCGATCGGTTTTTTCGGGGCATTCGCCGCCGGCACCAGGGCCACGCTGAAACCCAGCTTGGCGGCCTCGCGCAACCGCTCCTGACCGCGTGGCGCGGGGCGGATCTCGCCCGCCAGCCCGACCTCGCCGAAAGCGACGAAGCCGCGCGGCAGCGGCCTGCCGCGCAGGCTGCCCTGGATCGCCAGCAGCACCGCCAGGTCGGCCGCCGGCTCGCTGATGCGCACGCCGCCGACGGCGTTGACGAACACGTCCTGGTCCATGCAGCTCACGCCGGCATGCCGGTGCAGCACCGCCAGCAGCATCGCCAGCCGGTCACGCTCCAGGCCCACCGACAGGCGCCGTGGGCTGGGGCCCCCGCTGTCCACCAGGGCCTGGACTTCCACGAGCAGCGGGCGTGTGCCCTCCAGCGTCACCAGCACGCAGCTGCCGGGCACCGGCTGGCCATGCGTGGACAGGAAGATCGCGCTCGGGTTGGCCACGCCCTTGAGCCCACGTTCGGTCATCGCGAAGACGCCGATCTCGTTGACCGCGCCGAAGCGGTTCTTGATCG
>CAZWUR010000004.1:0-17071 GCA_964637205.1 uncultured Rubrivivax sp.
AAATCCTCGCGATGCCGCCGGGCATCGCTGCGGTTTGCGCCTAGGCTGAGCCCGACTTCAGGATCAACGCGGGCCCGACCCAAAGCCCGACAGCCTCCTAGAATCGCCCCATGAGCATCAAGAGCGACACCTGGATCCGGCGCATGGCCCGAGAGCACGGCATGATCGAGCCGTTCGAACCCGGCCAGGTGCGCGAGACACCCGACGGCCGCAAGATCGTCAGCTACGGCACCAGCAGCTACGGCTACGACATCCGCTGCGCGCCGGAGTTCAAGGTCTTCACCAACATCTACAGCACGGTGGTGGATCCGAAGAACTTCGACGAGCGGAGCTTCGTTGACATCGAGGCCGAGGTCTGCATCATCCCGCCGAACAGCTTCGCGCTGGCGCGCACGGTGGAGTACTTCCGCATCCCGCGCAACGTGCTCACGATCTGCCTGGGCAAGAGCACCTATGCGCGCTGCGGCATCATCGTCAACGTCACGCCCTTCGAACCCGAATGGGAAGGCTACGTGACGCTGGAATTCAGCAACACCACGCCGCTGCCGGCCAAGATCTATGCCGGCGAAGGCTGTGCCCAGGTGCTGTTCTTCGAGAGCGACGAGGTCTGCGAGACCAGCTACAAGGACCGCGGCGGCAAATACCAGGGCCAGCGCGGCGTGACCCTGCCCAAGACCTGAATCGAGAGTCCGCCATGAAGTGGGAAGGTCAGCGCCAGAGCGACAACGTCGAGGATCGTCGCGGCGGCGCAGGCCCCGGCAGCACGGGCGGCGTCCGCCGCGTCGGCGGACGCGGCCTGGGGATCGGTTCCATCGTCATCGCCATGATCGCCGCCTGGATCTTCGGCATCAATCCGCTGAGCGTGCTCGGGCTGATCGGCGAGGTGGACACCGGGTCCCCGGTGGCCCAGGGCTCGGCGCCCGCACCACCGGCGAACGACCGCCAGGCCGCCTTCGTCTCCACCGTGCTGGCCGATACCGAGGACGTCTGGCAGGCGCTGTTTCGCAGCGGCGCCAGCCAGTACCGCGCGCCCAAGCTGGTGCTGTTCCGCGGCAGCGTGCCCACGGCCTGCGGCACGGGACAGTCGGCCATGGGGCCGTTCTATTGCCCGAGCGAGCTCAAGGTCTACATCGACCTCAGCTTCTTCGAGACCTTGGCGCGTGAACTCGGCGCCCCTGGCGATTTTGCCCAGGCCTATGTCATCGCCCACGAGGTGGGCCACCATGTGCAACGCCTGATCGGGCTTACCGACAGGGTCGATCAGATGCGCTGGCGCGTCTCGCCCGCGCAGATGAACGCGATGTCGGTGCGCGTCGAACTGCAGGCCGACTGCCTGGCCGGGGTGTGGGCCCACCATTCGCAGAAGGGCAAGGGCTGGCTCGAGCAGGGTGATGTCGAGGAGGCGATGAATGCCGCCGCGCGCATCGGCGACGACACCCTGCAGCGCCAGAGCCAGGGCACGGTACGTCCCGAGAGCTTCACCCACGGCAGCAGCGCGCAGCGCATGCGCTGGTTCCAGCGCGGTCTGAAGGACGGCCAGGTGGCGAGCTGCAATACCTTCGACGCGGCGTCGCTCTGAGCCGCCGGCGCGCGCCTGGACGCGGCCATCGGTGGCCCGCGCCTCCCGCGCGTCAACCCGGACTTGCCGACGCCGTCCGCGCCCGTGTGTCGGCCGGGCTCGCCGGCGTGGCGGCGTGGGGCGACATCGCCGCCACGCGCCGCAGGGCGGCAGCGACGGCCACGGTGGCCAGTTCGCCGGCGCGGCACCGCGCGCCGAGCTGCGTTGCCACCACGCAGGCAGCCCGTTCATAGTCCGAACGTGACAGTACGGCTACCCGCGGCGGCATCAGCGCGTCGGCCTCGGAGTCCCAGCTGCGTGAGGGCGCGTGCAGGCGAAATCCGGCTTCGCACATCGAGCGCACGCGCGGCGCCTGGTGGTAGACGACTGCCACGGCCGCCTGCAGCGGCGTGGCCGGCAGGGCCGCGAGGTAGGCCAGGCGCAACAGACCCATGCAGCCCTGACGGTTCAGTCCGGGTCTTGTTGCCGCGCGTGACAGCAGCAGCGCGGGCCAGGCAGGCACCCGGTCGTCCAGCGCGTGTTCGAGAAAGTTCTCGGCGCTGGACGCGTCGCCATACACCGACAGCCGCACGCTCGCCTGCAACGGCCCGATCCCGGAATGCCGGTGTGGGTCGCGCGCAGTGTCGGCGTCCCACAGACCCAGCACCACGCCGGCGTCGTCGGCCGATGACCAGTCGAGCCGGGCCGGATCATGCCAGCGGAACTCGCCGGCACCGGCATAGGCCGCACGGCGCATTGCTGAAACGGCCGCCGCGTGGCGGCGATCGAGCACGCCCACCCGCCACGGTGCGTCGAGCGAAGTGCCGGACATGGCCGCGTCAGGATGGCAGGTCCTGCGCGTCATGCCGATCCAGGTTCAGGCCGCGGGGCGAACGCCCGCGAGTGTGGGCAGGCAGTCGTCCAGCATGAGGGCATAGAGGTCCGGGTGGCCCTGGGCATTGCTGTTGATTTCCAGGAACCAGGGTTCGGCGTCGGCGTCGACGATCGCGTCCAGCACAAATCCGGCGGCGCGACTGGCGTCACCACGGCCGGGGGCAGGAATGCGCGGCCACAGGCGCTGCCCAGCCTCGACGAAGCGGTCCAGGCCCGGTGGCGGCGTGTTCGTGTGCAGCAGGTTGTGGTTGGCATACAGCGTCGGGTTGAGCGGCGACACATAGCGGTAGTCGCCCACGGCCGCCAGACCGGGTGCAAGGATGTCGTCCAGTGCCAGGCCCTGCAGACCCAGCAGGGCTCGGTGCGCGCCGAGATCCTCGACCCCGCGATCGGCCAGGAGGCGGCCGATGCTGCGCAGGCCGTCACCTTCGACCCGGGGCATGTCGAAGACCTCCAGTGCGGCCAGACGGCCGCTCCAGTACCAGGCGCGGGCGATGCGGCCGACGCAGAAGGCCTCGAAGTACTCGCCGTCGTCGAGTCCGCGTGCCTGCGCCTGGGTTGCGGAATAGGGGCCCGCCATGCCGACGCCGAAGGAACTGCGGTCGCGTTTCACAAGGCAGGGTGCATCGACCGCCGCCGCGTCCTGCCAGCTTGCCGGCGTGCGCAGGCCCAAGGCGCGCGCGGCGTCCTTGAACACCTGCTTGCTCAGCGAAATGTCCCAGGCCAGCGGTGCATGGGGCAGCCAGCCGACGAAGCCCACGGCGTGTTCGTCGGGCTGGTCGAAATACACCAGACTCCGGCCGTCGCGCCGGCCGACGAACTGCGGGCGCAGCAGCAGGCGCCGCTGGTCCCGCTGCAGCGTCAGCATCAGCGTGAGCGCATCGATGCTGGCCTGGGCGCCGCAGCGCCGCGCCCAGGCGGCGACGGCCTTGGTGTGTTCCAGCAGATTGGTCTTGAAGCGTGGACTCATGGGCCCGCGCACCTTAGGCCAGCGGCGCAACGGCGCCCACCTGGGAGCGATCCGAGGATGCGGATTCGCCGGCTCGTCCATAGATTGCCGGGGCAGGTACAGCACGACGACCGCCGAGCGCGCCTGCATGGAGTTCGCCATGGCCCTGTCCCAAGCCTGTTTCCAGCATGCGGTGCGCGAAGTCCGGTTCGACGAGCCCGACGAGACGGCCTGGGCCGACGCGCAGTGCGAGACCGCGCCAGCCGATATCGGCTCCGCGCCTGAACCGGCCAGCGCAGAGCCGCAGGCCGTACCTGCACCCGCGGCTGATCCTGCACCCGACGCCGAGCCGGTGCCGGTGCGCCTGCTGTACGCGCTGCCGCCGAGTCCATTCCAGGCCCTGGCCGGGCGGCCGATGCCATGGCGGGGTGAACCGCCCGAACCCGGCATGCTGCAGCGCCTTGCGCCGGCCGAGGTGCAGGCGACGGCGACACCAGCGGTCACCGCCACGCCGCTGGCCGTGCCGGCCCCAGCAGCCGCGGCCGCGTCGGCGACCTACGTCGGCGAGCCTGCGGTCGACGCCGCCTGGCTGCAGCAACGCGAAACGGCCTTGAGCACGGTGCGGCAGGACTACGAGGCGAGGCTTGCCCAGGCCCGCCGGCAGCCCGGCACCGGGCCGGGCTGGGTCGACGCCGTCATGAGCACTGACGAAAGTGGCCGGAGCTTTGCGGCCTCCGGCGCGCCGACGGTGTTCGTGCCGACGCCGGATGCAGCGCCGCAGGTCGTGGGCTGGGATGAAGGCGGCCCGCTTTACGGCCCACCCCCCGGGCGCACGCTGGAGTTCAGCGAGGCCGCCTTCGCTGCCCACTATCGGGCACAGGCCGGCGCGCCGTTGCAGGCGCTGGCTGCGAGCTACGACACCGACGCCTCGACCCTGTTGGCGCAGCACCCCGAGCTGTGGTCCATCGCCACCCAGGACCATGCGCCGAATGCGGGGCCGGCGCCGGTTGGCCGCGCGATGGGCGACGCCGCACAGCTCGGAATGGTCGACCTGTACATGGCCGACCCGCAGATGGTGGCGCTGATCGACGCCTTCGGTGGTCAGCCCGAGCCGCCGACGAGCGCGCTGGCGCAGGAGCAGGCGCGCCTGTACGGCCCGGCGCGCTACGAGCAGCTCACGCGGCTGTCCAACGCCATGCAGGCCGTGCGCGACGGCTACGCCAGCGCATTGCGGGAGGCGCAGCGCAGCGGCCAGGGGCCGGGCTGGAGCGAAATCCAGCGCAGCGTGACCGTGAGCGACGAGAGTGGCGCCACACGCACCGAGCTCCAGTGGCTGAGCGACGAGGGTGGCCAGCGAACACCGCTGATGGAGCGCGTCTTCGACGTCGATGTCTTCACCGACGGGTACACGCGCCAGGACGGACTGAAGAACCAGGCCTTCGGCGACTTCTACGGCGCCAGCCACACCAGTTATGCGAGCGACGAATCCGGCGCCCGGGTGATCTCGCAGGTGCGTTTCGACAATCCGGTCTGGTCGATCGACGGCGGCGCCGGCTACGGCACCGGCGCCACCCTGGGCGCGATGCGCCACGACGCGCTGGTGCGTCTGGATCCCAACCACGCCCAGCGGCTGAACGATGCGAGCGCGGTCGGCTTCGACTTCGACGTCGGCTGGGCCACGCACCAGAGCAACATCCACCAGAAGCGCGACTGGTTCGAGACCGTGGTTCAGGTAGCGATTGTCGCCGTGGCCGCCTGGGCCACGGGCGGTGCGGCGGCGACCTGGGCCGCCGGTGCCGGCTACGGTGCCGGCGCCACCGCTGCCATCGCCGGCGCGGCGGCCGGCGCCAGTGCCTCGGCCGTCAGCGGCGCGATGAATGGCAACCTCAGCTTCAAGGGGGTGCTGCAGGGCGCCTTGTCGGGCGCGCTCACCGGTGGTCTGATGCAAGGCGCCGTCGGCCAGGCGGTGCAGGGTGCGGCCGGCACGGCGGGTACCGTGTTGCTGCGAGGGACGGTGCAAGGCGGCATCAACGCCTTGCTCGGTGGCAGCTTCAAGGACGGTGCGATCGCCGGCATCGCCTCCGGGCTGGCCGAGATGTCGCAGGCGAATCTGCAGGCCGGCATCGACGAAGCGGTGGCCAGGGGCACGATGTCGGCCGCCGAGGCCATCACCGCGCGCACCATGGCGCGGGTGTTTTCGTCGGCTGTGCGCACACTGGGCAGCCCTGACGATCCGCAGTACGGATTCGCGACGTCGCTGGTTGGCGACCTGGTCAACGACGGGCTGGCCATGACGCCGGACGACGCCAGCATCGCGTTCGGCCCGGCGCTGGACGACGATGGCAACCCGATGCCGGGCGTCATCGACCCCGCCGCCCCGCTGTCGGCGCAAATCGAACAACTGGCGGCGCGGCTGCAGGCACAGGGCATGGGCCTTGACGATGCACAGCGCATGGCGCGTGCCACGCTGCTGCGGCCACCCGACCCGTTCGGCACGATCACCGACACCGACCTGCCCAGCTTCGCCGACGACATCGCCGCCCAGACCGGCCTGCCGCGCGGCGACCTGGTCGACGCCGGACTGACCGACGAGCTTGCGCGCTACGGCGACGTGCTGCGCGGCTATGTCGAAGGTTTGGGCATCTCGGCGCTGACGAGCGCCGACGCGCTGATCGAGATCGCGAAATCGCCACGCCAGTTCGTCAACGGCGTGAAGGCGCTGATCACCTCACCCGAGGCCCGTACGGCGCTGGGCGAGACCATCGCGCGCCAGGTCGAGTTCGACCTCGGCGAACTGCAGGGCGCACTCGACCGCGGCGATATGCGCCTGGCCGGGCAGCAGGTGGGCAAGCTGACCGGGGACCTGGTGCAGGTGGCCGGCGGCGTCGAGGCACTGGCCAGGCTGGGCGTGTCCACCGCCACTGCGGGCGGGAGGTTGGTGCTCGGTGCGGCGGACGACCTGGCGTTGTCGGCGCTGAAGCGCGACGCATCCCTGTTCAACGCCCAGGGCGAGGCGTTGATGGACTTTCGGGCGCTGAGCACGGCGCAAAAGCAGTTCGTCGGCGAAACCCTGGGCGCCGACACCGTCGGCCGCCTGCTGCCCGACGCCCAGCGCGTCGGGCGTGTGCCGACGGTCGGGCAACATGGTATCGACGACCTGTATCGCGTGAATCGGCCGGACGTCGACTACGTTGTGGTCGAGTACAAGTTCGGATCGGGGTCGCTGGGTTCGACGCGGGATGGACTGCAGATGAGCGATACGTGGCTGACCGGAGGGAATACAGGCTATGACCGCATCCTCCAGTCGGTCAGCGGCAATCGGGTTCTGGCCGATACTGTGTCCGACGCGCTGGTGAGCGGCCGCGTTGAGCGGTGGGTGGTGCATACCGATCCCCTGGGCAACGTTACCGTCGGAATGGTCGACGCTTCGGGGCGAGTTGTTCCGAAGCCGGTTTCGCAGCTTTTGAGGCCATGAGCATGATTCGAGATGCCTCCAAGTCTGTGGCTTGGTACGACGAGTGGATTGCCTATGACCGCCAGCGCATGGCCAAAGCCGCGCAGATGCGACTGGCGCCGCTGGCCAATTCCACCTATGAGCCGCACTTCGTCTACGAGCTGTCGGGTTTGCAACTGCACCTGCTGCTGCGCCGCTACTGCCGCGGCGACCCGGTGGCATCGTTGCGCGAACATCTGGCGCCGATGGTCGACGCCTGGGCGGCATCGGACGAACTGGGCCGCAGCGTGTGGACCGAGGAACAATGGTCCCTGCGCCACGACTGGCGGCGCAACCGCAATTTCTACCAGCGCTGCTTCTGGGTGGCGGCGTTGGCGCTGGCGCTGGACTGGCCCGGCGAAGCGTGGCCGCGCCTGCTGGCGCTGATGGGCAACGAAGGGCAGGACACCTTGCTCGACCGCGTGCTGGCCACGCGCCAGCCGCAGCGCCGCATCGGCAGCACCTTGTGCCACCCCAAGGTCTACCAGGGGCTGCTCAAGGTGGTCGATGCCCCATCGGCCGCGCAGGCCGCGGCGCTGCGGCGCTACGTGGCCGGCTGGTACGCATCGCAGGACCGGCCGCCGCGCAAGGGTCTGTCGCGGCTGACGAACTCGGACGAACGGCCGTACTGGTACGACTACGCGGACTACGAAGGTGCCTACTTCGGGCACTGGTGCCTGGAGGCGGTGGCGGTGGTGCAGGCGCTGGGCGTGGCCGACAGCGCCTGCCTGGGCCTGCCCAACTACCCCGGCGACCTGGTGCACCCTGATGGACCGAGCACACATGTCGCTGTCGCTGTGGCCGTGGATGACGCTGGCATGCAGGCCACAAAGGGCAGCTGGTGGGAACGCCTGCGAAGGCCTGCCGCGCGTTGACCGCCGTCGCCGGACCACCCGCCCCGGCACGGGCGGGCGATCACGCGGTCGGAAACGTCCCCGGCAGCAGAATGCTGCGGTCCACGTCGGCCACCCGGGTGCGGCCGCAGAAGGCCATCGTCAGGTCGAACTCGCGGTGGATGATCTGCAGCACCTTGTCCACCCCTGCTTCGCCCATCGCCCCCAGGCCGTAGAGGAAGGCGCGGCCGATGTAGCCGCCCTTGGCGCCCAGAGCCACCGCTTTCAGCAGGTCCTGGCCGGAGCGGATGCCGCCGTCCATGTGCACCTCGATCTGCGAGCCCACCGCCTCGACGATGGCCGGCAGGGCCTCGATGCTGCTTTGCGCGCCGTCGAGCTGGCGGCCGCCGTGGTTGCTGACGATCAGCGCATCGGCGCCGGACGCGACGGCCAGCTTCGCGTCCTCGACGTCCTGGATGCCCTTGAGGATCAGCTTGCCGCCCCAGCGCTTCTTGATCCACTCGACGTCGCCCCAGTTCAACCGCGGGTCGAACTGCTGGTTGGTCCAGGCCGAGAGGTTGGCCATGTCGGTGACGCCCTTGACATGGCCGACGATGTTGCCGAACTGGCGTCGGCGCGTGCCCAGCATGCCCAGGCACCAGCGCGGCTTGCTCATCATGTTGACGATATTGGCCAGGGTCAGCTTGGGCGGCGCCGACAGGCCGTTCTTCAGGTCCTTGTGGCGCTGGCCGATGATCTGCAGGTCCAGGGTCATCACCAGGGCGCTGCAGTTCGCGGCCTTGGCGCGGTCGATCAGGCGCTCGATGAAGTCGCGGTCGCGCATCACGTAGAGCTGGAACCAGAATGGCGCCTGGGTGGCCGCGGCGACGTCCTCGATCGAGCAGATGCTCATCGTCGACAGCGTGAACGGGATGCCGAAGCGCTCGGCCGCCCTGGCGGCCAGGATCTCGCCGTCGGCATGCTGCATGCCGGTCAGGCCGGTGGGCGCGATGGCCAGCGGCATCGCCACGTCGACGCCGACCATCGTCGACGCCGTGCTGCGGCCTTCCATGTTGACGGCCACGCGCTGGCGCAGCTTGATCTTGCGGAAGTCGTCTTCGTTGGCGCGGTAGGTGCCTTCGGTCCAGCTGCCGCTGTCGGCGTAGTCGTAGAACATGCGCGGCACACGCTGCCGGGCGAGCCGGCGCAGGTCTTCGACAGTCGTGATCACGGGGGCCATCGTTTGTCTCCTTCAGCCTCGATGCTAGCGAGGCGCCGGCCCGGGGCGCCGGAAAACTTCGTCGGGCCTGGCCGCTACAGGCGCAGCAGGTGCGGCAGCCACAGCGCAATGCCCGGGAAGGCGCACAGCACCACCAGACGCACGATGTCGACCCCGATGAAGGGCATGGTGCCGGCGTAGATGCGCGTCAGCGGGATGTCGTGCGCGATCGAGTTGATGACGAAGACGTTCATGCCCACCGGCGGGCAGATCATGCCGAAGGTCACCGCCATCACGACGATGACGCCGAACCACACCGGGTCGAAGCCGAGCTGGGTCATCGCCGGGAAGACGATCGGCACGGTGAGCAGGATCATCGCCAGCTCGTCCATCACCGCGCCGAGGATGAAGTAGCCGACCATCACGATGGCCAGCACGCCGTAGGCCCCGACCGGCAGGTTCACCAGCCAGTCCACCGCGTTCTGCGTGAACTGCGTGATGGTCAGGAAGTAGCCGAACAGAAACGCCCCGACGACGATCATCATGATCGACGAAGACACGCGCAGCGCGTCGATGAGTGCGGCGCGGGTCTGCCGCCAGCGCAGCCGTCGGCGGGCGATGCCGATGAGCAGGGTGCCGGCGGCGCCGACCCCGGAAGCCTCCTGCACCGTGAACAGCCCGCCGTAGATGCCGCCGAGCACGAACACGAAGAGCAGCAGCACCGCCCAGAGCTTGCGCAGGGTCGCAAAGCGTTCGGCCCAGCTGTGCGCCTCGCCGAGCGGCACCCGGTCCGGGTGGCGGATCGCGATCGCCTGCACCACGGCCACGTAGAAGGCCACGCCGAGCAGGCCGGGCAGCAGCCCGGCGGCGAACAGCTGCGCGATGTCGACCTCGGTCATGATCCCGTAGAGCACGAAGATCGTCGACGGCGGGATCATGATGCCCAGGGTACCGCCGGCGGCGATCAGGCCGGCCGAGAAGCCCGGGTCGTAGCCGGCGCGGCGCATCTCGGGCAACGCGACCTGGCTCATCGTGGCCGCAGTGGCCACCGACGAACCGTTGATCGCCGCGAAGCCGCCGCAGGCCGCGATGCTGGCATAGGCCAGCCCGCCGCGCCGGTGGCCGAACCAGGCACGGCCGGCATCGAACAGCTCGCGGCTCATGCCCGAATGCGAGGCAAACGCACCCATCAGGATGAACATCGGGATCACGAGCAGGTTGTAGTCCGACAGCACCGACAGCGGCACATTGCCCAGCAGGTTCAGCGCCGGGCCCATGCCGCTGAGCACGCCGAAGCCGAGCACGCCGATGATGCCCATCGAGACGCCGATCGGCACGCGCAGCGCCATCAGCGCGAACATGCCGACAAAACCGAGCAGCGCGACGAGGTCACGCTCCATCGGCGGCCTCGGGTTTGGCGACGTCGTCGTGCGTGTCGTGCCCGCGCAGCAGTTCCAGCAGGCGCGCCAGCGCGAGCAACGCGGCGGCCACGCCGCCGCAGGCCGCGACGATGGTGAACCACATCAGCGGCAGCCGCAGGTCGGTGGTCGCCTGCGTGCCGCTGGCCAGCACCTTGGCAAACACCATCCAGGCCATCGGCGCCAGGAAGGCCAGCGTGATCACGCCCGCGATCATGTCCAGCCAGCGCCGCCCCGGCCGTTGCAGATGCTCCCAGACGATGTCGACCGCGATGTGGCCGGCGTGGTAGGTGGCCACCGCGATGCCCCAGAACAGCGCGATCGCCATCAGCAGCTTGGTGCCGTCGAACCAGTCCGGAATCTGCCAGGCAAACACATCGCGCACGAGCACGTTGAGCGCCGTGAGCAGTGCGATCAGCAGCAGAAAGACCGCCGCCACCGTTTCGGTGGCCGCCACCAGGCGTTTCATCAAGGCGTCCGACGCGGGGTCAGTACGCGCCGCCGTCCTTCTTCAGTTCGCCGCGCAGGTCGTCGAGCGCCTTCTTCGGGTCGATGCCGGTCTTGGCCGCGCCCTCGGCCCAGCGGTCGTAGACCGGCGCCACGGCCTTGCGCCAGACGTCGATCTGGGCCGGGCTCATCGGGACGATGGTGTGGCCACCCATGGCGATCAGCTTTTCGCGCCCGGCGTCCTCGGCATCACCCCAGGCGGCCCCCACCTTGGCCGCCCATTCGTTGTTGCAGTGCTCGTCCATCACCTTCTTCTGGTTCGCCGACAGACCGTTGTACCAGTCCTTGTTCATCGCCCAGACGAAGGCCGAGGCGTACAGGCGCATGTCGGTGTGGTAGGTCGTGACCTTGTCGATGCCGAAGCTGATGATCGAGTTCCAGGGGAAGGTGATGGCGTCGGCCACGCCCTTGGACAGCGCGTCGCGCGACTCGGGCGCCGAGACCTGCACGCTGGTGCCGCCGAGCACGTTGACCATCTGGCCGACGGTGCCGTTGGACGGGCGGATCTTCATGCCCTTGATCTGACCGGGCTCGGTGATCGGCTGCTTGGAGTGGAAGGTGCCGACGTGCAGATGCGTCAGGCAGACCTTGACGTCCTTCATCTCGCGCTCGGCGTACTGGCGGTACCAGGCGTCCAGCGCCTTCGACGCCGGACCTGGCTTGTCGACCAGGAAGGGCAGTTCGGCGGCGGCGATGATCGGGAAGCGGCCAGCCTGGTAGCCGGGATTCACATAGGTCACGGTGGCGATGCCGTCGCGTGCCATGTCGTAGTGATCGGCGGCCTTGCCGAGCTGCTGGGCCGGGAAGATCGTGACCTTGATGCTGCCGCCCGAAGCGGCCTCGATGGACTTGCCCCAGGGAATCCAGCCCAGCACGGCCAGCAGGTGATTGGCCGGTACCCAGTGCGCCAGCTTCAGCTCGGTGGGCTTGTCCTGCGCCCGGGCGGGCAGGGCAGCGACGAGGGCGACGGCGGCGGCCAGGGTCAGCAGGCGGGGCAGGCTCATGCGGTGTCTCCGTGGGGGATTTAATGACAACCTGTAATTGTGGTTCAGCGCGCAGGGCCTGTCCGGGCGTGGATTCCCTGAGCCGCGCGCTTAGCATGCAGGCATGACAGCGTCGAGGCAAGCGCCCGCCTGGCAGCGTGCCCTGTGGCTCGCGGCCGGCGTGCTGGCGCTGGCCACTGGCATCGTCGGCATCGTGCTGCCGGTGCTGCCGACCACCCCCTTCGTGATCGTCGCCGCCTTCTGCTTTGCGCGCGGCAGCGCGCGCTGGGAGCGCTGGCTGCTGAACCACCGCCACTTCGGACCGATGCTGCGCGCCTGGCGTGCGCGGCGGGTGATTCCGTGGCGCGCCAAGCTGCTCGCCTGGACGATGATGGTCGGCGCCGTGGCCTGGTCGATCTGGACCCTGCCCGACCCCTGGCGCTGGGCGCCGCTGCTGGTCTGTCTGCCGACGGCGCTGTGGATGGCGCGGCTGCCGAGCCGCTGAGCGGGGGCTCTCAGAACTCGTACTCGCCCTTGGCGCGCGGCGCGGGCCGGCGCGAGGGGTTGAAGCCGAGCCGGGCGCTGGCGCTGCTGCTGCCGGCCAGTTGCAGGGTCTGCGACGCCTGGCCGGCGATCTGGTCGGGATGCCAAAGGCGCATCTCGGCGGCGCCGTCGGGCAGGCCGGCGAAACGTGTGCGCCCCTGGGCGTCGGTGACCGCGACCCAGGGTGTGGCCGAGACGAAAAGATGCCCGCGCATCGAGCCATGGATATGGCAGCCGAGCGTGACGCTGCCGGGGGCGTCGAAACGCACTTCGCCGACCGCCTTGTCGCCGGCCTGCACGCCGCCCAGGCGCAGCTCGAAGGACTTCGCCGGAGGCACCGCGCCCATCGGCCCGCTGCCCAGCGAGCGCACATGGTGGTCGTAGCGGTCGCGGTTGACGAAGCGCACCCTTGTGCCGGCCGGGACGGCGGTGACATAGGGCTCGAAGCGGTTGTCCTTCTGCACGATGTCCACCGTCGGCGGGGCGGCGGGCGGGGTCGCGGGGCTGGCCGGCAACAGCATCACCACCACGTCCGGTGCCGGCCGGCCGGCGGCGTTTTGCACCTCGACCTCCAGCTCGGCCGCCAGCGCCGTCACGGCGGGCAGCAAGGCCAGCAGGCCGCGGGCCAGGGTCCTGACCAGCTTGGCTCGGGCAGCGCGCTTCATCGCCGCATCATAGGCGCCCGGCACGCACCAGCGAAGCCGCCCGCACGCCCAGCAGGCGCAGCGGCCGGGCCAGGTCCACACGTTTCAGGCACAGGCCCGCGGCATGGCGGATCGCACCCGGCTCTGCGGTGGGCTGGGGCAGGGTCAGGTCGCGGGTCACGGTGCGGAAGTCGTCGAAACGCAGCTTGATGCCGATCGTGCGCCCGGCGTAGCCCTTGCGCTGCAGGTCGCCGGCCACCTGTTCGCACAGCTGGGTGAAGATCGCGCTCAGGGCCGTACGGTCGCGCACCGCGTGCAGGTTGCGCTCGAAGGTGGTCTCGCGGCTCATCGACACCGGCTCCTGGTGGGTGAGCACCGGACGCTCGTCGCGGCCATGCGCAGCTTCGTGCAGCCAGCGGCCGAAGGCGCGGCCGAAGTGCTCGACCAGCCAGGCCGGCTCGCAGGCCGCCAGCTCGCCGATGCTGCGCATGCCCAGCGCCTCCAGCCTGGCGCCGGCCTTGGGCCCGATGCCGTTGATGCGCCGCACCGGCAGTGGCCAGATGCGGGTCGGCACCTCGGCTGCGGTGAGCACCGTGAGACCGTCGGGCTTGTCCAGTTCGGAAGCGATCTTGGACAGCAGCTTGTTCGGCGTCACGCCGACCGAGCAACTCAGCCCGGTGGCCCGGCGGACGTTGTTGCGGATCTCCTGCGCCAGCGCGCGAACGCCGCCGGTGGCGTCGAAACCGACCGGGTCCTGCGCCCCGGGCACCGCGCTCAGGTCGATGTAGATCTCGTCGATGCCGCGGTCCTCGATGAGCGGCGCAACCTCGGCCACCGCGGCCTTGAAGCGCTGCGAATAGTCGCGGTAGCGGTCGAAGTTGGTGGGCAGCAGAATGCAGTCGGGCGCGCGCTGCGCCGCCTTCATCAGCCCGATGCCGGAATGCAGGCCGAGGTCGCGCGCCGCGTAGGTGGCGGTGGTGGCCACACCGCGGCCGGTGTAGTCGCGCAGGCGCATGAAGCGCCGGCTGCCGTCGGGCAGGGTCTCGGGCTGGTGGCGGCGGCCGCCGCCGATGACCACCGGCTGGCCGCGCAGTTCCGGGTAGCGCAGCAGTTCCACCGACGCGTAGAACGCATCCATGTCGAGGTGGGCGATCCAGCGCGTCGGTGGGGGCATGGGCTGCCGCATTGTGGCCCTGCGGCGTACCATGGCGGCATGTCGATGTCTTCGTGCAGCCCGTGTCGATGAGCCCTCCGACCCCCGCGCAACAGGCGCACCGTGCGCAGCGCGCGCTCGGTGCCTCGACCCTGTCCCTGGTGGTGGCGGTGGCCGCCATCTTCGCCTTCCTCCCGCCGATGGTGGAGGTCAGCGTGGCGTCGATCCCGCGTGTCGTGCTGCTCGGGTCGGCGATCATCGTCGGCAGCGGCCTGCACTGGGTGTTCCTGGGCATCGCGGCGCGGCGACTCGGCCGTTCCGTGGTCGGCTGGGTCGCGCTGGCCCTGCTGCTGTTCCCGATCGGTGGCATCGCGGCGCTGATCCTGCTCGGCTTCTTCGGCGACGAGGCCGATCAGCCGGCGCCGGTGTCCGCCAACGGCGCATGAGGCGCGGGCTGCTGCTCGCCGTCGCCGGCGTCGCCACGATGACCGCCGCCACGGCCGACCCGCAACGCTGGCAGCAGGAGGTGACGGCCGCCGAGACAGCCTTCGCGCGCAGCATGGCCGAGCGCAACTTCGCCGCCTTCAGCGCGCTGCTGTCGGCGCAGGCCGTGTTTTTCACGACGCCCGGCGAGCCGCTGCGTGGCAAGGCTGCGGTGGCGGCCTATTGGCGGCGTTTCTTCGATGCTCCCCAGGCACCGTTTTCCTGGGCACCCGACCGCGTCGAGGTGCTCGACGACGGCACGCTGGCCCATTCAAGCGGCCCGGTGCGCGACCCGGCGGGCGAGCCGGTCTCGCGCTTCAATTCGGTCTGGCGCCAGGAGGCACCCGGGGTCTGGCGCGTGGTCTTCGACCGCGGCGAGCCGCTGCCGCGCTGACCCGGAGCTCAGGCCTGCAGCCGGCTGCGATGCCGAGCCAGCTGCATCAGCACCTGGGCCGGCGCGGTGCCGCCGGTCACGCGGCGCGCGCCCATCGAGCCGCGCAGGCTCAGCACCTCGGCCACGTCGGCTTCGATCGCGGGGTTGTAGAGCTGGAGTTCTTCGAGCGGCATCTGTGACAGGTCCAGCCCGCGCTGGATCGCCGCCTTCACGGCGCGCGCCACGGTTTCGTGGGCGTCGCGGAAGGGCAGGCCCTTCTTCGTCAGGTAGTCGGCCAGATCGGTGGCGGTGGCGTAGCCGCGCAGCGCGGCGCGCTCCATCGCCTCGGTCTTGACGACCATGCCGCCGACCATCTCGGCCATGATGCGCAGGGTGTCGCGCAGCGTGTCCACCGTGTCGAACAGCGGTTCCTTGTCTTCCTGATTGTCCTTGTTGTAGGTCATCGGCTGGCCCTTCATCAGGGTCAGCAGGCCCATCAGGTGGCCGATCACGCGGCCGCTCTTGCCGCGCGCCAGCTCGGCCACGTCGGGGTTGCGCTTCTGCGGCATGATCGAGCTGCCGGTGCAGTAGCGGTCGGCGAGGTCGATGAAGCCGAAGTTCTGGCTCATCCAGAGCACGATCTCCTCGGCCAGGCGCGAGACGTGCACCATGCAGATCGACGCGCAGGCGCTGAACTCGAGCGCGAAGTCGCGGTCGCTGACCGCGTCCAGGCTGTTCTGGCAGATGCCGTCAAACCCCAGTGTGCGTGCCACCCGTTCGCGGTCCAGCGGGTAGCTGGTGCCGGCCAGCGCCGCGGCGCCCAGGGGCAGCACATTCGTGCGCCGGCGCACGTCGGCCAGGCGCTCGGCGTCGCGCGAAAACATCTCCACATAGGCCAGCAGGTGGTGCGCGAAGCTCACCGGCTGCGCCACCTGCAGATGCGTGAAGCCGGGCATCACGCTGTCGGTGTGCCGCGCCGCCAGCTCGACCAGGGCGCGCTGCATGTCCAGCATCAGGCCGGCCAGGCCGTCGATCTCGCCGCGCAGCCACAGGCGCACGTCGGTGGCGACCTGGTCGTTGCGGCTGCGCCCGGTGTGCAGGCGCTTGCCGGCCATGCCGACGAGCTCGGTCAGCCGGGCCTCGATGTTCAGGTGCACGTCCTCGAGTTCGAGCTTCCAGACAAAATCGCCGGCCTCGATCTCGGCGGCGATCTGCGCCAGGCCGCGCTGGATGTCGGCCAGATCCTGCGCCGCGACGATGCCCTGCGCGGCCAGCATCTCGGCATGCGCCAGGCTGCCGTCGATGTCGGCGCGCCACAGCCGGCGGTCGAAGCCGACGCTGGCGGTGTAGCGCTGCACCAGCTCGCTCATCGGTTCGGAGAACAGGGCGGACCAGGCCTGGGCCTTGTTGGCGAGCGGGTTGGTGGACATCGATTCGCGTGGAGACGGCGGAGCTTCGTATTATCGACGCCACCCGATGCGCCCCGACCCTGCCGCCGACCCGTTTCCGGACACCCGCCCGCCCAGTGTGTGGCCGAGCACGCTGCGCCTGCCGGAGGCGTCGCCGAGCACCTTCTCGGCCTCGCGCTTCGACCCGCTGGCCGAGGAGCGTGCGCGCGCCGAGGCGCATGCGGCGCTGGCCTTCGACCTCTGCCACCCCGGGCTTGCCCTGCGCGCCGTGCTCGGCGTGCAGCTCGTGCTGGCCGTGGGCGCGCTCGTGGCCACGGGCCAGGCCTGGCCGCGCGCGGCCGGCGGCGTCGTCTTTGCCGGCCTTCTCGGCACCTTGCTGTGGCTGCTGCTGGTGTGCGCGCTGCGCACGCCGCTGCGCCGGATGAGCGCCGGCGCGCGGGCCCTGGCGGCCCTGGTGCTCGGTGCGGGCGCGGCGCTGGCGGGCCTGCTGCCGCTGTGGTGGCTGGCGCTTGCCGCCCCGCCCGACACCCTGCGCGTGCTCGGCGTGGCGCTGGCCGGCGCCGGCCTGGCCGGTCTGCTCTGGGCCTGGCTGGATTTGCGCGCGCGCATCTG
>CAZWUR010000004.1:17081-111942 GCA_964637205.1 uncultured Rubrivivax sp.
GCGCCGGTCGAGGCGCGCGTGCGCCTGGCCGAGTTGCAGTCGCGCATCCGGCCGCACTTCCTGTTCAACGCGCTGAACACCGCGCTGGCCCTGCTGCGTGTGGACCCGCGGCGCGCCGAAGACGTGCTGCAGAACCTGGGCGACCTGTTCCGCGCCGCGCTGGCCGATGCCGGGGCCTCGATCAGCCTGGACGAAGAACTGGCCCTGGCGCGCGCCTATCTGGCGATCGAACAGGTGCGTTTCGGCAGCCGGCTGCAGCTCGAGTGGGACGTGGCGCCGGATGTCGGCGCGGCGCGCGTACCGCCGCTGATGCTGCAGCCGCTGGTGGAAAACGCCGTCCGCCACGGTGTCGAACCTTCGCCCGACGGGGCGCGCGTGCGCGTGTGCGCCACGCGCGAACGCGGGCAGGTGGTGGTGCAGGTCAGCAACGGCCTGCCCGACGAGCCGGGGCCGGCCGGCCATGGCATGGCCCTGCACAATGTGCGCGAGCGGCTGCGCCTGCTGCACGACGTGGCGGCCCGCTTCGAGACCTGGCGCGACGACGGGCAGCACCACGCCCGCATCGTGATCCCGCTGTGACGGCGCGGCGATGAACAGCGACGCAGCCCTGCGCCTGGTCCTGGTCGACGACGAAGCGCTGGCGCGCCTGCGTCTGCGCAGTCTGCTGGCCGAGATCCAGGACCCAGCGACCCGCGTGGTGGCCGAGGCGCAGGATGCCGCCGCTGCCGAGCGCGTGGTGTCCGAGGGTGGCATCGACCTCGTCCTGCTCGACATCGGCCTGCCCGGGCCGGGGGGCCTGACCCTGGCCCGCCGCCTGGCGTCGCTGCCCCAGGCGCCGGCGATCGTCTTCGTCACCGCGCATGCCGAACACGCGCTCACGGCCTTCGAGCTGGAGGCGGTCGACTACCTGACAAAACCCGTGTCGCGCGAGCGGCTGCAGGCGGCGCTGCGCCGAGTCGCCCAGCGCCGGGGGTTGTCGACGGCCGAGCTGCCCGCCGACGCCGCGGTGCTCATCGTCAACGACCGGGGCCGCCTGCTGCGCCTGCCGCTGGCCGAACTGCTGTACCTGAAGGCCGAACTGAAGTACGTCACCGTGCGCACGGCCGAGCGCAGTTATGTGCTCGACGACGCCTTGTCGGACCTCGAGCAGCGCCTGGGCGATGCCTTTCTGCGCGTGCACCGCAACGCCCTGGTGGCGCGCCGCGCCGTGCGCGAGCTGGCCCGTCGCGCCGAGCCCGAGGCCGAGAGCGAAGGCGGCGAGGGCTGGGCCGTGCGCGTGGCGCCGGCCGACGAGTGGCTGGCCGTGTCGCGCCGCCAGCTGGCGGCGGTGCGCCAGGCGCTGGCGGCGCCTGACTGATCACCCGGTGTTGCGCAGCCCCGCAGCCACGCCGTTGATCGAGATGTGGATGCCGCGCTGCAGACGCTCCTGGCTGGCGACGGGCTCGCGCTGGCCGCGGTAGCGGCGCAGGAGCTCCACCTGCAGGTGGTTCAGCGGGTCCAGGTAGGGGAAGCGGTGCTCGATCGAGCGCGCCAGCGCCGGGTTCGACTCCAGGCGCGCCGCTTCGCCGGTGATCTGCGCCAGCGCAACGGCGACGCGGTCCCGCTCGCCGCGGATCGCCGTGAAGATCTTCCTCGCCAGCCGCCTGTCCTCGACCAGATCGACATACCGCGCGGCCACACGCAGGTCGCTCTTGGCCAGCACCATGTCCAGGTTCGACAGCAGGGTGCGGAAGAAGGGCCACTGCCGATGCATGCGGCGCAGCAGGGCCAGGCGTTCGTCGCTGTCGGCGCCGGCCAGGAAGCCGGCGATCGCGCTGCCGAAGCCGTACCAGCCGGGCAGCGCGACCCGGCACTGGCCCCAGCTGAAACCCCAGGGGATGGCGCGCAGGTCCTCGATCGCACGGCTGGCCTTGCGGCTGGCCGGCCGCGAGCCGATGTTCAGCTCGGCGATCTCGCGGATCGGCGTGGCGGCGTAGAAATAGTCGGTGAAACCTTCGGTCTCGTAGACCAGCTTGCGGTAGGCCGCCATGCTGGCCCGGCTGATGGCGTCGGCCGCGTCGAGAAAGGCCTTCGGCGCACTCCTCGTCGGGTTCAGCAGGGTGGCCTCGATGGTGGCCGCCACCAGGGTCTCCAGGTTGCGCCGGCCGATCTCGGGGTTGGCGTACTTGGCGCCGATGACCTCGCCCTGTTCGGTGAGCCGGATCTGGCCTTTCACCGTGCCCGGCGGCTGCGCCAGGATGGCCTGGTAGCTGGGCCCGCCGCCGCGGCCCACGGTGCCGCCGCGGCCGTGGAACAGGCGCAGCGTGATCCCGGGGTCGCGCTCCAGCGGCTCGAACAGCTCGACCAGGGCCACCTCGGCGCGGTAGAGCTCCCAGTTGCTGGTGAAGAAGCCGCCGTCCTTGTTGCTGTCGCTGTAGCCGAGCATGATGTCCTGCTCGCCGCCGCTGCGCCGGATCATCGCCAGCACGCCGGGCAGGGCGTAGAACTCGCGCATGATCGGCGCCGCACGGCGCAGGTCGCCGATGGTCTCGAACAGCGGCACCGCGATCAGGTCGGCCACCGCGTCCTGCGCCAGGGTGCCGCGCAGCAGACCGGCCTCCTTCTGCAGCAGCAGCAACTCGAGCAGGTCCGAGACCTCCTCGGTGTGGCTGATGATGGCGTGGCGGATCGCACTGCGGCCCAGGCGCACGACGGCGTCGTGGGCGGTCTCGAAGATCGCCAGTTCGTCGCGCGCAAAGTCGCTGTAGGCGGCGCCGCGCACACGCAGCGCGCGGGCGTCGTTGAGCAGAGCCAGCAGGCGTTCGCGCTTGGCCGGCTCGTCGAGTGCGCTGTAGTCCGGCTCCAGCCGCGCCACGCGCAGCAGTTCGGCGACCACGGCTTCGTGTTTGTCGCTGCTCTGGCGCAGGTCCAGCGTCGCCAGATGCAGGCCGAAGACCTGCACCGCGCGCTGCAGCGGCGCCAGCCGCGGTGCCACCAGGGCGCCCGCATGGTGGCTGCGCAGCGAGGCCTCGATCACGCCGAGGTCGGCGGCAAGCTCGTCGGCGCTGGCATAGGGGTCCTGCGGTGCCACCGCATGGCGCAGGGCCTCGGTGCCGGTCAGCGCCTGCAGGGTTGCGGCCAGGCGGGCATAGATGCCGATCAGCGCCTGACGGTAGGGTTCGTCGGCACGGTGCGGGCTGCGGTCGGGCGAGCGCTCCACCAGGGCCTGCATCGCCGGCGTCACCGGCACCAGCAGGGTCGACATCGACAGCTCCGCGCCGAGCCGGTGCACTTCGGCCAGGTAGTGGCGCAGGACGAGTTCGCTCTGCCGGGCCAGGGCCTCGCGCAGCGTTGCGGCGCTGACGTTGGGGTTGCCGTCGCGGTCACCGCCGATCCACTGGCCCATGCGCAGAAAGGGGGCCACCGCCTGCCCCGGCAGCGCCTGCTCGATCTGCGCATACAGACGCGGGATCTGGCGCAGGAAGGTGCTGGTGTAGAAGGCCAGCGCGTTTTCGATCTCGTCGCTGACCGACAGCCTCGCGGTGCGCAGCATGCGCGTCTGCCACAGCTGGGTGACCCGGGCGCGGATCAGGGCCTCGTTCTCGGCCAGTTCGCGTTCACCGCCCAGGCCGTCGCGCGCGCCCACCAGCTCGGCGACCGCACGCTCGGCATCGAGGATGCTCTTGCGCTGGACTTCGGTCGGGTGCGCCGTCAGCACCGGCGAGACATGCGCCCGCTGCAGCATCGCGGCGATCTCCGCTGCGCCATGCCCGGCGCGCTGCAGGCGCTCGAAGCTCATCGCCAGCGAACCTTCCTGCACGCGACCGGCCTGTTCGTGCACGCGGCGTCGGCGCACGTGGTGCCGGTCCTCGGCGATGTTGGCCAGGTGCGAGAAGTAGCTGAAGGCGCGGATCACGCTCACGGTCTGGTCGAGGCTGAGGTTCTTCAGCAGCCGGTCGAGCACCCGCCCGGCGCTCGCATCCGCCTTCAGCCGGTAGGCCACCGAGAGCTGCCGCACACGCTCGACGAGCTCGAAGGCCTGCCGGCCCTCCTGTTCGCGGATGACGTCGCCCAGGACCCGGCCGAGTAACCGGATATCTTCTACCAGCGGCCGATTCTTCTCGGCTGCCTCTCGTGCGGCAGCGTCGGGCAGGGCAGGGCGTCGGGCCATTCGGGGTCTCCTGGGTGAAACCGGATTACCAATTCACGGCGCATTGTGCCCTTTGCTCGACAGGCCGGATCGCCTGCCGGGGCTGGCGATAATCGGTGCACGATGAATCCGACCGTGATCGCCACGCGCGAAAGCCGACTGGCCCTGTGGCAGGCCGAACATGTGCGCGAGCTGCTGACGCAGCGCTTCGGGCTCGCGGTGCAGCTGCTCGGCATGACCACGCAGGGCGACCAGATCCTCGACCGTGCGCTGTCCAAGGTCGGCGGCAAGGGGCTCTTCGTCAAGGAGCTGGAGGCGGCGCTGGAAGACGGGCGGGCCCAGCTCGCCGTGCATTCGCTGAAGGACGTGCCGATGGCGCTGCCGCCGGGTTTTGTGCTCGCTGCGGTGCTCGAACGCGAGGATCCGCGCGACGCCTGGGTGTCGACGCACCATGCTTCGCCGGCCGAACTGCCGCAAGGCGCCGTCGTCGGCACCTCCAGCCTGCGCCGGATGGTGCAGCTCCTGGCGCTGCGACCCGACCTGCGCATCGAGCCGCTGCGCGGCAACCTCGACACGCGGCTGCGCAAGCTCGACGAAGGCGGCTACGACGGCATCGTGCTCGCCGCCGCAGGCCTGCTGCGCCTGGGGCTGGGGAGCAGGATCCGCATGCAATTTGCACCCGAGACCATGCTTCCCGCGGCCGGCCAGGGTGCGCTCGGCATCGAGGTGCGCGAAGACGCCGAGGCCTTGCGCGAGACCCTGGCCCAGCTGGTGCACCTGCCGACCCTGCTCGCCACCGAAGCCGAGCGCGAGGTCTCGCGCGGGCTCGGCGGCAGCTGCAGCATGCCGCTGGCCGCACATGCAAGCTGGGCCGGCGACCAGTTGGCGCTGACCGCCGCCCTGGGCGACGCCGACGAGCCGACGCGGCCGCTGCTGCGTGTCAGCCTGGAGTCGCCGGCGGAGAGTGCGGCCGAGGCCCGCGCCCTGGGCGCGCGCGCGGTGGCGGCCCTGCGCGCCCAGGGTGCAGCCGACTACCTGCCCCCGGTTCACAGGCTCTGAGCCGGCGGCGGCGCCATGCGCGTGCTCGTCACCCGCCCGCTGGCGCAGGCACGGCCCTGGGTTGCGGCGCTGCAGGCGCAGGGCATCGACGCCGTGGCCCTGCCCTTGATCGGGATCGCCCCGCTGGCCGACACGGCCCCGCTTGCCGCGGCCTGGTCGGGATTGGCACGGCAGGCGCTGGTGTTCTTCGTCAGCGCCAATGCCGTGGACCACTTCTTCGCACTCCAGCCCGCGGGCGCCGTCTGGCCCGCCGACACCCTGGCCGCGGCACCCGGGCCGGGCACGGCGGCGGCGCTGCGCGCGCACGGCGTGCCGCAAGCCAGCATCGTCGCGCCGGGGCCGCAGGCGCCGAGCTTCGATTCGGAAGCGGTGTGGGCGCAGTTGCAGGCTCGTGACTGGCGTGGCCGCTCGGCGCTCATCGTGCGCGGCGAACAGGGGCGGGACTGGCTGGCCGAGCAGTTGCAGGCCGCGGGAGCGCAGACCCGGTTCCAGGCCGCCTACCGCCGCCAGCCGCCGGCCCTGGACGCCTGCGGCCGGCAGCTGCTCGACACCGCGCGGCAGGATCCGGCCGGCCATCTGTGGCTGTTCAGCAGCAGCGAGGCGCTGCGTCATCTCGCTGCGCTGTGGCCCGGCGGCGCGCCCGCGGGTGCACGCGCCCTGGCCAGCCATGCGCGCATTGCCGCCGCGGCGCGCGACGCCGGCTTCGTGCAGGTGCGGGAGGTGGCGCCGTCGGTGAACGCCGTGCTGGCGGCGATCCGGGCCCTGCCTGAAGCCTGAAGGGCGCCTCGGTACAATCCCGGACGCCGTGAAATCCCCGCCTGAATCGCCGGTGGCGCCCGACCCGGGGCCCGAATCCCCGGCGGCGCCGCAGACCCCTGCCGGCGCGCCCGCCGCGCGCGCAGCCGCCGCATCCCCGTCCACGCTCTGGCGCGTCGCCTGTGTCGGCGCGGCGCTGTGTGCCATCCTGGCGGCGCTGCTCGCCTGGAGCGGCCGCCAGCGGGTGCAGGCGCTTGAGACCGAGCTCGTGCGTCGGCAACAGGCCAGCAGCGAGCAGGCGACTGAAGCCCGTCTGGCGGCCCGCCAGGCGCAGGAGGTGGCCCGCGAATCGGCGGCCAAGATGGCCCTGCTCGAGGCGCGGGTGGCCGAGTCTGCGCTGCAGCGGTCGCAGGTCGAGGAGCTGATGCAATCGGTGGCACGCTCGCGCGACGAGAACGTGCTCGCCGACATCGAGTCGGCGCTGCGCGTGGCGATGCAGCACAGCGCGATCACCGGCGGCAGCGAGCCGATGCTGGCCGCACTCAAGCAGGCTGAGGACCGCCTGGCCCGCAACAGCCAGCCCCAGCTCGAACGCGTGCGGCGCGCGATCGCTGCCGACATCGAGCGCACACGTTCGGTCGGCGTGGCCGACATCGGCGTGCTGACGATGCGGCTCGACGAAGCGATCCGCGCCGTCGACGACCTGCCCCTGCTGTCGCGCCCCGACCAGCGCCGCGGTCGCGTCGCGGTTGCGCCGCCCGCGCCGCCGGCGTCGTCGGCCTCGGGTGCCCAGGCCGACGAGACCTCCTTCTGGCAGAGTCGCTGGCAGACCCTGGGGCGCGAACTCTGGGCCGAACTGCGAGGTCTGGTGCGCGTGACGCCGATCGAGCAGACCGACGCCATGCTGGTGTCGCCCGAGCAAGCCTGGTTCCTGCGCGAAAACCTCAAGCTGCGCCTGCTCAACGCCCGGCTCGCCCTGCTGTCGCGCCAGTTCGACACGGCGCAGTCCGACCTGCGCGACGCACGCGCGGCTCTAGAGCGCTATTTCGACCGCAGTGCGCGCAATGTGCAGAGCGCCACCGCGACCGTCAAGCAGGTCATGGCCCAGGCACGCCAGGTCACGGTGCCGCGGCCCGATGCCACGCTGGCGGCCATCGCCGCGGCCGCCGCCGGGCGCTGAGGGCGGCGGCTATGCGCAACATCATCTGGCTGGTGCTGCTGGCGGTGGCCGCCGTGGTGGCCGCGGTGACCTTCGGCCGCAACGACGGCCTGGTCAGCATCTTCTGGGGCGGCTGGCGCGCCGACCTGTCGTTCAACCTGGCGGTGATCCTGCTGCTCGTCGGCGGCGCGACGGTGATGATCGCGGCCCAGGCCCTGCTGGTGCTCGTGACCCTGCCGCAGCGCGCCGCCGAATGGCGTGCGCTGCGCCGCGAACGTGCCGCGCAGGCCGCGCTGCGCGAGTCGATGGCCGAATTCTTCAGTGCCCGCTACAGCCGGGCCCAGCGCGCCGCGCGACGGGCCCTGGAGCTGCATGCGGACGGCGCCGGCACCGATCGCGAGTTCGCCGTGCTCGCCCATCTGATCGCCGCCGGCAGCCTGCACCGGCTGTCCGACCGGGGGCGCCGTGACGAGCAGATCGAGCAGCTGAACCGCCTGCTCGCCGCGACCGGCGGGCCGCGTCGCGCCGACGACGGCGCGCGCCTGCTGGCCGCCGAGTGGGCGCTCGAGGACCGCGACCCCGAACGCGCCACCGCCTTGCTGGCCGAACTGCCGCCAGGGGTGGCCCGGCGCACGCAGGCCCTGCGCCTGAAACTGCGCGCCGCACGCCAGGCGAATGCGCCGCTGGAGGCCCTGCAGACCGCGCGTCTGCTGGCCAACCACCAGGCCTTTTCGCCGGCGGTCGCACGCAGCCTGCTGCGCTCGCTGGCCGCCGAGGCCCTGCGCTCGGCGCATGACGTCGACCAGTTGCAGGCCACCTGGCAGCGCCTGGACACCACCGAGCGGCGTGATCCCGTCACCGTGGCCCGCGCGGCCGAGCGCGCCGCCGCGCTGGGTGCACCCGAGGAGGCCCGGCAATGGCTGCTGCCCCACTGGGAGGGGCTGGCCCGGCTCGAGGCCGAAGACCGCGACCGCATCGCGCTGGCCCTGATGCGCGCGGTGTCGGGGATCGGCCCGGAGTGGTTGGCGCGACTGCAGGACGCGGCCACGGCCTTCGGCCACGAGCCAGCGGTACTGGCGGCCGTTGGCGCCGCCTTTGCCGAACGCCAGCTCTGGGGCAAGGCGCGGCAGATGCTCGAGCCGGCGGCCCGCGACCCCCGGCTCGACCTGGCGGCGCGACGCGAGGCCTGGCGCCGCCTGGCCGCGCTGGCCAGGGTCGAGTCCGACGAATCCCGCGCCGCCGCCTGCGATCGTGCGGCGGCCGAACTCGCAGCTTGACCCGAGCCGGTCGCCGTACACCGTGCTATAGTCACCGGCTCGCGCGGCTGTAGCTCAGCTGGATAGAGTACTTGGCTACGAACCAAGGGGTCGTGGGTTCGATTCCTGCCAGCCGCGCCAATTACATCAAGGGGTTACGTTCGAAAGGACGTGACCCCTTGTCCTTTTCGGCGATCGATCACCGCGCCGGCCGCAGCTCGAAGCGGAACACCGCCTCGTCGCAGACGTCGAGGCAGCGCGCACAGCGGATGCAGTCGGCGCTGCGGATCGCGGGTGGCCGGCCTTGCGCTGCGCCGTACAGCGCCGGTGCGATCACCTGCGGCTCGGGGCAGACGCGGAAACAGTCGCCGCAGGCCGTGCAGCGATCGCGGTTGACCGCGCTGACGTGCAGCAACGCCACCCGGCCGAGCACGCCGTAGAAGGCCCCCACCGGACACAGATGGCCGCACCAGCCGCGCGGCAGCACCAGCAGGTCGAAGGCGAAGACCGCGATTGCGGCGCCATGACCGCCGGCCAGTCCGAACACCAGGGCGCGCTGCAGCAGGGTGATCGGGTTCAGCGTCTCCCAGGCCACACTGCCCAGCAGCGCCGACAGCGCCAGCGCGATCCCGAGCACGGCGTAACGCAGCCGGCGGTGCGGGACGAGACCCCCGGCCAAGGTGCGCAGGCGCAGCTTGCTGCGCAGCCATGCTGCCAGATCGGTGACCGGGTTGATCGGGCAGACCCAGGCACAGTAGGCGCGTCCGCCGGCGACGGCGTAGACCACCGCGACGATCAGCGCACCGACCAGCACGCTGAGCCCGAGCGTGTGGCGCGCGAGCAGGCTCTGCAGCGCGACGAAGGGATCGGTCAGCCGCAGCACGCCGAAGAGTTCGCTCGAGGCCAGGGTGCCGCGCACCAGCCAGAGCCCGAACCAGGGCCCGAGCAGGAACAGGCCGAGCACCAGCAACTGGCTCGCGCGTCGCGCCAGCAGCCAGCGGCTGCGCCACCACCAGGCACGCGCTGGTGCCGATGCCGGCGCGCCCGTGCCGGCCTCAACGCCGCGTGGCATGGTTGGCGTGCACCGTGATCGCGGCGTCGCCCTGGAGTACGCAGGCGGCCTCGCAGCAGCCGCAGCCGGTGCAATGCGCCGCGTCGACGAGCGGCGTGAAGTTGCCGCCGCGCGCGGTGCGACCGGGCTGCATGCGCAGGGCCTGGCCCTTCAGCGGGCAGGCCTGGAAGCAGCTGTCGCAGTACGCGGCCCCGGTGCTGCTCAGGCAGCGCGCGGGCGCGCTGAGTTCGGCCAGGCCCATCCTGGCATCACCGATGTCGGTGAGCGACGATCGCAGCGCACCGGTCGGGCAGGCCGCTGTGCAGGGGATGGTCTCGCACATCTCGCAGGCCGTCTGCCGGGCCACGAAATACGGTGTGCCGGCGGGCACCGATGCCCCGAGTTCGGCCAGATGCAGGGTGTCGTAGGGACAGGCCTGGACGCACAGGCCGCATCGCACGCAGGCCTGCACAAACTCGGACTCGCGCAGCGCGCCCGGGGGGCGGATGTGGTCCACGGGCAGGACCTGCCGGGCCTCGCCGCGGACCCGTGCACCGAGCAACCCGGTGATGCCGCCGAACGCCACCACACTGGTGAGCGCCTTGCGGCGCGAGACCCCGTTGACCATCAGCCCTGGGCCCTGACCCTTGTTGTCTCCTGCCCCGCCGTGACGACGGCAGCGACTGCGTCCGGCCCGGCGCCGCCCACCGATGCCGGTGGGCCGAGCTTACTCTTCGATCTCGATGCCCGCCGCGCGCAGGCCGCTCACCAGCTGGCGCCGCGTCCCCTCGAAGTCGACCGGGCGGGTCTTGCGCAGGCTCGCGATCTCTTCGGCGCTGTAGGGCCGGGTGCCCTGCGGCAGGCCCGCGGGCGTCACATAGGGCAGCAGCCAGTTCATCAGGTTGGCGATGTCGGCGTCACCCAGCGGCGAATTCATCACCCCCGGCACCTGCACGATGTATTCGCGGCCGCCCCGGACCTGCAGAAACCGGTCCAGCGTATTGCGCATCGACGGGACACCCTTGTTGGGCACGCCGCGGCCGTCCATCAGATGGCAGCCGGTGCAGTGGTGGATGTAGTGCGTGCGCGCCCGTGCCGCGTCCTGTGCCGCAGCCGCCGGCAGCGCCAGCAGCAGCGCCAGCGCCGTCAGCGACAGGCCTCCTGCCGCGGCCATCATGACTTCTCCGGGTAGCCGACGATCACCGACACCGTGCAGTGATAGACCGTGCTGTCGTTGGCCATGCACCAGTTGACGTCGTTGTGCACCCCGAAGCGATAACCCGGGCGGTCACCGTCGTTGGTGTTGCAGAAGCAGCGTCCACAACTGGTCTTGCCGCAGCAGTCGTTGTAGCTGACCAGGTAGTCCTTGCCGTCGACCGGGTTGTGGCAGGTGCCGACCCACGACACCTTGGAGATGGTGGTGCCGGGCGGGCAGGAGGTTTCGCTGCCACCGCAGCAGGAACACAGGAAACCGTCGACCGCGCAATAGCGCCAGTAGTCGCAGTCGGTGTCCTTGGGCGTGGCCTTGGCTTTGCCACCGCCGCCGTGGGCCCCGGCCGCGTGCGCTCGCGAGCTGCGGTCGAAAGGCAGGACCGGCAAGGTAAATGCCGAGGCCACCATCACCTTGCCGACCTTGACCAGAGCACTGCGACGCGAGGTACTGCTGGCGAGCGCGCGCACGCGGCGCTCGATGAGTCCGTCGAGGAAGTGAAACAGCCGCTTCATGCCTGCTCCTTGGCCAGACGCGAGGAATCCAGATAGTCCTGCACCGAGGCGACGCCGAGCTCACGCGCCGCGAACAGGCTGTCGAGTTGTTCGCGCGAATTCACCAGGCCCTTGGCGCGCACCCTTCCGGCCTCGTCGATCAGCACCGCATGGGGCAGTTTGCCGACCTGGAACTTCATGCCGAGTTCGGTCGACAGCACGTATGGATAGGCGCCAAGCTCGGCGCGGCGGCGGAAGTCGCGGTGTTCCGAGGCGTCGCCGTCGGAGGCGAGCACAAGCTCAAGCCGCTCACCCTCGGCTTTCTTCACCGATTTCAGGATCGGCAGCAGCTTCTTGCACACCGGGCAGGTCGGCGACAGGAAGAACAGCAGGGTGCTGTGCGCCGACGCGGCACCGATCACGATTTCGCTGCCGTCGAGCGTGGGCAGCGCAAGCACCGGTGCCGCATCGCCGACCTTGGGGCCGCTGTCCATCATCAACGCGCCCATCGGCGCAATGCGTTCGTAGAGGATGCCGATCTGGCGCGACAGGGCGATCACCACCACCAGCAGCGCCAGCACCGCCACCCACAGCAGCACGTTGGAAACGATCAGGGCTTCATTCATGGCGAGTTCCTCAGCTCGAGCAGGTGGGCGTTGTGGCTCAACATGGCATTCACCAGGTAGTACAGGCCCAGGCCGAACAAGGTGGCAAAACCCGCGGCGGCAAAATCGAGCCAGACCACCGCTCGCCCGGCCAGAGGCGCGAACGAGCTCAGGGCGGCCAGCATCAGCACGCCGTTGCGCAGCACCAGGCCGGATCCGATCGGGGTGTGCAGGCCGCCGCCGCAGCCGCAATCAATGCGGTCACGGCCACGCAGCAGGTTGATCCCGATCGCCGCGGTGACGAGCAGCAGCAGGGCCAGCGCCAGCAGCGCACCCAGCGGCCGCGTGGCACCGGGCAGCAGCAGGGCGCCGGCCAGGCCTTCGAGCAGCGGCAGGCCGCGCGCGAGCAGGGGCACCGCCGGCGCGGGCAGCAGGCGGTAGTTGTCGACGGCGTCGCGGAAGATCTCGGGTTCGCGCAGCTTCTCGATCGCGCCGAGCAGCAGGACCGCGCCGAGCGCCGCCGCTGCGGCGTGGGCGATCACCGGGTCGATGGCGGGCAGCAGGCTCATCACATCCCCACGTAGGCCGGTGTCTCGCCGACCGGTTCGGAGCGCGCCAGCGGCTTGCGCGGAGGTTTCGGTCCGCTCAGGTCGAAGGCGACGATGCTGTTGTCCGCGCCGCTGAGCACGAACAGCCGCGGCTTGTCGGTGCGGGCGATGTTCATCGACACCGCCATCTGGCCGGGCAGGCGCGCGATGCGGCTGCGGCTCTTCAGGTCGAGCACCCAGATCTCCTTGGCCGGATTCTTGTGCGTGCCCTCGGCGCCCTTGTCGTGCATGCCGACATAGAGCCGGCCGCTGCGCGGCTCGATGGCAAACAGCTGATAACCGCCCGGCCGCCAGCCCTGCTTGCCTGTGGCCGCATCGAGCATGGACCAGGGCCGGCTCGCCGTCGGCGCGGTGCCCGTCAGGTCGAGGTTGTAGACATCACCGTGGTAGGAGACGAAGGTCAGCCGGTCGCCGACCAGCTCGTAGTGCATGAAGACCGGATCCTTGTCCGGGTCGAAGAAGGGCTTGCTGACGGCGCTCGATGCGAGCGCGCCCTTGTCGTCGAGATCGAAGGTCACGAAGGTGCCGTCGCCGCACACCGACGAGAAGCGTCGCGGCTGGCTCGGCCACGGAATCACGGCGTAGCAGCCCGGCGTCGGCACCTCGGCGACGGCACGCCGGGCCTGCAGGTCGACGACGCTGACCGAGGTCGCGGGCGTGGCGTTCTGCACCAGCAGGAAGCGCCCGTCGGGCGTGACGGCCGACAGCGCGCGCATCGGCACGCTGGTGACGCGCTTGGCCGGGATCTCGATTTCGTACTGGAAGCTCAGATCGTCGGCCTTGTAGACCTCGACCACGTCGGTGCGCACGCCGCGCTGCAAGCGGCTGTAGTAGGTGGTGGCGACGTAGATCGTGTGCCCGTCCGGCGACAGCGACGTCGCCGCGGCGAAGCCGGTACCCAGCAGGCCGAGATAACGCAGCTGCGTGCCGTCGAGCACATGCGTTCGGCCATCGACCAGATGGCCCATCGCCGGGTCGCCGATGTAGAGCCGATAGGCATCGACCGGCGTCGCCTTGGCCATCGTCAACTCGTCGAGTGGCAGCAGGGCGTGGGCAGCCGGCGCCAGCGTGACGGCTGCGATGACCAGCAGACTGCGCGCGGCCTGATGCGCCGCGCCGCGGAATAGACGAGCGCCCATGCGATGGCTCCAATGCGCAGCCTCCAGGGCCGCTGGCGCAATCATCATAGGTCGGCGCAGGGCCTCCGACTATCCGAATACGGCAATGCGCAGGGCAAGCCGGCCCTGGCCCGCCGAGCCTTCCATGGCCGAGCCGCCTGTCGATGCTGCCGGATCGGGATAACTGCTCCGCGGCCAGCCCCCTAGGATGTGAGCAGACCGGCCGCGCCGCCCGAAGCGCCATCGACAGATCCGGCCGATCGGCATCGCCCCTTGAAGGAGACAACGTGATCCACCACAAGCCCCTGGCCTGTTCAACCTTGATCCTTGCGTTGGTCGCCGCGAGCCCTGTCGCGCAGGCCGCCGATGCCTCCAGGCTCGGCGCCGACCTGACGCCGCTGGGTGCCGAGAAGGCCGCCAACAAGGACGGCAGCATCCCGGCCTGGACGGGCAACGAAGCGCAGCAGAGCGGCTGGTCCTACGGCCAGCTGCGTGGCGCGCACTTCAAGCACAAGGACGACAAGTCGACCCTGAGCATCGACGCCACGAACGCCGACAAGCTCGCCGATCGCCTGTCGCCCGGCCAGCTCGCGATGCTCAAGCAGATCAAGGGCTATCGCATGGACGTGTACCCGACGCGACGCAGCTGCGGCGCGCCCGACTTCGTCGCCCAGAACACCAAGGCCAGCGTGGCCACCGCGAAGCTGGCCGACGACGGCTGGGGCCTGAAGGAGGCCACGGTGCCCGGCATCCCGTTTCCGATGCCGGCCAACGGCACCGAGGCGATGTGGAACGCGAAGATGCGCTACCGCGGCGTGGGCATCGACTACAAGAACGTCGTGACCTCGGTTTCGCCACGCAAGGGCAGTACCGAGTGGATCCGCGCCGGCCAGGAGTTCACCGCCCACATGCCCTGGGGCGCCAAGGGTTCGACCCTGCTGTCCAAGCTGCCGCAGGTCGAGTACTACGCCTACTTCGCCTACAGCTCGCCGACCGCGCTCGCCGGGCAGGCCCTGTCGATCACCTACTTCCTGGATCAGCCGGGCAGCGAGACCTTCTACTACTTCCCGGGCCAACGGCGCGTGCGCCGCATGCCGACCTACTCCTACGACTCGCCGCAGATCGGCATGGAGAACCAGTACACGCTTGACGAACCCTTCGTCTTCAACGGCACGCTCGACCGCTTCGACTGGAAGATCGTCGGCAAGAAGGAGCTGTACGTGCCCTACAACGCCTTCGGCGCCTACAACTTCAAGGCCAAGTTCGAGGACATCGCCAAGCCCGACTTCATCGACCCGGGCCAGCGCCGCTACGAACTGCACCGCGTGTGGGTGATCGAGGCGACGGTCAAGGCCGGCATGCGCCACACCACGCCCAAGCGCACCTACTACCTCGACGAGGACAGCTGGAACATGGTCCTGGCCGAGGACTACGACGCCCAGGGCAAGCTGTCCAAGGTGCGCGAGGGCTTCCTGATCCCGGTCTACGAGACCGGCACCTGCGACGTCTCGGCCTTCGTGCAATACAACCTCAACGAAGGTCGCTACGTCTTCGACATGCACGCCGCCGGTACCGGCAGCGACGTGCGCTGGCTCACCGAGGCCGGTGACAACCCGCGCATGAAGCCCAGCTTCTACACGTCCGACAACCTGCGCGCGATCAGCGACCGCTGATTCAACCGTCGATCACAAGAACCCAAGCGGAGACAGTCCCATGAACCCAGCACGAGCCCTGCTCAAGCCGGCCGCGGCGGCCGCCCTCATGGCCTGCTTCGGCAGCGCACAGGCCTTCACGTTCCAGACCGACAGCGTGCGCGGCAACTTCGACTCGACGCTGTCGATGGGCGTGGGCGTGCGCGCCAACTCGCCGAGCTGCAGCCTGGTCACCGACGGCGCCGTCGACGACAAGGGCGCTGCGGTGGCCGGCTGCCTGGCACCGACCTCGCTGCTCGGCGATCAGGGCAACCTGAACTACGGCCGCGGCGACCTGTTCACGGGTTATCTGAAGGGCAGTCATGAGCTGCTGCTGAAGATGCCGGACAACTTCACCTTCCTCGGCCGCGTCAACTGGGTGCGCGACTTTGCCGCCACCGGCACCACCGGGTTCGCCAGCGCCGTGCCGCCGCCGCCGGCCGCCGACGGCCTGTCCGACGACGCCCGCGACGACCTGCGCTTCAAGGCCAGGCTGCTCGACTTCTGGGTCAGCAAGAGCTTCTCGCTGGGCGACCAGCAGGCCCGCGTGCGGGTGGGCAACCAGGTCATCAGCTGGGGCGAGAGCCTGTTCCTGCCGGGCGGCATCAACAGCACGAATGCGATGGACATCATGCGTCTGTCGCAACCCGGCACGCAGCTGAAGGAGGTGTTCCTGCCGGCGCCGATGATCAGCCTTGCCAGCGGACTCGGGAACGGGCTGAACGTCGAGGCCTATGTGCAGACGAACTGGAACGCCAGCTACTTCCCGCCCACCGGCGGTTACTGGTCGGTGGTCAACGGACTGGGCAAGGGCCATGCCGCCTACGGACTGGACGAGGTCGAGCCGCGCAACGGCGGCCAGTGGGGCGTCGCGATGCGCTACCAGCCCCAAGGCACCCAGCTCAACCTCGGCCTGTACGCGATGAACTTCCACGACAAGACGCCCAACTTCAGCGTCAACATCAACAACACCGGGGCCGTCGGCTGGACCTATGCCGAGGACCGGCGGATGCTCGGCGTGAGCGCCAATTTCCCGCTCGGCGACTGGGCCATCGGCACCGAGCTGTCGTACCGGCCGAAGGATGCCGTCGCCCTGAATGCCGCGACCACCGGCTGCAGCTCGCACAACGGCGACTGCTGGGTCGATGAAAAGCGCCTGCAATTTGCCCTCACCGGCCTGCTCAGCCTGACCCCGAATACCGGCGGCGGCATCCTGAAGATGCTCGGCGCCGACACTGCGACGGTGCTGTCCGAACTCGTGGTGATCAGCTATCCGGACCTGAAGAAGGACTACGGCGGCGACCTGATCACCGCCGGCGGCTGGGGCTGGGGCCAGGCGACCGACCCCTTGGCCGCACCGGTGGCCAAGGGCAGCAAGACCTCGGCGGGGATCAACTTCGACGTCAGCTGGGTCTACGACGGCACGCTGATCCCGGGCTGGCAGGTCATTCCCGAGATCTACTACTTCCAGGCGATCTCGGGTTACACGCCGAATCTGTCGGGGCTGTTCATGAAGGGTGCCAAGTCGGTCAACCTGACGGTCAGCTTCATCCGCAACCCGGCGACCTGGCAGTTCGCGCTCAACTACGCCAAGTTCTGGGGTGGCGGCTCGGCACTCGACCAGCCCCTGGGCGACCGTGCCTTCTTCGGCGCCGTGCTGTCGCGCAACTTCTGACGCCCGCGCCCGGCGGGTCTGCATGCGCGCCGGTCAGCGCAGGCAGACCCACCGGCGCAGCCCCAACCTGATGCCGCCGCGCCGCGGCCGACATCGATGACCGAAGCCCGTGATTCCGCGCCGCCGCCGGCCCGCGCTTCCGCGCTGCTGCGTGCCTTGCAGGGCCTGGAGGACCGCCTGTTCGGCCACCGCGCCGCGATCCTGGTCTTGCTGGCGGTGTTGACGGTCGTGATGGGCTGGTTTGCGCTGCAGTTGCGCATGGAGGCCGGCTTCGAAAAGCAGATGCCGATCGGCCACGAGTACATCGGCACCTTCAAGCAGTACCGCGACGACCTGCTCGGCGCCAACCGCCTGACGGTGGTGGTGCGCGCACGCGAGGGCACGATCTGGAGCCGGGCCGGCCTGACGCGGCTGTACGAGGTGACGCAGGCGGTGATGTTCCTGCCCTATGTGTCGCGCGGCAGCGTGCAGTCGCTGTGGACGCCCAACGCCTTCGTCAACGAGATCACCGAAGAAGGCTTCCGCGCCGACCCGATCATCCCGGGCACGATCACGCCCGACAAGCTCGATGCGCCGGCGATCGAGGGCATCGCGCGCACGACCAAGCTCGGCGGCTATGTCGGCACCCTGGTGGCCCGCGACCAGGGCAGCGCGATGATCACGGCCGAGCTCAACGAGTTCGACGCGAGCGGCGTGCGCATCGACTACATCGACTACAACCATGTGCTCGAACGGGAGCTGCGCGAGCGCTTCGAGGACGCCGGCTACGAGATCCAGATCATCGGCTTTGCCAAGCAGATCGGCGACATCGCCGACGGCGCTTCGGCGGTGCTCGAGTTCTGCCTGCTGGCGCTGCTGCTGACCGCCGCGGCGGTCTACTGGTACTGCCATTCGCTGCGCTTCACGCTGCTCACCATCGGTTGCTCGCTGACCTCCCTGGTCTGGCAGTTCGGCACCCTCAGGCTGATGGGTTTCGGCCTCGACCCGCTGGCGGTGCTGGTGCCCTTCCTGGTGTTCGCGATCGGCGTCTCGCACGGCGTGCAGCAGATCAACTTCATCGTGCGCCGGATCTCGCAGGGCCGCTCGACCTTCGACGCCTGCCGCGACAGCTTCAGCGGCCTGCTGATTCCCGGCGCGCTGGCCCTGGTGACGGCCTTCGTCTCCTTCATCACCCTGCTCCTGATTCCGATCCCGATGGTGCGCGAGCTGGCGATCACGGCCTCGCTGGGGGTGGCCTACAAGATCGTCACCAATCTCGTGATGCTGCCGCTGGCGGCGTCGCACTTCAGCTTCGGCGCAGCCTATGCCGAACGTGCCGTGCTCATGCGCGACCAGCGCGCCCACTGGCTGCGTGCGCTGGCGCGCCTGGCCGAACCGCGCAGCGCCCTGCTCGTGCTCGGCATCACTGCGGCGGTCTTTGCCACCGCCGTGTGGCAGAGCCGCGACCGCGTCATCGGCACCCTGCAGCCCGGTGCGCCGGAGCTGCGCGCCGACGCGCGTTTCAACCTTGATGCGGTGTCGATCTCGAGCCACTACGACACCGGCCTGGACTGGCTGAGCGTGGTCTTCGAGACGGCGCCCGAAAGCTGCGAGAACGTCGCCCTCGGCGTCGCGCAGGACCGCTTCGTCTGGGCCATGCAGCCGGTGGCCGGCGTGATGTCGATCGCTTCGTTCAGCGGCCAGCTGCGCCAGTACAACGAGGGCTACAACGAGGGCAACCCGAAGATGGCGGTGGTGCCCATCGACCCGGCCAACTACGCCGGCCTGGCCATCGAGACCAGCCGCGTGCCGGGCACGATGCGCAAGGACTGCAGCATGACCGCCGTGCACCTGTACCTGACCGACCACAAGGCGACCACGATCCAGGGTGTCATCGACGCCGTCAAGGCCTATCGCCAAACCCATCCGATCCCCGGCGTGCAGATCCGCCTGGCGGCCGGCAATGCCGGCGTGCTGGCGGCGATCGACGAAGAGGTCGAACACAGCGAGCTGCCGATGCTGCTCTATGTCTACGCCGCGATTGCCGCGCTGGTACTGCTGGTCTACCGCGACCTGCGCGCGGTGCTGGCCTGCTGCCTGCCGTTGACCATCGGCACCTTCGTCGGCTACTGGTTCATGAAGGAGCTGCAGATCGGCCTGACCGTCGCGACCCTGCCGGTGATGGTGCTGTCGGTGGGCATCGGCGTCGACTACGCCTTCTACATCTACAACCGCCTGCAGCTGCATCTGGCCAACGGCCAGCACATCGTCAAGGCGCTCGAACACTCGATCCTCGAGGTCGGCACCGCGACCATCTTCACCGCGATCACGCTGGCCATCGGCGTCGCGACCTGGTCCTTCTCGGCGCTGAAGTTCCAGGCCGACATGGGCAAGCTGCTCGCCTTCATGTTCATGGTCAACATGGTGATGGCGATGACGGTGCTGCCGGCGTTTGCGGTCTGGCTCGAGCGCCTGTTCCCGCGCCGCCGGCCGGCGCGTGCGCCCGGCCTGCTGCAGCACTGAGGCATGACGATGGGGCACGCATCACTGCATCCAGGTCGGCGGGCAGCGCTGTGGCTGCTGGCGGCGCTGCTGTCGCTGCTGTTGCCGCTGCCGGCATTCGCCCAGGCGCCGGCCGCGACGCCGCTGACCCTGGTCGCGGCGCAGCGCAGCGACCACGCCAGCCACGCCATGCTGCTCGCGTCGGCGCGCGCCGGTGCACGCATCGTCGCCGTGGGCGACCACGGCGTGGTGCTGCTGTCCGACGACAACGGCAAGACGTTCCGCCAGGCCCGCACGGTGCCGGTCGACGCTGCGCTCACCGGCGTCAGCTTCGTCGATGCCCGACAGGGCTGGGCGGTCGGCCATTGGGGCGTGATCCTGCACAGCGAAGACGGCGGCGAGACCTGGACCGTGCAGCGCAGCGACGTGCAGACCGACCGGCCCCTGTTTGCGGTCCACTTCTTCGACGCCCAGCGTGGGGTGGCGGTCGGCCTGTGGTCCCTGGTGCTGCGCACCGAGGACGGTGGGCGCCAGTGGCAGACCGTCTCGCCAGCGCCGCCGGAGGGCGCGCGCAAGGCCGACCTGAACCTCTACGGCCTGTTTGCCGACAGCAAGGCCCGCCTGTATGCCGCCGCCGAACGCGGCAAGCTGCTGCGCTCGGACGATTTCGGCCAGAACTGGGTCTACCTGTCCACCGGCTACAAGGGCTCCTTGTGGACCGGTCTGGCCACTGCCGACGGCAGCCTGTTCGCGGCCGGGATGCGCGGCTCGCTGTTTCGCAGCGTCGACGACGGCCGCAGCTGGACCGCCGTGGCCACCGGCAGCACCTCGTCGATCAGCGCGATGGCCCAGGTGGGCAGCGATCTGGTCGCGGTCGGCGCCGACGGCCTGCTGCTGCGCAGCAGCGATGGCGGCAGGAACTTCGTCACCTCGCCGCGTGCCGACCGCCTGTCGCTGACCGCGGTGATCGGCGCTGCCGACGGGAGCGAGGTCCTGTTCTCGCGCCAGGGCATCGTCGTCGACCCGAAGCCCTGAACCGGATTGCGAGACACGCATGGACTACCCCGAACTCGCCCTGCACGTCGCCGGCCAATGGCTGCGCCGTGCGTCGGGCGGCGAATGCAGGGTGCTCAATCCTGCCGACGCCTCGACGCTGGGAACCCTGCCGCTGGCCGGCATCGCGGAGTTGAATGCAGCCGCCGAGGCTGCCGCGCGCGGCTTCGTGGTCTGGCGCCGCAAGTCGGCGCATGAGCGCTACGCGGTCGTGCGCCAGGCCGCCGCGCTGCTGCGCGAGCGTGCGCCCGAGATCGCGCAGGTGCTGACCCTGGAGCAGGGCAAGCCGCTGGCCGAAGCCCTGCGCGAGGTGACGCTGTCGGCCGACATCATCGACTTCCAGGCCGAGGAGGCCAAACGCCTCTACGGCAGGCTGGTGGCGCCGCGCGTGCCGGGCATCCTGTCGCAGGCCGTGATCCGCCAGCCGGTCGGCCCGGTGGCCGCGTTCACGCCCTGGAACTTCCCGGTCAACCTGCCGGCGCGCAAGCTCGGCAGTGCCCTGGCGGCGGGCTGCAGCGTGGTCATCAAGCCGGCCGAAGAAACCCCGGCAACCTGCATGCTGGTGGTGCGTGCCTTTCTCGACGCCGGTGTGGCGCCCGAGGCGCTGAACATGGTCTGCGGCGTGCCGGAGCAGGTCTCGACGACGCTGATCGATCACGACGCGATGCGCAAGGCCTCGTTCACCGGCTCGGTGGCGGTCGGCAAGCAGCTCGGGCGGCTGTGCGCCGAGCGCGTCAAGCGCTTCACCGGCGAGCTTGGCGGCCATGCCCCGGTGATCGTCTGCGCCGACGCCGACCTGGGTTTCGCGCTGAAGAACGCGCTGGCGGCCAAGTTCCGCAACGCCGGCCAGGTCTGTGCCTCGCCGATCCGCTTCTACGTGCACCGCAGCCTGCATGCGCAGTGGGCCGCGCAGTTCAGCGCCGGTGCGCAGGCGCTGCGCCTGGGGCCGGGGCTCGATCCGCAGACCCAGATGGGCCCGCTGATTCACAGCCGTCGCATCGAAGAGATGGAACGTTTCGTCGACGACGCCGTGGGCCGCGGCGCGCGGCTGCTCTGCGGTGGCCGGCGCGTCGATCGGCCCGGCTGCTTCTTCGAACCCACCGTGCTCGCCGACGCGCCCGCCGACAGCCTGGTGCAGCGCAGCGAACCTTTCGGGCCGATCGCCGTGATCGAGCCCTTCGACAGCCTCGACGAGGCCATCGGCCGCGCCAACGCGCTGCCCTACGCGCTGGGCGCCTACGCCTTCACCCGCGATCTGCAGACCGCGCATCGCCTGGGCGAGGAGCTCGAGGCCGGCATGGTCGGCATCAACACCTTCGGCGTGTCGCAGCCCGAATTGCCCTTCGGCGGCTGGAAGGAGAGCGGCATCGGCCAGGAAATGGGCGCCGAAGGCCTGCTGCACTACACCGAAGTCAAGACCGTCTCGGTGGGCGTGCCCGCCTGAACCGCGCGAGGACAGCCATGTCGAATGTCGAACAGCTCAAGCAGGACAACGCACGCTTCCTGTTCCACCCGATGGCGCACCCGCGGGCGATGCAGCAGCATCGCCCGGACATCATCGCCCGCGGCGCGGGCTGCTGGGTCTGGGACGTCGACGGCCACAAGATGATCGACGGCGTCGCCGGACTGTGGAGCAGCAACCTCGGCCACAGCAACCGCGCGGTGCGCGACGCCATCGTCGCCCAGCTCGACGAACTGCCTTTCTACAACACCTTCCGCGGCACCAGCCACCCGCGCGCGATCGAACTCTCGGCGCGCCTCGTCGGCATGATGGCCGAGGACGGCGTGGCCTCGGTGATGTTCGGCAACGGCGGCAGCGATGCCGTCGAAGGTGCGCTGAAGATCGCGCGCCAGTACTGGAAGCTCAAGGGCCAGGCCGAGCGCAGCAAGTTCATCAGCCTGAAGCAGGGTTACCACGGCGTGCATTTCGGCGGCATGTCGGTCAACGGCCTGGGCAACATCCGGCGCGCCTATGAGCCGCTGATGCCGGGCTGTTTCCACGTCGACACACCCTGGCTCTACCACAACCCCTACAGCCAGGACCCCGACGAGCTGGCGCAGATCTGCGCCACCCTGCTCGAGCGCGAGATCCAGTTCCAGGGCGCCGATACGGTGGCGGCCTTCATCGCCGAACCGATCCAGGGTTCGGCCGGCGTGATCGTGCCGCCGGCCGCCTACTGGCCGCTGGTGCGCGAGGTCTGCGACCGCAACGACGTGCTGCTCATCGCCGACGAGGTGGTGACCGGCTTCGGCCGCAGCGGCGCCCTGTTCGGCACCCGGCTGTGGGGCGTCAAGGCCGACATCTGGTGCCTGGCCAAAGGCATCTCGTCGGGCTATGTGCCGCTCGGGGCGACCGCCCTGAGCCACAAGGTCGCCGATGCCTTTCTCGCCGACGGCAGCGGCGCGGGCACGATTGCCCACGGCTACACCTACAGCGGCCACCCGGTGGCCGCGGCGGCGGCGCTGGCCACGCTCGACGTGCTCGAGTCGCAGGACGTGGTGGGCAATGCGGCGCGTGTCGGCGCCCACCTGCAGGCGCGTCTGGCCGACTTCGTGCACCGCTTCAGCTTCGTCGGCGACGTGCGCGGCCAGGGGCTCATGAGCGGCATCGAGATGGTGTCGGACAAGGCCGCACGCACCGCGTTCACGCGCAGCAGCGACATCCCGCAACGCGTCGCCCGCGAGGCCTATCAGCGCGGCGCGATGGTGCGCATCTCGGGGCCGAACATGATCCTGTCGCCGCCGCTGGTCATCACGCGCGAAGAGATCGACCACCTCGTCGACATCCTCGAAGCGTCCTTCGCTGCGGTCGACGCCTCGCTCTGAAGCCGGCGGCATGGCATCCATGATGGACACTCCGACGATCCTGCTCATCGGCACCGTCGACACCAAGAGCGACGAGATCAACTTCCTGCGCCAGTGCATCGAGCAGGGCGGCGGCCTTGCCCTGGTGATGGATGTCGGCGTGCTCGGGCGGGGCGCCTGCAATGCCGACATCACGAACAGCGAGGTTGCCGCCGCCGCAGGGATGACGCTGGCGCAGGCCGCCGCCAGCGGCGAAGAGGACAGCGCCATGCGCACGATGGCCTGTGGTGCCGCGCTGCTGGCCACTCGGTTGCACGCGCAGCGGCGCATCAGCGGACTGCTGGCCCTCGGCGGCACGATGGGCACCGACCTCGCGCTGGATGTGGCGAATGCGCTGCCGCTGGGGTTTCCGAAGGTGCTGGTGTCGACGATCGCGTATTCACATCTGCTGCCCTCGGAACGCATCGCGCCCGACCTGATCATGGTGCTCTGGGCCGGTGGCCTGTACGGCTTGAACAGCCTGTGCCGCTCGGCGCTGTCGCAGGCCGCAGGGGCCGTGCTCGGCGCCTGCCGCAGCGTGGTCTCGCCCGCCCCGGGGCGACCGATGGTCGGCATGACCTCGCTCGGTTCGAGCGTGCTCGGCTACATGAAGCTGCTCAAGCCCGAACTCGAACGGCGCGGCTACGAGCTCGCGGTGTTTCATGCCACCGGCATGGGCGGCCACGCCTTCGAGACCCTCGCCGCACAAGGCCGCTTCGTCGCCGTGATGGACCTGTGCCTGCAGGAACTCGTCAACGATCTGGGTGGTTCCTGTGTCACCGCGGGCGCCGACCGACTGCTCGGTGCCGGCCGCGCCGGCGTGCCGCAGATCGTCGCCCCGGGCGCCACCGACATGGTCGACTATCCGGCCTGGGCCGGGATTCCGGAGCGCTTCCAGGGCCGCGCCGCACACACCCACAACCGGCTCATCGCCTCGGTCTGCATCGACCCGCCGATGCGCCGCAGCGTCGCCCGCGCCATCGGTGCGCGCCTGGGCCAGGCCACCGGGCCGACCGTGCTCCTGGTGCCGACGCAGGGTGTCGAAGGCTGGGACCGCGCCGGCCAGCCCCTGCACGACCCGGAAGGCCTGGCCGAACTGGTCGACGAATTGCGCTCGGCGGTGGGCGCCGGCACGCGGCTGATCGAGGTGGACGCGCACATCAACGATGCGGCCTTCGCCGCGGCGGCGCTGCAGGTGTTCGACCGCTGGGTCGACGACGGCCTGATCGCCAGGCCCGCGGCGGCCACGGCGCCGGTGCACTGAGATGTCGGCCCAGGCCCTGGTCCTCGACTTCGGCGGTGTCGTCACCCGCACCTTGTTCGAGACCCATGACGCGACCGAGCGCTCGCTCGGCCTGGCACCGGGCACGCTCACCTGGCGTGGCCCCTTCGACCCGGCGAGCGACGCGCTGTGGCGCGAGATGCAGGCCGAGCGCATCAGCGAGCGCGACTACTGGATGACACGCACCCGCGAGGTCGGCCGCCTGCTCGGCGAGGACTGGGACCGGATGGAGACCTTCGTCAGGCGTGCACGCGGCGCCGACGTGATGGCGATGATCCGCCCGCAGGCCGAGACGACCGTGCGCGCCGCGCGCGCCGCCGGCAAGCGCGTGGCCCTGCTGTCCAACGAGCTCGACATGTTCTACGGTGCCGCGATGCGCGACGAACTGCCCCTGCTGGCCGAGTTCGACCTCATCATCGACGCCACCTACACCGGCATCCTCAAACCCGATCCGCGCGCCTACGCGGCGGTCACCGAGGGCCTGGGCATCGCCGCGGCCGACTGCGTCTTCGTCGATGACCAGCAGCGCAACGTCGACGGCGCACGCCGCGTCGGCATGCAGGTCGTGCAGTTCGACGTGATGCAGCCGCAGGCCTCGTATCACCATGCCCTGCAACGGCTCGGCCTGCCGCCAGCCGCCACCGACGCGAAAGGACAATCGTGAGCACTGACCATCGGTCGGGATCCGTCACCCCCGGTCAACTCGAGAAGGACGCCCTCGGGGTGGCCGGCGTCGTGTTTCTGGTCCTCGCCGCGGTGGCGCCGTTGACCGGCATCGTCGTCGTTGCGGCCCTGGCCATCGCCCTGGGCAACGGCGGCGGCGCCGCGGCTTCCTTCGTCATCGTCGCCATCATCCTGCTGTTCTTTGCCGTCGGCTACGCGCAGATGTCCCGGCAGCTGGTGAATGCCGGCGGCTTCTACGCCTTCGTGGTCAAGGGCCTGGGCCGCAGCGGCGGGCTGGTGGCCGGCTTCATCGCCACCATGGGCTACAACTTCTTCGTTGCCGGCACCATCGGCACGAGCGGCTTCTTCACCCAGACGGTGGTCGCCCAGCTCACCGGCTTGGACATGCACTGGTACGCCTGGGGGCTGCTGTCGATCGTCGCTTGCTTTCTGCTGGCGCGCAAGGGCATCGGGTTCAGCGCCAAGGTGCTCGGCGCGTCGCTGATCCTCGAGACCCTGATCCTGCTGGTCTTCGATGTCGCCGTCTTCGCCCGGCATGGGTTCAGCCTTGAAGCCTTTGCACCCAACGTCATTTTCTCGGGCTCGATCGGGATCGGGCTCCTGCTCGCGGCCACCGGCTTTCTCGGCTTCGAAGCGACCTCGCTGTTCGGCGAAGAGGCGAAGGACCCGCTGCGCACCATTCCGCGCGCCACCTATGCCGCCATCTGCGTCATCGGCCTCATCCTCGGCCTGACGACCTGGGCCGTCGTCACGGCCACCGGCGTCGAACAGGCGCAGCAGGCGGGCCTTCAGCACCTGGAAAGCGGCGACCTGATCTTCAGTCTTTCGAGCACCTATCTGGGCAGCGCACTCACCGACCTGATGATGGTGCTGCTGCTCGTGAGCCTGTTTGCCGCCATGCTCGCCTTCCACAACTCGGCCACGCGCTACCTGTTTTCGCTCGGCCGCGCGCGCATCCTGCCCTTCGCGCTGGCGCGCACGCGCAGCAATGGCGTGCCGCAGACCGCAGCCATCGTGCAGGCGCTGTTCGCAGCCGGCGTGGCCGGGGTCTTCGCCCTGCTCGGGCTGGAGCCGATCGCCTCGCTCGTGCCCAGCATGCTGGGTTTCGGCACGCTGTGCATCCTGGTCCTGCAGCTGCTGGCGGCGGTATCGATCGTGGTGCACTTCCGGCGTGCCCGCGACCCGCGGTGGTGGCGCACCTTCGTCGCCCCCGGGATCGGTGCGCTGGGGCTGCTGGGCATCGCGGTCATGGCGATCCTGAACTTCTCCGTGATTGCCGGCTCCGAAGCCCTGCTCGTGAATCTGCTCCCGCTGCTGCTGCTGGCGGCCCTGGTCGGCGGCATCGTCTATGCCAGAGTCCTGCGCAAGCACAGGCCGCAGATCTATGCCGGGTTGGGCAACGATCTGGAGAATTTCAACGCGCTGCTGGCGACCCAGGCGCCATCCAAGTAGCGGCGAATCGCGGCCGCCTGTCCTTGTGCGCGCGGCCTCGTCAGCCGCGCGGCAGGCTCGGCGCGAGCAGGGCCGGGGCGAAGGCCAGGGCGAAGGTCGCGAAGCAGGCCGCCCAGAGCAGCACCGACAGGGCGGCGAGCGGCACCGCGACGGCGCCCCAGGCAGGCACCCCGGCGGCCAGGCGCAGCGCGGCTGCCGCGAACATCGCCGCGCAGGCGGGCGCCAGCCAGCGTGGCGACTCGAGCTTGCGCCCGGTATGGCGCAGCGCCACGCGCGTCATCAGCGCCAGCATCATGAGCCCGAGTGCACCGACGGTGAAGGCGTGCATCCAGGCAACCCGCGGCACGCCCGCGCCGGCTGCCGCCAGCGCCTGCAGCACGAAGGCCAGCAGCAGCCAGGCGAAACCCAGGTGCATGCCGGCCAGCAGCGGCGCCCGCGCGACTTGCCAGCCACGCCAGCGCAGCACACGCGCGCCGTGCAGCAGCGCGCAGGCCAGGGCCGCGGCGGCGGTCCCGTGCGCCGGCGCATCGGCCAGCTCGCAGACGGCCAGCAGCAGCAGGGCCGTCAACGCGGTGGCTTCAAGTGGGCGCAGCGGCGCGCCCGGTTCTTGTTTTCCGGCCGCGCGCAGGGCGTTGGCGGTGAAAACCTGCGTGAGCAGGCCGCCGACCAGCACGTAGAGCACGACCAGGGTGAGCACGGCAGCGCGCAGTGCCAGGGCGGCCCCCGCGCCGTCGCCGTCGATCACGGCCGCGTGATAGCGCGCATTGGCGAGCGCCAGCGCGGCCAGGATCGGCAGCAGCCCGCGGTAGCGCCGCTGCTGAACGCGCCACAGCGGCGCGGCCAGCAGAGCCGCCAGCGCGGGCAGCAGCAGAAGGTCGGCCAGCGCGGGCAGGCCGCGCGGCAGCCAGGGCGCCGCCCAGAAGGCGGCGCGGCCGATCAGCCACAGACCGGCCAGCAGCAGCAGCGGCGCGCCACGCAATTCGGGTGTGCCGGCCCAGCTGGGCAGCGCGGTCAGCAGCGTGCCGACGACGATGGCCATCGCGAAGCCGAACACCATCTCGTGGCCATGCCACAGCGGCAGGACGATGCCCGAATCCGCCAGGTTCACCCAGCCCAGCGCGGCGCCGACGCCGCCCAGGGCGAGCAGCGGCGCGTACAGCGCACCGAGCAGATAGAAGGGGCGGAACCCGCTGACCCACAAGGGTGCGCCGCAGCAGCGCCGCGCCAGGTGGATGGCCGGGTTCATTCAGGCCGATGCGCCGGCCGTCGCTGGGGCCGTGCCCGTGCGCCCGGCGCGCAGCCAGGTCAGCCGCTCGCGGGCCGCCTGTGCCTCGCGCAGCCAGATCGGCCCGAAGCCGCGCACGTGCGCGGGGGCCTCGGCGATGGCGACGGCGGCGTCGATCGTGTGCGCATCCAGGGTCGGCAGGAGTGCCTCGACGGCGGCGAGGTACTCGTCGCGCAAGCTGCGCGCGAGCCGGGCCTCCTCGCTGTAGCCGAAGGGATCGAACCTCGTGCCGCGCAGAAAACGCAGATGTGCGAGCCCGGCCAGCAGGGGCCGGAGCCACTCGCCATAGGGGCGTTTCTGCGGTTCGCCGCTGATGGGATCGGTGCGCGCCAGGCCGGGTGGTGCAAGATGCCAGCGAATCCGGTACGCGCCTTCGAAAGCCTGGTCGAGCCGGGCGCGGAAGGCGCGATCCGTGTGCAGCCGCGCGGCTTCGTAGACATCCTTGTGCGCGATCAGGCGCCAGGCCTGTTGCGCGACGGCCTCAGTCAGGCGTTCGCTGCCGGGGACTGCACGCTGCTCGGCGGCGCGCACGCGCGCCAGCAGCGCGGCGTAGTCGCGCGCACAGGCCTGTCCCTGGTAGGCGACGAGTGCTTCGCGGCGCCGCTTGATGCGCTCGTCCAGGCTGGCGGACAGGCGGCGCGAGGCCGGCAGATGTTCGTTCGCCGCGGCGGCGGCCTCGGCGGCGGTGCGGTCGCAGGCGGCCTGCCGGCCCCAGGCAAAGGCGCGCCGGTTGTCGTCGACGGCGACGGCGTTGAGTTCGATCGCACGCAGCAGGGCCTGGCGCGACACCGGCACCAGCCCATGCTGCCAGGCCATGCCGAGCATGAACATGTTCGTCGCGATCGGGTGGCCGAGCAGCAGCGAAGCCAGCCGCGTCGCGTCCAGCGCCTCGACCGCCGCATCGCCAAGCGCGGCGCGCAAGCGCTCGAGCGTCGCGTCACGCGGCATCACAAGATCGGGGTCGCGCAGAAAGTCCCCGGTGATCGTCTGCGCCGTGTTGACGATGGCGCGCGCATGACCGCGGCGCAGCCGGCGCAGCGTGTCGGGTGCGGCGGCGACCAGCAGGTCGGCGCCGAGCAGGGCATCGGCATCGCCGGGAGCGATGCGCACCGCGTGCAGCGCTTGCGGGTCGCGCGCGACGCGCACATGCGACAGCACCGCGCCGCCCTTCTGCGCCAGGCCGGTGACGTCGAGCACGGTGACGCCCAGACCGTCCAGATGTGCCGCCATGCCCAGCAGCGCGCCGATGGTGACCACGCCGGTGCCGCCCACGCCGGCCACCAGCAGCGACCACGGCAGGTCCAGCGATGGCAGCCGCGGCTCAGGCAAGGCCGACTCGTCGACCCCGCCTGCGGGCGCCGACGGTTGCTGCCGCCTGCCCTCGACGCTGACCAGGGCCGGGCAGCAGCCTTCGAGGCAGCTCAGGTCCTGGTTGCAGCTGAAGGCGTCGATCGCACGCTTGCTGCCGAACTCGGTGGCCACCGGCACGACCGACAGGCAGTTCGACTTCACGGCGCAATCGCCGCAGCCTTCGCACAGCGCTTCGTTGATGAAGACATGCGTCGTCGATTCGGGCAGCACGCCGCGCTTGCGGCGCCGGCGCTGCTCGGTGGCGCAGGTCTGGTCGTAGACCAGCACGGTGACGCCGGGCAGTTCGCGCAGTTCACGCTGCACCGCGTCGAGTGCCGTGCGCGGACGCAGTTCGACGCCGGCGGCAAAGTCGGCCTTGCGCGGATATTTGCCCAGGTCGTCGGCGAGCACGACGATGCGCCGCACACCTTCGGCGGCAAGCTGGCGGGTGAGCTGCGGCACCGAAAGCTGCCCGTCGAGCGGCTGGCCGCCGGTCATCGCGACCGCGTCGTTGTAGAGGATCTTGTAGGTGATCGCGACGTCGGCCGCGACTGCCGCGCGGATCGCCAGCAACCCGGAGTGGAAATAGGTGCCGTCGCCCATGTTGGCGAAGACATGCTGCGTGCCCGCGTGCCCGGAAAGGCCCAGCCAGGCCACGCCTTCGCCGCCCATCTGGCTGATCGTCAGCGTGCCGCGGTCCATCCAGGCCGCCATCAGGTGGCAGCCGACGCCGGCCAGTGCGCTCGAACCTTCGGGCACGCGGGTGGACCGGTTGTGCGGGCAACCCGAGCAGAAATAGGGCGTGCGCTGCAGCAGGGGCGGGGGCAGGGCGCTGAGTGCGGCTTCGCGCGCATTCAGTGCAGCGACGGCATCGCGCCAGCGTGCGCTGCCGTCCAGCCGGGCCAGGCGCAGCGCGATGGCGCGTGCGACGATCGCCGCGTCGAGCTCACCCGTCGGCGGCAGCAGCCATTGACCGTGCGGCGCGGGCCACTCGCCGCCTTCGTCGAACTTGCCGACCACGCGCGGGCGCTCGCCATCGGGTCGCTCGAAGAGCATCTCCTTGATCTGGTATTCGATGATCTGGCGCTTTTCCTCGACGACCAGGATTTCCTGCAGGCCGCGGGCAAAACGCCGTGCCCCGGCGGCCTCCAGCGGCCAGGGCATGCCCACCTTGTACAGGCGCAGGCCGAGTGCCGCGGCCTCGGCGTCGTCGATGCCCAGCAGCACCAGGGCCTGGCGCAGGTCGCCCCAGGCCTTGCCGCAGGCGACGATGCCCAGCCGCGCGGCGGGCGGGTCGATGACCAGCCGGTCGATGCCGTTGGCGCGTGCATAGGCCGCAGCGGCATAGATCTTGTAGGCCTGCATGCGCTGCTCCTGCGCGGCCTGCGGGTCGGGCAGGCGCAGGTGCACACCGCCCGCGGGCAGCACGAAGTCGGCCGGCAGCACCGGCTGCACACGCTGCGGATCGAGTTCGACGACGGTCGAGCTCTCGACCGTGTCGGCGCTGGTCTTCATCGCCACCCAGCAGCCGGCGTAGCGCGACATGGCCCAGCCGTGCAGGCCGAAGTCGAGCAGGTCCTGCACGTCCGCGGGTGCGAGCACCGGCATCGCGCAGGCGGAGAAGACATGTTCGCTCTGGTGTGCCACCGCCGACGAGCGCGCGCCGTGGTCGTCACCGGCCACCACCAGTACCCCGCCATGCGGCGCGGTGCCGGCGTGGTTGGCGTGCTTGAAGACATCGACGCAGCGGTCCACGCCCGGACCCTTGCCGTACCACATCGCAAAGACGCCGTCGCGCTGCGCATCGGGCAGCAGGTGCAACTGCTGCGTGCCCCAGCAGGCGGTGGCCGCCAGGTCTTCGTTGACGCCGGGCTGGAAGCGGATGTTGTGTTCGGCCAGGTGCGGCGCGGCCTGGTGCAGTGCGCTGTCCAGCCCGGCCAGCGGCGAGCCGCGGTAGCCGGTGACGTAGCCGGCGGTGTTCAGCCCGGCGGCGCGGTCGCGCGCCTGCTGCAGCATCGGCAACCTTGCCAATGCCTGCACGCCGGTGAGATAGACGCGGCCGCGCTCGAGTCGGTACTTGTCGGCCAGCGAGATCTCGGGCAGCACGGTGCTTGGCATGATTGCTCAGGCGACGAAGCGCGTCAGGTACAGGGAGACGCCCGGGAATGCGATCAGGATCGCCAGCCGGACCACGTCGGAAGCGACGAAGGGCAGGACGCCGCGGAACACCTCGCCGGTCGGCACCTCGGGCAGCACGCTGCGCAGCACGAAGACGTTGAGCCCCACGGGCGGCGTGATCAGGCTGATTTCGGTGACGACGACGACGATGATGCCGAACCAGATGAGGTCGAAGCCCAGGTGCTGCACCACCGGGTAGAACATCGGCACGGTGAGCAGGATCATCGACATGCTCTCGAGCACGCAGCCCAGCAGCACGTAGATGACGCAGATCGCGACGATCACGAAGATCGGCGTCGTTGCAAAACGTTCGGTGAAGGCGATCAGTTCGCCGGGCATGGTCGTCATGTTGACGAAGTTGGCGAACACCAGCGCGCCGATCAGGATCGTGAAGATCATGCCGGTGGTGGCCGCGCTCTCGATCAGTACCTCACGCAGAAAGCGGGTCGACCAGCCGCGACGAACCACCGCGAAGACGAAGGCGCCCGCCGCACCGATGGCGGCCGCCTCGGTGGGGGTGAAGACGCCGCCGTAGATGCCGCCCAGCACGAGCACGAACAGCGCCAGCACGCCCCAGACGCGGCGCAGCGCGCGCAGCCGCTCGGGCCAGGCGACGTGGTCGCCGGGCGGGCCGGCCGCCGGGTCCAGGCGCACGGTGACGGCGATCGCGCCCAGATAGCACAGCACCGCGACCAGACCCGGCAGGAGGCCGGCGATGAACAGCTTGCCGATGTTCTGCTGCGTCAGGATGCCGTAGATCACCAGCACCACCGAGGGCGGGATCAGGATGCCCAGGGTGCCGCCGGCGGCCACCGAACCGGTGGCCAGCGCATCGGAGTAGCCGAAGCGGCGCATCGGCGGCACGGCCACCTTGGCCATCGTCGCCGCCGTGGCCACGCTCGAGCCGCAGATCGCCGAGAAGCCACCGCAGGCGACGATGGTGGCCATCGCCAGCCCGCCGCGGCGGTGGCCGAGGAAGGCGTGCGAGGCGCTGTACAACTCCTCCGACAGGCCGGCGCGCGTGACCAGATTGCCCATCAGCACGAACAGCGGCACGATGGACAGTGCATACGACAGCCCGGTTTCGTAGGCCACCGCGCCGACCATCGCCAGCGCCGCCGGCGCACTGACCTTGAGCGCGAAGCCGACAAATCCGACCAGCCCCATCGCAAAGGCGATGGGCAGCCGCGCGAAGGCCAGCAGCAGCATCGCAGCGAAGGCGAGCAGGGCTTCGCTCATCGCGGCTCGGGGGCTCTTGCGTCGGCCCAGGCCATCGCGAGCATCAGTGCGACGGTCACCCAGGCCAGCAGGGCCATGTAGTAGACGAGCGGGTAGACCGGAATTTCCAGCGTGGCGGTGGTCTCGCCGGCCGACACCATGTTCGCCGCCTTGCGCCAGAGTTGCCAGGCGATCACGCCCGCGCAGGCTGCGGCGATCAGGTCGGCCAGCGCATTCTGCGCGCGCCGCCAGGCGCGCGGCACGAAGGTCTCGAACAGGTCGACCGTGACCTGCTGGCGGCGCAGCGTGACCAGGGGCAGGCTCGAGAAGACCAGGGCACCCATCGCCAGTTCGGTGAGTTCGAAAGCGCCGGTCAGCGGGCGGTTGAGAAAGTAGCGGCCGACCACGTCAACGCAGGTCAGCAAGGCCAGCGCCACCAGCAGCAGCGCGGCGACGCCGCCGAGCAGGCGCTCGACGGCGTGCCAGCGCGACGCCATGGCGTCGCCGGAACTCATGGCCGCACGCTCATTTGCCGCCTGCGATCTTCGCGATCTCGGCGCGGAATTCCTTCATCAGCGCCGCCCCGTCCACGCCCTTGGGCTTGACTTCGGCGTCCCAGGCCTGTTCGACCGGGTCGAGCCTGGCCTTGATCTCGGCGATGAAAGCCGGGCTCGCGGTCTGCAGGTTGACGCCGGCGGCCTTCATCGTCGCCATGCCCGCGGCATCGGCCGCATCCCAGGCCTTGCCGGCCAGGCGCGCGAAATGTTCGCCCGAGAGCTTGTCGATGGCATCGCGGTCGGCCTGCGGCAGCGCGTTGTACCTGGCTTCGTTCATCATCATCACGAAGCTGGTGTTGTACAGGCCGCCCGGGATCAGGGTGCCATGCTTGATCAGGCTGGTGAGCTTGAATCCGGGGATCGATTCGGGCGGGAAGAAGATGCCGTCGGCGACGCCGCTTTGCAGCATCTGGAACGATTCACTCGAGGGCTTGAGCAGCGGGCTGGCCCCCAGGGCGCGGGTGTATTCGTTGACGATGCCGCCGCCGACGCGGATCTTCAGGCCCTGCAGATCGGCCAGGCTCGCGACCGGCTTGTTCACGGTGAAGATCTCCCCCGGCCCGTGCGTGAAGACCGAGATCACCTTCACGCCTTTGTGTTCGCCGAGCTTGGCCAGATGTTTTTGATACATGCGCTCGTAGGCCACCGAGGTCGCTTCCGAGGAGTCGCCGAGAAAGCCGAATTCGGCCATCTTGGTCAGCACGAAGCGGCCCGGCGTATAACCCTGGACGGTGAACGAGACGTCGACCACGCCTTCCTTCACCGCATCGAAGGTCTGCGGCGGCGCCACCGGCGCCTTCGGCAGGATGTTGAACTTGACGCGCCCCTGGGTCGCCGTCTCGACCTCCTTCAGCCAGGGCACGAAGATATTGGCCGTCAGCGGGTGGCCGGGTGGCACCCACGACGCAGCGGTCATCGTCGTCTGCGCCTGCGCAGGTGCCAAGGTCAGCAGCGACGCGATTGCGACGGCCGAGGCGAGGTGAAGCTTTTGCATGGTGTGTCTCCTTCTGCGGTTGGACAAGGTGGAGCGTCAACCCGTGGCGCCGAAGTCGGGCGCGCGCCGGTCCAGGAAAGCGGCAATGCCTTCGCGTGCTGCCGCCGTGCAGGCCACCGCACCGAATGCGCGGTAGCCGATCTCGAGCGCCGCGTCCAGGCGGGGCGCCGCCGCGGCGTCGCGCACCGCCGCCTCGATCAGCGCGACCACACCGGCGCTGAGCACGCGCCCGTCGACCGAGCGCGGCGCTTCGGCGCTGAAGCCGGGCACCGCGACGGCGCTATCGCCGATGCGCGGTACGTGGTCGGCCAGGGCATGCACGCGTGCCACGGCCTTGGCCATCAGATCGTGGAAACCGTCGGCCAGGGCGTCGACGATGCCCAGTTCATGCGCCTGCTCGGCGCGCAGCCGTTCGCCGCGGCGCAGCATGCCGTGGAACACCGTGCCCGCTGCCGGCCAGCGCCGGTAGGGCACCACCATCGCACCGATGGCGGGCAGGATGCCGAGCATCACTTCGGGCAACTGCATCCAGGCGCGGCGCTCGGCGACGAGCCCATGGCAGCGCATCGCGAGTTCGAAGCCGCCACCGAGTGCCATGCCGTTGAGCGCCGCGACCACCGGCTTGCTGCAGCGGTCCAGGTGCACGAGCAGGCGTGAACAGTCGCGCGCATATTGCGCCGCGGCGCCGGCATCACCGAGCAGCGACGGGAAACGGCCGAGATCGGCGCCGGCACAGAAGGCCTTGCTGCCGTAGCCGACGATTACGAAGCCCGTGACCAGGGGGTCGTCTTCATGGCGCCGGATCACGGCCAGGACCTCGTCGGTCATCTGATCGTGCAGTGCGTTCAGCGCCTCGGGGCGGCGCAGGGTGATCACTTTCACACTGTCGACATCGTCGACGAGGATGTGGCGCTCGCGCGGCTGGTAAGCGGCCAGCGCGCGCGTGGCGGTGGGCATGCCCGGACGATCCTGAGCGAATCGCTGCAGGACGCGCTGGCATTCGGCGTCGCCCGCAGCCAACATGATCTCCAGCGGCCCGCGCTTGAAACCGAGCGCAACCCGGCAACCCAGGTCCAGGTCGGCGCCGCTGCCGATGTTGCGATCCAGGATGTCGACCGACTGCGACAGCAGCACGCCGAGCAGCCGGTCACGGATCTGCGCGCGCAGTTCATCGCCCACCGCGACCGACTGGCCCGGTGCCACGGTGTGCCAGCGCGCGACCGAAGCAAAGATCGCGGCCGGCCGGTAATGGGCGCCTTCTTCCGCGGCCTGCAGCGTATTCGTCTCGATGATGATCGGGTTGCCCTGCGCGAGGTTGAGCACGAAGAACGGGCCGGCGTGCACGAACTCGGCCGCCACGCTGTCGATTTGCGCCGCGCTCGCATCGCCGAGCAGCAGCGCCGCGTCGTTGCACCAGTTGTCGAAGATGCGGTCGAGCATGAAACAAGGCGCGTCGCTCGTCGTGAGCGGCAATTTGCCGGTGGCGGCGAAACAGTGCCGCAGCCAGACCAGCAGGGCCGGGTCGGCGCCCGGCCAGTCGATCACCTCGACCGCCGGATTGCGCCATGCGGGGGCGAAAAAATGCGTCACCGTCGCACGCTCGGGGTGCTTCAACTCGGCAAAGATGCGCGCCGCGGGCAGGGAACTCGTGTTCGACGTGATCACCGCATCGGCGGCGACACGCGCCTCGACCGCGGCGAAGATGCGGCGCTTGAGCGCGAGGTCCTCGCTCGCCGCCTCGAGCACCCAGTCGCAGTCGGCCAGCGCGTCGTAGTCGGTGCTGCCGACCAGACCGTCGACGGTGGCGCGGGCGGCGTCGGCGCTCATCTTGCCGCGCGCCACGGCCTTGTCGGCATAAGCCGCGAGGCGCGCGAGCGCGGCGTCGATCGCGTCCTGGCGGATATCGATCAGCGTGAGCTTCAGGCCCGGCAGCGCGCTCTTCAGGTAGTAGGCGATGTCGGGGCCGATCGATCCGGCGCCGATCACGGCGACATGGCGTGGCGCGGGGCGTGTCGGGCGCTCCAGGAGCGGGTTCGCGTAAGGCATGGTCGGGGCGTTCACTTTTGATGGGTCAGCTCGGCGCTTCGGCCGACGAGAGGCTTCGCAGCGCACGTTTGTCGGTCTTGTTGGCGGGCGTCTTGGGCAGCGCGTCGGCGAAGCGGATGTGCGCTGGCATCTTGTATTTCGCGAGGCGACCGCGGCAGTGGGCGCGCAGCGCGTCGGCATCGCATGTCGCGCCGGGGCGCAGCACGACATGCGCGACGACCTGCTCGCCACGGTATGCGTCGGGCTCACCCACGACCGCCGCATCGACGACGTCGGCATGTGCGAACAGCACTTCTTCGACCTCGCGCGGATAGACGTTGTAGCCGCCGACGATCAGCATGTCCTTCTTGCGGTCGCGGATGAAGAGATAGCCGTCGGCGTCGAGTTCACCGATGTCGCCGGTGTACAGCCAGCCGTCGCGCAGCGCCTGCGCGGTCTCGTCCGGACGCCCCCGATAGCCCAGCATGAGTTGCGGTCCGCGGGCGCGGATCTCGCCGACTTCGCCGCTGGCGAGCACGCGCCGGCCGGTTTCGACGTCGACGATCTGTATCTCGGTGCGCAGCACCGCGACGCCGACGGATCCTGCCTTGGCCGGGCCGCGCGCCGGGTTGAAGCTCAGCACCGGGCCGGCTTCGGTCAGGCCGTAGCCTTCGAAGACCGGCGCGCCGACGGCGCCCTGCCAGCGCGCGAGGGTTGCCGCGGCGAGTGCCGAAGCGCCCGAGTAGCAGGTGTGCACGCTGCGCCAGTCGGTGGCGGCAAACGCCGGATGCGACATCAGGCCGACGAACACCGTCGGGCTGCCCGGGAAGATGCCGATGCGTTCGCGCGCGACCACCGCGAGCACCTCGTCGGCCTGGTAGCGCGCGAGGATGACCAGCGTTCCGGCGCAGCGCGCGGCGAGAAACAGGCCCATCGCCATGCCATAGGCGTGCGACAGCGGCATCATGCAGACGATGCGCTCGCCGCGCCGGGTCGGCAGCAGGGCCTCGCGCTGTTCGACGTTGATCGCGATCGCGGCATGGGTCAGCTCGACGCCTTTGGCGCGCCCGGTCGTGCCGCCGGTGTACTGCAGCAGGGCCGGTGCGCCGGGCCGCGGCAAGGCCGGCAATGGCGCCTTGCCGGCGCCTCCGCGGTCCAGAGGGCGGCCGCCCTGGCCGACCTCGATGATGTGCACGATGCCCGCGTCGCGCGCCGCAGCGTCGATCGGGCCGCGCAGCGCCGCATCGACGACCAGCACGCGCGGCGCCGCGTCGAGCAGGATCGGCGCCAGCTCATGCGCGGTGAGCAGCGGGTTGAGCGGGACCAGTTGTGCGCCGGCCGCGAGCGCACCGAACATCGCGATGCAGGCGTCGATCGAGTTGCCGATCAGCGTGGCGACACGTTCACCGCGCGCGCCGAGCGATTCGAGTTCGTGCGCGAAGCCGGCGACGCAGGCAAGGTAGCCGGCATAGCTCAGCCTGCGATCGCCGAAGACCAGTGCTTCGGCCTGCGGCGCTTCGGCGGCCGCCGCGGCGAGCATCGCGACCACGCTGGCGTGTGCCCCTGGCAGCACGGCGCGCTGCGACGGGAAGTTGCCCGACATCATCGTCACGCCACGACGCCGGCGTCGTGCAGCTGGGAGATCTCGCTTTGCGCCAGACCGGCTTCGGCGAGCACGCGCCGCGTGTGCTCGCCATAGCGGGGCGCAAAACCGAGTTCGGTCTTCGCGCCCGGCTGATCGACGGCCATCGGCGGCATGTGGATGATCCGGCCACCGGGCAGGGCCGTGCGCGTCAGCTTGTCCACCAGCGCGGGCAGCTCGCGCACCTGGCGGATGTCGTGGATGCGCGTGGCCGGGATCGTCGCCGCCGCGAGGTCGGCAAGCAAAACCTCGGCCGGATGCTGTGCGGTGACGGCCACCATGTCGCGGTGGATCGATTCACGCTCGGCGTGGCGGCCTTCGTTCGTCGTGCGCGCCTCGTTGGCGACCGCGGCGAACTTCGGGATCGCACACAGGCGCCGCCACTGCAGGTCGCTGCCGATCGCGAGATAGACGAAACCGTCGCGCGCCGGGTAGACATTCGTCGGGATGAACTTGCGGTGCTCGTTGCCGGCGCGCGTGATCTCGTCGTCGCGACAGCCGAAGTCCACCAGCGGCAGCACCGTGATCAGCCATGAGGCCGCGGCCTGCAGCATCGAGACGTGGATCGCCTGCCCCTGGCCGGTCTCGTGGCGCTCGAGCAGCGCGCGCATGACGTTGGCATACAGCTCGTCGCCGGACTTGAGGTCGATCACCGGGATGCCGGTCAGCATCGGCGGGCCGTCGCGCTCGCCGGTGACTTGCATGTAGCCGGCCATCGCCTGGATCACCGGGTCGTAGCCGGGCGCCTCGGGGAAGGCCGGGCCCATCGCCGAAATGCCGGCCCAGATCAGTTCCGGCCGGGTGGCGCGCAACTGCTCGGGGGCGATGCCGAGCGACGCATAGCGCGCCGGCACGGTGTTGCAGCAGAAGACATCGACGTCGAGTTCCCTGATCAGGCGCGCGAGCAAGGCCTGGCCCCGCGCATCCTTCAGATTCAGCGCTATCGCTTCCTTGCCGACGTTGGGCGCCACGAAATAGCTGCGCCGGTCGTCCGCGTCTGCTGGTTCGCTGCACACACGTGAGCCGATGTAGCGGTTCGGATCTCCCGGCAGGCCCTTGCCGGCCGTCGCCTCGATGCGGATCACGCGCCAGCCGAGCTGGGCGAAGCGCAGCGTCGCATAGGGCAGGGACAGCGCCTGCTCGAGCGACAGCACGGTGCGCAATTTCACGCGGGCTTCTCCAGGCTCGGCGGCAGCGGCGGCACCGCCGGCAAGGCGCCGCGCAGCGCGCGGTAGACCCGCTCCGGCGTGAACGGCAGGCTCGTGATGCGCACGCCGGTGGCGTTGTAGATCGCGTTCGCCGTCGCCGCGGCGATGCAGATCGCGGGGGCTTCGCCCACCCCCTTGGCGCCCTGCGGGCCTTCACCGTCCATCGACTCGATGAAGGCGATGTCCATCTCGGGAATCTCGGGCGCGGTGACGAGCTTGTAGTCGCGGAAGTTCGGGTTGCGGATGCTGCCGTTCTCGACCATCAGGTTCTCGGTCAGCGCATACCCCTGGCCCATCACGATGCCGCCCTCGATCTGGCCCTCGATGCCCAGCCGGTTGAGCACCCGGCCCACGTCGTGCGCGCCGGTGACCTTGAGCATGCGCACCACGCCGGTGTCGGTATCGACTTCGACTTCGACGATCTGCGTCGCCCAGGCATAGGCGGCCGAGACGTCGCCCTTGAACCCCTTGTCCTGGTGCACGCTCGGCGGTTCGTAATAGAAGGTCGTCATCACCAGCTCGGCGCGGTCGCTGAAGTGCAGGCTGCGCAGGAAGCGCGCGATCCCGATCAGCGGCTCGCCGCTGGCGCGGCGCACGATGTGGCCGTCGCGCAGCGCAAGGTCGTCGGCGGCGCAGTCAAAGCGCGGCGCCGCCGCGGCGAAGATCTTGTCGCGCGCCTTGCGCGCCGCACCGATCGCCGAGTTGCCGGCAATGAAGGTGGTGCGGCTGGCATGCACGCCGACGTCCCAGGGCGTGATGTCGGTGTCGTTGTTGACCACCGTGACCGCCGACATCGGCAGACCGAGCTCCTCGCAGACGAGCTGAGAGAGCACGGTTTCCGAACCCTGGCCGATCTCGGAGGCACCCGTGATCAGGGTGACGTGGCCGAAGTCGTCGAGCTTGAGGATGGTGCCGCAGCCGTCGGAGGGATAGATCTTGGCGCCACCGCCGACGTGCAGCATCGACGCGATGCCGATGCCTCTTTTGATCGGGCCCGGCGCGTCGCGCTGCGCCGCGAACTCGGCATGCCGGCGCACGAAGTCGCTGCGCTCGGCGGCGCTGCTCAGGCAGTCCTGGAAGCCACAGCTGCGAAACACCATGCCCTGCCCGCTGACCTCGCCCTGGGCCTGCGCGTTCTTCCGGCGAAAGGCCAGCGGGTCGATGCCGATCGCCTCGGCGAGCTGGTCCATATGCGATTCGATCGCAAACGTGGCCTGCAGATTGCCGTAGCCGCGGAACGAACCCGCGTACGGGTTGTTGGTGTAGACCGCCAGGGTGTGGTAGTCGCAATGTGGCACGCGGTACAGCGACGAGAAGGTCTGCATCATCACGAAGGGCGTCGTCGCCCCCCATGAGGTGTAGGCGCCGTTGTCGTGCAGCGTGCGCACGCTGCGGAAGGTGAGCGTGCCGTCGCGCTTGCAGCCCGAGCGCAGCGTCAGCAGCACCGGCTGGCGCGTCGGCGAGGCGAGGAATTCCTCTTCGCGGTCGAACAGCAGCTTGACCGGCCGGCCGGTGGCGCGCGCCAGGTAGACGCAGATGATCTCGAAGGGGTAGATGTCGAGCTTGGAGCCGAAACCGCCGCCGATCGGCGGCTGGATGATGCGGATGCGCCCCGGGTCCATGCCGAAGATCTCGGCAAATTCACGCTTGTGCAAAAAGGGCACCTGGGTGTTCGAGTACAGCAGCAGGTTGCCGCGGGCGTCGAACTCGGCGATCACGCCGGACACCCCCATGCAGCAATGGGTGACGTAGTGCAGCGAGAAGCTGTCCTCGACCACCACGTCGGACTCGGCCTCGCCCTGCACCACGTCGCCATGCGTGTAGTCGAAGCGCATCGCGATGTTGTCGGGCTTGCCGGCAAACGCGATCGGCATGCCGGGCTTGAGGCCAGGCTCGCCGGCGTCGGCGCCATGCGGCTCGGGGTGGATCAGCGGTGCGCCGGGGGCCAGGGCGTCGCGTGCGTCGGCGAGCACCGGCAGGTCTTCGTACTCGACCTCGATCAGCGCCAGCGCGGCGCGCGCGATGGCCTCGCTTTCGGCGGCCACGGCGGCGATCTCGTCACGCAGGCTGCGCACGCGGTCGCGCTTGAGCGGCAGATGGTCACGCGCTACGCCGATGGGCTGCTGGTCGGGCACGTCGGCCGCGCTGAGCACCGCATGCACGCCGGGCAGCGCGCGCGCGGCCGTGGTGTCGATGCGCAGGATGCGCGCGTGCACGCGCGACGAACGCAGGATCGCGGCGTGCAACTGGCCCGGCAGGTCGATGTCGTGGATGTAGCGCGTGCGGCCGCTGGCTTTCTCGGGTGCATCCATCTTCGGGATGCGCTGGCCGATCAGGCTGGCGGCTGCGGCGGGCGGCATGAGGTCCTGGCTCATCGTCATTCTCCCGCCGCCGCATCGGCCCGCCTTGCCCCGGCATCGACGATGGCGTCGACGATCTTCTGGTAGCCGGTGCAGCGGCACAGATTGCCTTCGATCGCGCGTTTGGCCGTGGCCGCATCAGGGCGCGCCTGGCCGGCGAGCAGATGGGTGGCCTGCACCACCATGCCCGGCGTGCAGAAGCCGCACTGCACCGCGCCATGTGCGACGAAGGCTTCGCGCAAGGCCTGGGCATGCGGGTTGCCGGCCAGGCCCTCGATGGTCGTCAGTTCGCGGCCGTCGCAATCGACGGCGAACAGCAGGCAGGCGTTCACCGACGCGCCGTCGACGAGGATCGTGCAGGCGCCGCATTCACCTTCGCCGCAGCCGTACTTCGTACCCGGCAGGCCGATCACGTCGCGCAGCAGCTGCAGCGCGCTCAGGCCGACGTCAACCTGCGTGCGCTGCGCCACGCCGTTGAGCCTGAAGCGGATTTCATGCGTGAGTGACATCGTCGAGCATCCTTCGTGTCAGGTTGTGGACCAGCTCGCGGCGGTACCAGGCGCTGGCGCGCACATCGTCGATCGGCGTCGCCTCGTCGGCGGCGGCCTGTGCGGCCTGTTCGGCGAGCGCGGCGTCCAGCCGGCGCCCTTCGAGCAGCCTCTCGGCGCGGCGCGCGCGCACGGGAGTCGGCGCCACCGCGCCGAGCGCAAGACGCACCTCGTGCAGCTGCCCCTGCGCGTCGCGCTGCGCGGCCAGCGCGATCGAGATCGTCGAGATGTCCAGCGCCGGGCGGGTGCCGGCCTTGTGAAAGCGCACGACCTGGCCGGCAGCGCGCAGCGGCAGCCGCACCGCGGTCAGCAGTTCGCGCGGATTGCGCCGTGTGCGGCCCGGTGCGACGAAAAACTCAGCCAGAGGCAGACGGCGTGTGCTCACCACGCCGCCATCGGCCAGGCTGGCCAGTTCGACCTGCGCATCCAGCGCCAGCAGCGGCGTGAGCGTGTCGCCGGCCGGCGAGGCGTTGCACAGATTGCCGCCCAGGGTGGCCATGTTGCGGATCTGGTCGCTGGCGAAATGGTCGATGGACTCGACCAGCAGCGGCGCCTGCGCGCAGACCAGGGCGTCGCGCTGCAATGCGCTCAGCGTGGCCAGCGCGCCGATCACCAGCGCATCACCATCCAGCGCGACCGCCGACAGCCCCTGCACGCGCCGGATGTTGAGCAAGGTGGGGGCGGCCTTCACGCGACCCGCATTGTTCTGCGGCATCAGGTCGGTGCCGCCGGCCAGCACCGTGGCGCCGCCCGGTGCGGCGAGCGCCGCGAGCGCCTGCGCCAGCGTGGTCGGCGCGAGATAACGTTCGGCCGCTTGCATCATGCTGCCAACTCCTGCGCGTCGCGGTGGTCGAAGCGCAGCGGCTCCCGGTAACGACCGAAGACGCCGACCAGCCGCATCGTGATCTCGCCCACGCTGGCATAGGCCTTGACGGCCTCGACGATGGCCGGCATCAGGTTGGTGCCGGCGCGCGCGTCGGCCTCGATGCGTTGCAGCGCGCTCGCCACCGCCGCGGCGTCGCGCTCCGTGCGGACCTCCTGCAGCGAGGCGATCTGCGCACGCGCGTCGTCGGCGCGGTAGGGGTGCATCTCGACCTCGTGCTGCTCTTCGGTCGCGCTGCGATAGCGATTCACGCCGACCTTGGGGAAGGCGCCCGACTCGATCGCGCGCTGCATGCGGTAGGCCTGCGCCGAGACCCGCGACTGGATCGTGCCATCGGCGATGAGCTTGACGATGCCGCCGGCCGCATCGGTCTCGGCAATGATGCGTTCCATCTCGGTGCGCATCTGGTTCGTCAGCGTCTCAACGTAGAACGAGCCGCCCAGAGGGTCCACCGTCTCGGCCAGGCCCATCTCCTCGACCAGCATCTGCATCGTGCGCAGCGACAGGCGCTGGGCATATTCGCTGGGGATCGTATAGGCCTCGTCGTAGCAGCACAGGGCCATCGTCTGCGCACCCGACAGCGCGGCGATCAGCGCGTAGTAGGCGCCGCGCACGATATTCGTCTCGGGCTGCTCGAGCGTGAGGCCGCCGCCGCCGCCGCCGGCGATCATGCGCAGCCACATCGAGCCCGGCTTGGAGGCGCCGTACTCCTCCTTCATGATCTTGGCCCACAGGCCGCGGCCGGCGCGGAACTTGGCGACCTGCTCGAACAGATTGCCGAAGATGTTGAAGTTGTAGGACAGGCGGCCGGCGAACTCGTCGACCGCCACGCCGCGGCGGATCACCTCGTCGGCGTAGGCGCGCGCGATGCAGAAACCCCAGGCCATCTCCTGCGTCGGCGTGGCCCCCGATTCGCGGATGTGGTAGCCGCAGACCGACACCGGGCTGTACTTCGGCGCGTGTTCGGCACAGTATTCGATGGTGTCGCCGACGAGCCGGATCGAGGGCTCGACCGGGAACACCCAGGTGCCGCGGCCGACATATTCCTTCAGGATGTCGTTCTGCGCCGTGCCGCGCAGGCGCTTCAGGTCGAAGCCGCGTTTCTCGGCCATCGCGAGGTACATCGCGATCAGGATCGCGGCCGAGCCGTTGATCGTCAGCGAGACGGTGATCTTGTCGAGATCGATGCCGTCGAACGCGGTCTCGAAGTCGCGCAAGGTGTCCACCGCCATGCCCACGCGGCCGATCTCGCCTTCGGCGGCGGGGTCGTCGGAGTCGAGGCCGCATTGGGTGGGCAGGTCGAAGGCGACGTTGAGCCCGGTCTGGCCGTTGTCGATCAGGAACTTGAAGCGCCGGTTGGTATCGGCGGCATTGCCGAAACCGGTGTACTGGCGCATCGTGAACGGCTGCTTGCGGTACATCAGCGGGTGGATGCCGCGCGTGAACGGGTAGGCCCCGGGCTCGCCGAGCATGGCCAGGCCGCCGCTGGCCTCGAGCTCGGCCGCGGTGTACAGCGGCTGGATGGGGATGCCCGATTCGTTGCGCACGGGGCGCGCTTGACTGTCGCGTGTCATGGTCGGTGGGCCTTGATGAAGTCGCAGATCGCATCCAGCCGGGAGCCGGTCTGGAACACGCCCTTGAAGCCGAGTGCGCGCAGGGCGTCGTGGTCCTGCGCCGGCAGGTTGCCGCCGATGACCCACAGGCGGTCACCCAGGCCGGCGGCTTCGAGCAGCGGCTTGAGCCGGGTGCAGAAAGGCAGATGCGAGCCGGCCATGCTGGACAGGGCGATCACGTCGGCGTCCTGGCGCAGCGCGGCCTGCACCACCTGCTCGGGTGTCTGGCGCAAGCCGGTGTAGTGCACGTCGAAGCCGGCGTCGAGCATCGCCCGGACCACCACCTTGGCGCCCTGGTCGTGGCCGTCCAGGCCGGGTTTGGCGAGCACCACCTTGATGGTCCTGGCGTCTTTCATGACGACAACTCCTTGGCGATGATGAGCTTGAGGATCTCGCTGGTGCCGCCACCGATCAGCGTGAAGCGCACGTCGCGCAGATAGCGCTGCACCGGGTACTCCATCGCGTAGCCGTAGCTGGCGAATACACGTGCGGCCTGGTCGCAGATGCGCGCCGCCGCCTCGGTCGCATGCAGCTTGGCCATCGCCGCTTCCTTGTGGTGCGGCCGGCCCACGCCGTGCAGCCAGGCCGCGTAGTGCACCAGGTGCACCGCCGATTCGAGCTCGGTGGCCATCTCGGCGAGCTTGAACTGGATCGCCTGGAAGCGGTTGATCGCCTTGCCGAACTGGCGCCGCTCGGCGCTGTAGCGCAGCGCCTCGGCGAGTGCCGCGCGCGCCACGCCGAGCGCCATCGCGCCGGTGATGATGCGGATCTCGGCCAGGGTCTTGCGCAGCTGCGCTTCGCCGTCGCCGATCTCGTGCGACAGCAGATGCGAGTCGGGCACGAAACAATCGTCGAAGGCGAGCTCCGAGGTCGGCAGCGCCCACACGCCCATCTTGTGGATCTCGCGCCCGATGTGCAGGCCGGCAAAGCTGCGCTCGACGAGGAAGATCGTCAGCTTCTTCTCGTCTGCGGCCTGGGCGAAGACGGTGAAGAAGTCAGCCACCGGCGCCGAGGTGATCCAGGTCTTGCGGCCGTTGAGCCGCCAGCCGCCTGCGCAGCGGATGGCACGCGTGGCGATGCCGCCGAGGTCGGAGCCGGCATCCGGCTCGGTCATGCAGATGGCGCCGATCTTCTCGCCGCGCAGCGCGGGTTTGAACAGCCGTTCGACGATGTCGGCGTTGCCCAGCATGTGCAGGAACTTGGTGCCCATCAGCGACTGCATCGCCGCGGCACCGGCCAGCGACATCGAGCCGCGAGCGATCTCGGCCAGCGCGAGTGAAAACTCCATCAGCCCGAGGCCGGAGCCGCCGGCGTCCTCGGGATAACGCAGGCCGAACAGGCCCAGGGCGGCCAGTTGATCGAACAGCGCGCGCGGGAATTCACGCGCTTCGTCGATGGCCGCGGCCTGCGGCACCACGCGCTCGTCGACGAAGCGTGCGAAGCTGTCGCGGATCGCGCGCTGCTCGTCGCTCAGCTCGAAGTTCATGAAGCGTCCAGCTCGGCTGCGCTCATGCCGTAGTCGCGCATCGCGGCCTCGCGGCTGATGACGCCGTTCTTCACTTCGGCGGCGAGCAGACGGCGGTCGCGCCGCTTCGGGTCGCCCCAGCCGCCGCCGCCGTTGGCCACCTGGTGGTAGATCGTGCCGCGTGGCACGCCGGTGATCAGGTCCTTGTTGCGCGGCACCACCGTCTTGCCGTCGGGGTAGGTCAGGCGGATGAAGTTCAGCCCCGCGCCCTGGCCGCCGGCCAGGCCGAAGGCGCCTTCGAAGTCACCGTCGCCGAAGGTCACGAGCTGGGTGTCGTCCGAGCCGATCTCGAAAACCGTCTCCACGCCGAGCCCGCCGCGCCACTGGCCGGCGCCGGCCGAGTCGCTCAGCAGTTCGTGCTTGATCAGGCGATGCGGCGTCTGGCGCTCGAACATCTCGTAGTCCTGGTCGAGCACGCCGCCCGAGGCGTCGATCATGCCGATGTGGTCGTAGCCGTCGCAGCCCTGCATGCCGCCCGAGCCGCCTTTGAGGCCCATGAAGCCGATGTCAACGTACTTCTCGCCGGTGCCGGGGTCGATGCCGGTGGTCAGCGCGGCGAGCAGGTTGTTCCAGCCGGCGGTCACGCGGTCGGGCAGTACCGGGCTGAGTGCACGCTGGATCGCGTCGGCATTGGGCGGGCACAGATGGTTGCCGAAGGTCGTGGCCTTGGGGTAGGCGGCGTTGAGGATCGTGCCTTCGGGAATCACGATCTCGATCGGTTCGACCATGCCCTCGTTGTGCGGGATGTCTGGGTTGACCATCTGCAGCAGGGTCAGGATGGTGGCCGACGCGCTGGACGTGAAGGTGCCGTTGACGAAGCCATTGGTCTGCGCGTCGGTGCGCGAATAGTCGAAGCGGATGCGCTTGTCCTGCACCTCGATGTCAACGCGGATGGTGAACTCGCTGCCTTCGTGGCGGCCGTCGTAGTAGACCCGCCCCTCGCCGCTGTAGCAGCCGTTGGGAATCTTCGCGATCTCGGCTTCCATCATGCGGCGCGTGGCGTCGAACAGGGCCTGCTTGTGCGCCAGGTAGCTGTCTCGGCCGTACTTGCGCAGCAGCTCGACGAGCCGGCGCTCGCCCACCGTGCAGGCGCCCATCTCGGCCTTCATGTCGTGCTGCACGATGTCCAGCCGCACGTTCGCGAAGATCAGGTTCCAGACGTCCTGGCGCAGCTTGCCGCGGTCGACGATCTTCACCGCGGGGATGCGCAGCGCCTCCTGCCAGACCTCGACCGCGTTCGGGTTGTAGCCGCCGGCCACCGCCCCGCCGATGTCGGCCTGGTGGCCCTTGACGGCCGTCCAGCCGACCAGTTCGTCGTCGAGGAACACCGGCTTGAAGGCCGCGACGTCGTTGTTCTGGTTGCCCAGCGTGAAGACGTCGTTGTGGAAGAACACGTCGCCGGGGTGGATGTCGCCGTCGAAGGTCTTGCGGATGTGCTTGCACACCGGCGCCAGCGAAAACGCCAGGATCGGCAGGTTCTCGGTCTGTTCGAGCATGCGGCCCTCGGCGTCGTACAGGCCGGTCACGTAGTCCTTGGCCTCGGACAGGATCGGGCTGCGCGTGGTGCGCTCCATCGAGATGCTCATCTCGTCGGTGATCGACTTGAAGGTGCGCGCGTAGACCGACAGCAGGATCGGGTCAATGGTCATGCCGGCCCCTCGTCCGTCGGGTACGCCGGCCGATCCCCCGCGGGGATGCGTGCCGGCTTGGGAGCGGCCCGGCGCGCGGCCCGCGTTGCCGTGGTTGGCTGGATACGACTCATGCAATCACCTCCTGTGTCCGCGCCGGCGCGGTGTTCACCAGGGCTTCGCGCCCCTTGGCGTGCAGCACGAACGAGCCGAAGGCGTCGACCACGCAGTCGAAGCTGTCGCTGACGAAGATCGCCGTCGTCTGCTGTTCGACGAGTGCCGGGCCGGTGATGCGGTTGCCGCAGCGCATCAGGTGGCCGTCGTAGACCGGCACCTCGGCGAAGGCGTCGCGCTCGGGGACGTAGACGCTGCGCCGGCCCTTGCGCGCCGCACTGGCGTCGCTGCCGGCGCTCGCCTCGCGGCGGTAGGCCGGCCGGTCGGTGGCGCCGATGGCCTGCAGGCGCAGATTGATGACCTCCACCGGCGTGGCTTCGCCTTCGAGCGCGTAGCCGTACAGGCGCTGGTGTTCGGCATGAAAGGCCCGCGCAATGGCGCCGGCATCGCGGCTTTCGACGATGGCCAGCGGCAGCGCCACCGACACCTCGTGGTACTGGCGGATATAGCGGCAGTCCAGGCGCAACTCAAAACGCCTTTGTTCGGGCGCGATGCGTTCGTCGGCGAGCGCTCGCGCGCCCTCGTCGGCCATCGCGCCGACCAGGGCGCCCAGCTGCGCCCAGTCGATCGCGTCCAGGCGCGTGACGAAGGTGCGCACGTAGTCGTGGCGCAGCTCGCACATCAGCATGCCGAAGGCACACAGCACCGAGGCTTCGCGCGGCACGATCTGCAGCGGGATGCCGAGCTCGCTGCAGATCAGGCAGCCGTGGATCGGGCCGGCGCCGCCGCCGGGAATGAGCGGGAACTCGCGCGGGTCGAAGCCGCGCTTGATGGTCACCTCGCGCACGCCCTGGGCCATGTTGTTGCAGGCCACGCGGTACATCCCGGCCGCGGCCTGCTCGATGGTGAGGCCCATCGGCTGCGCGATGTGCTCGTCGATCGCGCGGCGCGCGGCCGCCACGTCCAGCGCCATGCGCCCGCCGGCGAAAAAGGCGGGGTCCAGATAACCCAGGACCACGTTGGCGTCGGTGGTGGTCGGCAGGGTGCCGCCACGTCCGTAGCAGGCCGGGCCGGGGTCGGCACCGGCGCTGGCCGGGCCCATGCGCAGCAGACCCCCTTCGTCGAGCCAGCCGATGGATCCGCCGCCGGCGCCGATGGTGTGGATGTCGAGCATCGGCAACGCAATCTTGTGACGCGCGATCTCGCCGTCGTTCTTGAGCATCGGCGCGCCGACCGCGACCGAGGTCTCGAAGCTGGTGCCGCCCATGTCGGTGGTGATGCAGCGGTCCTGGCCATGCGCCCCGGCATAGAACAGCCCCGCGCCGGGGCCGCCCGCGGGGCCCGAGAGCAGGGTCAGCGCCGCCTTGTCGCGCGCCGCCTGCGGCGAGATCACGCCGCCGTTGGACTGCATGATCATCAGCAGCCCGCCAAAGCCGATGCCGGCCAGCCGCTCGACGAGCTGGTCGAGGTAATGCTCGAGCTTGGGGCCGACGTAGGCGTTGAGTACGGTGGTGCTGACGCGCTCGTAGAAGCGGATCGAGGGCAGCACCTCGGTGGAGACCGACAGGTAGGCCTCGGGCATCTCGCGGCGCACCAGTTCGGCCGCCGCCTGTTCGTGTGCGGGCTGCGCGAAGGAATTCATGAAGCACACCGCGACCGCCTGCACACCCTCGGCCCGCCAGACGGCGAGCGCGTCGCGCACGGCCTGCAGATCGAGCGGCGCAAGCTCGTGGCCGTCGCGGTCGATGCGCCCGGCCACGCCGATGCGGCGCGCGCGCGGCACCAGCGGCCGCACATTCGTGTAGCGGTTGTCGTACTGCGCCTCGCGGATGCCGCGGCGCATCTCGAGCGCGTCGCGCACGCCGTCGGTGGTGAGCAGCGCGCAGCGTGCACCGGTGGACGTGAGCGTTGCGTTGGTGGTCACCGTCGTGCCGTGCACGATGGTCGAGATGGAGCGCGCGAAGTCCTGCAGCGACTGCGGCGGGTCGAGCGCCGCGGCGATCTGCGCCAGACCTTCGACGACCGCGATCGATGGGTCGGCCGGGGTCGACAGGTTCTTGTGGATGCGCGGCGGCTCACCGTCGCGCGCGATGACGAAGTCGGTGAAGGTCCCGCCGACGTCGATTCCGATCTTCAGCGTCATGCCATGCGCTCCTGCGGAGTGGGGGTGGCGCCGGCGGCCGCTGCCGCTTCGGCGACCAGGCGGCGCACGTCTTCCTTGCGCACCTTGCCCAGTGCCGTGCGCGGCATCGCGTCGACAAAGAGCACGTCCTTGGGGTGCTTGAAGCGCGCGATGCGCCCTTCGCACATGCCGAGCAACTGCTCGCGCGTCAGCGTCGAGCCCGGCTGCAGTGCGACCACGGCGATGATGACTTCGCCCCAGCGTTCGTCGGCTCGACCGACGACGGCCGCCTCGGCGACCTGCGGGTGCTCGAGCAGCACCGCCTCGACCTCGGTGGGGCTGACGTTTTCGCCGCCGCTGATGATCATGTCCTTGAGCCGGCCGTCGATATAGAGGAAACCTTCGTCGTCGAGGTGGCCCATGTCGCCGGAGTGGAACCAGCCGCCGGCCAGCGCGCGTGCGCTGGATTCAGGGTCGCGCCAATAGCCGCTCATCAGGTTGTCGCCGCGCGCGAGCACCTCGCCGGGTTTGCCCGGCGGCAGGTCGCGGCCGTCGACGTCGACGATGCGCAATGCGCCATGCTGTGCCGCGCGGCCGGTCGAGCCGGCCTTGCGCAGCGCTTCGTCGGCGTGCAGGCAGGCGGCGATGGGCGCGGTCTCGGTCGCGCCCCAGACTTGAATCAAGGGCAGGCCGCGGGCATGCACGGCCTGGATGATGCGCATCGGCACCTGGGTCGAACCGGTCGAGATCATGCGCAGGCTGCCGAAGTCGGCGTTCGCCCAGCGTGGGTGCGACAGCATGGCGTCGAGCTGTGCGGGCACCAGCACGGTGAGCGTGATGCGCTGGCGCTCGATCGCGTCGAAGGTGGCATCGGCGTCGAACTTGGCGTGCAGCGTCACCGTGCAGCCCGCCTGCAGCGCGGGCAGGGTCTGGATGTTCAGCCCGCCGACGTGAAACAGGGGCAGCGTGGTCAGCACGCGGTCGTCCTGCGTCAGGCCATGCATGTCGACGCTGTTGGCGGCGTTGCAGACCAGGGCCTTCTGCGTCAGCACCACGCCCTTGGCCCGGCCGGTGGAGCCCGATGTGTAGCACAGCAGCAGCGGCGCGTCGGCGCTGCCCTGCGCTGCGCTCAGGGCTGCGTGCAGCGGCGGCGCGAAGTCCGTCCCGTCAAGCCAGCCGCTCGGGGCTGCAGCGCCCAGGGCGACGCAGGCGGTGGCGGCCGGCACGATCGGCGCGGCGGCGCTGGCGGCGACGAAGGGGGCGTCGACGAAGAGCAGGGCCGGCGGGTCGTCGCGCAGCAGCGCCTGATGCTCGGGCGGCGCCAGGCGCCAGTTCAAGGGCATGAAGATCGCGCCGAGCCGGGCGCAGGCAAACAGCGTGGCGAGCATGGCCGGGCTGTTCATGCCCAGCCAGGCCACGACGTCGCCTTGCCCGATGCGCCGTGCGGCCAGGGCGGCGGCGGTCTCGTCGATGCGCGTCGCCAGGGCGGCATAGCCGATATCGCGGCCTTCAAAATGCAACGCCGCCTTGTCCGGCGTGTGCCGGGCATGCTGGGTGATCCACTGCGACAGGTTCAAGTTGCCCCCCGCTGGTTCAGGCGCCGGCGACTTCGAGTACCACGGCCATCGCGCTGTCGCCCGCGGCGCAGCCGGTGAACAGGCCGAAACCGCCGCCGCGCAGCACCAGTTCCTCGATCAGCTCGATCACCGCGCGGGTGCCCATCGGCGCCTGCGGATGACCCCACACCAGCGAGCAGCCGTAGTTGTTCATGCTTCGCCAGTCGGTGCCGGTCGCCTTGGCGAAGTACAGGTCGTTGATGGCGAAGGGGTTGTGCGTCTTGATCGCCGCCATGTCGCCGATGTCGCGGCCGGCCTGCGCGAGCGCGGCCCTGGCCGCCGGCACGGTGGCCTCGGGCATGCGCGCCAGCGCCACGCGCGCCTGGCCGAAGCCGTGCAGGCGCACCGCGATCTTCGGGTCGCGGCTGAGCTCGCGGGCGCGTTCAGGCGTCGCGACGACGATGGCGGCGTTGCCGTCGGCCGGGTGGGTCTGCGCGCCGAAGGTGACGCTGCCGCCATCGAGCACCGGCTTGAGTGCGGCCAGCCCCTCGGCCGTCGAACGCGACACACCTTCGTCGCCGGCCAGCGTCGTCAGGATCTTGCGCCCGCCCGGCGCAGGCACCTCGAAAGGCAGGGTCATGAAACGGCGCAGGAAGGCCGAATCGTCGGCCAGCGCCTGCGCGTACTGCGCTTCGCGCTGCAGCACGACTTCATGCTGTGCGGCCGTGCTGAAGCCGTGCGCTCCGGCCACGTTTTCGGCGGTGGCCAGCATCGAGTGCCCGCCCAGCGGGTCGCAGCCGAAGTTGTCCATCACCCAGTTCTCGGCCTTTCCGGTGCCGCCCGGTGCGCGCGGATCGGGGTAATACAGGTGCGGGCCGTTGGAGGTGCGGTCGCAGGTCACGACCAGCGCGCAGTGCGCCATGCCGGAGCGCAGCTCCTGGGTCGCCGCCAGCAAGGTGCGCACCCCGGTGGCGCAGGCCTGCATCAGGGTCGGGCCGCTGAGCTGCGGCGCACCGATCAGCCCGGCCAGCCAGGGCATGCCGTAGAAGGCATGGCGCTGCGGCACCGACAGACCGAGCACGCCATGGTCGAAGGTGGCCGGGTCGATCTGGCGCCGCGCCAGCTCGGTGCGTGCGACGCGGGCCGCAAACTCGACGCTGTGCAGATGTGCGAGGCTGCCCTGCCAGCGCGCGAAGGGCGTGCTCCAGTAGGCACCGTAGGGGATCTCGGCCAAGACCGTCATGGGGTTGTCCTCGTTTTTGTCGCGCGGGCGGAGCCGGTCGCGCGAGCGGCGGCGCCGCGCGCTCCGGCCTTGGCCGCGCTCGCCAGGCCGGTGGCTTCGATGAAGGCACGCCGCGCCTGGATCAGGTGTTCGTGCACGGCCGCCGCGGCGGTGTCGCCGTCACCGGCGGCCAGCGCCGCCGTGATGCGCTTGAGGCCGCGCAGCACGATGCGCCGCACGCCGGCGTCGTCCAGCGTGAGCGCGCGGATATGCTGCATATGGTCGGCATACAGCTCGACCACGCGCACCAGCCGCGCGTTCGGCACCAGCGCCAGCCAGGCCGCGCGGTAGCGCACATTGGCCAGGCGGAACGCTTCGCTGTCGCCGTCACGATGCGCGGCCACCGCGTCGGCCAGCGCGGTGTCGATCGGCGCGCGCAGGGCGGCCTCGACGCTGCGCCCGGCGACATGGCGCATCGCCGCCGGCTCGATCAGGAAGCGCACCTCGTAGATGTCGTCCACGTCGGCCAGCGCCAGCGCCGGTACGGTGAAACTGCGCCCCTCGGTGGCGAGCAGGCCCTCGCTGGCCAGCCTGGCCATCGCTTCGCGCACCGGGGTCCGCGACACCCCCAGCCGCTCGGCCAGCTGCAGCTCCTGCAGGGGCTGTCCGGCCTGCATCACGCCGCTGCGCAGGTGGCCGCGCAGCGTGTGATAGACCTGCTCGCCCAGTGCCGGGCGCCGGTCCACGCGTTTCATGTCCAGATCCAAAGGCTGTTCCCCAGGGCGGGTCGGCGGCGACGTGCCGACGAGCAATGCATACAGTATACATTGAGTCGCAAGCTGGACCAAGAGTGCTTTCGCGGCAGCTTGCGACAGATCGCGACAAGGTTGAGGCAGGTCAACCTGAAGTCGGGGTCAGCTCGAGTGGCGACAAAGGTGAGCAAGGTCCGGCGACCGCCTGGGCCGCAGAAGACGCCGCGGATGCCCGTTCGCCCGCCGTACCAGGGAAGGACCTTGATTTCTGTCAAACACTGATCGGATAGGCGCGGGCTTGGCCGCCAGAGCGGGCCGCGATGCATGCCGCGGTGGGCTCTGCATGTCAGACTGGGCCATGGGTCATGCCGCTTCCCGGGATCCGTCCCTTCGACGCCGAGCCCGAGGCCCCGCGGTCTGGCGGCATTGGTGGATGCATGGCGCAGCGACGAGGCGAAAGTGAGTTCATCGGTCGATCCTTCCGAACTGCTGGCCACCCAGCGCGGCCTGCGTGATCGTCTGCTGTCGGGCAAGGTCGGCAGTGAAGGCCGTCGCCAGCGCGAGCTCGCCGCGGAGATGCTGCTCTATCTCGACGAGCCGCAGGCCTGCTGGGAGGCCGGTGCGCGATGGCTGATGTCGGTGACAGCCGCGGATCGTGTTGACGCCGGGTTCTCCAGCCCGCGGGACATCTGCTACCGCCCGGGCTTCGAGATCGTTCGCACCGACCTCATGCTGCCGCGCGTGCTCGGGACTGCGATGAACGCCCGCGATCCCGGCATCGCAATGGTCTGGCGCTCGCCGCGCGTGGTGGTGGTCGACGATGTGCGCAGCGATCGCCGCCTCGGGTCGGGTGTGCGCGCGGCCCTGCTCGCCGCCGGCACGCGCCGCAAGCTGGCCGTCGCCTTGCGTGACGCCGGGATCGATGTCGGACTGCTGTGTGTCGACGCGGGGGCCGGTGACCCCTGGCGGGCCGAGGAATGCACCCGTCTGGACAACGCTGCGCGCGAGGTCCTGGGGCCGGTCCTGGCCGCCGTGCGTCGCCTGGCGGATGCCGACGACGCGCTGGCGCGGGGCAGGGCCGAATCCGGCGAACAAAACCACCACGCCCTGACGCCCACCGAGCTGCGTGTGGCGCGGCTGGTCCTGGCGGGCTGTAGCTACAAGGAGATCGCGCGCCAGCTCGGCCGTTCGGTGTCGACGATCGACCACCATCTGCGCAGCATGCGCGACAAGCTCGGTGTCAACTCGACCGCCAAGCTGATGCACCAACTGATGGTCATGATCCCGTTGCCGGCCTCGCCGAGCGGCGGCCGGCATTGAGCAGCGCCGTCGATCGTGCACGGCAAGGTTTCGGCGAGTCCAACATCTCGGCCCCCACCATGTACAGCCTGGACCCGCCGCCACTGCGCAGCAGCGTGCCGTATGCGCACCCGGCCAGCGCGTCGACGGCCGTACAAACCCTGACGCGAATCCACGCGATGGACGAGGCCCGCAACGCACCGGACACTGGCCGCTCACAGGGCGTCCCGCCGGGCCGCCTGCCCACGCCATGGAGAGATCGATGAGCCAGACCTCGCAACACTTCATCCAGGGTTGCTTCCGCGACGCATCCGACGGCGCGACGATGGACCTGATCAGCCCGATCACCGAACAGGTTCACGGCCGCGCAGCGCGCGGCACCGCCGCCGACATCGATGCCGCCGTCGCCGCCGCCCGCGCCCAGCTCGATGGCGGCGCCTGGAGCACGATGCCCGGCGCGCAACGTGCCATCCTGATCAACAAGCTCGCCGATCTGGTCGAACGTGATGCCGACAAGATCGCCGACATGGATGCGAGCTGCATCGGCCGCCCGCCGATCGAGCCGCGCCTGCTCGATCTGCCCAACGCCATCGGCACCTTGCGCACCAGCGCCGGCTGGGCCGACAAGATCGAGGGCCGCACCATCCCCACGCCCGGCTACATGGGCATCAAGACCCTGTCGTACACACAGCGCGAACCGGTCGGCGTGGTCGGTGCGATCGTGCCCTGGAACACGCCCTTCATGATCACCACCTGGAAGCTCGGGCCGGCATTGGCCGCCGGCTGCACCGTGGTCATCAAGCCGTCGGAAGAAACCCCGCTGTCGGCCCTGCACCTGGCGGCCCTGTGCAAGGAAGCCGGCATCCCCGACGGCGTCGTCAACGTCGTCACCGGCGTGGGTGAGGTCGTCGGCCACGCCCTGTGCGTGCACCCCGGCGTCGACAAGATCACGTTCACCGGCAGCCCCGAGGTCGGGCGACTGATCCAGCGCGCCGCCGGCGACAGCTTCAAGCGCATCGCCCTCGAACTCGGCGGCAAGAGCCCGCAGATCGTGTTCGACGACGCCAGCCTCGAGCAGGCCATCCAGGGCTGCGCGATGGGGCTGTTCTTCAACCAGGGCCAGGTCTGCGCCGCCGGAACGCGCATCCTGGCGCAGCGCGGCATCGCCGAGCAGTTCGCAAAGATGCTGGCCGGCGCGGCGGCGTCGATCAAGGTCGGCGACCCCGCCGAAGCCGGTGTGAGCATGGGCGCCGTCGCCAACCGGGCCCAGTTCGAGCGCGTCAACCGCTATGTCAGGCAGGGCCTCGAGGAAGGCGCCACGGCACTCGCGGGCGGCGTCGCCGAGCATGGCACCGGGTTTTTCGTCAAGCCCACGGTGTTTGCCAACGTCAAGAACACGATGACGATCGCGCGCGAGGAAATCTTCGGCCCGGTCGGCGTCGTGATCCCCTTCGACACCGAGGAAGAAGCCATCGCCCTGGCCAACGACTCGGTCTACGGTCTCGGCGCCACGGTCTGGACGAATGACATCACGCGCGGACACAAGGTCGCGCAAGCGGTGAAGGCCGGTGCGGTGGGCATCAACTGCTGGGCGCCGATCGACCCGCGCCTTCCCTGGGGCGGCATGAAGAGCAGCGGCATCGGCCGCGAGTGCGGTCTGGCCGGCGTGCTGGCCTATACCGAAGAGAAAGTGATCACGGTGCTGCTGCCCTGAGCGAGCCGCCGTCACTCACCCCTCGCATGCCCGAGCCTGCCATGACGCCAAGCTCAGTGCCCTTGCTCGGCGAGCCGGTGGCGTGCGAGGGGGCCGCCGATCCGGCGGTCGTGGTCCGGCGAACGCGGACCCGCGACATCGATGTGCATACCGCGCAGTTGCAGGACTGGACGCTGCACTACGACCAGCTCGACTGCGGCTCCTTCGAGGGCAGCTTCGTCGACATCCGCTGGCCCGGCATGCAGCTCTTCGTCGAGACGACGACGCGCCGCCTGCGCCAGCGCGGCCATCTGCTGCCCGACTCCTTCGGCATCGGCACCATGCTCAGCGGCGACGGGGCGCTGTGCATCAATGGCATCCAGGCCGGCGTGGGCACCTTGCTGACCTGCGATTCGACCGAACTGGACCTGTGCACGCCGCCGAATTGCCGCGTCGCCGGCCTGGTGGTCGATGCCAGCACGCTGCACGGCGCGGCCGAGAGCATGCCCGGGCTGGATTCCTTGCTGCGCCCCGACATGCTGCTGGGCATGACGCCGCCCGAAGCCGCGCTTGCGCCCTGGCGCGACATGCTGCTGGACGTGGTGCAGCTGGCCCTCGAGCGGCCCTGGCAGCTGCAGGACCCGGACGTGCAGCAGCGATTGCGCAGCAACCTGCTGATCCACCTGCTGGACGCGATGCTCGGCGCCCAGCGCGACGACCAGATCCACTGTGCGGGCGCACGCAAGCGCATCGTCGACCGCGCCTGCGAACTGATGCTGTCGCGGCACGACGAACCCCTGTCGCTGTTCGAGGTCTGCAGCCGCGTCGGGGCCAGCCCGCGCAAGCTCGGCTACTGCTTTCAGGACGTGCTCGGCCTGAGCCCGGCGCGCTACATCAAGGCCATGCGCCTGAACGACGTGCGCCGTGAACTGGCGCGTGGCGACGACCCCGAACTGAGCGTCTACGACGCCGCGGCCCGCCACGGCTTCTGGCATTTCGGTCATTTTTCGGCCGACTACAAGCGCCAGTTCTCCGAGCTGCCTTCGCAGACCCTGAGCCGCGCCCGCGCGGGCCAGGGCGGCGCCAGCGCGTTGCGCTCAGGCGACTGAGTCGAGCCCGCCGAGACGGGCAACAAGCGTCGCGAGCGCACGCGGCAGAAGCCGGCCGCGCAATCGAGAAAACTGAACTGCGTCCGCCGCCCCGGCGCCATCCCGAGGGTTTGTCCGTTGCTGCCAGGGGCCGGATCCGTGACTTATGATGGGCCGCATGAGTTCAAGTGACTTGAACCGGCTGCAAACCACGGGAATCCAGGAACGGGGTTCCCGGCCGACGGATCGTTTCGGCACCCCACTTCAGCAACGATAGGAAATCCATGTTCTCCAGAAGACCCCTGCTCGCTGCGTCGACCGTGCTCGCCTGTTCCACACTCGCCCTGTGGGCCGCGCCCGCGCTTGCCAAGGACACGGTGAAGATCGCCTTCATTGCGCCCTTGACCGGGGGCACGTCCAACATCGGTCTGGGCGGCCGCAATTCGGCCGATCTGGCGGTGCGCCTGCGCAACGCCGATCCGAAGTCCCGCTACACCTATGAACTGGTGCCGCAGGATGACGAATGCAAGCCCAACGTCGGCGTGCAGGTGGCGACCAAGATGGCGGCCGACCGAAGCATCATTGCCGGCGTCACCCACTACTGCTCGTCGGTCGCGATCGCCACCGCCAGTGTCTACGACCGGTTCGGCATGCCGGCCATCGTCTGGGGCGCGGTTCTGCCCGATGTGACCTATGGCAACGACTACAAGGCGGTGCACCGCGTCAACGGCACCATGATCAACCAGAACGAGGTGGCGGCGAAGTTCATGGTCGACCTCGGCTACAAGAAGTGGGCGATCATCCATGACACCACCGACTACGGCAAAGGCCACAACAAGTATTTCAGCGCCGACCTGAAGAAGCTCGGCGGCAGCATCCTGGGGACCTTCGGCGTCACCGCCGACCAGCAGGACTTCACGACCGAGTTGACCAAGATCCGCGAACTCAAGCCCGACGTCATCTACTTCGGCGGGCTGACGCCGCTGGGGGTGCGCATCCGCACCCAGATGGAGAAGCTGGGCATCAAGGCGGAGTTCCAGGGCACGTCGGGCATCAAGTCCGACGCCTACATCGCCGGGGTCGGCAAGGACGTGGCGGAGGGCTCGCTGTCCTTCATCGAAGGTGCACCCTGGGAAAAGCTGCCCGGTGGTCTGTTCTTCGCCGGCAAGTACGCGCAGCAGAACTACGGTGAACCCGCCGAAGCCTACGGCCCGTTCGCCTTCGCGGCCGCCAACCTGATCATGGACGCGGTGGAGAAGGTCGGCCCGGATCGCAAGAAGGTGCTGGCGCTGCTGAACAAGACCAAGGACGTTGACACCATCATCGGCAAGGTCACCTTCGATGATCATCGGCAGAACATCGTGCCGCTGATCTCCAAGTACGTCGTCGAAGACGGTGCCTGGGTGCTGTGGGAAGACAGCAGCTACGGCAAGGGCAAGCGCAAGCTGATCGGTCTGTAAGCGCATGCCGCCACGCCGCGCACCTGCTGTCGCGGCGCCCGCTCGGCTTGCTCAGCCCGTTTCCCCGCAGCCCTGCAATGGACGCAGGGCTGCGCCTGATCGTTGGTTCTTCCAGGTCCCGCCATGAGTGTGCTCGTCCAGTACGTGTTCAACGGCCTGATGCTGGGCATGATCTACGCCATGGTGGCGGTGGGATTCACGCTGTTCTTCGGCGTGCTCGACGTCATCAAGTTCTCCCATGGCGACATCCTGATGGTCGGCGCCTTCGCCGGCTTGACGGCGTCCCTGGCGATGACGCAGATCGGCGTCACGGCACCGGCGCTGCAATTGCTGGCCGTGGTGCTGTTCTCGGTCGGACTCACCGGACTGATCGGGGCGGTGATCGCCAAGTTCGTGATCCTGCCACTGCACAAGGCGCCGCCGCTGAACACGCTGCTGGCCACCCTGATGCTCGGCACGGTGATCCGCGAGGCGGTCCGGCTGTTCTATCCTGACGGCTCGAACCCGAAGCCGTTTCCGGCCCTGTTGCCCACCGACTCGATGCAGTTCGGCAGCTTCTCGCTGCGCCTGGACAACGTCATCCTGCTCGTCAGCGGCCTGGCGTCGATCGCTGCGGTGCACTTCCTGATCACGCGCACCAAACTCGGCATGGCGATCCGTGCGGTGGCGCAGGACGGCGAAACCGCGCGCTTGATGGGCATCAACTTCGACGCCGTCGTGCTCTTCACCTTCGCTCTCGGTTCGGGCCTGGCCGCGCTGGCCGGGGTCATGAACGGCCTGTACTACAACGAGGTCAACTTCAACGTCGGCCTGCTGCTCGGCGTCATCGGGTTTGCGGCGGCCATCCTCGGCGGTCTGGGCAATCTGTACGGCGCGATCATCGGCGGCTTCCTCTTTGCCGCGCTGCAGGTCCTGGGCAGCGCGATGCTGCCGGCGCTGATTCCGGACGTGCCCAGCGCCTACAAGGACGTCTTCGCCTTCACCGTGGTCATCATCCTGATGGCGTTCAAGCCCACCGGCCTGATCGCCGAAAAATCCAGCCAACGGGTGTGAGCACATGAACTCCCCGATGCAAGCCGGCAATCGGCATCCCGCGCGCGTGCTGGTCCTGGTCAGCGTCGCGCTGACGGCTTTTCTGTGGCTGTTCCTGCACGCCGAGTCGCAACTCGGGGTGGCGGTGCTGGTGGCCGTTGCGGCGGCTGCTGCGATCGCCGGCCGCAGGCTGGGCATCACCCGCAGGTTTGACCTTGCGGTGGCCGACCGGCCCGGCCTGGCGCGGCTGCTGGCGCTGCTGTCGGCGCTGGCGCTGATCGCCGCCTTTCACAGTGCGCACTTCAACCTGCTGATGATCTGCTCGGTGCTGCTCTTCTGCACCGCCTGCCTGGGTCTGACCGTGCAGTACGGCTACAGCGGCGTGGCCAACTTCGCGGGCGCCGCCTTCTTCGGCATCGGCAGCTACGCCACGGCGGTGATGGCGACGCATACACAGATCCCGCATCCGCTGGTGATCCTGTTGTCGGGCCTGATCTCGGCGCTGATCGGCTCGGTGCTGATCGCGCCGGTGCTGCGCACCCGGGGCCACTATGCGGCCCTGGTGACGATCGCCTTCGGCATCCTGTTCAAGACCTTCATCGAAGTCAACGACGTGCTCGGCGGCCCGCAAGGCCTGCAGGTGCCGGGCATGGAACTGTTCGGCTTCGCGCTCAACGACGGGTTGAAGATTCCCGGCATCGATCTGTCCTTCTACGTGCCCTACGCGCTGCTCAGCCTGCTGCTGTTCGCGCTCTCCTATGCCCTGGTCAGTGCGCTGGAGCGGTCCTGGGTCGGGCTGGCGATGGACGTCATCCGCACCGACGAGACCGCCGCCTCGACCTTCGGCCTGCACATCGCGCGCTGGAAGGTGGTGGCCTTCACCCTGGGCAACTTCTTCGCCGGCCTGGCCGGCGCGATGTACGGCATGGTGTCGGGATTCGTCGCGCCCAACAACTTCACATTCTCCGATTCGCTGCTGATGTTGTCGATCGTGATCCTCGGCGGTCTGGGCAGCATCGTCGGCCTGATTCCGGCGGCCATCATCGTGCTCATCCTGCCGGAGAAACTGCAGTTCATCCAGGAATACCGCTTCTTGCTGTTCGCAGCGCTGGTGATCGGCATCCTGCTGTTCCGACCGCAGGGCCTGCTGCCGCGCAAGACGCGCATCTTCTTCCGCCAGGGCCCGACATCATGAGTGGCAGCGACCTCATCACGGTCGACAAGCTGACGATGCGCTTCGGTGGACTGACGGCGCTGGACGAACTCGACATGACGGTGCGCCAGGGCGAGATCCTCGGCCTGCTCGGCCCCAACGGCTCGGGCAAGACCACCTTCTTCAACGTGCTGACCGGCCTGTACAAGGCCAGCAGCGGCCGCATCCATTACGCTGGCGAAGACGTGACCGGCAAGACGCCGCAGCTGATCTACCGCGCCGGCGTGGCGCGGACCTTCCAGCGGTCGCGCCTGTCGCTGTCGCTGACCGTGTTCGACAACGTGGTGATCGGCGACTATCAGCACATGCACCATGGCCTGGTGTTCAATCTGCTGCGGCGCAAGGCGTTCAGGGCCGAATACGACGCCTATGTCGAGAAGGTGCGCGATCTGCTGCAGATCTTCAGCCCGCCGCTGGTCGACCATCTGTTCGAGTCGGTCGACAGCTTCACGATGATCGACCGGCGCCGCATCGAAGTCTGCCGTGCGCTGATGAGCCGGCCTCGTCTGCTCCTGCTCGACGAACCTTCGGCGGGCATGACGCACGACGAGACCGATGAGCTGATGCGCGACATCCTGCAGGTCCGGGGCAGGATGAAGGACTTGTCGGTGGTCCTGATCGAGCATGAGATGAACGTGATCGAGCGGGTTACGGACCGCTGCGTGGTGCTCAACTACGGGCGCAAGATCGCCGAAGGCAGCTACGCGCAGATCACCGCCGATCGGGACGTGCAGACCGCCTACCTGGGAGAGGAGGCATGACCGCGCTCAGCGTCAGGCACCTGACCACGGGTTACGACAGGATCAACGTCCTGCACGACGTCTCGATCGAGGTCGAGCCGGGCAGGATCACCTGCATCCTGGGCGCCAATGGCGCCGGCAAGAGCACCCTGATCCGCGCCATCGTCGGTCTCACGCCGGCGCGCCAGGGCGAGATCTGGTGGCAGGGGCGCAATATCGCTGCGCACAGGACGCACAAGATCATCGCCGACGGCATCGCCTGCATCCCCGAGGGGCGCAAGGTGTTCCCGGGCATGACGGTGCAGGAGAACCTCGCGCTGGGCGCCTATCTCGAGAAGGACGCCGCGCTCGTGCGCAGTCGCTTTGCCAAGGTCTACGAGATCTTCCCGCGCCTGCAGGAGCGCGCCGCTCAGCTGGCGGGCACGATGTCGGGCGGCGAACAGGCGATGGTGTCGATCGGTCGCGGCCTGATGGCGGCGCCCAAGCTGCTGGTCATCGACGAGCCGTCGCTGGGCCTGTCGCCCTTGTTCGTCAAGGAGAACTTCCGCGTCATCCAGCAGATCAATGAACAGGGCATCACGGTGCTGCTGGTCGAGCAGAACGCGCGTCAGACGCTGGCGATTGCCCACCATGGCTACGTTCTCACGCAGGGCCGGGTGATTGCCCAGGGAACGGCCCGCGAGTTGCTGGACGACGACCAGGTCCGCGCCGCGTATTTCGGCGGAGGACGTGCAGATGAATGAAAGCCCGCTTGTGCCGGACGCGGCCCTTGCCGTTCACGACCACGTTGACGGTGAACGCCTGCGCGCCGCGATCGCCGCGCTGGCGCAGTTCGGCGGGCGCGACGATGGTGGCGTGTCGCGCCAGACCCTGACCGATGTCGACCTGGCATCGCGCCGCTTCCTGATCGACCGCGCCCTGGCGCTGGGCTGCAGCGTCGAGGTCGATGCTTGCGCCAACCTGTTCTTCCGCCGGGCGGGCACACAGGACCTGCCGGCGGTACTCACCGGCAGCCATGGCGACACGCAGCCGGTGGGCGGGCGACTCGATGGTGCCTACGGCGTGCTGGCCGGGCTGGAGGTGATCGCGGCCCTGAACGATGCCGGCGTGCAGACCCGGCGGCCGGTCGAGGTGGTCGCCTGGACGAATGAGGAAGGCAGTCGTTTCGGACCCGGCTGCATGGGCTCCAGCGCCTGTGTCGATCCGTCGCGGCTGGCGCAGTACCGGCAGTCGCTGGATGGCGACGGCATCAGCTTCGGCGACGCGGTGGACCGCGCATTGGCGGCCGTGGCCGAGTTGCCGCGGCGTGCAGCGCAGCCGGCCTTGGCCGGCTATGTCGAACTGCACATCGAACAGGGCCCGGTGCTCGAGAACGCCGGCGCCGCGCTGGGCGTGGTGACGGGCATCCAGAGCGTGCGCTGGTACCGGGTCAAGGTCAGCGGCACGATGGCGCATGCCGGGACGACGCCGATGCACATGCGCCAGGATGCGATGGCCGCGGCGGTCGGGATTGCACACCGTCTGTATGCCGAGGCCGCGACACGCGAGGCCGATCAGCTGCGGCTGACCCTCGGGCGCTGGACGGTCGACCCGAACTCGATCAACACGATCCCGGGCGAAGTGGTGTTCACCGTCGACATGCGATGTGTCGACGCCGGCGTGCTGGACGGGTTCGATGCTGCGTTCAAGCGCATCTTTGCCGAGCATCCCTGGCATCAACGCATCGCGCTGGAGTGCATCTTCCAGCGCGCGCCGACCCACTTCCCTGCGGCCATGCTTGACTTGATCGAGCAGGCCTGTCTGGACAGCAGCCGCAGCGCAGGCCGGGCACCGCCGCTGCGCCTGACCTCCGGGGCTTTCCACGACGCGATGTATCTGGCCGGGTTCTGCCCGACGGCCATGATCTTCGTGCCGAGCCGCAATGGCATCAGCCACAACGCTGCCGAGGCGACCGACCACGCCGATCTGCTGCTCGGCGTCAAGGCCCTGGCGCTGGCCGTGACCCGGCTCGCCGACTGAGAGCCGGCTGAGGGCCGGCCACGCTGCAAGGACATCTGCCGCATGAGGTCACTGGCCCGGGCACCGTCGTCGTCAAGGGCCGAGGCGGTCAAGCTGCCTTCGATGCTGGGCGCGCGCATCCGGCACGCGCGCCGGGTGGCAAGGCTGACGATGACGCAGCTGGCGGTCCGCGCCGGTTGCTCCGAAAGCCTGATCTCCAAGATCGAGAATGCGCTGGCGACACCGTCGCTGGCGATGCTGCACCGCATCGCGGTCGCGCTGGATTCGAACATCGCGTCCTTGACCGCCGAAAAAGCCCCGGCCGCCAGCCCGGTGCTGCGCAAGGGCGCGCGCCCGGTCCTGCGCACCGGCGGCATCGCGCTCGAACGTCTGGTGATGGCCGAGCGCGGTGGCCTGCTGCAGGCGAACATCCACATCGTCGAGCCGGGCGCAGCATCGGATGGCCAGATCGTGCATGTCGGCGAAGAGGTCGGTTACGTCCTGGCCGGGAAGATTGAACTGACCCTGGGTGAGGCGCGCCATGTCCTGCAGGCGGGCGACGCCTTCACCTTCGCCAGCCAGCAGCCGCATGGCTACCGCAACCTGGGGCGCACGGTCGCGAAGATTCTCTGGGTCAACACGCCGGCGACCTTCTGATGCACGGCTGCGCGCCAGCGCGCCGCTGCGGCCCGCTTCAGCGCGGGGGGCCGGCCAGCGCCACCAGCACGTCGGGTGCCTTCTGCTCGACATAGGCCGCGAGCGCGAGCACCTGCACGCTGCCCACGCGGCGCACGTCGTCGAGCGAGACTTCGGCTTCGCGCCAGCGCAGATCGGGCAGCAGGCAGGCGAATGCGCCGGCGGCGATCGTCACCAGGGCCAGGGGGCCGACCGGTCGGAGCAGGCGGTTGAGGAGGTTCACGCGCTCCGGCGGCGTTGCCTGCTCGTAGAGTGCGGCCAGCCGGGGTGCCAGATCGGTAGTGTCCATGGCCCCGACGCTAGCCTCGGCTTGTGAAGCGATGATGAAGCCCATGCAACGGCCGGCTTCAACCGTGCGGAGGCCTTCGGGCTACAGTTCGCGGCATGCACATGCGCAGCCCGCCCGACCCCGATCCGCAGGAACTCCAGGAATGGCGCGAATCGCTGCAGGCCCTGCTGCAGCATGCCGGCCCGGCACGTGTGCGCGAGGTGATGGACGCGCTGACCGCCCTGGCCCGCGACCCGGCCGTCGGCTGGGAGCCGCTGCGCGGCACACCCTACGTCAACACCATCCCGCCGGAGCAGCAGCCGCGATTCCCCGGCGACCTCGCGCTCGAGGAAAGGCTGGCCTCGCTGATGCGCTGGAACGCGCTGGCGATGGTGGTGCGCGCCAACCAGGCGCATGGTGAACTCGGCGGCCACATCGCCAGCTATGCCAGCGCGGCCGATCTGTTCGAGGTCGGCCTCAACCACTTCTTCCACGCCCGCGACCTGGTGTTCTGGCAGCCGCATTCGGCGCCCGGCGTGTATGCACGGGCGTTCCTGGAAGGGCGCCTGACCGAGGCCGACCTGGCGCATTACCGGCAGGAACTGGCCGCGCCGCGGCAGGGTGCACGCGGGCTGTCGAGTTACCCGCACCCCTGGCTGATGCCGGACTTCTGGCAGTTTCCGACCGGCTCGATGGGCATCGGCCCGATCAGCAGCATCTACCAGGCGCGCTTCATGCGCTATCTGCAGCACCGCGGCGTTGCCGACACCGCCGAGCGGCGTGTCTGGGGTGTGTTCGGCGACGGTGAGATGGACGAGCCGGAGAGCATGAGTGCCCTGACCCTGGCCGCGCGCGAGGGCCTGGACAACCTGGTCTGGGTCATCAACTGCAATCTGCAGCGCCTGGACGGCCCGGTGCGCGGCAACGGCCGCATCATCGACGAACTGGAGGCGCTGTTCGAGGGCGCGGGCTGGCGCGCGATCAAGCTCGTGTGGGGCTCGGACTGGGACGGCCTCTTCGCACGCGACGCCGACGGTGCGCTGGCGCGCGCCTTCGCACGCACGGTGGATGGCCAGTTCCAGACCTTTGCCGCCAAGGACGGGCGCTACAACCGCGAACATTTTTTCGGCCAGGACCCGGCCCTGGCCGCACTTGCCCAGGGCCTGAGCGACGAGCAGATCGACCGCCTCAAGCGCGGTGGCCACGACCTGGTCAAGATCCACGCCGCCTATGCCGCGGCCACGCTCGCCGACGGCCGGCCGGTGGTGATCCTGGCGCAGACCAAGAAGGGCTACGGCATGGGCCAGGCCGGCCAGGGGCGAATGACCACGCACCAGCAGAAGAAGCTCGAGCGCGAGGACCTGATCGCCTTTCGCAACCGCTTCGCCCTGCCCCTGGACGACGCGCAGACCGAGGCCCTGGCCTTCTACCGCCCGCCACCCGACGCACCGGAGATGGCCTATCTGCGCCAACGCCGCGCTGCGCTCGGCGGTGCCATCCCGGTGCGCCGCGCCGATGCGCCGGCACTGCCGGTGCCGGCGCTGGAGGACATTGCCGGCTTCGCGCTGAACGCCGAGGGCAAGGCGATGAGCACCACGATGGCTTTCGTGCGCCTGCTCGCCGCCTTGCTCAAGGACCCGCTGCTCGGGCCGCGCGTGGTGCCCATCGTCGCCGACGAGGCGCGCACCTTCGGCATGGCCAACCTGTTCCGCCAGATCGGCATCTACAGCCGCTCCGGCCAGCAGTACGAGCCCGAAGACATCGGCTCGGTGCTCGCCTACCGCGAGGCGCAGGACGGCCAGATCCTCGAAGAAGGCATCAGCGAAGCCGGCGCGCTGGCCAGCTGGACGGCCGCGGCCACCAGCCACAGCGTGCATGGCGAGCCGATGCTGCCCTTCTACATCTACTACTCGATGTTCGGTTTCCAGCGTGTGGGCGACCAGATCTGGGCCGCGGCCGACCAGCGCGCGCGGGGCTTCCTGCTCGGCGCCACCGCCGGGCGCACCACGCTGGCCGGCGAAGGCCTGCAGCACCAGGACGGGCACAGCGTGCTCGTCGCCGCCCAGGTGCCCAACTGCCGCGTCTGGGACCCGGCCACCGCCGGCGAGATGGCGGTCATCGTGCGCCACGGCATGCAGCAGATGCTGGGCGAACGGCACGACGTCTTCTACTACCTGACGCTGTTGAACGAGAACCAGGCCCAGCCCTCGCTGCCGCCCGGCGACGCGGCCGACGTGCTGCGCGGGCTGCGTCGGGTTTCGGGAGACACCGGTGCTGCGGCGGTGCGCCTGCTCGGCTCGGGCTCCCTGCTGTTCGAGGCGGTGGCCGCGGCGCAACTGCTGCACGACGACTGGGGCGTGGCGGCCGAGGTCTTCAGCGCCACCAGCTATGCCGAACTGGCGCGTGAAGCGCGGGCCGCCGAGCGTGCCGCACGCCTGCGCCCCGGCGAGCCGCAGGCGCCGACGCAGCTGCAGCGCCTGCTGCCGGGCAGCGCGCCGGTGCTGGCCGTCAGCGACTGGGTGCGCGCCTGGCCGGGCCTGATCGCGCCCTATCTGGCCGCGCCGATGACGCTGCTCGGCACCGACGGATTCGGCCGCAGCGACACGCGTGCGGCGCTGCGGCGCTTCTTCGAGATCGACCGCCAGCATGTCGTGCTCGCCGCGCTGCAGGCGGTGGCGCCGCAGCGTGTGCCCGAGGCCATCCTGCGCTACGGCCTGGACGCCGCCGCGCCGCCGCCCTGGACACGCTGATCAGTCGCCCGGGCCGAGCAGTTCGGCCAGGCGGGTCATGACCCAGCCGGCTTCGGCTTCGCTCAGGTCCAGCCCGCTGTCGGGCAGGCCGCGCTGGATGCGCTCGAGCACGTCGGCGCCGGTCACGCCCAGGCGCCAGCGCTGCGCCTGCGCCGTCTCGAGCAGCATCTGCGACAGGTCCTCGCAGAGTTCGTAGCGCTCGGCGATGTGGTCGTGCGCGGCGCTGGCCTTCAGGCGCCCCGGCGCGACGAAGAGCGCGATGAAGGAGGGCGGGACGAAGATCTGGCTGTCGGCGGACATCGGCGCTCAGTCGCCGGTCGGCGAGATGCGGAAGGCCCGGATGCTTTCCACCTCGCGGAAGGCAGCGGCCAGCGCATTCATGCCGCGGTGCCGATTCGTCCGGATGACGGCGCGGTACTCGAAGGCCGTCGATTCTTCGAGCAGCCGATAACTCAGGTTGGCCACCGTGAAGCCGTGGTGTTTCAGGAAGCCGACCATCTCGGCTTCGTTCATCACCCGGTCGCGCTCGAAGCGCAGTTGAAGGTGCGCGTATTCGTGCGACGGTATTTTCGATTCGACCCAGCGGAACAGCGACAGCGTCATCAGGGTCAGCAGGGTGGCTGTGATGGCCGGCACGTAGAAGCCCACGCCCATCATGATGCCGATGGCGGCCGTCATCCAGATCGAGGCCGCGGTGGTCAGCCCGCGCACCGACAGGCCCTCCTTGAAGATCACCCCGGCGCCCAGGAAACCGATGCCGGTCATGATGCCCTGGGCCATGCGCGTCGGGTCGGTGCGGATCATGTCGGCGGCACCGTCCGGCATCCAGGTGCCCTGGTAAAGCGTGACCATCATCAGCAGGCTCGAGGCCATGCTGACCAGCGCATGGGTGCGAAACCCGGCCGGGCGGCCGTGGAAACTGCGCTCCAGGCCGATCGCGCCGCCGGCCGCCAGGCCGGCCAGCAGATGCGTGGCGATCGTCAGATAGGTCGGGTCCAGGGCGGGTAGGTACATGTTCGTGGCGTGGATCCTGCTACCCGAGGCCCGATCTTCGAGCCCGGTCTGCGCCGCAGCATAGACCAGGCCAGACGCCTTCGGAATTGGTGCCGACCTGCCGGGCGGCCGGGCGGCCGGTAGACCTTGTCAATGCGCCTACAAGCCAGTGCGGCATGTCGGCGATGAATTGCTCTTGACGGGACCGGCGAATAAAATGGGAGACATGTTCCGCGATTCACTCGGCCCCCTGTCGCACGCTGCCGCATTGCCACGACGGCAGGTGGCGGCCACGGCCGTCTGGCGTGCCGTCGGGCCTGCGCCGGGGGCCGGCATGGGAGCTGTCAGCTTTCTGCCGGTCGCACATTCCTGAGCCCGGCGATCACTTCCACCCTGACTGCACATACTCCAGATCGCCGGGCATGACGCCTGCGCCATGGCCTGCGTCTGCCGAAGACAGCGCCGGTTTCACATCTGAAGGGTTGCATCATGGAAGTCCCGGAGCTTGAGCGACGGCCCGCGCAAGACGGGCGCCGGCACCGGGCATCGCGCGGCGACTTCGCGGCGCGGCTTCCCCATACTGCCCGCCATCCCCGCATCCGGTCGCGGCAAGGGATCCAGCCGATCCCGCTGAGCGGCTGCTGAGCGGCAACTGTTCGTCAACCGAGGACAAGACATGAACGCACTCGACAGCATCGCCACCTTGAAGACCGCATCGGGCAATGTCCGCTACGTCAGCCTGGCCAGACTGGCGGGCAAGACCGGTGCCGACCTGGCGCGCCTGCCGCACACCGTCAAGATCCTGCTCGAGAACATCGCGCGCCGCGCCGGCGGGCGCGACGTGTCGCAGGCCGACGTCAGGTCGCTGGCGCGCTGGCCGGACGGTGCCGACGCCTCGCTGGCCTTCATGCCGGCGCGTGTGCTGATGCAGGACTTCACCGGCGTGCCGGCGGTCGTCGACCTGGCCGCGATGCGCAGCGCCGTGGCGCGCGCCGGCGGTGACCCGAAAGGTGTCAACCCCTTCGTGCCGGTGGACCTGGTCATCGACCACTCGGTGCAGGTCGACCGCTTCGGCAGCCCGGATGCCTACGCCACCAATCTGAAATGGGAATACAAGCGCAACCGCGAGCGCTACGCGCTGCTGAACTGGGCGCAGCAGGCCTTCAAGGGCTTTCGTGTGGTGCCGCCGGGCATGGGCATCTGCCACCAGGTCAACCTGGAGCACCTGGGGCAGGTGGTGATCGAGCGTGACGGCTGGGTTTTTCCCGACACCCTGGTCGGCACCGATTCGCACACCCCGATGATCAATGGCCTGGGCGTGCTGGGCTGGGGCGTCGGTGGCATCGAGGCCGAAGCGGCGATGCTCGGCCAGCCGATGTTCCTGCCCCGGCCGATCGTCGTCGGCGTGCGCACGCGCGGGCAGCTGCCGCCGGGCACCACCGCCACCGATCTGGTGCTGACCCTGACGCAGATGCTCAGGGCGCATGGCGTGGTCGGCAAGTTCGTCGAGTTTTTCGGCCCCGGCCTGAGCAGCCTGGGCATCGCCGACCGCGCCACGCTGTCGAACATGTCGCCCGAGTTCGGGGCCACGGCGACCCTGTTCCCGGTGGACGCCAACACCCTGAAGTTCCTGCACCTGACCGGGCGCGGCGCGCAGGTCGATCTGGTCGAGCGCTACACCCGCGAACAGACCCTGTTCAGGACCGACGACGATGTCGAGCCCAACTTCAGCGAAGTGCTCGACCTCGACCTGAGCCGGGTCGAACCGAGCCTGGCCGGGCCGAAGCGGCCACAGGATCGTGTGTCCTTGGCGGCTGTCGCGCAGTCGTTCAGGTCCGGCATCGGCGGCGCCGCGGCCGAGCTCAGCCCGAAGCAGATCTCGCGCCTGGACGACGAACGCGACGTCGAGGCAGGGGCCGTCCTGAAGGCCCCGCCCGAGCCTCTGCCGCAGCCGAAGGCGGCCACGGCGGTGACGCAGGGCTCGGTGGTCATCGCAGCGATCACGAGTTGCACGAATACCTCGAATCCATCGGTGATGATCGCCGCCGGGCTGCTGGCAAAGAAGGCGGTCCAAGCCGGCCTGCAGAGCAAGCCCTGGGTGAAGACCTCGCTCGCGCCGGGTTCGCGTGTCGTCACGCAGTACCTCGAAAAGGCAGGGCTGACGCCTTATCTGCAGGCGCTCGGCTTCGACCTGGTGGGCTACGGCTGCACGACCTGCATCGGCAACTCCGGGCCCCTGCCCGAAGAAGTGGCCCGCGCCGTCAGCGACAAGGATCTGGCCGTGGCCGCAGTGCTGTCGGGCAACCGCAACTTCGAGGGCCGCATCCACGCCCAGGTGAAGGCCAGCTACCTGGCGTCGCCGCCGCTGGTGGTGGCCTATGCGCTGATCGGCACGGTGCTGTGCGACCTGAGCGCCGACCCGTTGGGTCAGGACAAGAACGGCAAGCCGGTCTACCTGAAGGACATCTGGCCGAGCGCCGAAGAGATCGAGACCCTGGTCGCTTCGTCGGTGGCGTCGGAGCAGTTCGATACCGAATACGGCCGCATCTTTGCCGGCGATCAAAAATGGCAGAGCATGCCGGCGCCCACCGGCACCCTGTTCGACTGGACCGATGACTCGACCTATGTGCGCGAGCCGCCCTTCTTCATCGATTTTGCGGCCGAGCCGCCGCCGCTGGCGGACGTGCAGGGCGCGCGTGCGCTGGCGGTGCTGGGCGACTCGATCACCACCGACCATATTTCGCCGGCCGGATCGATCGGCGCCGATTCGCCGGCCGGCCGCTACCTGATCGAACAAGGTGTGCCACCGGTCGAGTTCAACAGCTTCGGTTCGCGCCGCGGCAACCACGAAGTCATGTTGCGCGGCACCTTCGGCAACATCCGCCTGCGCAATTTGATGGTGAACGGCACCGAAGGTCCGTGGACCCGACATGTGCCGAGCGGCGAGACGATGAGCATCTACGACGCCGCGATGCGCTATCAGCAGGAGGGCACCGCACTGGTGGTGATCGCCGGGCGTGAATACGGCTCCGGCAGCTCGCGCGACTGGGCCGCCAAGGGCTCGGCCCTGCTCGGCATCAAGGCGGTCATCGCCGAGAGCTACGAGCGCATCCACCGCAGCAACCTGGTGTGCATGGGCGTGCTGCCCCTGCAGTTCAAGGACGGCGACTCGGCACGGTCGCTGGGTCTGGACGGCAGCGAGACCTATGCGATCACCGGCGTCGCCGACGGCATCGAGCCCGGACAACTCGCCGCGGTGACCGTGACGCGGGCCGATGGCTCGCACACGCGTTTCGACGCGCTGCTCAGGATCGACGCGCCGGCCGAAGTCGAATATTTCCGCCACGGCGGTATCCTGCAAATGGTGCTGCGCCAGTTGCTGCCGGCCTGAAGGCGCCAGCGAGATTCACAGTCACAAGAAGAGGAAACCCAACCCATGCATTCATTGACACAAGACTATCCGGCCATCCTGCGCGCCGAACACGAAGCGCCCTGTCTGTCGCTTTATCAGCCGACACACCGACAGCATCCGGAAAACCAGCAGGACCCGATCCGCTTCCGCAATCTCGTGAAGCGGCTGGAGGAATCGCTGCGCCAGCGTTATGCGTCACGCGACATCCCGGCCCTGCTGCGTCCCTTCGAGGCGCTGGCCGAGGACGAGGCCTTCTGGAACCACACCGCGGACGGGCTCGCCGTGCTGGCCGCGCCGGGTCTGTTCCGCGTCTACCGGTTGCAGCGGCCGGTGGCGGAACTGGCGGTCGTCGCCGACAGCTTCCATACCAAGCCCCTGATGCGCATCACGCAGTCGGCCGACCGCTACCAGGTGCTCGCACTGAACAAACATTCGTTCAAGATGTACGAGGGCAACCGCGACGCACTGGACGAGATGCCGTCGATCGAAGGCGTGCCGCAGACGGCCGACGAATGGTTGGGCCGAGATGCCGAGGCGCGCGAAGGCGCTCACCGTGCCTACGGCCCCGCGGGGTCGAGCAATGTGACGCATCAGGGCGCCAGTGTGAAACACGGTGCCGGCGGCGTGGTGCGGCATGGCACCGACGTCAAGCAGGATGCCGAGGACCGCGACACCGAACATTTCTTTCGCGCCGTCGACCGGGCGGTGTTGCAGCACCGTTCGCAGCCCTCGGGCAAGCCCTTGATCCTGGCGGCTCTGCCCCAGCATCACCACCAGTTTCGCGCCGTCAGCACGAATCCGAATCTGATCGCCGAAGCCATCGACGTGCATCCCGACGCCTTGTCTGCCGCCGCATTGCGCGACCGGGCATGGCAGCTGATGCAACCGCATTATCTCGCGCGCCTGGCCGGTTTCGTGGACGCCTTCGGTGCCGCGAATGCGAGCGAGCGCGGCGCCGACGACCTCGACCGCATCGCCGAAGCCGCCGTTTCCGGGCGCGTGCAAACCCTGCTCATCGAGGCCGACCGGCTGATCCCGGGCCGCATTCACAAGACCAGCGGCGCGCTCACCCGCGATGATCTGGACAAGCCCTCGGTCGACGACCTGCTCGACGACCTCGGCGAAATCGTGCTCAGGCACGGCGGTGAAGTGATCGTCGTGCCCGGCGAGCGCATGCCCACCCGCAGCGGCGCGGCCGCGATCTACCGCTACCGATGAATGGTCTCGGGCGTCATCAAGGCGCTCGGCCTGAGGACGACGAGCTGATCCCTGTCTGCCGCGACCTGCCGGATTCGGCCTGTCGCGAGCAGCCGCGCAACATCGCCCGGCATGTGGCTTCGCTGAGCCTGACCAAGGTCGGCGAAGGCCTGGCCGATGCCAAACTCGTGCTCGCCTGGCTGCTCGACGCCATCGGTGCGCCGACCTGGGCGATCGGCCTGCTGGTGCCTCTGCGCGAGTCGCTGGCGATGCTGCCGCAACTGCTGATCTCGGCGCGCATCCGGCAGCTTCCGATCCGCAAGCATGTCTATGTGGCGGGCTGTGTCGTGCAGGGTGCGGCGATCATCGGCATCGGCGTCGCGGCGCTGACGCTCAGCGGCAACATCGCCGGTGTGGTCGCGATCGTGTTGATCACCGCTTTTGCGCTCGGCCGCAGCCTGTGCTCGATCAGCCACAAGGACGTGCTCGCGAAGACGGTGGACAAGGGCCGGCGTGCGTCGGTCAGTGGCGTCTCGGGCAGTGTTGCGGCGGCAGCGACGCTGCTCATGGCGGTGGCCTATTCGGCCGGCTGGCTGCCGCTGACGGTACCGGTCGTCGCCGGCGCGGTGATCGTCGGCGGCACCGCGTGGCTGCTGGCGGCCCTGGTTTTCGAATCGATCCGTGAAGCGCCCGGCGCCACCGAAGGCGGCGTCGACGGCCTGGCCGCGGTCATCGCGCAATTCAGTCTGCTGCGCAGCGATGCGCGGCTGCGCCAGCTCATCATCACGCGCGGCCTGCTGCTGTCGACCGCGCTCGCGCCGCCTTTCTACATCGCGCTCAGCGGCGACTTCGAGCCTGGCGGCCTGGGCACGCTGGGCCTGTTCATGATGGCCTCGGCGGCAGCGGGTCTGGCCAGCGCCTATGTCTGGGGGCGACTCGCGGACCGCTCGAGCCGGCGCGTGCTGATGGCCTGCGCAGCGCTGGCGGCCCTGGCGAATGGGGTTGCCGCCGGCACGGCGCTGCTGCGGCCGCAGGGGCTGGCGTCCGAGCTGTTCCTGCCCGGCCTGCTCTTCGTGCTGATGACGGCGCACCAGGGGGTTCGACTCGCGCGCTCGGTGCACGTCGTCGACATGGCCGATCTCGACAAGCGTGCCGCCTATACCGCGCTGAGCAATTCGGTGGTTGGTGTCATGCTGCTCGCCGGGGGTGTGTTTGGCGTCATCGCCCAGCATTTCGGCCTGGCCACGGTGCTGGCCTTGTTCGCGCTGATGGCGGCGCTGGCCATCGTGGCGGCATCGGGCCTGGACGAGGTCCAGGTCGCGCAGGCCGAGACGGGGTGAACGGCGCGTCGTGAGTCCACCGCCGCCGCCATCCATCGACACCTCGACAGCGACCCGACATCGCGCCGCCGCCCGCATCCGACTGGGCATCGTGCTGAGCCTGCACGCCATCATGGCGCTGGAACTGGTTGCGCTGGTCCTGACGGGCGCGTGGGCGAGCGGCGTCTGGCTGCTGGCCATCATGGCCGTCACCGGCGCGCCGATGCTGCTCGGGCCCCGGCTGCCGGTGCGCATCCCCGCCGAGTACGAGCTGTTGGCGATCCTGTTCGTCTTCGCCTCGCTTTTCCTGGGCGAGTTCCACAGCTACTACGAACGTTTCTGGTGGTGGGACATCGTGCTGCACAGCATGTCCGGACTGCTGCTGGGCATCGTCGGCTTCCTGCTCGTCTACGTGCTGAACCAGAACCGACATGTCGGCCTGCACATGCGCCCGGGCTTCGTCGCCTTGTTCGCCTTTACCTTTGCCGTGAGCGTCGGCGTGCTCTGGGAAATCCTCGAGTTCGCCGCCGATCAGCTGTTCGGCCTGCAGATGCAAAAGCCGATGCTCGGCGACCCCTCGGGGCTGACCGACACGATGTGGGACCTGATCGTCGATACCCTGGGTGCGGCACTCATCAGCGCCTTCGGCTGGTGGCACATGAAGCGCGATCGACGCTCCTTCATCGACGTCTGGACGGATCGGTTCGTCATCAAGAACCCGCGGCTTTTCGGCCACTGAAGGGCGGCGCACGGGGGCGGGTCAGCCTTGCACCGCAGCTGAATGCGCTCGGCCGGATTCGAGCGCAGGCGCGGCGGCGGGCTGCCCGCTCGTTCAGCCGCCGCATGTCTTTCAGTGCGGCATCTTGATGGCCCGCCACCCGGCATGCTCGAAGTGCTTGCCATAGGCGTTGGCGGCCTGGGCGACCTTGACGACGCCCGATGCGCGCTGCTTCTCGCCATGCTTGCCCTCGGCGGCTTCTACACCATCCATGAGATCGGCCACGATGATGTGAAGCTGGGCGTCGGCCGCGGGGTCGAGCTTGCAGTTCTCCACGATGTAGCTGACCTGCGCGCTGACACCCCTGCCGAAGGCGTCGTACTGGGCCACCGTCGCCTTGCCTGAATGGGCCGCGGGCAGCGCCTGCGAGACCGAAGCGTGGATGCTCGACATGGCCTGGCGCAATGGCGCGTCGGTGCCCCATTTCTTGCCGGCATTGAGTTCGAGCTTGTGCGGGGCGGACGCGCCGTGTCCGTGGGTGTCGGCAGCGGCCAGCGCAACCAGCGGTGACGACAGGGCCAGGGCCAGCAGCAGGACGAGGGGGGATTTCATGACGGGACTCCGGTAGAGGTTGAACAAGGTCGGGGCCGCCTTGTCGCGGGGGCCTTGCTGTCTTCAACGCAGCGCCGCAGGGAATGTTCCCTCCAACTTTCGTTCGTTCCTGGCAGCCCTAGTCGCGATGCAGCCGTTCTTCTTCCGTGGCCTCCCGGGAATAGCGGCTCAGCAGCAGATCCATGAGCCGCCGGCGCTGTGGCGCGTCCAGCAGCTCGCGCTCGGCGAGCAGCTGCGCGATGACGAGCTGCTGCTGTGCCCCTTGCAGACCGGCAATCGCGGCCTGTTCTGCGTCGATGGCACGGCGGTCCGGCGCGGCCGCAAAGATCTGCCGCACCAGGGCCTCACGGTGCCGGCGGATGTCCTGCCAGTTGGCCGCCAGTTCGCGCAGGAAGGCCGGCTCCAGTTGTCGCCATTGGTGGCGCTGCTCGGTGCTCAGCCCCAGGTAGTCCTGCAGATTCAGGTGGGCGGGCCCGGCCGCAGTCTCCACCGGTGGTGGCGGTGATGGGCGGGCGATGAAGGCCGCGACGACGCCCAGGTTCAGGGCCAGCGAAACGACCAGCAGGCTGCGGGTCCAGGTGCTGCGGTTCATCGGTTTCCTTTCGACAGGCGGCAGAGTTCTGCGGCGGCACACAGTCCGCCCGGAGGAACCGGGTCGAACACGCGCACCATGCTGACGCGGGTGGCCACCGCCGTGCCGGCGCCGCCAAGCAGCAGGCCACCGAGCCAGACACCCGCGACCAGTGCCACGCCGGCGGCCAGCCCGGTGGGCATCCAGCCGGACCCGCCCCACGGCGCCGGCCATGGCCGGCGCCGTGGCCGGCGCTGCGGATGGCCCCCAAGACGGCCCCCAAGACGGCCCCCAAGACGGCCCTCCAGGCGGGCGGCGAGGTCGAACCCCAGGGCCGGTGAAGGCAGGGCGCGCAGACTCTGCCGCAGGGCCTGCAGGTCTTCGAAATGCCGATGGCAGACCGGACAGCTCTGCAGATGCCGCTCGAAACGGCTGCGTTCGCCCGGCTTCATCACCTGATCGGCATAGGCGGACAGTTCATCGTGGCGGGGGCAGGTCATGGGATTCCCTTCGGTCAGCGCGGCATTTTTTCCAGCAGCCGGGCACGGGCACGGGCGATGCGCGATTTCACCGTGCCCAGGCTGATGTCGAGCACGTCGGCGATGTCGTCGTAGGACATGTCCTCGATTTCGCGCAGCAGCAGGATTTCGCGGTGTTCCGTGGCCAGCCGTGCCAGCGCGCGTTCAAGTGCGCGCAGTCGTTGCACGGTCTCCAGCGTCGCATCGGGTGTCGGTGCGGGGTCGGCGACATGGAGACCCTGCTCCTCGTCCAGCGCCACGAACTCGACCCGCCTGTTGCGGCGCAGCCAGTCAATGGCCTGGTTGCGCGCAATGCGGAACAGCCATGTCGTGAAGCGCGCATCGGGTCGCCAGCGTGCCAGTGCCTGGTAAGCACTCAAGAAAGTTTCCTGCGTCAGTTCCAGCGCATCGTCCTGCGAGCGCGTGAGCCGGACCAGAAAACGGTAGATGCGGTCCTGGTAGCGCGCCACCAATTCCGAGAACGCCGCCGCATCGCCGCGCTGCGCGCGGGCGATGCACTCGTCGTCTGCCAGAGGATGGAGCGCTCGCATGGTGCTTGCCAGTGTCAACGAACGCGGTGGCCAAAGGTTCCAACTGTTCGTGTGCGCCGGGAACGCGCAATGCGTCGCACACGACGATCTGAAATCCGCCACGCGGCGCAGCGCGTCGTCGGGAAGGGCCTGCTTGCCCGTGTGATCCCCGGCCTTGATCAGCGGATCGAACAGGCGCCACGCGTCAAGGTGGAAGCGCCAGTGGCCGTCGTTGTACGGGTCGGCGTTCCAGTCCAGCGGCAGGACCCATGGCCAGACGGCATGCCTTGTCGGCGCGGCCAGCTCGGGAATCGGGCCCGCTACCGCCTCCCGCTCGGCGTGCAAGCGGTGTGCCTGCGGGCCAGCCACGCTGCCGCACCCGCCCCTGCATACGGGGGGCCGACGCCGCAGGCCGGGCCGGCGGGCGAGGACAATCCGGGCCGATGTCCGAGACTTTCCGCAGCGAAGACCAGATCGCCCTCATCGGTGGCGGGCCCAGCGGCCTGGCCGGTGCCCGCGCCCTGCAGCGCCGGGGCCTGCCGTTCCAGGGTTTCGAGGCGCATGACGATCTCGGCGGCCTGTGGAACCTGGCCAACCCGCGTGCGCGCGCCTACGCCTCGCTGCGCATGCTCACGAGCAAGCAGACCACGGCCTTCAGCGACCTGCCGATGCCGGCCGGCTGCCCCGACTACCCCAGCCAGGCCGATGCGCTGCGCTATCTGCAGGACTATGCCGGTTCGTTCGACCTGCGCCGGCACTTTCGCTTCGGCACCCTGGTGCGCCGGGTCGAGCCGGTCAGTGAAAAGCCCGACTCCCTGTGGCGTGTGACGGCGGACGACGGCAGCGGTTCGGTGGTCGCCGACTACCAGGGGGTCGTGATCGCCAACGGCATCCACGCCGAGCCCCATGTGCCGCGTTTCCCGGGCCGCTTCGACGGCGAGCTGATGCACGCGGCCGCCTACCGCGACGCGGATCACCTGGCCGGACGGCGGGTGCTGATCGTCGGTGGCGGCAACTCGGCCTGCGATCTGGCGGTGGACGCGGCCGCCACGGCCTCGGCGGTGACGCTGTCGGTGCGTCGCGGCGCCTATCTGTGGCCGCGCTACCTCGGCGGCCGGCCCGCCGACCTGGCTTCACCCTGGTGGCAGCGGCTGCCGCGCCCGCTGCGCCTGCGTGCGGCCGGGCGTCAGCTGCGCCGCACGGCCGGCCAGCTCGAGCAGCATGGCTTCCCGCCGCCGACGCATGCGCTCGACGAGCTGCCGCCCCTGAGCAACGACGATCTGCTGCCGCTGCTGGCACGCGGCGAGATCGAGGTCCGCGGCGAGACAGTGCGCATGGACGGCGACACGGTGCACTTCGCGGACGGCCGCCAGGGCCGTTTCGATCTCGTGATCGCGGCCACCGGCTACAAGCTCCACTACCCCTTCCTGCGCGCCGAACTGCTGAACTGGCATGGCCCGGCGCCGCGCCTGTACCTGAACATCTTCGCGCCGCATTACCAGCGCCTGGCCGTGATCGGCATGTTCGAGGGCCAGGGCCTGGGCTGGCGCGACCGCCAGGCCCAGGCCGAGCTGGTCGCGGCCTACCTGGCGGCCCAGGCAGGGCAACCCGGGCGCGCGGCGGCCTTCGCGGCGCTCGCGCGCGGGCCCCTGCCCGATCTGCGCGGCGGCGGCCGCGCGCCCCGGCTCGACCGCCTGGCGCATGCCGTCGATGCCCCGACCTATCGGCGCGCCCTGCAACGCGCCGCAGGCGTGCTGATCGACTGAAGCCGGCGCGGCCCATCCCTTTGGTACATTCACCCGACAGGCCCGCCTCGAAGCGGCCGCACAAAGGAGACCGAAGATGAACACCGGACTGAGCGTGCGCTCTGCCCGCGCCCTGCTGGCCGCCGCGACACTGGCCTGCAGCAGCAGCGTCTTTGCGCACAGCGCAATGTTTCCCGACGGCTTCAAGTTCGACAACCGCAACGAGGGCCCGACCGCAGCCGAACTGAAGCGTCAGTCGACGCTGAATGCCCCGGCCGGCGTGTGCAGCGGTGGCAGCGCCGAGGGTTACCCCTGCAGCAAGATCCACCTGCGCGCCTTCATGCCCAAGGCCGCGCTCGGCGGCGGCGCGCAGAACCTGAACGACATCTGGGGCTGGACCGACCCGCTCACGGGCATGGAGGTCGCCATCGTCGGGCGCACCCATGGCACCGCCTTCGTCGACATCAGCAACTCCACGGCGCCGATGCTGCTGGGCTTCCTGCCTTCGCACAACGGCGGCAGCGATGCCTGGCGCGACATCAAGGTCTACGCCGACCATGCCTTCATCGTCGCCGACGGCAGCGGCAACGCCAGCCATGGCCTGCAGGTCTTTGACCTGCGCAGCCTGCGCGGCCTGCCCCCGGGCGGCACCCTGACCGAGACGGCACATCTCGGCACCTTCGGCCCGGCGCACAACATCGCGATCAACGAAGACAGCGGCTATGCCTACGTCGTCGGCAGCAACCGCTGCAGCGGCGGGCTGTACATGGTCGACGTCTCCAGCCCGCAGGCGCCGGCCTATGCCGGCTGCTTCTCGGCCGACGGCTACACCCACGACACGCAGTGCGTGATCTACGCCGGGCCCGACGCGGCCTACAGCGGGCGCGAGGTCTGCGTCGCCTACAACGAAGACACGGTGACCGTGGTCGATGTGACCAGCAAGGCCAATCCGCAGATGCTGTCGCGCACCCCCTACGCCGGCGCGCGCTACACGCACCAGGGCTGGTTCCTCGACGGCCAGCACCGCACCATCATCGTCAACGACGAGCTCGACGAGAGCAACAACGGCCACAACACGCGGTCCTACATCTTCGACCTCAGCGACCTCGACAATCCCGTGGAGATCGGCCGCTACACCGGCCCGACGCCGGCCATCGACCACAACCTGTACACGCGCGACGGCTACGTCTTCGAGACCAACTACCGCGCCGGCCTGCGCATCCTCGATGCGGCGCAGATCGCCAGCGGCACGCTGACCGAGGTCGCCTGGTTCGACACCGTGCCCGGCTCCGACGCGCCGCAGTTCTCCGGCACCTGGAGCAGCTACGTCTGGTTCCCGAGCGGCAACCTCGTGCTCAGCGACATCGGCGGCGGCCTGTTCGTCGTGGCACCCGACTGGGATGCGATCGGCGGCGGCGGTGGCAGCAGCTTCGAGAACAACACGCCGGTGGCCATTCCCGACCGCAGCCGTGCCGGCGCCAGCAGCAGCATCGTGGTGGACCGGGCGGGCGCCGCCGGCACGGTGCAGGTGGCGGTGAACATCACGCACCCGGCGATCGGCCAGCTGATCGTCGACCTGATCTCGCCCACCGGCACGGTGTCGAACCTGCACCGGCTCAGCGGCGGCCGGGCCGACGACCTGGTGCAGACCTATGCCGTTGACACCGGCACCGCGGCCGCCGCCGGCACCTGGCAGCTGCGGGTGCGCGACGTGCGACGCGGTCAGACCGGCACACTGAATCACTGGCGCATCACCTTCCCGTGAGCCCGTCGACCGGCGCGGCCGGGGCCCGGCGGCGCCATGGCGCAGCGGGCCTGGCCCTGTCTGCCATGCTGGCGCTGTGCAGCGCCGCCGCAGGCGCAGATGCAGCCGAACCCGCGCCTGCCGCGGCCGCCGAGTTCGCCGCCGGGCGCGCCGCGCTGGCCCAGGCCCAGGCCTCGGTCCAGGCGGCGCGCCAGGCCCTGCTCGAGGCCAGCCGGATGCGCCAGGCGCTGCTCGCCCGGCGCGGCAGCCGCCCCGATGCGAAGCCGGCAGTTACGGGCGGCGAAGACCCGGCCGCGGCGCTGGAGCGCCTGCAGCAAGAAGGCGCCGAATCGCGGGCCCGCGGCGACGCAGCGCTGCAGCGGGCCCTGAGCCACTTCAGCGCCGGCATGCTGGCCGGCTGGGGCCCCTGGGTGCACAACCGCGCGCCGCTGACGCTGGACGACGGCCTGCACCGCTTCATCGGCCACAACGCCAGCGTGCGCAGCGTGCACCCGAACATGCCCGCCTTGCCGGCGGCCGCAGTCGCTTCGGCCGCCGCCGACGGGTTTTCGCTGCGCTTCCCGATGCTGGCGTCGCAGAACCCGCCGCAGGACCTGGACATCGGTGCCTTCCAGCTGTCGCGCGAGCAGCGCTACCTGGCGCACATCGAGGTCCAGGGTGACGGCGAAGCCGGCGCCAATGCCGGCAATGCCGCCGCTGTGCCGCTGAACCGCATGCACCGCTGGCGGCTGCTCGTCAGCGACCTCGACGGCGCGCCGGTGCAGGGCGCGACGATTCTGGTGGCCGGCCACATGCCCGGCCATGTGCACGGCCTGCCGACGCAGCCGCGGGTCACGCAGGAGCTGGCACCCGGGGTCTACCTCGTCGAGGGACTGAAGTTCCAGATGGAGGGCTGGTGGGTGATGCAGTTTCAGATCCAGCCGCGCGACGCCCGGGCCGGGCCGGACAACGTGGCCTTCAACCTGGTGTTCGAGTGAGACCCGGCGGCGCCCTGGGTGCGCTCGCCGCGCTCGGCCTGGCCCTCGCGCTGCAGTCCGGCGCGGCGCAGGACCGTGCGGCCCCGGACTTCAGCGCCGCCGACATCAACTTCCTGCTCCCCTTCACCCTGGACCGGCTGCCGCCGCCACCGCCGGCTCCGTCCAACGCCTGGGCCGACGACTTGAGCGCCGCCACCCTCGGCCGGCAGCTGTTCTTCGACACCCGGCTCAGCGCCGACGGGCGCTTCGCCTGCGCCAGCTGCCACCAGCCGCAGCGCCATTTCACCGACGGCCTGCCGCGCGCCATGGCCAGCGCCAGCACCCGCCGCGGCACACCCAGCGTGCTCGGTGCGGCGTACAGCCCCTGGCTCAACTGGGACGGCGGCGCCGACAGCCTGTGGGCGCAGGCGCTGGGGCCGATCGAACATCCGGCGGAGATGGCCACGCCGCGCAGCCGCTACGTCGGCCAGCTGCTGCGCCTGTACCCGCAAGCGCATGCGGCCGTGTTCGGCCGGCCCGCCGACCTGCCGCCGCCGGAGCTGCTGGCCGAGCCGGCGTCCCCCCTGGGCGACGCCGAGGCGCAGCGCCGCTGGGCGGCGTTGCCCGTCGTGCAACAGCAGGCGATCGACCGCGTCTTCAGCCAGGCGGGCAAGGCGCTGATGGCCTACCAGCGCCGGCTGCGGCTGGCGCCGGCGCGCTTCGACCGTTTCGTCGATGCGCTGGCGCGCGGCGACCGTGCCGCGGCGCGCACGCTGATGAATGCCGACGAAGTCGCCGGCCTGCGCCTGTTCATGGGCCAGGCACGCTGCGCCAGCTGCCACAACGGGCCGCTGTTCACGAACCACGAGTTCCACAACATCGGCGCCCCCGAACCCGACCCGACCCAGGTCGACCTGGGCCGCCACGCCGGGGTGCGCCAGCTCCAGGCCGGCGCCTTCAGCTGTCTGTCGGCCTGGAGCGATGCGCCGGCGGCGGCTTGCGAAGAGATGCGTTTCCTGAAGACCCAGGGGCCCGAACTGGTCGGCGCCTTCAAGACGCCGAGCCTGCGCAATGTGGCGGCCACCGCGCCGTACATGCAGGCCGGGCAGTTCGCGACCCTGCAACAGGTGCTGGCCCACTACAACCAGCCCCGGCCACCCTTCTTCGACCCCGCGCAGCACCCGAACCGGCCGCACTTCGACATCCTGCCGCTGCAACTCGACGACGACCAGATCCGCCAGTTGATCGCCTTCCTGGGCACATTGACCTCGCCGCTGCCGGCCGACGATCCCTGGTGGTCGGCGCCGGTCGAAGCCGCCGCAGGCTTCGTCAGGCCACAGGCTGTCGGCGCGCCACGCGATAGGTAGCGCCATGGGCGCCGTAGCGCTCGGTATGCGGCGTGCCGGCAATGATGTCGAAGCCGTCGCCGACACGCAGATGACGCGGCTGCCCGCCGATGGCCAGCCACATCTCGCCGCGTGTCACCAGCGCGCGGGCGTCGAAGGGATGGGTGTGCTCGGGCACCTCCTCGTCGGCCCCCCAGTCGCGGTCGAGCAGTTCCTGGAAACCGTCGGCACGGGCACGGGCGTCGAAGGCGTCCAGGTCGGGGGCGTCGGTCATGGCGGAATCCTCGCGGTCAGGGAAATCAGGGCGGGCGCAGCGGCCGGGTTCAGGGCGTCGGCGGGCGGGCCTTGACCCGCTGCAGCACCGACCTGAAGGCCGGATCATCGCAGGAATGCAGCCATTCGAAGGCCAGGGTCTCGGCGCTGATCGGCAGCACACCGGCCATCGCCAGCCGCTGCAGGGCCAGCGCCTTGTCGGCGCGGCTGCGGCTGCCGCAGGCCGTGGGCAGCACGGCCACCTGCAGGCCGGTCGCGTGCAGGCCGAGCGCGGTCAGCAGCAGGCAGACATGCGCCTCGCAGCCGGCCACCACCACCTGCGTCGGCGCGCCGCAATGTTCGTGCAGGTGTTCCATCAGGCCGTCGGCCGTGGCGTCGAAGTGGCGCTTGGCCAGGGTGTGTGCGCACAGTGCACGCAGCGCGGCGACATTCGGTCCGAGCCCCTCGGGGTTCTGCTCGGTGCCGACGACCGGCACGCCCAGGGCCGTCGCCACCCCGGCGATGAACATCGCCTCCTGCAGCACCGCCTCGCCGTCGGCAATGGCCGGCAGCAGCCGGGCCTGGTAATCGACCAGCACCAGCGCGCAGCGGCCGCGGTCCAGCCTCATCGCGGCGCGCGCGTGGTCGGCGCCTCGACATCGTGCTTGAACGGGATCGGCCATGTCTGCGCCGGGCAAGGGCGAGCAGGGTGCGTCGGTGCTCGCGCAATGGGGTGGGGGCCAGGCATCCCGCGATTGTAGGTTTGCAGCCGGATCGAGCCGTGCTCGGCCGTGACCGACCGCCCCAGGTCGTGAACGCAGGACCGTGGCACCGCATCGCATCCGTACGGCGGGGTACAGACAAGCCGATCGGGCTGGCGCAGTCTGCCGTTCAAGGTTTCCCGGGGCTGTCGATGGCCTCCTGCCGGCCCACATGCCGGATGCGGTCATTCGACCAAGGCGATTCATGAACCGATCTGTCGAAACGGCGCGCCAAGGCATTGCGATGGCCAGCCCCATCACCGCAGGGGTCATCCATCCGGGCCGGTCCACGCGGCGATCGATCGGACACATTGCAGGCGCATACCCATGATCACCACGGCGCTGACCGAGATGTTCGGCCTGCAGCACCCGATCGTGCTGGCGCCGATGGGCGGCGTCTCGGGTGGACGGCTTGCCGCTGCCGTGTGCAACGCCGGCGGCCTCGGGATGGTTGGCGGCGGCTACGGCGACCCGGCCTGGCTGCATGCCGAGCTGACCTGCCTGCGGGACCGGACCAGCGCACCCTGGGGCGTCGGCCTGATCACCTGGTCGTGCGAGCCGGAACTGGTCGCGCTCGCGCTGAGCTACCGGCCGCACGCGGTCATGCTCTCCTTCGGTGACCCGCGCTACTACGGTGCTGCGATCCGCGCCGCCGGATGCAGCTTGATCTGCCAGGTGCAGGACCTCGAGGGTGCGCGCCTGGCGTGCGAGGCGGGCGCCGATCTCATCGTCGCGCAGGGGACCGAGGCCGGCGGTCACGGTGGAACCCTGGCGACACTGCCCCTGGTGCCCGCGGTGGTCGACGCCGTGGCGCCGATACCGGTTGTTGCGGCCGGCGGCATCGCCGACGGGCGCGGCCTGGCCGCGGCCCTGATGCTGGGCGCCCAGGGCGCGCTGATCGGGACCCGCTTCTGTGCAAGCGCCGAGGCGCTGGTGCATCCGCGGGCCAAACAACGCATCGTCCAGGCGCATGGCGGTCAGACCGGGCGCACGCGCGTGTTCGACATCGTGCGCGGCTATGCCTGGCCCGCGCCCTACACCGGTCGTGCATTGCGCAATGATTTCATGCGGCAATGGCACGGGGGCGAGCAGATGCTGGGCGAGCAGCTCGGACCCGCCAGGGCGGCCTATGCCGCGGCGGCGCACGATGCGGATTTCGACACCGCGCTGGTCTGGGCCGGCGAAGCGGCAGGTCTGATCCACGGCATCGAAAGTGCTTCCACCCTGGTCGCGCAGATCAGCGCGCAGGCGCAGGAGCAATTGCACCGGGCGGCACAACCGCTGCAACGCTGAGCTGACGCGGGCGCTGCAGGTTTCGGGCCCTCGATGAAGTCGTTCAATGCACGCCGACGACCCCTCGGGCGGTCTTGCGCGGGCCGGGCCGATAGAACTCGCCCGTCCGGCTTTCGAGGATCGCACGATCCAGAACGTCGATGTGACCACGCTGGTACTGGATCGCGCCCAGACGCCGCAGTCTGCCGGCGGCCTCGGTGATGCCTTCGCGTTTCACGCCGAGCGCATCGGCAATCGTTTCGTGGGTCATCGTCAACTCGCTGCTCGACACCCGGTCCAGATTCAGCAACAGCCAGCGGCACAGGCGTTGTTCGACGCTGCCGTGGCGATTGCAGGCCGCCGTCTGCACGATCTGTCCGATGTAGGCCGAGGTGTAGTGCAACAGGGTCTGCATCAGGGCTCCGCCGCGGCCCACTTCGTCGAGCAGGCACTCGGCGGGCAGGCGCAGGCCCGAGCCTGCACTTTGCACGCTGGCGCGGACGTTCAAAGTTGTGTCGCCGAGCAGGAGCCGCACCCCGACCATGCCTTCGCGCCCGATCAAGGCGACTTCGGCCGAGCCACCGTTCTCCATCACGAAACTCATGGCGACCACCGCAGTCTCGGGGAAGTAGACCCCGCGCATCGGCACACCGGGCTCGAACAGGACGCTGGCGGCCGGCATCTGCACACGCTGGAGTTTCGCGCTCAGGCGCTCCATGACGTCGTCCGGAAGCGCCGCCAACAGGGCGTTGCGGGGTGGGCAGGGCGAGACAGGCATGCGGCTTCCTCCCGGTGCGCGGCGGGGGACTGGCGTGGCTGCACGGCATGCCCAGCCGGCATCGCCAACCTGCCGCCGACCCTGGGAGTCTAGTCATCGCGTCCGGTTGCGGTCGCCAGGGACACGCAATCCCACTGCATCGTCCGGGGACACGCAGGCGCGCAGAAGCGGATCAAGGCGCTATGTAGACTTGCCTCCCGCCAGCAGCAGGCGGTGCAGGACGACGGCGTCGTTGTGCGCTTCGTCGCGGGCCGCGTAGACGAGCGTGACGCGCCCCTTGCACGCCAGATCGTGCAACTGTTCGAAAGGCTCGGGGTGCTGCTGCAACTCCTCGGTGTAGAGGCGCTGGAATTCCGCCCAGCGCGCCGGGTCGTGACCGAACCAGGTTCTCAGCGCGGTGCTCGGCGCCAGGTCCTTCAGCCACAGATCGATCGCCGCCTGGTCCTTGCTGACACCGCGCGGCCACAGCCGATCGATCAGCACCCTTGTGCCGTCCTCGGCCTCGGCCGGCTCGTAGGCACGCTTCAGCCTGAGATGGGTGGCCGCGATGCGCCCGCGCATGGTTCAGGCCTCGCGGCCGGCCGCCTTGGCCGCCACCTGGTTCATCGTGTCGAGCGCCAGGTTCGAGTGTGCGTAGGCGGCGCCGGCGCGCATCTCGGCGGCGACCCAGATCGCTTCCATCACCTCCTCCTGCGTCGCGCCCTTGCGCAAGGCGCTGGCGGTGTGGCCGCGGATGCAATACGGGCATTGCGTGACGTGGGCCACCGCGATGGCGATCAGGTCCTTGGTCTTGGCGGACAAGGCGCCATCCGCAAAAACGCTGTCGCTGAAGACCTTGAAGGCGGTGGCCGCGGCCGGTGCCAGCGCCTTGCGCTGGCGATTCAGCTCGATCGATGCTTCGGGGTACATAGGCGGGTGCATGCTGGGCTCCTGGGGTTGTGACCGGCGGTTCAGGCGGGTCAGGCGCTGGCGGCGAGTTCGCGCTCGAATTCGACTTCGCAGCGCAATCCCTCGAGGTCGCGCCGGACCACGGCGACGGCCAGTCGCTTGCCGTCGCGGCTGTAGCTGAGCTTGCAGTCGCGTGCCGCCAGGGAACCGTCGATGTCAACGCGGTCGAAGCGCTCGGCATGGCCGACATAGGCCAGACCGAAGTCGTACTGCTCGGTCCAGAAAAACGGCACCATGTCGAAGGGCTCGCGTCGGCCGAGCATGTTGCGCGCGGCGACCTGGCCCTGGCGCCCGGCGACGACCCAGTGTTCGACGCGGATCGGCTCGCCGCTCAGGCGATCCGGCCAGCGCGCGATGTCGCCGGCGGCGTAGATGCCGGCCGCACTCGTGGCGAGGTAGCGGTCGACGGCGACGCCGCGGTCGATGGCCAGCCCGGCCTGCTCGGCCAGGTCCAGGGCCGGGCGCACGCCGATGCCGACGACCACCAGGTCGGCGTCGAGCACCTCGCCGCCGGCCAGCGTCAGCGTGTGTTCGCCGATCGACGCCACCGTCGTGCCGAGGTGGAAGCGAACGCCGTGCTCTTCATGCAGCTGGCGCAGGAAGGCGCCGACTCCGGCGCCCAGCACGCGCTCCATGAGCACGGTTTCGCGTCCGACCACCTGCACGTCGATATGGCGCGCGCGCAGCGAGGAGGCCACTTCAAGACCGATGAAGCTGGCCCCGATGACCACGGCCTTCTTCGCCTTCGTCGCCGTCGCGATGAGCGCACGGCTGTCGGCCCAGCTGCGCAGCAGGTGCACATGCGGCTGCTGCGCACCCGGGACGTCGAGCCTGATCGGCTCGGCGCCGGTGGCCAGCAACAGCGCGTCCCAGGCGTGGCGGCTGCCGTCCGCGAGCTGCACTTCGCGCTTCGCGGTGTGAATGGCGGCGACACGCGCGTTCAATCTGAGGTCGATGCCCTGCTCGCGGTAGAACTCGGCCGAGCGCAGCGCGATCCATTCTTCGGGCGCCGTGCCGGCGAGGTAGTTCTTCGACAGATTGGGGCGGTCACAGGGCAGGGCGTCGTCCGCGCTGAGCACCGTGATGGTGCCGTCGAACTGTTCGCGGCGCAGCATCTCGGCCGCGGCATTGCCCGCCGCGCCGCCACCGATGATGACGATGGACTTGGGCAGATCGGCCGCGCCCGGCGGGCGGGCGGGCGGCGTCACGACGGGCTCGATCCTGTCGCCGACGACGACCCTGCCGTCGCGCAGCGCGACCTGCCGACACGACACCGCGTCCAGCCCCGGTGCGCGCACCGCCTCGCCGGTGCGCAGGCTGAAGGCCGCGTGATGCCAGGGGCAGCGCACCGTGTCGCCGACCACCAGCCCTTCGGCCAGCGGGCCGCCATAGTGCGTGCAGACCGCGCCGACGGCGAACAGCGCTTCGCCGCGGCGCACGACGATCACCGGCTCACCCTGGGCGTGGCCCAGCAGGGGCACCGCATCGGTGAGTGCCGACGCGGGCACACCCTGGCCGAGGTCGGGACCGACCAACTCGGGGTTCGAATCGCTCATGGCAAGCCTCCAGGTCCATCAAGGCCATGCCGCCAGCTTCACACCTGACACGTTCAAGGCCTTGCATCGCCTGGAGCAGCTTGACCCCAACCCTGCGCTCCGTCTGTCCGGTTGCAGACACATGGCCCCTGTGCAAGGGTTTTGGGCAGCCTGGGCCGTCGGCGAGACCCGCGGCCCGGCCTTGCGGTCAGAACAAGGCCGTCACGCGGACCGAGCCACTCTCGGACTCGGTACTGACCCGGGACGAAGCGCGCTGGGCGAGTCGGATCATGGCGGCATTGGTGGCCAGGACGTCGGCCACGAAACCGCGCACGCCGCGGCTGGCGGCATGTTCGGCCATGTGCTGCTGCAGGGTTCTGCCCAGCCCCTGGCCCTGCCAGTCCGGGTGGATCATGAAGGCGGTCTCGCCCAGGTTGGTGCTGGGGTCGACGAAGTAGCAGCCGTGCGCCACCACCTGCGGGTGTTCACGATCGCCGACCACGGCGACGAAGGCAACTTCGGTCTCGTGGTTCAGGTTGCACAGGCGCTGCACGTCCTGGTTCGACAGCCCGCGCAGCTTGCGGAAGAAGCGCGTGTAGATGTCGCGCTCGTCCATGCGGTGGAACAGGGTGCGCACGCCCTCGGCATCGATCGGGCCGGCCGGCCGCATCAGCACGCTGCGCTGGTCCTTGAGCGTCAGCGTTCTTTCGTCCTCGACCGCGTAGGCCTGCATATGCTTGAGCAGCTGATCGGGCGGCAGCACGCCGGTCGCCTTGGCCTGCTCGAACAGCGCGCCGCGAAAGTCCGGATGTGCCACTTCGATCAAGGCGATGGCGCGTTCGCGCATCGACTTGCCGAACAGATAGGCGATGCCGTACTCGGTGATCACGAAATGCACGTCGCTGCGCGCGATGGTCGCGCCTTCGCCGGGCTGGAGTGCCGTGCGGATGGCGGAGACCTTGCCGCTCGAATCCGTCGAGGCCAGGCAGATGATGGCCTTGCCGCCGGGCGAGGCGGCCGCCGCGCGCAGGAATTCGACCTGTGCGGCCAGGCCGCTGTAGTGGTCGCCGTCAAGCTGGTCGGCGCAGACCTGCCCGCTGAGGTCGACCGCGAAGGCCTGCGTCACCGACACCAGCTTGTGCTGGGCGGCCAGCACCTCGGGCCGGCAGACTTCGTCGATGGGCTGGAAATTGAAACGTGGATTGCCGTCGATCAGGTCGTAGAGCTTGCGCGAGCCCATCGCCAGGCTGGCGACGATCTGTCCGCGCCGGTGCGTCTTGCGTCGCCCGGTGAGGCTGCCACTGTCCAGCAAGGGGATGATGGCGTCGGTGATGACGTCGGAGTGGATGCCCAGGTCGCGCCGGTCACCGAGCAGCTTGAGCGCCTCGTTCGTGACCCGGCCCATGCCGATCTGCAGCGTCGAGCCATCGTCGATGATGCCGCTGATGTAGCGCGCGATCTGTTCGATCACCGGGCCCGGCACGGCAGGATGCCGGTATTCGATGACCGGGGTGTCGACCGGCACCAGGTGGTGGATGGCATCCAGGTGCAGATGCGTATCGCCGACCGTGTTCGGCATGGCCGGGTTGAGCTCGGCGATCACCAGCCGTGCCTTGGCCATGGCGGCCGGGATGATGTCGACCGAGACCCCCAGGCTGACGTAGCCGAAGGCATCGGGCAGCGAGACCTGGATCAGCGCGACGTCGATCGGGATGCGGCCGATGTGGATCAGGTGGGGCACCTGCGCCAGCGACACCGGGACGTAGTCGGCCAGGCTCTGGCGCACCGCGGCGCGCATGTCGCTGCCGACGAAGAAGCAACGGTGCCGGTAGCGCGTGCTGGCTCGGCCCTGCGCATCGTGCGGGACGGCGTGGTCGGTCAGGAAATGCACCAGCTCGACGTCGGCCATCGGCGCAGGGCGTGCCTCCAGCGCCGCGACCAGGCTGCGTGGTGTCGCGCAGGCACTGCCGACGAAGACATGCTCGCCGCGGCGGATCCGCTCGATCGCCTCGGCGGCGCTGCACAGCTTGTGTGCATGCGCCTGCAGCCGTGGGTGCACCGGCGTCGCGTCGGTGGACATGTGCTCGCCGCCGCCGAAGCGCTGGCGCAGGCCCCGGGCCAGGCGGGACAGTGCACCCGCGGGGCGCTTGCTGTCGTTCATGGTCGAGGCTTTCCCGTGGACCAGGTCTGCCAGGCGGCTGCGATCTCGCGGTGCAAGGGCACGTCGTCGCGCATGCGGGCCCGCAGCAAGGGGTCGGCCCTGCGCTGCAGGTGGCGCTGCAGTCCGGACCAGGCCTTTTCGAGCATGTCCGGAGCGCGCGGATCAGCGTGCGCGACCAGCACCGACCAGGCGGCCATGCGGGCGGCCAGCGTCTGCGGGTTCAAGGCCGGTGCGTCGGCCGCTGTTTCGGCATCGAGCTGTGCATGCACCAGGGTCAGGGCTTCGGACCCGTTGCCCAGGGACTGCAGACTGGCCGCCAGCAGCAGCCGGGCGCAGCGTGCGCCGTTCGCACCCTCGGCACCCCCACCGGCCTCGAAACCCATGACGGCCCTGCGACAGGCCTCGGCGGCGTCGCCCGCATGGCCAAGCTGTCGGTGGGCCTGCGCCGCCACCAGCCAGCAGTGCGCCGTGTCGATCTGCGCGCCCAGCGCTTCGAAGCTGGCGGCCGCTGCGGCGGCCAGCGCAGCGGCAGCGGGCGCGTCGGCCTGCATCAGCTGCAGATTGGCCATTTCGCGTCGGCAGGCGTGCAGGGTCCTGGGCACCGGTATCGCTGCCGTGATCTGCTCGGCCGTTCTCAGGTGCGCGTCGGCGGCGACGGGGTCGACCCGGCGCAGTGCCAGGATGCCCAGGTGCAGATGTGCATTGGCGCGCGCGCGGGCGTCGGATGCCAGGGCTTGGGCTCTTTCCAGCGACGCCCGCAGAGCCTGTTCGCAGCGGTCGTCATCGAAGGCGTCATCGTGGATGGAGGCCTCGACCTGGAGCAGCTGGACTTCGTACAGCACCGGGTTCTTGGCGGTCGGATGGCGTCGAGCGCCCTCGCGCGCCCAGACCATGGCGCGCGCCACCTGCTCGCGCGCCAGCTCGAACTGGCCACGGGTCTTGCTGATCCAGGCCAGGTTGCCCCAGGCCAGCGCGGCCTGGCCGGGGCTGTCGGCCACCTCGGCCGCCGTCGCCAGGTCCAGGGCCAGGGCCCAGCCGCCTTCCACGTCGCCAATGCGGTCGGCCAGCAGCATCTTGGACGAGATGGCCTTGAGGCGCAGGTCGTTGGCTCCGATCCGCTCGATCTCCTGCAGCGCCTGGTCAAGAAGCCGTCCCATTTCGGCATAGCGGCCCAAGGCATCGCACGAATCCACCTGGCGGATGATGACCTCGATGCGCTCGCGCGGGTTGTCGTGTGTAGGCTGCGCCAGGGCGCGCTCGCAATAGGTCAATGCGGTCAGCAAGGCATCACGTTCGCGTGCCTGCTCGGAGGCCCGCGCGTACCAGTTGAAAGCCTGCGCCGGGTCGCCGGCACGTTCGAAATGCTCGGCGGTGATGGCCAGGATCTCGTCCGAGCGGTCGCCGGCACGCGCCTGCAACCACGCGGCGGCGCGTGCGTGGCCTTCCTGGCGGGCCGCCTTCAGCACCGTGCCGTAGGTCACCTGGTGCAGCAGGTGGTGATGGAAGCTGCGCTCGGCGGTGTCCTCGAAGCGGCTTTGCGGCCGCTGCAGAACCATGGCCTTGCGCTGCAGCGGGTCGATGGCCGCGCGCGCCGTCGGCGCCAGCGAGGCCAGGGCATCGTCCCAGAACACCGGGCCGATCACGCTGGCCATCTGCAAGGCGTGGCGTTCGTCGGCGGCCAGCGCGTCCAGGCGTGCCTGCAATACGCCGGTCAGGGTGCCCGGCACCCGGTCGGGGCGCAGTTGCGCCTGGTGCAGCCGCCAGCTCCCGGGGGCACGCTCGTCTTCGACGAGAACACCCTGGTCGAGCAGCATCTTCACCAGTTCCTCGGCATAGAAGGGGTTGCCTTCGGCATGGTGGTCGATCAGTTCGAGCAGCGCGGCCGGCGGGTTCGGCAGGCGCCGCAGCAGCGTGGCCGTCAGCGCGTTGCGCTGTTCGTGCGGCAGTGGCGAGAGCATCATCAAGTGACACGGCGTGGGCGGCGTGGCCCAGTCCGCGCGTCGCTCGAACAGGGAAGGGCGGGCCGACATCACGAGCAGCAAGGGCAGGTCGGGCGCTGACTGCAGCAGGCCCTGCAGCCAGTCGAGCGAGGCGTCGTCAGCCCAGTGCAGGTCTTCGAGCAGCATCACGATCGGTGACCCCTGCGCGCCGGCGAGACCCTGCAGGGCCTGGGTGACGGCGGCCAGCCCGCGTTCGCGCAGCCGCCGCGGCTGGGCCAGAACCTCGGCCAGCAGCGGGTCAGCCGCGAAATCAAAGCCGATCAGGTGGCCCAGGCACAAGGCGTCGACGCGTGCCTCGTCACTGCCGGAGCCTGCCGCCGTCAGCCAGGGCAGCAGACCGTCAACCAGCTTGCGACGGGCGAGTTCGGCGCTGTCGCTGTCGGCGATGTCCAGGCGCCAGGTCAGCATCGCGCGCAGCAGGCCGTAGGGCTCGAGTTCGCTGCTGGGATGGCAGCGCCCGAGCAGCAGCCAGCACGCTTGCGGCAGCAGCTCGGCGTGGTGCAGAAGTTCGCGCAGCAGCCGGCTCTTGCCCAGCCCGGCCTGCGCCACCAGCAACCAGGACTGCGGCCGTCGGCTGGCGATCACCTGCTCCAGGGCCGTGGTCAGCCGGGCCAGTTCGCCATCGCGCCCGGTCAGCGGTGTCGGTGTCTGCTCGATGCCGCGCGTGCCCAGATGAAAGGCGCGCGGCTTGGCGCGCTGCACCAGGTAGCTCGCCACCGGCGCATCCACGCCCTTGATCGGCAGCGGTGCCTGGGCCTGAACGTCGAAGATGCCCCGCACCAGGGCATAGCTGTCGTGGCTGATGCGCAGCGCGCCGGCCGGCGCCGTCTGTTCCATGCGTGCGGCGATGTTGACCGCGATGCCGCGGATCGTGCCGCCTTCGTCGACACCGCCGCCCAGGAGCACGCTGCCGGTGTGCACGCCCACGCGCACATCGAAGCCGGCGTGGTCGTGCCGGGCGCGGACCTCGTCGCCGACGCGGCGCCCCAGGGCCAGCAGGGCCAGACCGGCGCGCACCGCCCGCTCGGCGTCATCCTCGCGTGCGGTCTCGGCGCCGAAGGCGGCCAGCAGGCTGTCGCCCGCGTACTGCAGCACCTTGCCGCCATGGCCCAGAACGACCTCCGTGCAGCGCCGCAGGCAGCCGTCCATCACGTCGCAGACTTCCTCCGGGTCGAGTTGCTGGGCCAGGGTGGTCGAGCCGACGACGTCGAGGAAGAGCACGCTGACCTGCTTGAGCACTTGTTCGCCGGAATGTGGCGGCGCCGATTCGAGTTGCGCCAGCCGTTCGCGCAGCGGCGCCAGAGCGGTGTTGACCACCGCGTCGCCGAGCAAGGCGCGCTGCCCCTCGAGCGCCCGGATGGCCTTTTGCAGCGGGTCGACGTCGTGCATGCTGTCTCGACCGGCGCGCTGGATTCAGGCCGCCCGGGCGCGCCAGGCCGCCAGGGCCGCGGCGGACTGCGCCTGCAGCACCGCCATCCCGTGTTCATGACCCTGACGCACGATGCTGTCGAACTTCTCCCACTGCAGCAGGCCCACACGTTCGAGCGGGGGGTTGAAATACAGGTCGGTCAACTTCCTCGCGCTGCGCTGGCGCGACGCGCTGTACAGGATGGTGACGTTCATCAGATACGACATCAGCGACGGGAACCTGTAGCGACGTTGTTTGCGCGGGCGCAGGCGATCGCGCAGCAGGGCCCAGGTCCCGGGCACCTCGTCGTGCTCGACGCGCCGCGGCTTGCGCACGCTCAGGTCGACGCCGATCACCCGGCCGACGCCGCGCATGCCGCGCATCACGTCGACCGGGAAGTTGTTGAAGGTGCCGCCGTCGCACAGCAGGTCGCCGTCGTG